>NZ_JABMKZ010000030.1 GCF_013204855.1 Paenibacillus alba | reverse complement strand
GTAAAAAGCATAAAAACACCGCGCTTTCGATGAAATAGGCTTTATAGCTCTATATTCATAGTAACGCGGTGAATTGGTAAAGTTCAAGTATTTTCTCAACAGCCTGATAATCGCAGGCTTTCTGGCATTTTCTCTTGATTTGATCGAAGAAGCCTGCACTTTTGCAGGCATTCGACGTGAGGGTGTGGCTGGTTGGAATCTCGCTCTCGCCGATGCCGGCAGATGCCTTGGGAGCGTCTATGCCGCGATTTTTAGCAAATTCCTGCGAATATGCATCCTTTTCGTCCTCAGAATCAGCAAAATCGTGAAAAGCCTGCGATTATGCATCTTTTGGAGACCTTTTCCCGAATCCAGGAAGGAAAAGCTCAAAAAGCCTGCATAATCGCAGGCTTTCTGCTATTCTCACCCGATATGGCCGAAAATGCCTGCACTTTCGCAGGCTTTCAGCGTGGGGGCTGTGGCTGACTAGCTGGTTGGAATCTCGCTGGAATCTCACTGGAATCTCGCCGAAGCCGGCAGATGCCTCGGGAGCGTCTATGCCGCGATTTTTCGCAAATTCCTGCGAATATGCATCCTTTTCGTCCTCAGAATCAGCAAAATCGTGAAAAGCCTGCGATTATGCATCTTTTGGAGACCTTTTTCCGAATCTAGGAAGGAAAAGCTCAAAAAGCCTGCATAATTGCAGGCTTTCTGGCATTTTCACTTGATTTGATCGAAAAAGCCTGCACTTTCGCAGGTTTTAGCTTGACGGAGGGCTGTGGCTGGCTGGAATCTGCTGGTATCTCGCGAAATCTCGCCGAAGCTGGCAGATTGCCTCGAGTGCGTCTATGCTCTCATACCATCTAAGAAATCCGAAGCTCCACAGCCTCAATTGCTTTCCCGCGAGTCGCAGCATCCACTGGACCGCCGTGAGCAAGCTCAAGCGCCCAAAGAACTGCGCCCGTAGCTGGCGGGACTTGGAGAATAATGAACTGACAAGTATGATCGGTCATGCGAGTCACATAGTCCTTATAGGTTTGCAGCAGCAAAGGACTTTCGGCTTTAACCCAGACAGAGCCTGCTAGGATAATGTCGACGTTTTGCCCGAAATCCAGATTGTGCATACAGCCAACCGTGGAATAGGCCAATTGCTTGGCTGTATTATCGAGAATCGCTAGAGCTACGGCATCTCCCTGATCAGCGGAGGCAAATAGAATTTGCACCAGCTTGGTGATGGGAAGGCTTCGCTTCAGCATGCCATCGAGGGCAAACTCCATGAACAACTCTTTGCGGTCAACTTGCAGCAGCTCCATGACAGGGCTCTTCAGCTCGGTTTCCGGTCCCATTCGGTAGAGAGAATCATAGACGGCTCGAAGGGCTTTGCGGGCCAGGAAGAACCCGCCGGCTTCATCGCCGGATAATTCACTGCCCACGCCGCCCACCTGCAGGCGCTTGCCGCTTGGGGAAATCCCTCCGGTTACGGTGCCGGAGCCATTGATGGAACAAATGCCGTAACCTTGTGCACTGCCGGCTTTGACACCGAGGAACGAGTCATTGTCCAGTGCATAGTTCGTGAAGCCAATGCGCTCAATAACCTCGCACAATTGCTCCTTCTGGGAAGGGATGTCCGCGCCCGCCAATCCGAAGGCACCAGCTGCAATATCCGCCATAGACAACTGATTACGTGTCAGTAAATGCTGGATATGCTCGTTCATAATGCGGAAAGTGCTAACGTAAGCATCCTTGAACTGCTCATGGCTGCAGGTGCTGGTATGAATGTGATCAATAAAATTCCCTTGTGTATCAAACAAGAAGTAGTCGGTTTTGCTATTCCCGCCATCGACGCCAATGATATAGTTTCTACTCATAGCCTTTACTTCTCTGCATTGAAAAATTGAGGAAGATACGCTTTATGAGCTTCCTTCAATTCATTGAAACACTGATGGGCAGCATTGTAATCGCCAACAAGCGGGTTCATCAACAGCGCGCGCATTGCAGCATCTTCACTGCCGTTTACGGCTGCGGCTACCGTTTCGCGCTCATAAGCTTTGACCATGCGCATGTAATCAATGATATGTTGGTTGTTGAAGTCTTTCACTTTGATCGGTTCAGCCCCATTTTTCCCAATGACGGCACAGACTTCAACGGCGTCGGTGTCTTCCATGAATTCCAGTGCGCCCTTGTTAAGGAGGTTAACGACATGAACCTCTTGTTTGTCGTTATAGATAGCATCGACCAAACTGATGGCTACTTCCGAGTAGTTAGCGCCGCCGCGAGTGGAGAGCAGCTCCGGTTTGATGTGCAATTCGGAGTCCAAGTAAATGTTCAGCAGCTCTTCCTCGATTTGCATGCATTTTTCGCCGCGCGTCAATTCACTTTCTTTCAGCAATTTCAGCTTCTTCTCTTTGAAGTAATAATACTCCATATAAGAAGAAGGGATAGCTCCCACCATTTGAATGACCTCTTTGCTAAAGCCGCTGGAAGGGATGTTTTTCATCGCTTCGCTGTTAAGTCCCATTTCAAGGGCAGTTTTCACATATTCTTTGCCGTCCTGCTCAATTGCAGTAATCCAGCTTAGATGATTAAGTCCCACATAAGTGAAATTAGGATGGTCTAGGTGCAGCGTTTCACGAATGCTTTTGAACATATTGTAAGGAACGTTGCATAAGCCCAGCATTTTCACATCGGAATGGTTCAGCAGGGCTTCGGTAATAATGCCGGCAGGATTAGAGAAATTAATGAGCCAAGCATCCGGGCACAGCGCTTTCATCCGATCGGCAATATGGAGCATAACGGGAATGGTGCGCATAGCTTTGAAAAATCCACCGATACCGCATGTTTCTTGACCGATTAAATCATATTTCAATGGAATGGTCTCATCGAGTACACGGGCAGGCAGCTTGCCTACGCGGATTTGTGATAATACAAAGCTGGCATCTTGCAGCGCTTCATCCAGGTTCTCAGTAAGAATGACGCGGCAAGGCATATTCGCAGCAAGGATCATACGTTCACATAGCTTTCCTACAATATCCAGCTTCCTTGCATCAATATCCATCAGAACAAGCTCAGCTATCGGCAGCGCATCTTTTCGCTTAATCATGCCTTCAATCAGTTCTGGGGTGTAAGTGCTTCCTGCTCCAATGATGGCTATTTTTAACGTTGAATTCATTCCCGTATTCACCCTTCCTAGTTAACTCAAGTATGTCATAATTATAGCACCGTATTTTCAAGATCTGCAATATAATTTGGAATTTAATTTTATTTTGATAGTTTTATTTTGAAATAAAAATTTATTTACTAGTATGCCAAATTCCGTCAAATTTAGATATTCATCTTGTTTTTTTTGGAAATTATACGTATGATGAAAGTGAATTTCAGCTCTGAAACTCTAGGATGAGTAGGGAAAACATATGTCCATTAACGATAATATTTTGATTAAAATCCGCGAAATGAAAGATAGCTTAACACCGGTAGAGAAGCTGGTAGCGGATTATATTTTAGAAAATTTAGAAGATATCCCGCATCTTTCGATCAAGAGTCTTGCTCAATTAACGAAGACCAGCGATGCATCCGTGCTCCGTTTCTGCAAAACGATGGGGTACAAAGGGTACCGCAACTTCATAGTGAGTATTTCAGCGTCCATTGGTTCTATGGATGAAGAACAGCGGGATCAGTATACGGATATCCAGCCTGGAGATGACTTGTCCATTATTATCTCTAATATTTCTCGGAATAATAGCAAATCGATCGAAGACACGCTCAGTGTCATTGATAAAAACGAAATCGCTCGCGCGGTGAAAGTGCTGTGCGACAGCAATCGCATCGTATTTTTTGGAATCGGCGCTTCCGGCTTGGTCGGTATTGATGCGGAGCAGAAATTTTCGCGGATTAACAAGATGTGCCATACCTATACGGACGGGCATAGCCAGCTTACGGCGGCAACACTTTTGGGCAAAAGTGATGTGGCGATCTTTATTTCGAACTCCGGCAGCACGCTGGAAATTCTCGAAGCGCTCGACATCGCCAAAAAGAACGGTGCCTGCATTATCGCGATTACGAAATATAACAAAAGCGAGTTAGCGGACAAAGCGAATATTGTTTTAAGCATTTCGACGCCTGAACTCACGATCAGGAGCGGGGCCATGGGATCGCGCATTGCGATGCTGACGGTTATTGATATTCTTTTTGCCGGGGTTGCCAGCAGTGAATACAAGCATGTGAAGAAGTATTTGAGCAAAACGCATGATATTATTGCCAGCAGCAAACATCGGCGGTAATGAACAAGGCAATGGCAGGGAAAGATAAAGCCATTGTCTTTTTTTGTTGTAATTTAAAATAAAAAATCAAATTTTTATTGTAAAATAAAATAAAATTTCAAAATGTATTGACCATGATGAAATTTTTCGTTAGTATACAGGTATGAAATTCAAACAAACAGGACAGGAGGATGGCTATGGATGAGTATCTGTCAGGATTGACTACGGAAGAGATTAATGAAAATACGCTGACGATAGATGAATGTACAACGGAACAAATGCTTCGTTTGATGAATGAGCAGGATGCAAAGGTGCCAAACGCTGTGGCAGCTGAGATACCGCAGATTATGAAAGCGGTTGATATTTTGCATCAGGTTCTCAAGAACGGTGGCAGAATGTTTTACGTAGGAGCAGGATCCTCTGGCAGACTCGGTGTGCTCGATGCTTCTGAATGTCCGCCGACTTTTGGGATTGATCCGATGCTGGTGCAAGGTCATATTGCCGGAGGCGATGGGGCATTAAGAACAGCAGTTGAAGGCTTTGAGGATAACGCAGAGGAGGGGGTCGCACTCATTGAACGATGCGGCGTGACCGACAAAGATGCTGTGATCGGAATTACAGCCAGCGGAAGCGCACAGTTTGTCATTGCAGGCTTGAAGAAGGCAAGGGAGCTTGGGGCTGCAACGATTGGCGTTGTGAATAACAAGGATTCCAAATTAGTTGCCGTCTGCGATGTATGTATCGCGCCTGTTGTTGGGCCGGAAGTCATTATGGGATCTACCCGATTGAAAGCGGGCACAGCACAGAAGCTGGTTCTCAATATGCTGACAACTTGTACGATGGTCAAACTTGGGAAGACATACAACAACCTCATGGTCGACATGAAGGCAAGCAATATCAAGTTGTATGACCGTTCCGTACGCATTATCAAGATAGCGACAGGTGTAGAAGACAGCGTAGCCATTTCTTATTTGGAAAAAGCTTCGATGAATTGCAAGCTAGCGATTATGATGATCAAAACCGGCATGGAAGCTCAAGAAGCTGAGCAAGCCTTGAACCAATGTGACGGAAGCTTAAAAAAAGCAATAAGTACCTTTATCAAAGTTGTATAAAAAGCGCATTATAAAAAAGGTTCCTATACTGGGAGGTATGCTTTTTATGAAAAGAAAAATGCACGTATTAGCATCCGTCGTCGCTTTAACTATGGCTTTAACTGCTTGTGGAGATAAATCCAGCAACAATACGGCAAGTACTACGACGCCAGCTGCATCGGCAAGTACTTCAACGGCTAAAGATACCATTACAGCGCTGCTTCCACCGGTTTCACCTAACTTTCAGAAAAATTTCGAGCAAATTTCCAAGGATTTTACGGCTCAGTATCCGAATCTAACTTTGAAAATCGAACCAGCGAGCTGGGAAGATGTGAAGCAAAAGCTGGATACGCAGGTCAATGCAGGCAGCCCGCCGGATATCGCATTCGCTGGTTCTGAAAGCATCTCCAAGTACGTTGAGCAAGGTCTGCTTATGGACATTACAGATACAGCGACACCTGAAATGGTTGGCGATTATGACAAAGCGCCTCTTGAATATATGAAGAACGGCAAAGGGCTATACGGATTCCCAGCTTATATGGAAGTGCATGCTTTGGGCGGAAACAGGGAGTTCCTTGAGAAAGCCGGCATTGATTGGAAGAAAGTACAGCAAAATGGCTGGACTTACGACGAGTTCCGTCAAGCGATCAAAAAAGGTGTTGTAACGGAAAACGGCAAAACACGCTATGGCTTTGTGTTCGCGGTTAAAGGTGTTGCTGCGATTGACTATCTGGGCGTTATGGCGAAGAATGCCGGGATGCCTGCCGCTTTCAATAAAGATTTGAAATATGCGTATACTAGCAAAAACTACCTTGGCTTGCTGAAAGATCTTCGCGCATTGATCGATGACGGTTCCATGCCGAAAGAGCTTAGCTCCGTAGACGCAGGGAAACGCTGGAACATGTTCTTGACGGGTCAAACGATGATCACAGGTAAAGGTCTTGCAACGTTTGAGAACTCCGCCAAAACGAACAATGCCAAAATCAAAGCAAATGACGGAAGTGCCGTGAAAGACAGCATTCCAGTGGATTATATCGTATTGCCTGCTCCAACGTTCCAAGGCGCGAAGCCATCTTCCTCAACTGTTGTTGATGGATACTTGACATTCCGCGGGAAAAAGGAACCAACAGCTGAGCACAAAGCGAATGTGGTCAAAGCAGCTTACTTCTTAGCTAGCGGTAAAGTTGCCGCGACAACGAACAACGATCTATTTGCTGCTGGCATTACACAAACTGGGCGCAAAGCAGCTGAAAGCATGAAAATCGACAGAATGCCGGAGAACGTAACGGCTGTTGAAAACATGCTCAAAAATGCAACGCCAGCACGTCCTGATATCCCTTCTGATCTTGGTGCCAAAGCAATCAAATTGGAAACAGAAGTTATTGTTCCTAAATTCCAAGGTCTAATTGCCGGTGAAGTTACGCCTGAAGCGATGTATGAGGCTGTTAAAGCAGCTGCCATTGCAGCGTTTGGCGATAACGGAATTGTAAAAGACTAAATGAAGCTGTAAGCCTTTCGGATAGTCCTGTTGACCAAACATGACTATCCGAATTAGTTTAAACCAAGTTTTCTGAAAGGGGGGTTTGACAGTATGGCTCATATCGCCGGATCGATGAAGAAGAAGAGATTCAAAGCAATTAAAGGAGAAGGAGCTTGGGGTTATGCGTTTATTGCCGTCGCCTTAGTCGTATTTGCGATGTTCACCGCATATCCAGTCGTAAGCGCCTTTATCATTTCTTTGCAAAAATATAAGCCGCTAGGTTCTACCTATGTAGGATTAGAGAACTATACCAACACGTTAAAAGACGCTTTGTTTTGGAAAGCAATGCGGAATACGCTCGTCTATACGGTGTTGACGGTCCCTGTCAATTTACTCCTGTCCATGGCTATTGCGGTTTTAGTTCTGCCGCTTAGGAAGAAAACGCAGTCATTCTTTAAAGCCGTGTATTATTTGCCTGTTGTTGCTTCAGGCGTAGCTTTGTCGGTTGTATGGCTGTGGATCTTCGATCCTCTGGAGGGCGGTATTCTCAACCAACTCATGCGTTTCTTCGGTTTCAGCAATCAGAACTGGCTGGGCTCCAGCAGCACGGCGATGTTCTCCTTAGTTCTGATGTCCTGGCTATCCAGTCATGGCACAAGCATTATCATCTATTTGGCAGGTTTGCTCGGCATTGATGATTCCTATTATGAAGCGGCAGAGCTCGATGGTGCGAACTTTTTTCAAAAGCTGCAGTACATCGTGATTCCAAGCTTGAAACCAGCTACCTTATTTCTCTTGGTGACCGGAGTTATCGGTTCCTTCCAAGTGTTCCAAAACGCTTATCTGATGACAGGCGGCGGACCGAATAATGCAACAACGATGGTTGGCTTACTGATTTTCAATAATGCGTTCACGTACTTCGAATTCGGAAAAGCAGCGGCGCAATCCCTGATTCTAGCAGTTATCATTGCAGGAATTTCGGTAATCCAGTTTAAATATGCAGGCAAAGACGTCGAGTATTAAGAGAGGGGGATAAATAATGGCTTTATACAGTAATCACGCAGGGAATCCGAAGGTAAAAACCATTCGAAATTCAATCATTTTTATCGCCCTTCTACTTTTTGCTTTGGCGACCATATTTCCTATCTACTTCATGGTGATCTCATCCTTTAGTGATCCGGTTGAAGCCGGGGCAGTGAGCTATTCCATTTTACCAAGCAAATTTACATTCGCATCGTTTAAGTATTTCTTTGATTACAGTGAGTATTCGTATCGGTGGATCTTAAATTCCTTGATCGTAGCTGCGACTGTGACGGTTTCCAACGTGATTTTTGCCAGCATGGCCGGTTATGCCTTTTCCAAGCTTCGTTTTAAAGGAAGAGGTTTGCTGTTCGGTTTGCTGCTAGTCTCGATGATGATCCCTTATCAAGTAACGCAAGTGCCTTTGTACATTCTGGTAGTTAATGTATTTGAGCTTCAGAATACGTATACGGCATTAATTATGCCGGGTATTGTTACGGTCTATAATATTTTTCTAGCTAAACAATTTATGAGCAGTATTCCTACGGAAATTATCGAATCTGCCAAAATCGAGGGCTGCAACCAGTTCCAAATTTACTATCGAATTATTCTGCCTTTGTCCAAAACCGTCATGGCCGTTATGGCGATTCTGACCTTTATGGACAGCTGGAACACCTTCTTTTGGCCGCTTCTCGTCACAAATACGATGGATATGCAAACCATTCAGGTCGGCTTGAAAAACTTCCGATTTGCCAATACAACGTTTATCGCGCCAATGATGGCGGGAGCAACCATTTCTGCACTGCCGATGTTCATTCTGTTCTTCAGCCTGCAAAAGTACTTCTTGGAGGGTGTAACTGTAGGAGCGGTGAAGGGATAAAACAAGGCGTTTAGAGGAGGCAGCCTGATCATGATTGTGTCCTGGGATGATGCGTATACGCAGTCAGTCATTGATTTATGGAACGAGGAAGCCGTGAAAGATGGCTACAAAGAATTGTCGCCGGCAAGCTTCGAAGCTATCTTCTTGTCTAACCCTTATTTTGACAGAAGCAAAACATTTGTCTTCGTGGTATCGGATCAAGTCCAGGGCTTTGCTTGCGGATGTACGGGCGCTGACCTTCCTCTGGGAGATGTTGCCGGATATATCACCTGTCTTGTGCTGTCCAGTGAGAGTAGATCCAATGAAAACTATAGACGGATGTTAGATGCTTTAGAGATGAGCTTTCAAAACGCAGGAAAAAAACAAGCGGACATTCTCTTCTTTAATCCGATGTTATTGCCATGGTATATCCCCGATACGCCCAAGCATGAGCATAATAATGCACCGGGTGTACCGGTAGATAGCCGATTATACGATTTTTTGCTTGCTGAGGGATACACGGAACGGGCCAAGCAATGTGCGATGTACTTGAATCTCACAGGGTTCACCATTCCGCAGGAGATAAGAGCCAAGGAAGACAAGGCTGCTGCTCAGGGGTACAAGGTGGAGTTGTTTGACCCGGAGCGTCATTTCGGCGTGAAAGAAATGCTGAATGGCTTTAATAATTTACTATGGCAAAAGGAAATCGGGCAATGCGTGGCAGACAGCGTGCCAGTGGTCATTGCTGCATATAAAGATCAAGTGATCGGATTTGCAGGTCCTGTCATTCGCCAAACGAACGGCCGAGGTTATTTCGCTGGCATCGGCGTGCTTCCAGAGCATGAGGGACATGGTCTGGGCAGCATTCTTTTCTTCAAGCTTTGTGAAGCTTTTCAGGCAATCGAAACCGACTATATGTCTCTTTACACAGGCAGCACGAATCCGGCGATTCGCATCTATGAAAAGGCTGGGTTTAAAACCGTCAAACAATTTTCTGTCATGAGAAGGGAGTTTGTACAATGAGTGAAGAAAAGTTAACGATTCTGGCCATCGGTGGCCACGTAGGCGATATGGAATTGACGGCAGGAGGCCTGTTGGCAAGCCATTCGTTGAAAGGCGACCGGATCGTGACCTTGGCGCTGACAGCCGGTGAGCGCGGAGTTCCCGCTGGCAGAGATAGAATGGAATACCGCGAGCAGAAAGTTAATGAGGCTAAAGGTTTTGCCGAAATGCTTGGCGGGGAATCGTTCGTCTTCGACATTCCCGATGGCGAACTCCAGGATAACGATGAGATGCGCTTCCGCGTCTGCGATGTGATTCGGCAGGTACGCCCAAATGTGCTGATTACCCATTTCAAAAACAGCATGCACAAAGACCATATGACAACGCATCGCATTGTGAACGACGCTCGGTTCTATGCCGGTCTGTCTTCGTTCGAGCGAGAGCTTCCTGCGCATTTTGCATCCAGACTGTATTATGCGGAGAATTGGGAAGATGCTGTTGACTACAAACCTTATATTTATGTAGATTTTTCAGAAGAAGCATATGACTTGTGGGTGAAGGCGGTTTCTTTGCATTGGTTCGTAACCGGCAGCAAATCTTTCCCTTATCTGGAATACTACAAGCATTTAGTCCGGGTTCGCGGGATTGAAGCTAGGAAGCAATATGCGCAAACCTTCATGATTCCCGAAGAAAATATGCGTGTTTTCAAAACTGAATTATAAAAATCTAACGAACCTCTACAAGCGGCCGCTCTCTCTAGAACGCCCTCGATAGAGGTTTTCTACATCAAACAGGAATGAGGAGCTGTTATGATCCTTAACGGCATTGATTGTATTCAGCAGTACGCTCAGCTTTTCAAAGGGAAACGACTGGGGCTCATAACGGCGCCTTCTGGATTAGACCGCAACTTCGCATCCACGATCTCGATTTTGCATGAACAGTTCAACCTCGCAGCCCTATTCTCACCGGAACATGGCGTTCGTGGCGATCAAGCGGCTGGTGCCCTGGTAGATACCTATTTGGACCCGATCACACAAGTGCCTGTGCATAGTTTATATCGTAAAGATTCCAAGCGGCTAAGTCAGGCTCAGCTGGATGAGGTCGATATGATCGTCTATGATATTCAGGATGTGGGTACCCGGTATTATACCTTTATTTACACGATGCTGTATGCTTTGGAAGACTGTGCAAAAGCAGGGAAGCCGTTCGTCATTTTGGACCGCATCAACCCGCTGGACGGGGTGACGGTTGAAGGCAATCTGCTCAAGCCAGGCTATCAATCCTTTGTCGGCAATTATCCGCTTTGCGTACGGTACGGTCTGACTGCCGGCGAGGTGGCGCTTATGGCGAATGACCAAATGAACTGGCAGTGCGAGCTGCATGTGGTACGCTGCGAGGGTTGGGAGCGGAAGATGCTCTTCCCTGAAACGGGCCGCCACTGGGTCATGCCATCTCTGGGAATTCCCCGCTTTGACACGGCGCTGCTGTATCCCGGCACTTGTCTGTTCGAAGGCACCAATATGTCGGAAGGCAGAGGTACGACAGTTCCATTTGAAATTGTCGGGGCCCCGTTCATTGACGCTCAGAAGCTGGCTGACGAAATGAATGGCAAGAAGCTGCCAGGGCTCGTCTTCCGTCCGGTCTATTTCAAGCCTACCTTTTCCAAATTCCAGGGAGAGTCTTGCAGCGGCGTGCAGCTTCATGTGCTGGATGCTCGCGCTTTTCAACCCTTGGAAACCGCTATTTCTCTGATGTATACCATTCAGGACAACTACGAGCAATTCGCTTTTCTGTCGCCTGTCAAAGAGGGATCTAGACCTTTTATTGATTTATTGGGCGGAGATAAGCACTACCGGGAAGCGGCGGTCGATGTTCCGAGCTTATTGGAGCAATTCCGTGAAGAAAGCCGGCAATTTGCCCAGATGAAGAAGCAGTATCACCTATACGAATAAGTGCATTTCGGCAAAAAGGAAGTGATCAGATGAAGAGATATGTGGCGGGACTGGATGGCGGCGGTACCAAAACTGCGGTGAATGTAGCCGATGACAATGGCAGCTTGGTACACACATTTACATCTGGGCCCATTAACTATAATGGACAAGACGAGCTAAGCATCCAGAGGAGCTTTCAGGAAATTTTCAATACGATTGCCCAAGTTTGCGGCGGACTATCGCATTGCGCGCAAGTCGTCATCGGGGCGGCGGGTGTCAGCAATCCCATGGTTGCCGCTAAGCTTGAAGCCAATGTTCGGGCATGCGGATATCAAGGAGAGCTGCTCATTACGGGCGATCAAGAAACGGCTCTTTGCGGGGCACAGGAAAGCGAGCACGGCATCATTCTTATTGCAGGTACAGGTTCTATTTGTTATGGCAAAAATGAAGCCGGCGAGGCTCACCGCAGCGGCGGGTATGGCTACCTGATTGACGATGAGGGCAGCGGCTACAGCATTGGCCGGGATCTACTTGCAGCCTTGGTGCGCTCACAGGATGGTCGTCTGCCAAGAACTGTGATCACTGGGTTGGTCTATGAACAGCTCCAGATCTCAACGGTGCAGCAAATTGTCGGATTTGTGTATGACAAGCAAACCAACAAGAAGGATATCGCTGCGCTTGCTCCAATCTTGTCAACGGCCTGTGCGCAGGGCGACGAAGCAGCTTTGAGCATTGCGGTCAAAAGCGCACAAGCCTTATTCGAGCTTGCCGTTCCCGTCGTGGAGAAGCTGTCTCTGCACCAAGGATGCCTTGCGATGGCTGGAAGCGTGCTGCTTAAGAACACTTTTGTACAGCAAGCTTTGGTCCATCGACTGAATGAAAGCTATCCGGAATTAATCTGTATGACGGCCAAACAGGATGCAGCCAGAGGTGCTGTATGGATGGCGTTAAACCGTTTGAATAAATAAGTGAAAGCCGATTGGCTTGGCAATAGCAGCAGGTAGAGGTTTGCTCATGAGGGAGAGGGATAAAGAATGAAAAAGATTCAAGCAATGACGCTTCGGGAGAAAATTGGGCAAATGCTGCTCTGCGGTTTTGAAGGCACGGAAGTAACAGAAGAGCTGAAAGCGCTCATTACCGAACACCGCATCGGGGGTGTCATCTATTTTGCGCGTAATGTAGCGAATACCCAGCAAGTTGCCGGGTTATCCAACCAGCTGCAGCAGATCGCGATGGATGCCGGTGTTGCGCCACTCTGGATTTCGATCGATCAAGAGGGCGGCATGGTTGCTCGGATTACGGAGGGGATCGCTTTAATGCCTGGGCAAATGGCGCTGGCTGCTGGAGCAGATGCGAGTGCGGGAGAGAGCGAAAGATTAAACAATGGATCTCACGCGGCATATGAAGCTGCATGGGTATCTGGAACAGAGCTAAGGGCCCTGGGGATCAATATGAATTTTGCTCCGGTGCTGGATATTAACAACAATCCGGACAATCCTGTCATTGGTGTCCGCTCATTTGGCGAATCCAGCCAGCTCGTAGCTGAATTCGGGCAGAAAGCGATAGCGGGCTTTCAAGATGCCAATGTCGTTGCAACCGCCAAACATTTCCCAGGGCATGGGGACACGAGTGTAGACTCGCATCTGGATTTGCCAACGATTCAGCATGACCAAGAACGCATTCGCTCCGTGGAGCTGGTGCCTTTTGTTCAAGCCATCGAAAATGGTGTTGATGCGATCATGTCTTCGCACATTTATTTCCCGGCACTGGAGTCAGAGAAATTGCCGGTGACTTTATCCAAATCGGTCTTAACCGGCCTGCTTCGTGAGGAACTTGGCTACGAGGGTGTAATCATGACCGATTGCATGGAAATGCACGCTATTTCCGAGCATTATGGCACGGTCTCAGCGAGCGTTATGGCGGTCGAGGCCGGTGCTGATCTCATTCTGATCAGCCACCGACGCGACCTTCAGATTGAGGCTATTGCGGCAATTGAGCAAGCCGTAAGCGAGGGACGTCTAACAGAAGCGCAGATTGACGCTTCTGTCAGTAGAGTGCTCGCGCTCAAGGAGCGGCGCGGTGTGCTTGGGCCGCAGCTTGGCGAAGCAGCTGAAGTTGGAACGGAGGCGCACTGCGCAGTTGCGCAGCGCCTCAGCGAAGCGAGCATCACGCTCGTCAAGGACGAGCGGCAGCTGCTGCCGCTGCGCCGGACGAGAACGCTCGCGATCACCGTGGCCGCAGCCGTTTCGTCGGGTGTCGACGAAGCCTATGCGGGCCCCGCGAGCTTGGGAGCTGCGCTGACCGAGCACGGACTTGACGTGATCGACCGCGTGCTGCCGCTGCAGAAGGTCGGCGAGCTTCGCGAGGCGGTTCTTGCTGACGCGGAGCATGTGGAGCAAATCGTCATCGGGACGTACAACGCAAGATTCCATCCCGCGCAAGTCGAGCTGGTGCGCGACCTGCAGGCGCTTGGCAAGCCGCTGGTCGTCGTTGCGCTTCGAGTGCCTTATGACTTGCTGGAGCTGCCGGACATATCGACTTTCGTTGCCGCTTACGAAAGCCGCCCGCTGGCGCTGCAAAGCATAGCCAGATGCTTGCTTGGCGAGCTGATTCCGCAAGGCCGCTTGCCGGTCTCGCTCGGGACCAGCTACCCTGCGGGCTGGAGATGGGGGGACGGGCGATGATGCTCCGTACTCTTTTGAACCAAACATCGCTGACAGTAGTCGGCATCATGTCAGGCACTTCTCTTGACGGCATCGATGTAGCCATAGTCCGTATTGATGGCTGCGGCGTCGATGCCAAAGTCCGGCTGCTTCACTTCGAAAGCTTCCCTTACGAGGACGAAGTCCGGGAGAAGCTGAAGCAGTTATGCTCCATCGAGCATTCCAATTCAGCGCTTTTGTGCGGCATGAACTTCGCGATTGCCGAGCGCTTCGCTGAAGCGGTTCGTAAAACGGCTGCAGCCGCTGGGATGAAGGTGGAGGAGATCGATCTCGTCTCCACCCATGGGCAGACCGTGTGGCACATACCGGTGGCGGATGAGGCAGATCCTTATCTGCCGAAGTCGACGCTGCAGATCGGCGACTTGTCCGTTCTCGCCAAACGGACCGGAATACCCGTCGTAGGTGATTTCCGCACCGCCGACATGGCTGTCGGCGGCCAAGGCGCTCCACTTGCGCCTTACGGCGACTTCATCATGTTCAGAGATGCCACTAAAGGGCGGATACTTCAAAACATAGGCGGGATCGGCAACTGTACCGCGATTCCAGCTCAAGGGAGGGAAGTAACCGCTGCGAACTTCCCGACTTCCGTCTCAATCGATACCAGCAATCTGATTGCTTTCGATACGGGTCCAGGGAATATGATCATGGATCAAGTGGTCTACGAGCTGTCCGAGGGTCGTCTTACCTATGATGCAGATGGCGCATGGGCAGCGAGTGGGCAAGTTAACAAAGATCTGCTTGAGGAGATGCTGGCGCATCCCTATTTCACGCAGCTTCCTCCGAAGACAACGGGGCGCGAACTGTTCGGCAAAGCGTATACCGCTGCATGGCTTAATGCTGCTTTGGGGCGCGGGCTTGTCCATGAAGATATCGTCGCTACAGCAACAGCGTTTACGGCACATTCCATCGCACGCGCGTACAAGGATTTCATCTTCCCGCAGTGTTCTATTGCGGAAGTGATCGTGAGCGGCGGCGGGGCGCGCAATGCCACCCTGATGCGTATGCTGCAAGAGCTGCTCCCAGACCAAGCCGTCCTAGCTTCGGACGAGATGGGCATCTCCGGCGATGCCAAGGAAGCCATTCTGTTTGCCCTGCTGGGCAACGATTGGATTCACGGCGTACCGAATAATTTGCCTTCGGCGACAGGCGCTCAAACGTCAACAATTATGGGCAAGTTAGCCTTGCCGTAGTAGGTTGGCGTGGGAGTGAGGAGGGATAGTTAGAACGTCCTGCGAGCCAGCCAAAAAGGCCGTCTCGTCAGCGAAAAGCAGGCGAATCGGCCCGAAGTTGGCGTGAGCCGGCGAAAAACGCCGTCTCAGCGGCGGATGTGGAGTGAATGGCCTGCGAGCCTGCCAAAAAGGCAGTCTCGCGAGCGAAAAGCAGGCGAATCGGCCCAAAGTTGGCGTGAGCCGGCGAAAAACGCCGTCTCAGCGGCCGATGTGTGGTGAACGTCCTGCGAGCCTGCCAAAAAGGCAGTCTCGCGAGCGAAAAGCAGGGCAAACGGCCCAAAGTTGGCGTGAGCCGGCGAAAAACGCCGTCTCAGCGGCCGATGTGTGGTGAACGTCCTGCGAGCCTGCCAAAAAGGCCGTCTCGCGAGTGGAAAGCAGGCGAATCGGCCCAAAGTTGGCGTGAGCCTGCGAAAAACGCCGTCTCAGCGGCCGATGTGTGTGAATGGCCTGCGAGCCAGCCAAAAAGGCAGTCTCGCGAGCGAAAAGCAGGCGAATCGGCCCAAAGTTGGCGTGAGCCTGCGAAAAACGCGGTCTCAGCGGCCGATGTGTGGTGAACGTCCTGCGAGCCAGCCCAAATGGCCGTCTCGGCGGTCCATCTAAAATAAAACAGCTGCGAGGTCTGAAAGAGACGCCTCGCAGCTGTTTTTATTTGGTAGAGCTCACCTGGAGCAGGTGGGCTTCTTTGGTTTTGTTGAAGTGCGTCAAGGTGAAGAGATAGTCACCTTGGTAGTAGCTGTTCGTGTAGGTGTCAGCGCCTGCGCCAGCAGCAAGCTCCATCACGTTGTAGCCTGCCTCGTTAGGCTCGCCGCGCTTTTTGACGGTCTCGATGACGGGCTGCAGCAGCGCCAAAGGCTTCGAGCCCCAAATGCTGAGGGAAGTGACAACGGCCTCCTTCGGATTGCCCTTGGACGGCTCTACCAGCAGCGACAGCTGGTAGGCCGGATAGCTCAGCAGCAGCTTGACGGCTGCTGTCGCTGCCGGTTCGGCCTGACCCGCGGCCGAACCTTCCGCAACGGCGCCTGCGGCCGCCGTCTCCGCGGGAGCTGCGGGCGCCTCCTGGCCCGCAAGCATGACGCTGGCATCCTGCAGCGTCACCTCCCCAGGTTTGCCCAGCAAGTCTTCGACTTTCTTGCTGGACAAACCGAGGAAGCTCTGCAGGCTGACGTAGCCGCCTGCAAAAAAGCTCCGCAGCAGCGGCGCGCCATCTGCGTCAAACAAAGTACCAAGGCCGTCATAGACGCCAGCCTTGAAGTCGCCCTTGTAGACGAGTTTGCCCAACTCGTCATAGCCTTCTCCGGCACCGTTCAGGGTGCCGCCCTGGAACGTGCCTTTGAAGCGAGGCACGCCTTTGTCGGTGAACGCGGCGCCTTCTCCGCTGTATGTGCCTGCAAGGAACTGGCCTTTGTATTTGATCAGGCCATTCGCGTAGAACTCGGTGCCATCTCCGGAATAGCTGCCATTTTTAAAGCCGCCTTCATAGATGAGCAGGCCTTTCGGATCAAAAAGCTTGCCAGCTCCGTTATACTGACCCGCCGCGAATTCACCTTCATAGAGGGCGATGCCGCCTGAGGAGAAGAGCTTGCCTGCCCCATTGTAGAGGCCTCCGTTAAACGCGCCTTCATACAAGAGATCGCCGCTGGGCGCAAACAACTTCCCGGCCCCGCCGTATTTGCCATTTTGAAACTCACCGATGTAGAGTACTTTCTGGTTCTGGTCATACTGCGTGCCTGCACCATTAAAGGTGTCTCCGACAAAAGCTCCCTTGTACTGCATCGTACCGTGCTCGTCATAGAGCGTGCCGCTGCCCGATTTCTGACCTTTATCGAAATCACCTTCATAAGCGAGCTGACCATTTTTGTGGAAAAGCTTGCCTTTCCCGGCGTAAAGACCATCGACCAAATCCCCCGTATAGCGGGCATCCTTTTCTGTCCCTACCACTTTGCCGTTGCCGGAGAAGCTCGTTAATTTCGTTGAATTCTCCTGAAGAACAGGCACGCGGTTCAACCATTTATTCACAATCGCCGGCGGGCGGATGAAAATAAAGAAGAGAAGCACGAGAATAAACAAAGTGATGAACAGAAGCAATCGTTTGGAGATGTAGTAGGAGCCGACCAGCACGTAATTCTTAAGTGAGGTTTCGCGTGTCTGGAGCATAACCCGGAGGATTTGCTGAAACTTAATGATCGCTAGTTTAGGCAGCCTTCCAATCGTTGCGATGGCTTTCATAACATGGCCGATGAAGGGTGCGACGACGGGCCTTAGCACTTTTTCAATGGTTTTAATCGGCTGGATCTCCAACTGTGTTCACTCCTAGTGGGGATAATTAATGAGGTTGTTCATTAAGCGAGTTAAGGAACTTGTATGGTCATTTGGCCAGGTTGCTGAATTTGAATGACGCCGCCCCAGTTGCACATGCATTTGGAGGAATTGTTCAGAGCGGGCATATTCGCGACGAGTACGGTCGGTGAGCCAGGAGCCCAAGGCGCAGCGGTTACGGGTATGCAGGGCATAGGAGTTAAAACGCCAAGCGCAGCCGCAGTTGCCGCGGCAACCATCGGATTCGCCGGTGAATTGCACATGCCAAACGGCAAGATGTTGACCATGGGCTTGTTATCCATAATGTTGGCAATCGGCATGGCGGTCATGACCATATTGGCCGGAAGCACCATTAAGGTGCCGGGGGCAGCGCCGAATGAGCATTGCAGCATCGCTCCGCCGCAAACGAGATTTCCCATATGTATTTCTCCTAGTTAAGAAGTTGTCATATTTTTCGCAAGTTTCTATTACTTTCATACTACTAGAAAAGCAGATAACCAGCAATCTATTACTATATTCGATGGAATTCGCTAAATTTCTCCAAAAGAGAGTGCGAGAGTTAGAGAGATATTGTACTATAAAGAGAAGAGTAGTGCGGAGCGGAGGGGTTCATCGTGGCAAGGGGAAATGGAGCAAAATGGGGGCTTGTCCTGCTTCTTGGGGCGTCTTCTTTCTTAGCGGCAGGGTCCAGAGCGGAAGCTGCAGCAGTAAAATCCTTAACGATGGCGGAAGCGATGGACCAAGGTGTGAAAATAAGCCCTTTGTTACGGGATGCGCGGACGGAAATTTTGAAGAAAAAGCTGGAGCTGGAGCAAGCCCAGCATGCAGTCAAGAGTGAGGAAGCGAAAGCTTCAGGGCTTTTTGCCAAGCCGCATAATTTGAGTCAGGATCTGACGATCCGTTTGAAGGTGCCTGAAGCGAGCAAACAGCTGTATATCGCGCAGGAAACGCTGCGGCAATCCATGAATGGGGTGCGTATTGATGTACAGAAAGCGTATTTAACCGCTTTTCAGGATGCATCGGCGGAAGATCAGGCCCGGAGGAAATGGGAAGAAGCGAAGACGGCTGTAGATACGGTGAAAAAGAAACGACAATTCGCACTCGCCGATGAGGCGGAGCAGGATAAGGCGGATAAAGCTTTGGAGAAGGCTTCCTCTGACTACAAACAAGGCCAGCTGACAGCCAAAGCAACCAGGTTGGCGCTTGGCAAGCTGCTGAATATGGATATGGAGAACAAAGTCGAGTTCACCTTTGAACCGGATTATGCGGATCTGAATCAGAAGCAGCTGCCCATTTATAGTGCAAAGGCACTGAGCTCGTCACTTAGCTTGCTCAAGGATACAGAGGATCGTCGATTAGCGGATCATAAGCTGAATACAACTCGTGATTTGTACAGCTCTAAATTTGGCCCCGCACGCATGAAGGTAATCGATGGACTGTACAAATCTCAGGATGTGGATATGGAGCTGTTCCAAGCCAGCTATGAAACGACGCTTGCTCAGGTGAAGAAGGATTGGGAAGGTTTCTTTATGCTGCTTGGTTTCATTCCGATTCCGAAATCACTGCTTCAAGGGGAGTTTGATGGACTTCGTTATTTAGATGATCTGAGGGACGCCCTGCCGATTGCGACAATGGAGCAGAATAAGGCGATGCTTCAGGAAAAAGAAAGCCGCAATGCTGTAATTACTGCTGTGAGGCAGTTCTTTTTGGAAGCAAAAGGCGCGGAAGAGAGCTATGCGCAGGCGCTGCGCGATCGTGACAATGCCAAAATCGATTTGGACAAGGCAGCCCAAAAAGTGAAGCTAAGCTTGATGAAAACGGATGAGCTTCAGGCGTTCAAAGAGGCAGTGAGAACCACAGATCAACAAGTGCTTTCAGTGCAGGTTAGTTACAAAACAGCACTCGGCAAGCTGGACCTGGCTACCGGCGGAGCCGTAGAGAAGACGCTTCAGAAGGGGATTCTGCCCTATCGCAATCTCGATGATGGACTGGCGGCAGCCAAGCCGCAAAAGCCCAAAGCGCCTGTGGGAACTTGGAAGCTGAAGCCGGCTGTTGGTCCTTTGCTCAGTGATTTCAGCGTGACAGTGAATAAGAAGCTTGGTGCTACGGAGTATGCCGTGTTTACCAAAGAAGGTCGGGCGATTGGCAAACGCATGAAGATTACGAAGCCAATTCGGAACCTAACATTGAAGTTTAGCCAAATGGAGAACCTGAGGGTTGTTCTTTATCATAAAGGGAAGAAGCTGGATGAGTTTCTTTTGGAGGGGAAAGGAAATGCGGGGCAGCTTACGGCTGAAAGCGCGGGGGACGGCACTCCTGCTGGTTCTGGAAGCGGGGCTGCTGAGGGAGCAGGGAGTGAAGCTGGGGAATCAGAAGCTGCCGGATTAGGGACTGTGATCATCGGTGCCTACAAAATCCAACTCGACGCATTGACCCCTGCGGCCTATCAGGCAGCTTCGGCAACGATCGCGAAGTCAGGGCAAGGCATGTACTTTAAATCCGAGGAAGCGGGAGCCCCGTGGATTGCTCTGGATACTGCCGTAGACTCTAGTGCTTTAAGCGATCCTGCCAGCTCGGCCGTTCTTTCGAAGGAAGCAGCGGCAGCCTTGAAGGTAGCCGTTGATATAGCCAAGCCTGGTGCTATTGCATCTGTAGAAACGCCTGCGCAATTGCAGCAGGAGATCGAAACGTTAAAGAAGGATATCGTCAAGCTGAAAGCGGCGAAAGCCGCAGCCGTTACGGACTTGAAGCTGACCGATATCGCCGATTTGGCGGTACAGCTGAAGGATGCACAAGCCCAGCTCGGGATGCTGGAAGCGTTGCTGAACGGCGACGCCGCAGCTGCGCTGAAGCAGATGGAGCTTGTGAACAACCCGGACGCGCTGATCGCAGCGCTGTCCGAGGAAGCCGCCGCACCGCCGGACGGCGGCGGTAGTCCTGGCGGCTCTGAGCCAGCCGCCGGGAATGCGGCCAGCGAGGATCAGCTGGCCGAGCAGGCCGAGCTCCAGCAGATGAAGCTGGAGCAAGCCATCGCCGCCGGCGAGCCGGGCGCGGCAGCAGCTGCGCTGCAGCCGCTGCTGGCGACGCAGGCGCAGCTCGCGGATGCGCAAACCGGCGCATCCACAGGCATTGCTTCGCTCGCAGAGGCGAAGCAGAAGCTCCAAGCTGCGCTTAGCGCAGCGCAGCAGGACCCCGAGCGGGTCGCGACGCTGACCCGCTCGCTGGCGGCCGTCGACGAGGCGGTGCAGTCGATGGAGAAGGATGCGCTGTTCGCGCAGCTGGCTGCTGTGCAGGAGGTGGCGGCTGAGCTGCCGCCCGATGCTGCTGTGCAGCCGCTGCTTGAACAGCAAGTCAGCGAGCTGCTCGGGAAGCTGCAGCAGCAGGAGAAGGCGAAGTACAGCGCAGCGGAGCTTGAAGCGCTGGCCGACCTGTCCGCAAGGTTGGCGGACACCAAAGCCATCGACCTCGGCCCAGGTTCTGGTGAGGGTTCCGCTTCGGTTCCCAGCAGCGGCCTTGTACCAATCGCAATTCAACCGATTGCCGCAGAAAATGTCCTCTCGCCGAATATTTACATCAAATTCGACGCTCCGCCTGTTATAATAAACGGGCAGGCCTATTTACCTATACGATCGGTGTCCGAATCGTTCGGAGCGGCGGTGGATTGGGAGCAGGAAAGCATGACGGTAACCGTCAGCTCAGATTCTGCTACCATCACTTGCCGAATCAACGATGCCACGGCTTACATAGATGGCGAGCCTTTTCAGATCGAAGCCCCGGCGCTGCTATTGGCCGGAAAGACGTATGTGCCATTAAGATTCATTTCTGAATCCTTGGGCCTACAAGTCGATTGGAATGCGCCAACCCAAATCATTCAGATTGCTAATTAAGAGGAGATTAAAAAGCGATGAAGAAATCGATTGCGGCATTGCTGCTCGTCCTGCTGCTTCTGGGCGCTGCCGGAAGCTACCTGAGCGTGCACAGGGACAGCTTTACACTATGGCCTTTTCACAAAAGCATGCCGTTCGACGGCTTATCGAAGGCGATCTCTGATCATCAGAACAACTTGTTCGTCATTGACAACGCCAAGAAAACGATTCACAAGGTGAACAGCGCAGGTGTTCTGCAATTCTCCATTACGAGTGACTTGGGGAAGAACGGGGAAGTGTATCGTTTTAATGACATGGCGGTTGACGATCAAGGATACTTATATACGATTCGAACGCTGCTTGATCCTTACGGCATTGCGGTGAAATCAGAGCAGATCGTCCGCTATACGCCGAACGGGCAGTTCGATCGCAGCTTATTTACGCAAGAGTATACGGATTCGCAGACAAGAAGGTACAGACTGGGCTCCTTGCGAAATGTACAGGTTCGCGAAGGCATGGTGTACTTTTTCAATGATGAAGTTACACAGTTGGCCCTGTATAAACAACCAGTGAAAGAAATCTCCTCCACTACGCCCCAAATCGCTTACACTGTCAAGCTCCCTGAGAACAAATATGTGGCTGAGGCAGATGGCTATAAGCTGGGTGAGATTTATTTCTCGACGCGCAGCGGGGAAATTTATCGTGCTTTCCAAGATGGCCGCTCCGAACTTGTATATCCGTTGCCGGGCATTGACCGCACACGACGCAACTTTCCCGAAAGCATGCATTTGGATAACCAAGGACGCCTCATTTTTATCGATTTCAACAGCAAAACGATCTCTAGACTTGATCCCAAGCAGCCCTACATTATCGAGGGGCTTGTGAATGAAGAGAAGGTGAAAGCGAGCGGAGTTGAGCTTGCATTCGATGCAACGACGAGCAGTATTGCCGAGGACGACAGCCTCATTATCGTAGAACCGACACAGATCAATCGCCGTCTTCCGGACGGAACCATTACACCCTCTCTGTTTGAGGCTCAGTACAGCAGCGCCATGCAGACCAAGGTTATTATTTTGTGGTCCCTTGCTATCGTCGGAATTATCCTGCTGTTGATTGCGATCAAAATTATTTTCTTCAATCTGCTGCAACGCAGACTTCCTCTCATGATGAAGCAGATTTTCATTCTGGTGCCCGTCATTGCCGTGTCGATGATTCTGCTATCTACCGTTATTTACACGAGTTTCTCCAAGAAAATGGAAGAAGAAACCTTCAGTGAGCTTATTCTGCTAGCCAGAAATGGCCAAAACCTGATCGATGGAGATAAATTGCAAAGTCTCACGTCTCCGCTTGATTACAAAGGGACGATCTATAATTCCTTCCGCAAAAAGATTCAATCGGTCTTTGAAAACAATGAGCAAGATGATAACCAAGGCTTTTACAAAGCCGTGTACAAATATGAAAATGGGGTCATTTATCGTATTTTGGAAGACGATGACGGCATGCACATGTTTAATCCTTTCCAACAAACGCCGGAAAATCAACAAGTCGTTCTGGAAGGCAAGCCGGCAACCGGGCAATGGCAGGATTTCTCGGGCGAGTGGCGGTATGCCATTGCGCCGATTTACAATTCGTCGGGTAAAATTGTCGGTGTTTTTGAAACGAGCAAAAACTTGGATGGCATTTTAAGGCATCGCCAAATGGTATTAAACTCCATTATTCGCAACATTGCTTTTATCTCAATCGGCTTGCTGCTGGTCCTGTTTCTAATGACCTATGTGCTGCTATCCTCGATTCGCAAGCTGCGCAATAGCGTAGGTGAAATCGCCAAAGGCAACTGGGATACGGTCGTTACGATTAACACCAGAGATGAAGTGTCTGACTTAGGGGATAGTGTCAATATCATGGCAGCGCGCATTCGTGAATACATCACGAAAGTCGAAAATTTCAGTCAGTCGTACTACCGGTTCGTGCCCCAGCAATTCCTGCGGTTCTTGAATAAAGAAAGCATTCTGGATGTCGAGCTTGGGGATCAGGTTGAAAAAAATATGTCCATATTGATTTTCAATATTCGTGGTTTCTTTCACATTTCGAAGAAGCTTTCACCGGAAGAAAATTTCAATTTCGTCAACTCGTTTCTTAAGCGTTTTGGTCCTTATGTCCGCAATCATCAGGGGCTTATGAATAAATATCTAGGCGCGGGCTTCATGGCGCTATTTCCCAATCGGGCTGATGAAGCACTGCTGGCCTGCATTGAAATGCGCAGAGAGCTGGAAATATACAATTCCCATCGTGCCAAGGTAGGGTATCAACCTGTAGATTTTGGCATAGGCCTGCACAAAGGGCCGCTTCGCTTAGGCATTATCGGGGAGGAGCAGCGGTTGGAAGGCAATGTGATTTCCGATGGTGTCAATGTGGCTACGATACTGGAGAAAATGACAGAGCCGTTAGGCGCATCCATTCTGATTACCGATTATGTGGTGCAATCGTTGGAGCAGCCAGCGGGCTTCCATTATCGGAATTTGGGCTTGATTCAAGTTGAAGGCGTGAAAGAGCCGCTTCATTTGTTCGATGTGTACCAAGGGGACCCGGAGACGATCCGTACCTTGAAAGACAAGACCAAAGTCTTATTCGAGCAAGCGGTGACTTATTATCAAGTAGGACGATTTTATGATGCGCGGGAAGCTTTCTTAATGGTTATTAAACAGAACCGTCAAGATAAAGCTGCACAGCTTTATTTCTATCTTTGTGATGAATACTTCCAACACGGTACGACGGCTGAGTGGAATGGGACTTTATCGGTTTCCTAATGAAAAAGGGGAGAATCTGGCGTGCAAGTACATGAACTTACCACGGAACAAGATGCCTTGCGCATCACGAATTTTTATTTGTCCTCGGCATCTTTTGACGACCAGCGGCATACACCGGGAGAGCTGGAGCATTATCGCAATGCTCCCCTTCTTAGCTTAACGCAGCGCAACCATCGGCATTGGTTTATTGAGAATGAAGCCGGCGAAATTATCGCTGTGACCAGCTGCAAGGAAAATGAACATCAGTCCGGCGGCTTTCTATGGGATTATTTAGCGGTTCACCGAGAGTACCGCAGGCATGGATTTGCCAAAATTTTGTTTCAGGCCTTGGAAAGCTTTGCCCGTGGTGCGGAGGGAAGATACCTATTAACCTACACCTGTGATTTGCCTGAGTACCAGCCTATTCAAAAGATGTTTCGAGTAAATGGTTTTGAACTCATCGGCACGTATCCCAATTATTACTATGAAGGCGAAGCTCGATTGGCTTTCTACAAACCACTGTCCAAGTGACAGAAATGAACTGATAGATTGGACCTGATGATATGCAAGGAAGTTTAACCGGATGGATGGGACTACGTACAGAAGACATGCGCAAACTTTGGATGATGCTGCCAATTTTCTATTTTAGCGGGATTGCCGAATCCTTGAACTATACAGCTTTCATGGCGCTTTTTAACCAAAGATTCGGCGTGCAGTATTTGCCTTATATCTATATTTTTGAAGCGGCCATCATGCCGCTCGAGGGTTGGCTTTTGGCCAAATTGGCGAATCGGCTGCCCAAAGCGAAAATGATGACCACACTTTACCTGATAATGATTGGGCTTTTAGCAGTGAATGGAGCGGTATTGCTCGGATTTAAGGCAGGCGGCATTGATTTCCGATACTATTATCCTATTTTATTTCTGTCTTCGAACTTTGTTGTTCGGCAGTTGACGCTTTTGCTTTGGAGCACAGCTTTTGACTTGTGTCCAACGCAGCAAGCGAAGCGGATGATGCCCGTGTTTATCGCTTCTACGACAACAGGCGGGATTACGGCTGGGCTACTTGCCCATCAAATCGGTAAGCTGCTGGGGACGGAAGCCGTGTATGCGCTAGCTCCGGTGTTAATGGTGTTAGGGTTTGTGTTTTTCCGAAAAGCATTAGCTCGCTATTTAGTGCCATTGACGTTGAAGGAAGATATCCGATTGAAGACGCAAAGTGTTGCCGAACCCAAAGAAGAGACGCAGCTTCCAGCAGGCTATTATGCCAAACAGATGCTGCGCAGTCCGTTCCTGCTTTGCGCGGTTGCTTTGATGACGCTGATGCCAGCCGTCTACTTTATGATTGAATACCAATACTTTACGGCTGCCGAGGCCAAGTTTCCGGTTGAAGGAGATTTGACTTCGTTCTACGGCTTAATTACAGCGATCCAGTTCACATTCTGCTTGCTCCTGCAAACGGTGTCTACGCGACTAATGAATTGGCTTGGCGCAAGCAATATGCTGCTCGCGATTACCGTTGTTTTCTTCGGGGGCTTTGGCTTGACGGCTATGTTCCTGAACCAATCTCTTGGAATTTTCATGGTTTCCGGTTTCTATGCCATTTTCTATATCTTGCTGTACTACATAGCGGAGCCTTGTTATCAACTGTTCTTCAAAATGATGCCGATCTCCAAAAGGGATGGCTACCGCTATTTTGCTCAGGGTGTCGCTGCGTCTGGCGGCATTCTGATCGGTTCCTTGCTTTCACTTCTGCATTCCTTTGGCTTGCTGCAGCTGTCTCCTCTGGCTTGGCTGGGAGTGGCAGTAGCTGCAATTCTCGTTGTTGTTGCTTGGTTTGGCAGAAATCTGTATGTTCGTGAGTTGGTGAAAAGTGTGCAATCGTTGCACGCCGATCTATCGGAGATCGCAGGCTCCTTTATTGGGGGCATCCGCAGCTCCAAAGCTTTATCTGCGATGCTCGGTTATCTAAAGCACCCCAACGATTACGTGCGGGAGCTCGCGCTAGAGGTGATCGGGAAAGCGAAGGATTCCGCATTTCTGCCTCATCTCATCGGCATGATCGGCGAGGAAAGCTCACGAATCCGTCTGGCCGTGCTAAGAGCCATGAATCTGCAAGGCGCTACGATACAAGATCTCGTGCAAGTCGCTTCCTTCTTGGAGGATGAAGACCCGGAAGTACGGGCGGAATGCGTGAAACTCATATCCAAAGCGACGCATTTGCGCAGCCAATCCCATTTCTTCATTCGTGTGAAGCTGCTGGATAACCATCCGAAAGTGGTGCACGAGGGCGTTAAGGCGCTTTATGCGCTGGAAAGCGAAGAAAGCTATCAAGCTTGTGACGAAGCGATTATCAAAATGCTCGACAATGGCGGCGAGTGGGCCGTCTACGGCTGTCATACGGTCGCCGATTTGAAGCTTCATACTTATGCGGCATGGGTCTTGTCTTTGCTGGATGATCATCGTCCGGCAGTCAAGGTTGCTGCCGCCCATTGCATTGGACAGCTCCAACATGTGGAGGCTATTCCTTTCCTCCTCACGATGGTACCTCTTGCGGATCAAGAGATGCGCAAAGCGATACTGCAAGCATTCGTGGATATGGGCGAGAAAGCGTTGCCTGCCTTGTTGGCATACGTGAACCACGCGAATCCCTTTATATGGAACGCAGCTGTGACGGCGCTCGCTGAGCTGCTTGATGAAAGCATGCTGCGCAAGCAGCTTGTTGATCCCTGTGTAGCCCGCATGCTGGCATCCACGCAGGAAAGAGCATTGCCTGCAGCACTGAATGAGCTGGGGATGAAAGGATTGGCGGAGCTTGCGAGCCAGCGCTGCGCAGAGCTGCACCAAGCGCTCGTCGGAGGCGCTTGGGCGGTGATGGCGAAGTTCGCAGACGAGCGTGTGGTTGCAACTCTCCGCGAAGCTACGGAGGATGAAAGCGACGAGGTTCGCGATAACGGGCTCGAAGTGCTTGCTGAGGGGTTAGGTGACCGCCGTTTAGCGCTAGCCTTGCTGGAGCTGCTGAAGCAAGACTCCGCAACCCATAGCTCGGTCAAGCAAGAGCCATTGCTTATTTTGCAAGAGGCGAAGTCATGGTCGGATGATTGGCTCAAAGATATTGCCAGTTACGCACTAAGTTCATTGGAGCGTGTTGATATGAGAGAAGAACGCAAGTTTTTAACGATGCTGGATAAAGTTATTTTTCTGAAGCAAGTGTCTTTATTCGCGGATCTTTCGGTGGATGAGCTTGGCTTGATTGCCGGTATTGCTACAGAAGAAGTGCATGAAGATCTGACTTATCTGCTGCGTCGCGGGCAAAGCAATGCAGCGATGTATTTGATTATTGAAGGCAACGTAGAGCTGAGCAACGAGACGGGGGAAGGGGAGACCGGAACGATCGGTGTGCTTGGACCCAAACAAGCTTTGGGTGAAACAACCGCCTTGGACGGTTCGCCATCTTCGATTACGGCCCAGGTTATTTTTGATGAGGTCCGTGTGCTAACGCTGCAAGGGGAAAGCTTGTCTCGTTTAGTGAGACTGTATCCGGAGATTGGGATTGGGCTGCTGCATGCTTCAAGCGCCAGGGTGAGATTGCTGGAAAACATGCTCCTCAAAATGGCGTAAGTTCGGCTGGCGTTTAACTTTCAGCAAAGGGGCGACAAGCATGACCGTCGAGAGTATCAGGCTAAGCAATGATCTGAAGGAGCTGCAGCGGCTGGGTGCCTTCTTGCAAGAAATATCCGCGAGGATGGATCTTGACCAGATGACGCTGTATCGCTTGAATTTGGTCTGCGATGAGCTGGTGACGAACATTATTCTCTATGGATATCCAGAGGATGCGCCAGTGGCCCAAGCGATACGGGTCGATATTGGGAGGGTTCGAGAAGGCTGGGAGCTGCGCATTACAGATCGTGGCATCCCGTTCAACCCGTTGCTGAAGTCTGCTCCGCGTGTCGATTTGAGTGTTGACGAACGCGATATCGGAGGCTTGGGGATCCATTTTGTCAAGCAGGTTATGGATGATATTCGCTACGAGCGATTGAACAACGAGAACGTGCTTATGATGTTAAAACGACGCGTACAGGAGGAGGAAATATCATGAATATGACGGAACAAATAGTAGGGAATACGGTTCTTCTTGGCTTGAACGGCCGGTTGGATGCGAATACTTCGGCAGGCTTGGAATCTGCTTTCATGAAGCTGGTGGAGCAAGGGCATGGGAAGTTCGTATTTAACCTGCAAGGACTAGAGTATGTCAGCAGTGCGGGTCTTAGAAGCTTGTTGGTAGCGGCCAAAATGATTAAAGTCATTCAAGGCAAACTGGCGCTGGCCCATATGAATGATCATGTGAAGGATGTTTTTGAAATGTCAGGCTTCAGCACTATTTTTTCAATTTACGAAACCGAAGATGAAGCGGTTCAAGCCATTGCCTAGTTGTACATGCCGGCATGCGGCTCAATTCAGTAACCAAAGAAGGAGGCACGCTTTATGAATATCGTCTCAGGTGTGCTCCTTCTGGCTTGCCTTGCGGTTGTTGCCGGCTGGCTGCGCAGCGAGCGAAAGCGCAATTCAGCTGAGATGGAGCTTGGCAGAACGATGCAGCTATTCGATGTCAGCTTGGAAGTGAACTCGACGATTCACAAAGAGGATTTGCTTGTTAAAATCATGGAAACCTCTTCCCGCATCATGAATGCGGAGGCTTCGTCTGTTATTTTGGTCGATGAGGCAAAAGGGGAGCTGTTCTTCGATCTTGCGCTTGGTACCAAAGGCGACGAAGTTCGAGAAATCCGTCTCAAGATCGGAGAAGGCATTGCCGGCTGGGTCGCTCAAACCGGTCAATCCGTCAAGATTGACGATGCGGCGCAAGATGAGCGTTGGTCATCGAAAGTCGCAAAGCGGGTCGATTACCCCACGCGCAATCTGCTTTGCGTTCCGCTTATTAGCAAAGGCAAGATCATCGGTGTGCTGCAGGTGTTGAACAAGCGAGAGGGAGACCACTTTACGGATCGCGATGTACAGCTTCTGGAATCCATCGCCTCGCCGATTGCGGCTTCGCTAGAGAACGCGATGCTGTACGATGCGCTCGAGAAGACGACTGCGGCCAAAGAACGGATGCAAAGCGAGCTGCGCATTGCCACCGATATTCAGATGGGCTTCTTGCCTCGCGGAAGCTTGCTTGTGCCAGATGATTGGAGTGGAAGTCCGGCTGCCATGGCGGAAACACAGGCTTTCATTCGCCCTGCACGTGAAGTGGGTGGAGATTTCTATGACTTTTTTCGCATCGGTGATAATCGGTTGTTTTTCGTGCTCGGGGATGTCTCGGACAAAGGGATTCCTGCCGCTTTGTTCATGGCGGTGACCATGACGCTGCTGAAAGGGAAGATGACCGCCGA
This sequence comes from Paenibacillus alba, assembly GCF_013204855.1. Lineage (GTDB taxonomy): Bacteria > Bacillota > Bacilli > Paenibacillales > NBRC-103111 > Paenibacillus_E > Paenibacillus_E alba. The sequence continues at coordinate 75,383 of NZ_JABMKZ010000030.1, read as the reverse complement.
GATGACACCTGGAGAGCTCTTGACAGCTGTGAATCAGGAGCTGTACAAGGATGATTCCTCTATGTTTGCAACGATCTTCTGCGGCTTGCTTGATGTTGACACGGGACAATTGCTTTATTGCGATGGCGGTCATTGTCCGCCTTATATTTTGCGGCAGGCTGGGGATGTGGAGCAGTTGAAGGGCATAAAAGGTCTTCCGCTAGGCGTAATGGAGGACATGGCATACAGAGACAATGAAGTCACATTAGCGCTTGGTGATCGCCTTATCCTTTATACGGATGGGATAACAGAAGCAGAGAACAGCCAGCTTGAGCAATATGGCTTCACTCGTCTACAACAGCTATTGAGCCATGAACAGGCAAGTCATCAAACCCGCTTGTTGGAACGCATGGTTGAAGATGTCGATCATTTCACAAGCGGGGCCATTCAATCCGATGATATTGCTGTGCTTGTCGTCGACCGTAAAGCATCCAAAATGTAGCCTCAAACAGATCTAGGTATGATATAGTGAATGATATAGACTTCATGCACTCGGACACGGATATCTAAGGGAGTGCAAGCCCGCATCAATGAGTAAAAACTCAGCAGAAACTATAGGAGGTTCATCATGCCAATGAATCAAACGCGCATCAGCAGGCAGCCAGATACTTCTCTGCAAAGCAATCATCGTACCAAAAGCAGTACGCATGGGCAGTCGCAAGACCTTATGAACATACAAAGAACGATTGGCAACAAAGCAATGGGCAGCATGCTGTCTGTTCAGACGAAGCTAACGGTCGGGCCTGTTGGTGACTCCTATGAGCAAGAAGCGGATCAAGTTGGTAAAGAAGTCGCTGATCATATTGCAGCGTCCGAAAGCGGCGGTTCGTCCAAGCCGGACGTGCAGCGTACGGAGAGTGAAGGCGAGGGCTCGGAGGAAGAAGAGCTGCAGATGAAGCCATCGGCGGACGCGATCCAGCGTACGGAGTCGGAAGAGGACGAGAGCGAGCTGCAGATGAAGCCATCGGCAGACGCGATCCAGCGTACGGAGTCGGAGGAGGACGAGAGCGAGCTGCAGATGAAGCCATCGGCGGATGCGATCCAGCGGACGGAGTCGGAAGAGGACGAGAGCGAGCTGCAGATGAAGCCATCGGCGGATGCGATCCAGCGGACAGAGTCTGAGGAGGACGAGAGCGAGCTGCAGATGAAGCCATCGGCGGACGCGATCCAGCGTACGGAGTCGGAAGAGGACGGAGGGGTAGATGCTTCAATCGAATCCCAGATTAAGTCCAAGCAAGGCAGCGGCAGCAAAATGGATGTGAACATTCAAGCGAAGATGGAATCCGCTTTTCAAAAGGATTTTAGCAACGTTAATATACATAATGATACGGAGTCTACGAAGCTTAGCGCTTCTTTGGGGGCGGAAGCTTTTGCTACGGGGAACGATATCTTTTTTCGTGAGGGACGCTACAATCCAGATACCCGTGACGGTCAGGAATTGCTTGGTCATGAATTGACACATGTCGTTCAGCAGCGAGGCGGGAAATAATGCCACAGGGAAAGCAGCTGCAAGCTAAATCAGCCAGTCCATCACATCAACAAGCCGCTCAATCGCAAGCCGCCCAAACCAGCAGCACAGCGTCCCAAGTGTCTCCTCTATCAAGGGATTTCTTCATGCAAATGCAGCGTACGGCGGGCAACCGGGCAACACAGGCTTATACGAATCAGCTGATTCAAAGGAACCCCACAGCTGCTCAGCAGCAGGTAGTACCTGTGCCTGCGACGACTGCGGCTCAAACGCCAGCGCCTCTGGCAACGACAAGTCCAGCACCTACGCCTGTGACAACGCCTGCTGCAACGCAGGTGCCTAGCGCACAAGTAGTCCCAGGCACGCCAGCGCTGGCAGCGCAAGTAGTTCCGGGTACGCCAGCGCCGGCAGCGCAAGTAGCTCCAGGCACGCCAGCGCCGGCAGCGCAAGTAGTTCCGGGCACGCCGGCCCCGGCAGCACAAGTAGTTCCGGGCACGCCGGCCCCGGCAGCACAAGTAGTTCCGGGCACGCCGGCCCCGGCAGCACAAGTAGTTCCGGGCACGCCGGCCCCGGCAGCACCCGTGACAACGCCTGCGGCTCAACCGGTCTATGGAACATTGGATGCACCGGATACGGCCAGCAGTATCACAGATGCACAGGGTGGAGCGGTTTCAACGTTCAGTGACAGCTTTGGAGCGAGAGCAGATGACCTGAAGGACTCCTATGATAAAACCAGTGACGCCAGTACAGGACAGCAGGCAGCTTCCTTTGGCGCCGTCGCCTCAACCGCTGATTTGGTAGCTGGTCCTTTTCAAATTTTGAACGCTATTCGTGAAACGATGGAAATTTCTGGAGATAGCAGCAGAACCGTGCATAACAAGAACTGGAATTACGCGGCAACAGGATCATCCATGATTGAATCTACAGGTAAAATGGTCAGCGGATCGGCTGGGCTTGTCGATAAAGCTGCGAAGTCCTCCGGGCAAGTGGATGGGGTCGGAGCTTCCTCGGCTGTAAGCGATTATGCAGGGACTGTCGGCGAAGCCATCTCTGCGGTCAAGAGTACGATTATGGCGGTTAAAGGCATTTATGATCTGTACGACAAACACAGCAAAAATGGCGGCTTGGACAAGGGAGAAAAATCCAAAGGCGCCATTGAGATTGTTAGCAACGCCATTTCTGCGGCGCACTCCAGCCTCAAAGTGGCGAAAGGCATTATGGAAATCATGGAGACCGGCGCAGGCAGTTTGACCTCGGTTATTCCTGGTGTTAGTATCGCAGTAAGCGGTGTGAAAATAGCCATTAAAACCGTCGATGTGATCAAAGCAGGGCTGAATCGATCAGCCATGACGACGTTGAAGCGCGAGTTCAAAGGCAAGTATGCGAATGCTTCCTACATCAAGGCCAAGCGCTGGTTCGGCGGGAATGCTGGTGTCGATAAAGTGAAGATGGACTTGCATAAGCAAACCCTTCGGGATAAGATAGCGAATGGCAATGCCCAAGAATCAGCAGATGCCCAGATCGAACTCGATGAAATTATCCAGTATGAGCTAGCCAAAGAGATGAAGAAGATTAACGTGAAGCGCACCACGCGCGGAGGCTTGCAAATCGGACTCGAGTTGACTAAGATTGCGGCAGATATCGCGACCTTGACAGGTGTCGGAGCGCAGGTTGGAACGCCGCTGAAAATTGTGGCATCAGGTGTCGGCGCAGCCATGCCGGTGGTTCGTTCCTTGAAGCAGGCAGGACGCGATCGAGCGGCCAAAGCAGACGCATGGGGCATTACCAAGGCTGTATTTAATGCGGATAAATCAACGGAGAAGAAGCATGCCAAGCGGGTCCAAGATGCTGAGTTAATTCTCGACATGATCCATAAGCTGCCTGCCAGAGCAAGTGCAACGCCGGATGCGTACATCACTGTTGACAGATTTATCGAGGCTGCGGGTGTAAGTACGCTTCAACTGGATAAATATAAAACAGATTTGCCTGAACTGAGAAAATTCCTTGTTGATGCTATGGCTAAACGAGAATAGGAGAAGTGAATAAATGCTGCCTGACCTTGTACATGCTCGTCACTTGGCGCAATTAGGATTGCTGAAAGATATATTGGATGAAACAGGACTAGCCACGAATTTATTGGAAAAATCGGAGGCGATTCCGCTTCACGTTTTGATGGCTGGCTTCCAAGAAGATAAGAAAGGCCGTGAGCGTTTCCTTCACTTTAGCTTTTTGCCGTTAAATGATGAAGAAATCGGCGCCATTCAATTATTGCAAATTTATAGCACGTTGCCCTTTCATCTGCAAGAGGGAAGACGCGGGGAAGTCGCTTCTGTTCTGCTGGAAATCAACACAAGACTCCCGATCGGCCATTTCGGCATCAATGAACAAAATGAACTGCACTACCGATACGTGTACAGCATTCCAGCAACAAGCACCTTTGAAAGCGAAGAGGTTCTGGAAATTCTCAGCTTGTTCGTCTATATGTGCGATATGTTTGCTGAGCATGTGGAGTTGGTAGCTAGCGGCGAAGCTGGCGCGGAGCAGGTTATTCAGGCTTTGCGGTAGGGAATGGCAATGGGAAGAAACCGATTTTATCCGTTAGGATGAGATCGGTTTTTTTAAATATATAAGAGTTTATATGTTTTGGAGTGAGCGCGGAGTTACTCCAGCCGCCTTGTGCGAACAGAGGGAACTCCAGTCCTCTATTCTAGCCAAAAGTATCCATATCGCGGGGGTGAGGGAACTCCAGTCCGCTATTTTGCTGTTTCAAGGCAAATTCAGCGTTTTTCGTGGAAATAAGACCTTGTAGTTCCGCTAATACCATAGCATCCCTGCTATTTGCCTATATAACGTCCTACAGTTCCCTTAACAGGTTTTGTCGCTACTAAGAGCTGATCTCTCAGGGCGGCGAAGCCGTTTTTCTCTAGCTTCCCGATCCAGTGATTGAATCTAAGTATGGTATAATTAAAAAAAGGTTTGGTGGAGGTGACGAGAATGCGATGGGATGAAGTTAGGGAGCAATTTCCAGATGAATGGGTTGTTTGTGAAGCTATAGCCTCTCGTTCCGAAAATGGGTATTGCTATATTGATGAAGTCGCTATAATTGATCGTTTCGAGGACTCTAAGATTGCGATGAAGCGTTACTATGAACTACATCGTGAGGAACCAAACAGAGAATATGGTTTTTTTCATACGTCTCGTGAAACTTTGCAGCTTCGCGAGAAATGGGCTGGCGTTCGGGGGCCTAGATGAATATTGAGGTGATATATGGCTTGCCTTTTGTTACAGTAACAATATGCTTCCGTAACAAAATGCTAGTATTGACGCGTGTATTACTGGATACGGGTTCTGCTGGATTAGTTATTCATTCCAAAGACTTACAAATAAATGTGTCTCGCTAATTTAACCGATCTCACTCCGTTAGGATGAGATCGGTTTTTTTAATGTATTGCTTTTCAAAGCATACCGTCGATTCAATAAATAGCCGAAAAGCGAAGCAAGCGACTGCTGGAATAACATGCCTAATACAACGGGAATCGCCACAGGAGGCGGGAAATAAGCAACGGCGAGGACGGCGCCCGCACTGATATTGCGCATGCCGCTGTTGAAAGTAAGAGCAACAACGACGTCCTGCTCCCAGCGCATCAGCTTGGCGACAAGCCATCCCAGCATATAGCCAAGAGAGGCTATGAATAGAACGAAACCAGCTAAGCCTAGTAATTTAGCATTGAAATCTCGCAAATAGGGGGCAATCACGGAGCTGTTGATAGCGACAACGATGCCCATTGTTATTTTGGAAAAAGGACCGAGACGTCCGCTCCATTTTTCTTTGATCTGGCCTTTGGTCCATTGGTTTAGCAGCATCCCGATTAAAGACGGAACTACGATCATGAAGAAGAGACCTTTCATCATGGCCAAAGAGTCCAGTTGGACTTTCGTGCCGATCAGAGCCGATAAGGTATAAGGAACGACAAAAGGGGAGAGAATCGTGTCCATCAAAATAATGGATAACGTCAGCACAATGTTGCCGCGATAAATCGCTACCCAGACGAAGCTGGTGATCCCTGTAGGTATGGCAGCTGCTAAAATAAGACCCGTTATCGTCAAAGGCTCATCACTATAGACGGCATGTCCAAGTCCTAATGCAATCAATGGCATTCCGACATGCAAGATAAGAAGAGTGGTGATCAGCGGAAGCGGTTGAACGACCACTTTAACAAATTCTTTGAAGCTTGAGCTTATGCTGCCTGAGAAGGTCATGAAGGCAAACAACCAAGGCGATAGGAAGGTGAATCCTGATAAATGACTTCCCAGCAGAACACCAATCAGAACGCTGACGGGTGTGATGAGGGGCAAGATTTTTTCCAGTTGACGATTGAATTGTGACAGCATCTGGATGAACTTCCTTTCAAGTAAGTTGGCTCTGAGTTCTATCAGTCTCCCTATTATAAGAGCTCCTAAGCATAGTGACTAGATGAAAGCGTGGAGGAAACTTTCTGTTTCCAACTGCTGGATGACGTGCTATGATAAATAACAATTGAATATCTAAGTATCCCTAGGGGCGCCGTAAGGCTGAGACAGAGTTATCTGAACCCTTTGAACCTGAACTGGGTCATACCAGCGGAGGAAAGTGGAAAACGAACATCGGCGCCTCATCTATGCATGTTTATTATGCGGCAACCTACAACCACTTTTCATTGCGAAAAGTGGTTTTTTTGTGTGGTTTTTAGACCTTTTGAACAAAGGAGGGCAATCTTCGATGCCAAAATATGAACTGCATGTTATATCCAATGGAAAACTGGGATGGACGGAGCTGGCAGCAGCAGCAGCCAAGATCCACCCTTATGTGACAGCGATCCATATTCGCGAAAAAAAGAAGTCGATGGACGAGAACTATATCGGTTTGCAGTTTCTGCTGGACAAAGGTATTCCTGCGAACCGTCTTTATGTGAACGGACATCCGTGGATGGCGGCAGCTGAGAAGCTTGGAGGGCTTCAGCTTCCGGGCCAAACGATGCCGCTTCCTAAGATAAAAGGCCTCTACAGCGGCGTACAGCGGATAGGGATATCCGTACATAGTGCGGAAGAAGCGATTCTGCGTGAGCAGGAGGGAGCGGATTATGTGTTGTTTGGTCATATCTACGAGACGAAATCGAAGCTTGGCGTCATGCCAAGAGGGTTAGAGGAGCTGCGTCATGTTGCGGATGGAGTCACACTCCCCATAATCGCAATTGGCGGCATCACACCTGAACGAGTGAGTTCTGTGCTGGAAGCGGGAGCTTCTGGTATTGCGGTTATGAGCGGCATTTGGGAAGCGGTTGACCCTGTAGAAGCTGTGCAGGCCTATGTAAATCAGCTTAAGCAAACGGAGATGAGATAAATGAAGCAGACGAAAGAAGTGATCATCGTCGGCGGTGGCGTGATAGGCGCATCCATTGCCTATTATTTAGCGAAGCGCGGCCAATCCGTAACGCTGCTGGAGCGCAGCAGACTGGGTACCGAGGCCTCGGCCGCGGCGGCGGGTATGCTCGGCGCACAGTCCGAGATGGAGGATACGGGCCCGCTCTTCCAGTGGGCGCGGCACAGTCGAGCGATGTTCCCGAAGCTGAGCGAGGAACTGAAATCACTCACGGGCATCGACATTGGCCTCGTCCGTGAGGGGCTGCTGAACGTCGCGCTCAGCGACGATCAAGAGCTCGAGCTGCGCGCGCGGGAGAAGCTCCAGCGCGCAGCGGGCGAAAGAGCCCAGTGGCTGAGCGCAGCCGCAGCCGCAGCACTGGAGCCCGCCCTGAGCGGGGCGACACGGGGGGCCTTGTACCTGCCGGATGACGGGCAGGTAGAGGCACCGCTGCTGGCGGCTGCATTCGCTCAGGCAGCCCGGCTGCTTGGGGCGGAGGTGCGAGAATTCGCCCAAGTGCAGGCGCTGCTGACAGAGCGGGAGCGCGTCATCGGCGTGATGACGAGCGAGGGTCCGCTTCTGAGCGACCACGTCATTGTAGCGGCGGGCACGTGGAGCGGGCAATTGCTGGCTGGCATCGGTGCCAAGCTGCCGATGTATCCCGTGAAGGGCGAGTGCTTCTCGGTGCTGACACAGAAGCAGGAGCTTAGGAAAACCCTGTTTACACTAGGGTGCTACATCGTTCCTAAAGCTGGCGGGCGACTCTTGGTCGGCGCCACAGTTGTACCGCACAGCTACGATCGCAAGGTGTCGTTGGCAGGACTTGCAGAGCTGATGGATCGTGCGAGGCAGCTCATGCCTGCTCTGGGCGCAGCCGAGTGGGAGAAGGCTTGGTCGGGGCTGCGGCCGCAGACAGCCGATGGGCTGCCGTACATCGGCCGAGTGCCGGGGTATGGTGGTTTGTATGCTGCTTGCGGGCATTATCGCAATGGGATTTTGCTAAGTCCGATTACCGGCAAGGTGATCGCGGAGCTTGTTTTGGGTGAGATGGCGGGAATTCAGCAAGGCGAGCTGGAACTAGGCATGGAACCGTGGCTGGATGCTTTTAGCCCGGATCTGTCAGCAGCATCCAGACGTATTCGTCAGCAAGGGCAAGGGCTATTTTCAGCAACACAAGCAAAGGGAAAGGAGCTGCAAAGCATTTGAAGCTGCACATTAACGGTGAATCTGTGGAAGTTCCGGATAAGATTCGGACCATTGACGAGCTGCTCACGTATTTTGAGCTGGGGGAGAAAATGCTGGTCGTGGAACATAACCACATTATTTTACAAAAGGAAAACCATGCGAAAGCTGAGCTTTTTGAAGGACATCAAATCGAAATCGTACATTTTGTCGGAGGGGGATAATCAACATGTTAAAAATCGGTCCATATGAGTTTCGTTCACGTTTATTGCTTGGCACGGGGAAGTTCCCGGATTTTGATATCCAGAAACAGGCTGTCGCTGCCAGTGAGTCACAAATTTTGACGTTTGCTGTGCGCCGGATGAACATTTTTGAGGCGAGCCAGCCGAATTTCTTGTCGATGCTCGACGTTTCCAACTTCACCCTGCTGCCTAATACAGCAGGCGCCAAAACAGCCGAAGAAGCGGTGCGTATCGCGAAGTTAGCAAAAGCCTCCGGTCTTTGCGACATGATCAAAGTGGAAGTAATCGGCGATGAGAAAACGTTGCTGCCTGATCCCGTTGAAACTTTAAAAGCGTCTGAGATGCTGCTCGAGGAAGGCTTCATCGTGCTGCCATATACGTCGGATGATGTTTTGCTGGCTAAACGTTTGCAAGCACTTGGCGTGCATGCCATTATGCCTGGCGCTTCACCGATCGGGACGGGTCAAGGGATCATCAATCCGCTGAATCTTAGCTTCATCATTGAGCAATCGACGATCCCGGTCATCGTGGATGCGGGTATCGGAGCTCCATCCGATGCTGCGCTTGCTATGGAAATGGGCGCGGATGGTGTGCTGCTGAATACAGCCGTTTCAGGCGCCAAAGATCCGATCAAAATGGCATACGCCATGAAGCTTGCTATTGAAGCAGGACGTGCCGGCTTTGAAGCGGGGAGAATCCCCAAAAAGCGCTATGCTTCGGCGAGCAGTCCGATGGAAGGCTTTAGCCGGGTTTAATAGGTTTGGGGGGGCGAGCTGAGCCTGCCAAAAAGGCATTCTCGGGGCACGAAAGTGTGAAAACGCTACTGAGCCTGTCGAAAAGGCAGTCTCAGTCCATGGGAAATGAAAGCGGAGAGGAGGAGCGAGATGTCGATCTACAAAGCACTGACAATTGCAGGCTCGGATAGTGGTGGAGGTGCGGGAATTCAGGCGGACTTGAAGACTTTTCAGGAGCTTGGCGTGTACGGGATGTCGGTCGTTACGGCTGTGACTGCTCAGAACACGCTTGGGGTTCAAGGCGTTTATCCGATGAGTGTGGAGGCGATTGAGCAGCAGTTGGCTTCTATTGGTGAGGATCTATCGCCTGATGCCTTGAAGACGGGGATGTTGTTCAGCGGTGACATCATCCGAGTCGTCGCTGCTGCCGTGCGGAAGTACAAGTGGGAGCGGGTTGTCGTTGATCCTGTCATGATTGCCAAAGGCGGTGCTTCACTGCTTCAACAAGAGGCGATAGACGCGATGATCCGCTATTTGTTGCCGCTTGCCGATGTGATTACACCAAATATTCCGGAGGCGGAAGCTCTTAGCGGCATTGCGATTACCGACAATGGGTCGCGTCAAGAGGCAGCCCGACGAATTCATGGATATGGCTGCAAGCATGTCATGATCAAAGGCGGACACGAAGAAGACAGCGAGCAGGCGACAGATTTGTTATACGATGGGAAATCGTTTACGGAGTTTTCCGCGCGTCGGTTGGTGACCCGTCATACGCATGGTACGGGCTGCACGTTTGCGGCTGCAATTACTTCTGGGCTGGCGCAAGGTTTAACCATGAAGGCTGGGTTTCAGCTGGCCAAAAGCTTCATTCAGGCGGCCATCGCGGAGCCACTGCATATCGGAAGCGGGCATGGTCCGACGAATCACTGGGCCTATCAGCGCGGCATGAGAGCGTTGTCGAGCGGTGAGCAAATGAATGCGGTGATCATCAACGAAAATGTGGCGCTTCGAGGTGCGCGATGAATAGCCAACAGTTGCGGGACGCGCTGCGTTTGTACTTGGTCATGGGCAGCCCGAACTGCGGCGGGGCTGACCCTTATGCGGTGCTGGAGGCCGCGATTGCCGGCGGCATCACGATGTTTCAGTTCCGCGAGAAAGGCGCCGGAGCCCTGGAGGGGCCGGCGAAGCGCGAGCTGGGCGCGCGGCTGCGCCGCCTTTGCGCGCAGCACAAGGTCCCCTTCATCGTGAACGATGAGGAAGGGCTCGCTCTAGAGCTGGAGGCCGATGGCATTCACATCGGCCAAGAGGACGCCCCAGCCGCCGCTGTGCGGCAGCGGCTGAAGAACATGATCGTGGGCATTTCGGCCCACGACTCAGAAGAAGCCCAGGCGGCGCTGGCCGAAGGCGCCGACTACCTGGGCGTAGGCCCCCAGTATGCCACGCGCACGAAGCTCGATGCGCGTGAGGTTCGGGGGCCGGCCATGATAGAACGGATACGCCGAGGCGGTATCCGGCTTCCGTTAGTCGGCATCGGAGGCATCGATGCCACGAATGCCGCGCCCGTCATTCAAGCCGGGGCGGATGGTATTGCCGTGGTGAGCGCGATTGCCGCTGCAGGCTCACCGCGTGAAGCAGCAGAGAAACTTTGGCGAATTATCAATAGGTAAGAGGGGGAATTCCATTGACAACGACAAGTAAGGAGCCTGTGAAAGACATCCAAGTAGGCGCATTTCCAGGCAGCCGCAAAGTGTATGTACAGGGTTCACGACCAGATATCCAAGTGCCTATGAGAGAGATCGCTTTGGGAACATCGACCCATATGAGCGGGGAAGAAGTGGGCAACGAGCCCGTCCAAGTCTATGATACCAGCGGTGTATACACGGATACGGACTGCCAAACCAATATTCGGCAGGGGCTGCCCGCGAATCGTTTGCCATGGATTGAAGAGCGTGGTGATGTGGAAGCCTACACGGGGCGTGAAGTGAAGCCGGAGGACAATGGGCTTGCTTCGCCAGATGCAAAAGGAGCAGCTGAGATATTTCCAGGCTTAACCCGCAGACCGCTGCGCGCGAAAAAAGGCTGCAATGTGACGCAGATGCACTACGCGCGGCAAGGAATTGTGACACCGGAGATGGAGTACATTGCCATTCGCGAGAATTTAGCTGCGGAGTTCGTTCGCAAGGAAGTAGCCGAGGGCCGCGCCATTATCCCCTCTAATATTAATCACCCCGAAAGCGAGCCGATGATTATCGGACGCCAGTTCCTAGTGAAAATAAATGCCAACATTGGTAATTCCGCAGTCGCTTCTTCCATTGAAGAAGAGGTGGAGAAAATGACATGGGCGACCCGTTGGGGCGCAGATACGATCATGGATTTATCAACGGGCAAAAACATACATACAACACGCGAATGGATTATCCGCAATTCCCCGGTCCCCGTAGGAACGGTTCCTTTGTACCAGGCTTTGGAAAAGGTGAACGGGAAAGCCGAGGATCTTTCGTGGGAAGTTTTCCGAGATACGTTAATTGAGCAAGCGGAACAGGGTGTGAGCTATTTCACCATACATGCAGGCGTCTTGCTGCGCTATATCCCAATGACGGCTAACCGTGTGACAGGCATCGTATCTCGCGGCGGTTCGATTATGGCTGCCTGGTGCTTGGCACATCATCAGGAGAATTTCCTGTACACCCATTTCGAGGATATTTGCGAAATTATGAAAACCTACGATGTCGCGTTCTCCCTCGGAGACGGGCTGCGCCCCGGTTCGATCGCCGATGCGAACGATGAAGCGCAGTTCGCCGAGCTGGACACGTTAGGCGAACTGACACAGCGGGCTTGGCTTCACGATGTCCAAGTGATGGTGGAAGGGCCTGGTCATGTGCCGATGCACCTGATCAAGGAAAACATGGATCGTCAGCTGGATGTCTGCAAAGAAGCGCCATTCTATACGCTTGGACCGCTGACGACCGATATTGCGCCGGGCTACGACCATATCACCTCCGCCATTGGGGCGGCGATGATCGGCTCGTTCGGCACGGCGATGCTGTGCTACGTGACGCCGAAGGAGCATCTCGGCCTCCCGAACAAAGAGGACGTCCGAGTTGGCGTCGTCACCTATAAGATCGCTGCGCACGCGGCAGATCTGGCCAAAGGTCATCCTGGCGCGCAAATACGCGATAATGCGCTGTCGAAGGCGCGCTTTGAGTTCCGCTGGCGCGACCAGTTCAATCTCTCGCTGGACCCGGAGCGGGCGCTCGAGTTTCATGACGAGACGCTCCCTGCTGAAGGAGCCAAAACGGCACACTTCTGTTCCATGTGCGGACCGAAGTTCTGCAGCATGCGCATAACGCAGGACATCCGGCAGATTGCCTATGCGCAGGGGCTGGACGAAGAGAGCGTGCGCAACAGCGGGATGGAAGAGAAGTCCAAGCAATTCCGGGAAACGGGCAGCCGTATTTACCAGTAAAGAAATTAGGGGCGTTTTTCACCATTAATGTGGTGACAGAAACGCCCCTTTTTGCTACCATAGAGGAAAGCTTAACTTCGGTAATCCGTTAAAGCGCTGAAATGGTTACAGGCAAAGAGATGTCATGCTGATGGAAACCGCAATTGACATGAATTCCTTTTCGCATTATGATACGGTTAAAAAGATTTGACCGTCGTTTAATTAATCTTGTTAAGAGATTAATAGTTGACCAAGAAGCCGTTATTTCATGGGCTGAACGGGTACATTAGAGGAGGTCGAGTCTAAGATGAAGCTGCAACCGGTATATATTATTGAAGATCTTGAGCAGTTAAAAACGGTAAGCGATCCACTGCGAGCAAAGGTGCTGCTTTATTTAATCGAAAAAGCTTACACTGGGCAGCAATTGGCCAAAATGCTAGGGATGGCTCGTGCCAAAGTGCATTACCATTTAAATGAACTTGAAAAGCATAACTTGATTTCGGTTGTTCGTACGGAACTCAAGAATGGGATCTTGCAGAAATTTTACCGCGCTGTTGCACGTGGCTTCGTGCCTAGTGAAGCGCTGCTTCCTTATGTGTCCGAAGTGGAGAACTATTATCGTGAAACGACGCTGAACGTACTCGGCCGTGCGAGACTTCGCGCGATTGCCGCGCCGGAGGAAGCTTTCCAAATTCCTTCTTCCGATCGTGCACAGTGGCATCGGATGTCCACACAGCTTGAAGTGAAGATGAGCAAGGAGAAATTTGCGGAATGGCTCAGCAAGTTTCGTGCGCTTATTTTTGAACTGGACGGGCAGCAGGAGGAGAACGGCGAATGGTTCTATTTAACAACGGTCGGATTTCAAATCAATGAGCCGTTCTTTGCGGTGGATGAAGAAGAGGAGAGATAACGATGCTAGACCCAAGACTAACGAAGCTGGCTGATGTCCTTGTGAACTACTCGGTTAAAGCACAGCCCGGCGAAAATATTTTGATCGAAGCTTACGGCATTGATGCTGCTCTGGTGAAAGAAATTGTGAAACATGTTCACGCCGCGGGCGCTCATCCTTATGTTAATATCCGAGACCACGCGATTATGCGTCAGTTGATCATGAACGGGACAGAGGCACAAATGCAGACATGGGCGGATGCCGATGCGTTCCAAATGAAACAAATGCAAGGCTACATAGGCGTGCGCGGCGGAGCTAACATCTATGAACTGTCGGATATTCCTGCAGATCGGATGAAGCTCTACAATTCCATTTATTATCAACAGGTTCATTTTGATGTCCGTGTGAAAGATACGCGCTGGGTCGTTCTTCGCTACCCTACGTCTTCCATGGCGCAGCTGGCCAGCATGAGTACAGAGGCATTCGAGGAATTCTACTTTAATGTATGTACGATGGATTACGGCAAAATGTCCAAAGCGATGGATGCTTTGAAAGATCTCATGGACCGCACAGACAAAGTTCGTCTTGTTGGACCAGGTACGGATCTGTCGTTCTCGATCAAAGGGATTGGCGGCGTGAAATGTGATGGTGAACTGAACATTCCGGATGGCGAGGTTTACTCGGCTCCTGTTCGTGATTCCGTCAATGGGGTCATTTCCTTCAACACTCCAACGCCTCATGACGGCTTTATTTTCGAGAACATCGTGCTTGAGTTTGAAAATGGGAAAATCATTAAAGCGACGGCTAACGATACTGACCGCATTAATGAAATTTTCGATATGGACGAAGGCGCACGCTATGTAGGGGAATTCGCCATTGGCGTGAATCCATACATTCAACACCCGATGAAAGACACGCTCTTTGATGAGAAAATCGACGGCAGCTTCCACTTCACACCAGGTAATTGCTACGATGATGCTTACAACGGCAACAAATCCTCGCTGCACTGGGATATCGTCAATATCCAACGTCCGGAATACGGCGGCGGCGAAATTTGGTTTGATGATGTGCTGATTCGCAAGGATGGCATCTTCGTCTTGCCTGAGCTAGAGCAGCTTAATCCAGAAAACTTGAAATAGCTTATATAGCGCAAAAAGGTTGTCCAAAGTCATAAAGACTTGGGCAACCTTTTTTTGTCTTGTCAGCGGTGCTCAGTGCACAGTGCTCAGCCTTGCCTCAAACCCGCCGCTGTTGCGTCTGATATTGCCGAGGAGGCAGGCCAACAGCCTTCTTAAAAGTTCGGATGAAGTTGGAGTAGTCGTTGAACCCCGCTAGCTGGCACGTATCTGTGACGGTTGAGCCCTCGCGCAGCAGCTGCTTCGCTTTGGCGATGCGTTTGAATAAAATATGCTCATGAATCGTACTGCCAGTATGTTTTTTGAACAAGCGGCAAAGATAAGAGCGGTTCATGAATACGACGTGTTCGAGTACCTCTAGGGACAGATCTTGATCTAAATTTTCATCAATATACGTGAAGAGTGAAGAAAGTTTGTCCGGAATCATCACCTGTTCTTCTTGCTTGCCTTGATTTTGAAAGGTGCGATTGATGAACACAAGCAGCTCGATAAACGCAGACACATAGAGGATTTCTGAGCCTGGGAGCGCTTGGGCGCGGCTATGGGTTTCCATACGCTCATAGATTTTCATAATATCGTCGATCTGCTGGGGTGTCAGTCGCATACGATTTTGTTCGCCGAATACGCGATTGTTGAAGCAATCCAGCAAATTAAACTGCGGAGAGCTGAATCCCTTGAGCACCGCGGGGTTGAAGTGAATGACGACATTTTCGTAGCGCTGCTTTTTGGATTGGAAATTAGGGCGGTGCAGTTCATTGCTGTGCATAATCAGCAGATCTCCGTATTGCAAGGGGTACACCTGTTTTTCGATAAAATAGTGAACATCCCCGGTGAGGAAGAAGTAAATTTCGTAATGGTCTTGATGCTGATGGAAATCCAGCGGAATAGGATCATGTGTCACAGCATGTCGGAAACTGATCATTTGGTTTAGATTCTGGTATAGGTCCTGCATGTGAGGCTCTCCTCTATTAAACTGGAGTCAATATTAGCAAACTTTTGCCCAATTAATGCAATGAATACGTTTTTATTATACTGCAAAATAAACAATAGATAAACAAACTGCTTCGTCAAACACGCGTATCTTGATAACGCCGAGGAGGATCTACCATGAAACTATCTGTATTTACTGTAGCAACACCTGATTTGACCCCTGTAGAACTAGCAAAAGCGGCCGTTGCAGCTGGGATTGAAGGCATTGAATGGCGTTTTAAAGATATTCCTGCGGATGTTGCTAATGAAAAGCCTTCGTTCTGGAGAAATAACCTTTGTTCCATTGATCCGAATGCTACGGATGAAGAGCTGGAACAATTCCGCCTCATCGCGGTTAATCATAATTTGGTGAATTTAAGTGTGACGCCTTACCTGAACAGCTGTGATGTTGCTGAAACAGAACAAGCGTTTAAAGCAGCTCGTAAAGTGGGAGCTTCCTTCATGCGCGTCGGCGTTCCTGGCTATGATAAAAGCCAAAACTATAATGATTTATTCAAAAAAGCTGTTGACTATTTGCATCAAGTTCAAGAGTTTTCTCAACAATATGGCGTTAAAGGCATTATCGAAATTCATCATAACACAATCACGCCAAGTGCTGGTTTGGCCCATAGATTGATTTCAGGCTTCAACCCTGATTATCTGGGTGTTCTGCATGATGCGGGCAACATGGTTCATGAAGGATATGAGAATTACCGGATGGGCCTTGAATTGCTTGGACCTTATTTAACACATGTGCACGTGAAAAATGCAAGATGGGTGCCAACAGGAGAAGAGCAGGATGGCATTAAGCTTTGGAGAAGCGAGTGGGCGCCACTGGATGAAGGCATCGTGAATTATAAGCAATTGCTGGATGACTTGAAAGCGGTAGGTTATGATGGCTATCTGGGCATTGAAGATTTCAGCGGTCAATTGGGCTCGCAGGAGATGCTGACTAATTTTGCAACGAAAGTGAAGCAGTGGTTGGCTTAAGATATAGATCAGAGAGAGTAGATAAGTGAAATAGGTGGATAAAAGAGGTTGCCTCAAAAGTCCAAAATGACTGCGAGGCAGCCTTTTCTGTTTTAGAGGCTTCAGTTGGTGCCGCCTAGCCGAAGCCCGAATTCGAATCCGAAGCCTCCACCGCCCAACCTGAACCCGAACCCGAACCCGAACCCGAACCCGAACCCCAACCCGAACCCCAACCCCAACCCGAACCCGAACCCGAACCCGAACCCGAACCCGAACCCGAACCCGAACCCGAACCCGAACCCGAACCCCAACCATGTTGCCAAAATTCCACTGTAATAACTCCAGTGTTTTTGAATTTCGGAAGGCGGGGATGCTACTTTGACTGGAGTTCATCCAGTGAAATGCAAAAAAACGCCTTCCTAGAGGCCGCAAACCCAAATTCCACTGCAATAAATCCAGTGTTACCTCGGCTGTGGGTGGTCGAGATGCTACTTTGACTGGAGTTTATCCAGTGAAATGCAAAAAACTGCCCTCCTAGAGGTCAGAGAGAGAGGCAATTTGTTATGGTTGCTTCTCTGTGAGCCGCGATGCGCCGAAGCGAGGTTATTTTGTGCGCGAGAATCAGTGCAGGCGGAACTACAGTACGCTAATTGACGGAAAAGAGAGCAATTTATACAGGTAAGGGAACTGGAGTACGCTATTTGTTGCAATTCGCACGCTTCGGGGCTAAAAACAACGAAATAGCGGAGCATAGTTCCTCTTCGACGATTTTATTGCTATTTTCACTGAAATAGCGGATCTCAGTTCCCTTTGCACAATGCTAACCCTCATAACAAGCCTCCCGTTATTGATATGCAACCCCGAATTTGTGTAAGATGAAAGGCAAGAATAACATAGAGACTATTGAATGTTTGCATGGAGGAGGAAGAGCTATGGCGCGCTCGAAGCCGCTTTGGTTGTTAATAATGTGGTTTCTGGCCGCCGGAGCCGGCCTGCTCATTTTGAAGTGGACCGGGGTATGGGATAGCTTGGATTTGGACGTAATCACCGAGTGGCTCAGAGATTTAGGACCACTAGGCGGCCTGTTTTATATTATCGTCTACACGCTCCGTCCGTTGGTGCTGTTCCCGGCAACGCCATTAACACTCTATGGGGGCTATGTGTTTGGCGCGTTCTGGGGAACCATTTATGATTTCATTGGTGCAGGCGCAGGTGCTTTACTATCTTTTTATATTACGCGAAAATGGGGTCGCAGCAGCTTTCAGCGCATATTGAAGAGCAAGAAGCTGCAATCCTTCGATCAAAAGGCAGAGCAAAGAGGCTTCATGGTCATTTTGTATATGCGTTTAATGCCCTTTTTTCCTTTTGATGGCATTAGCTACGGGGCGGGACTTTCCAAGATTCGTTTCTGGGACTACACATGGGGTACGCTGATCGGCATTATTCCGGGCGCTGTGGTGTATAATGTGTTTGGCGCATCGTTTCAAGAGATTGGCTCATGGAAGTTTTATGCAGCAATAGCGATGTATGTCCTGTTTGCAGGCGTGCCGCTAATTTTTAAAAAGAGACAGGCTTTTAAAGCACGGGACGGCGCTTAATAAAAATGCTGTCATAAAGTGTGTCTCAAGCCATACACTTTTAGTAAGTATTAAGATCGATGCCATGGATTTTTACGATAAGGGACAATGCCTGTAAGGGTTTGTCCTTTTTCTTTTGTTGGCTGGCCGTTGTATAATCAAGATCAGCAGATGATTCAGAAAGAAGGTATAAATGTGCTGAAGCTAAGTATCCTTGATCAATCACCGGTTTCCTCCGGATTTACACATAGCGATGCCCTGCAACAAACGCTTGCTTTGGCGCAGACGGCGGATCGTCTCGGTTACACACGCTTCTGGGTGTCGGAGCATCACAATTCCAGAGGGCTTGCAGGCTCCTCGCCAGAGGTGCTTATTTCTACGCTCGCTGCACGCACAAGCCGCATTCGGCTTGGCTCCGGCGGTGTGCTGCTGCCCCATTACAGCGCCTACAAGGTCGCTGAGAACTTCCGTATGCTTGAGGCGCTGTATCCGGGCCGCATCGACCTTGGCATCGGGCGTGCGCCCGGAGGCACGCCGCATACAGCCAAAGCGCTGCGCGGCGTCAGCGCGGATCTGTTCGAAGGACTGGAGCGATTCCCGGCGCAAGTCACGGATCTACTCGGGTTCCTCACCGACACGGTGGAGCCCGGTCATGTATTTGAGGGCATTCGCGCCACACCTTTGGTGAGCGGGGTGCCCCAGGTATGGCTGCTCGGCTCCACCGGACAGAGCGGGGTGTACGCCTCGCAGGCAGGCGCAGCGTTCTGCTTCGCGCACTTCATCAACGGAGCGGGAGGGCAGCAAGCGGTGCGCAGCTACCGCAGCTCGTTCCGACCGTCCGCGCTTAATGTCGTGCCTCAGGCGACGGTGTGCATATACGTGCTGTGCGCAGAGACGCAGGCCGAGGCAGAAGGGCTTGCCGCTTCTGTGGATCTGCGCATTCTGCAGATGGAAAAAGGCGAATTCACCGGAGTGAAGTCGCCTGAAGAAGCCGCGCAATATAGTTATTCGGATTGGGATCAAACCAGACTCAAAGATAACCGATCCCGTATGATTGTTGGCGATCCGCAGCAGGTGAGGAAGCAACTGCTGAGCTTAGCTGAAAGCTACCAAGTGGACGAAGTCATGGTCGTTGCCGGCGGTTACACGTGGGAGACGAGAGTGCGGACGATTGAATTATTGGCTGAAGCTTTCAAGCTTCGCTAAGCTTTAGTACCGTTTGTCTCGGGGACGTTTCTCAATTTCCTGTGTGACGATGAAAGCAAGCTCTTCATTGCCGAATAGGGACAAAACGCCAAGCAATGTGTCATCTGGTACTTCGCCGGCTTCCTCTTTGGAGACGGTAAGGGCCAAGGCTTGCTGCAAAGCCTCATTATTAGGCTGGTCGGGATAGGCGCTGTGATAAAGCGCAGCCGGATCCAGATTATGATTAATGCACCACTGGGCAAACACGAGGATCATCATATGTTCCTCACGCTTGTAATTTTCAATCATTTGCTCTTCTAATTGTTTATTATTCATCTAGCAGACAACTCCTTAACAACCTCTTCGTAGGGATGGGTTCATTATAGCGAAAGATTAGGTGTATTCACAATGATTAAAAATGAGAAAATCAAAGCCTCCGAAGTCCACGTCACAGGACTGAACGGAGAGGACCTGGGCATCCTGTCAACGAAGGAAGCATTGACTTTGGCCAAACAGCTGAAGGTGGACTTGATTTGCACGTCTTTGATGAGCAGCCCGCCGCCCTGCAGGCTGATCGGCTCCGGTCAAGCGAAGCAAGAGGCCTTGCAGGAAAAGCAGCAAACCCGCAAACGGGAGCAAGCTCCTAAGATAAAGGAGCTTCGGCTGACGCCTCAGATCGAAGATCATGACCTGGAGACGAAGCGCCAGCAAGCGCAGCGTATCCTGCAAGCAGGGGATGCCGTGCTGCTCGTTGTGAAGATTTCAGGCAAAGAAGGCGCTAAAGCCAAAGAGCTTTTGGAAGATTTGCTCAAGGAGTTGAGCCCTTATGGGCGCAAGCAAACAGGCATTCAGCTTAGCGGAAAGCAGGCTGCCGTACAAGTAAATCCCGTATGAACAAAGCATGGACGAGCTCAGGCTAGCTGAGGGCGTTCATGCTTTTTTTGTGGTAAAGGTAAAGGAACTAGGATACGTTATTTCGTTGAAAATAGATGGAATTCTGGTTAAGGGGGAACTATGGTACGCTTCACCCCTAATTGTTCACTATAATTGCTTGCGAGCCCATCAGTTCCCAAGCGCTTTTGAAATCTGCGATGCCATAGGATTCTCGCTTTCCTGTCATAGGATCGTTCAGATAGGCAGCATCCTCATCCCAGCTGGTTAAAAGCAAAGCATGCTCCGGCTGATACCATTTTACCAGCTGATCATCTTCATCCTGCCACTCCAAGTCGAGATATGGCGTGTCCATATGCTCAGTTGCCCAGACCATTGCGGGCCTGCCACTAGAAATGACAGCCAGCAGCTCCTCAAAGGAAGCTCCTGAGATGTCCTTCACTCGTCCGGGCAGCCATTGCTCCATCATATGGGCTATCGGCTTATGATAGATTCCATAGCCGATGCCAAACGGATCACCGACAAACACGTCCTGCGGGTTGCCTCCTACAAAGGCGCCATCTTCGTTCTCATACGGCATGGGACCTCTGGGAAGGGCAGCAGCGACTTCTTCTTTGGTAACAGGCACTCCAGCCCAATTTAGCAGCATGGTGGCAGCGACAGCTTCACAGCCATTGGGCAATTCAGGGAGTTGAGAGATAGCAGGGACCGACTGCAAGGTAGCCTGCTGATTTTCATTGGATGGTATAGAGGAGGCAAGCGGCGTTAATGTGTTTAAGGCTGAAATAGCTGCTGGTGTTGGTGTTGAAGTTGGTGTTAATGTTGGTATTGAAGTTGGTGAGGATGCAGGCGCGGCTTCAGCCGCTGCGTTAACCGCAGCCTTACTTGCAGACTGCTCGAGAGCAGGCGAACTCTCATTAGCAAAGGCGAAGCCCAAGAATGTGAAAACGACGAGAAAGCTCAAACCTATTTTTTTCATATCCGACTCACTTCCAATTTGAACTGTTTTTTCATTACAACATGGTCATCTTGGAAAAGCAATGCCATCCCTTAAGTTGACGGCAAATCAGTTCCCATGATATAAAATAAATAGGAATAAAGTCCCAGATCAAAATAAGCGAATAATCCGTAAAAGAGATAAAGGCAAACTTGATGAAAGTCAAGGACGCAAAGCTAGAGGGGCTACTCGATCATGTCGAATGCCAGCCAGTTTCCGCTTTTAGGTGATAAGGAAACCTTGAAGCAAGGTTTCTTTTTGTTTATTAAGAGGTACTCAGGATGAGGAGCGGCTCTATGTTAACTTCGTTTATTTCGTTATGGCTGTATGTCATACCGATCGCAGCCTTGATAAGCATGGCCCTGGAAGTGTTCAGGCGGAATCGGTACAGCTCACTCAACCAAATAGCGGCCGTCTGTTTTTTTGTAACGGTCATTCCTTATATGGGGAACTTTATACTCAGCTTTGCACCAGCATCTTATTCAAGGCTAATTGTGCTTTGGATTATGTATTTTCCCTCTTTTATTTTAATGTCTTTGATGCTTCATTTTTGTCTGCGATTAACAGGGAGATTTCGAAAAATGTCGAAATTTTCTATCTTTTTATTGTGTTATGGGCCTTTAGTACCAAGTGTGATGCTTTTAATGCCCTTTTCCTGGATTTCGGTTCAGCTGATACATGTGGGGCCTTGGAAGATAGACAAATGGAGCAATGGTCTGCAAGCTCTTACTCTGGGAACCAGTGTATATGCCTTGATGATTTGCCTAGTTCTTTTGGTGGCTGGTATTCAACATGTGAAACGGTATGATTTACATTTGAAACGCAAGCAAATCCGCATTATGTTTATGGGATATATAACGACGTATATATGGGGTGTATTTTTTTCGCTAACAGATTTCTCGCACGTGTGGGGTGGTCGAATCAATTTTCCGGACCTTTCGATGCTTTCCATGCTTTGCTTTGGATTTTTCTTGCGCTATGCAATGGTGAAGTACGATTTTCTGCCTTCGATCGATCGGACCTATCATACGCTGTATGAGGTTTCCCCGGTGTCTATTATTATTGTTAATCAAGATGGGATGATTATTGATTTCAATCCGCAAGCGGCTAAGCTGCTGGAATGCCAGACAAATGATTTGATGTTTTGTCATATTGGCAAATTTCTGGTTGAGGATGAGCTGGCAGATGAGTGTTTTTTCAGCCATACGATGACGGGTGAGCGTTCGATTATTACGTTGACAGGAGAAGTAAAGCATGTCATTGCTGAGAGCCAGTATTTGAAATCCCGGGAAGATTTGCTTCATTATATGGTATGGAGGGAAGTGCGGCAAGGCGTGGCGGCTGAGCAGAAAGCCCGTTACCTCGTCCAGCATGATAGTTTGACGGGACTCGCTAATCGTGCATCTTTCCAAGCTGATTTGGAGGAGCGTTTGGCTCATCTCAGCTCTCGAACTTTGGCAGTGATCCTACTGAATATCGATCAATTCAAACAAATTGAGGTCGCGCTAGGCTCAGGAGCGGGAGATTCGCTTCTGAGGCATATGGCGGAGCTGCTAAGAAGGACGATCCCGGCAAGCAACAGGATTGCCCGCTTTGGAGATGATAATTTTGCTTTGATTGTGCCGGAAGTGAGTAATCAGAGTGAAATTGAAAATATCGCTGTGGACATCCTGCTTGCTTGCAATCATTGGTTTGCTTTTGAAGGGAAGGGTATGCCTGTCACGATAAGTATGGGATTATGCCTGTCACCAGACCATGGGACGCACAGCGATGAGCTGATTCATTATGCTGAGATGGCTATCTATGAAGCAAGAAAAAGGGGTCCGGGAGGCTTCATCATCTATGAGCCTGCTCTTCAACGAGCGGAGCAGCATCAGTATTTGCATCATCTTGGCATCCAAAAAGGAATCGAAGAAGACGAGTTCGTGCTGCACTACCAGCCTTTGATCGAAATGGAAACAGGCCATATTATCGGTGTAGAAGCGTTGATTCGCTGGATAAGACCAGGCATTGGCTTCTTCCCGCCGGATGCATTTATGGTTGCCGCTGAGGATGATGACAGTATTATCGGTATTGGATATTGGGTATTGCAAACAGTATGTGAACAACTGCGGCGCTGGGAGCAAGAGGGTCTGTCAACGATGCTCGTATCCATGAATTTATCGAAAAAGCAGTTCTTGGAGCCTAATTTTCTCACAAGACTGAAGGAAACCTTGCAACAAACGGGAGTAAATCCAGCCCAGCTTTGTTTAGAAATAAAAGAGCAAACAGCTTTATACGATAAAAGTAAAGCGCACCAGCTTTTTAAGCAGATTCAAAGCCTAGGGGTGAAATTGTCGATTGATGATTTCGGAACGGGTCAAGCGTCCACTTCGCTATTGCATGAACTGCCCTTCGATGCCGTGAAGATGGAACCAACCTTCATCAAAGAGATGCTGAGCAGCGAGAAGAACCAAACTGCGATACATACTTGGATCACTTTATCGCATAGTTTAGGGAAGCGTGTTATTGCCAAAAGGGTAGAAGATTTTGAACAATGGGAGCTGTTAGCCAAAATGGGCTGTGATGAGATTCAAGGGTATTTCTTGAGCAGACCGCTTGAAGCGCATCATATTATTAAATTTATGAATCAAAAATTGGTAGGAGCATAACCCTGTGACGCATAAGCTTATAGATTAGGGTAAAATGGTAAAAAAGACCCGATTACGAATATGAGGGAAGCTTATGAATAAACGTGAAGATGAGAAGAAGGCGATGGAGCTTCCCGCTGTGGATACGAAGAGGCAAGAAGAATGATGTCGCTGTCTGAGCTGACAAGGCCTGTTCCGAATTGCTGGAAACTTTATTAAGGTCATTAATGACCGAATTCGACGAAGGAGCATAAGTTCAAAGACTATTCCCATGATTACCCACGTATGCTGCTTATACGCAATGTCTCGCTTTTATTTGGTATGTCCGATATCTTGGGGATGAAGAATAAACTGGTGCTCCCAAAAAGCTATTTCACGCAAGTAGGGTTGTTATCCCGAGATTTTACACCGGACTGGCTACTGTTCAATTTATCGACTTTGGGTGATGGAGGCAGGGAATGAAGCGTCTGTATGCGGTACTTATCGCTGTTTTTGGTGTGTATGCTTTGGCCTTGATTGTTTATTTTCTAAAAGGGGATCTATTCCACATACCGCTTGCGCTTGTTGGTTCCAAGGCAGATCCGCATACGTTCATGACGGCCCAAGAAATCGGAAATGCGGAATCCTTATCGCGTATTCGTTCATTGGCTTACTTTCTAAGCTCACCGCTGCAAATGGGGCTGCTGCTCGTACTTCTCGGCGTCGGCGTTAAATTTCGCGTGGCAGCGGAGAAGCTGTTTAAAGCTTCTTTTCTCCAAATCGTTGTTTTTGTGCTGTTGTTTACGCTGCTTATGGACGTGCTCTTCCTGCCGGTGGATTATTTCCTGTATAAAATGGATCAGTCATACGGCATATCGACGGAGACTTTATTCACCTTTTGGAGCGATAAAGGGAAAGATTTTGTCCTTAATCTTCTGGGAACGATTGTGACGGTCATTATTTTCAAATGGGTGCTGAAACGGAGCCCCAATCGTTGGTGGCTGTGGTTCTGGCTTATTTCGATCCCGCTTATTTTATTCCTGACGTTCATTCAGCCTGTGGTGCTCGATCCCTTGTATAATGATTTTCAACCGCTGCAGGATCAAGTGCTGAAGGAGCAGATTCTCCAGCTTGCCGCCCAATCGCATATCCCGGCTGATCAAGTTTACCAAGTGAATATGTCGGAGAGGACTTCGGCGATTAATGCTTATGTGAACGGGATCGGAGGCAACGCTCGCATAGTTCTATGGGATACGATACTGAATAAGCTGCAGCCGGATGAGATATTAACGGTTATGGCTCACGAAATGGGTCATTATGTAGAACGGCACATCTATCTGGGCATTGCCTATGGCATCGCACTTAGTTTTATTGGCTTTTGGCTGGCCTTCCATGCGTATCGTTGGTTTCTACGGCGGTGGGGGGCTCGCTGGGGGATTCGAGGAGAACACGATTTAGCGGCGCTTCCTGTTCTGCTGCTCATTGCAATCGTCATGAGCTTCGCTTCGGCGCCTGCCCAGAATGCCTTCTCAAGGGTGATCGAGCATAGAGCTGATGTGTATTCTATGAAAATGACGGGAGATGGCCGCGCGGCGATTCGCGCTTTTCAGCAAATTGCTAAGGTCAATTTAAGCCCAGTTACCCAGCCGAAGCTCGTTCAATGGTTTCGCGGCTCGCATCCTACGATTATGGAGCGTATTTTGTATTTTGAGCATTATGACCGCTAAACGCATGAATCATGAAAAAGCACGAATGCAGCCCTGAACAATCAGGAGCCCATTCGTGCTTTTCTTGATCCCTATGCTAATCATTTCTGCGCGTCATTTGCTGCCAGACGGAGCCTTCCGCCGCATGGCCGCCTTCGATGCGCTCCAGCGCAATTTTCACCTGCATGCGGACTTCAAACTCAGGATCATCGATGGCGGCATGAAGATCATTCAGCACGCTGTTGTCACCGACTTCGTACAAAAAGCGTGCCGCCCGCCAGCGAACTAATTTGTTGCGGTCTTTCAGCGCTTTGGCCATTGCCGGCATGGCGGCAGGGTCGCCGATATCGGACAGGGTATCCCCGGCAGTCCGGCGCACGGAAGGCGTAGCGTCCTCTAAGGCGCGATACAGGAAGGGCAGCACCTCGGGTTCCTTGATATCCCCGAGGTAGACAGTCGCCAGTCGGCGGATCGACGTGTTCTCGTCCTGCAGCGCATGGACGAGGAGAGGAAGCGTCTCCAGCGACGGCTGAATCTTCTGAAGCGCGGCGTAGCGCAGCTTCCAATCGCTGTGGCGCAGCTGCGCGGCGGCTGCGCCTGCGTCTACGGCCTCTGCGGTTTCCTCCGCAGAGGCATCCGGGGTCTCCTGCATCGCCAAGGAGACCAAGCTTTCGACGCGGGCGTCGTCGTAAGAAGCGTCCAGCTCCTGGACGACTTCGCCCGCGATGTCCTTCAGCTCGCCGTAGCGTACGCCGAGCTCCTCGAGCTTCCGCTCCTTGATCAGGTTCGGCGATGCCGTACCTGCGCGGACTGCGGCTTGCGTGAAGCGCTCCGGCATCGCCACGCGCACTTCTTCGGCGCCAGCGCGCACCCTCACCTGGAGCGGAATGCCACGGAACATTTGCACGAGGACTTGTGCTTCTCCGAACGCAGCCTCAGCCTGTGGCTGCACCGGCGTTTGCCCGCCGTCAGCAGAAGGCTGGGCTTCGCCGAAGATCTCACGGGCTCTGGCTAGAATGAACTGCCAGTCCCCTTTGGACGTGCGGTCAGCTGCGATGAAATCCGCTGCGTGGAACACGCTGATAACACCCTGGACCTCGAGCAGCTGCCGGATGCTATCGGGGGCATCGGCATGATTCGTTTTCGTATAGGTTTTCCGAATTCCGGCCGGAAGCGATTCATCCATATTCAGCTTCATCGAATTCGGGCTTGGCGTAGGTTCGATAGAGATAATTTTCAACGGGAACACTCCTTCGAGAAACGTTTCTGATTACGTGAAAAGACCCGAACGAAGTTGCTCCGTCCAGGCCTGATATAGGCAGTTATGCCGGTTAATCTAAATCAACCAAGTTGCGATTCAAATACAAATCTAACGTTTTGGTCAAATCAAAAACAGTGTGGGCCAAATCGACATTCTCGAAAACATGGTCGCACTCATCACGGAAGCTAAGCTCATCTTCGTAATAAGAGAGATACTTGGCGATAATGTCTTCAGGGTCTCCGCTTTCTCGCATCCGCTGTTCAAGCTTATCGCGATCCGCATAGATGAAAATAAGAACAACGCGATCTCCATACAGCTTTCTGAGGGTTTCAGCGCCGAATCGGTTCAAGATCAGATAGATGCTTCCGCTGAGCTCGAACATGCTTTCGATATCTGCACTTTTGATGCCGTACAAATGATCATTTACCGTGCTAACCTCGATAAATTCATCATTTGCTTGCGCCTGAACGAATTCAGCAGGCGAGATGAAGTGGTAGTCTTGACCATCTTCTTCGGTAGCTTTCGGTGGCCGGGTTGTGTAAGAGATGACTTGCTTCATGCCGAGCGTAGATCCTGACATTTCTGCAACCGTCTTACGACCAGCACCGTGAGGACCTGTGAATACAAAAATCATTTCCTTGTCCTTCAATGCGTACATGGAACATACCTCCTTTATTTATGAAGAGTGGGGGGTAAATCCTACGTGCGTGCAACGGTTTGAAACGATTTTTGACCACATAAGAAAGGAGAAAGTGGGTTTCACGTGAGCTGCTTTCTTATTGGCGATAAAAAGATCGTGTGAACCCTACTTATATTTTACATGTTTCGGCTTATTCGGTAAAGACTTGCTGTGAAAGCGCTAATTTAAATCGTCAGGGAACTATGATCCTCTATTATGCCGAAAATAGCTTATTTCAGGGATGAAGCGGAACTGGAGGGACTTATTTCTTGAAAACAGGTCTCCGCAAGGCGGAAATCTTGAAAATAACGTATCACAGTTCCCTTCGTCGCAGGTAATCTGCTAAATAAGCATAATTAGCGTACCTTAGTTCCTCTAATTACTTCTTAATCGCAATATTTGCGGATTAGCGTTTTCCGCCACGCCCGCTGCCGCCGCCGCGCGGGGAGCCGGATCTGTCGCCACGCGGAGCTCCGCTGCGCGTGCCTGTGCTGTCGCCGCGTCCGCGTGCTTGGCCAGCGCTTTGCCCGCCACGCGGTGCTCCGCCGCGAGCGCCAAAGCTATCGCCACGCGGTGCTCCGCCACGAGTGCCAAAGCTATCGCCACGCGGCGCTGCGCCGCGTGCTCCACGCTCCGCGCCATCCCCGCGGGGGGCGCTGTCGCCACGGCCTTTGCCGCCGCGAATCGTGCGCGACGCGCTTGCCGCGTCGTCACGGCCCGTGCCGGCGTACTTGTTGTATGGCGAGTAAGACTTATCGCCATGTGGCGCGGAGCGGCGTACTCCACCGCGCTCAGCTTCGCCGCGACCTGCCGCACGCGGAGCGCGCTCGGCATCGCTGCCCCAGGACTTGGTGACACGTGCTTTGGCAGCATTCATGTTATCACCGCGTCCAGGTCCAGCCTGCGCTGCTGCCGGCTCTTTGCTGACAGCACGTCCCCATGTATTCGGATTACGCTCCGAATTCACTTTGGCCGGACGTGCACCGGAACGTGCAGCTCCGCCAGTTTCACTGCGTGAACCGAATTTATCGCCTCTGGACGATGCGCTTCTGGCTCCGTACTGAACGTTGGCTCTGTCGCCGCGGCTTGCTTCGCTGCGTCCGCCAGATCTTCCGCGTCCACCGCGTTGTTCTGCTGGAGCGCCGCCTCGTTCATTGCGTCCGCCACGCGAAAGAGCATTGCCGCCGCCTCTGCGTGCGGAACCTCTGCCTTCGCTTTCGAAGTTGTCCTCAGAGCTGGAGCGAACGCGTCTTTGCCCTAGTTCACCGCCGCGCAAGGACATCTTGATGCCTTTTTCGATCAATTCAATCGTATCCATATCCCGCGGAGTTGCGAAAGTAATCGCTACGCCTGTTTCTCCAGCACGACCTGTACGGCCAATACGGTGGATATAGCTTTCGGCATCTTGCGGCACATCATAGTTGAAGATGTGTGTCACACCTTCTACGTCTAAGCCGCGAGCTGCAATATCGGTGGCGACCAGTAGCTCAATGCGGCCATCACGGAATCGCTTCATGACCTGCTCGCGTTTCGCTTGAGATAAATCACCATGCAGTTCGTCGGACATCAGGCCGATTTCTTGCAATACTTCATTCAAAGCGATAGCTCTAGCTTTGGTACGGCAAAATATCATAGCTAAATAAGGCTTATGTTGTTTAATAGCAGCAATCAAGGCATCTTGCTTCTGACGATCGGTTGTCGGAACAACCATTTGTTCGATCTCCGTTAAGGTGACTTGTTTGCTTTGAATTTTAATTTCCTTAGCTTCCTTCATGTAAGCCTTGGATAAGTTCATGACCTGCTCCGGCATCGTCGCCGAGAACAGCATCGTTTGGCGATAAGGCGAGCACTGAGCGATAATATCCTTCACTTCATGCAGGAAGCCCATGTGCAGCATTTGATCAGCTTCATCCAAAACGAGCACTTTCAATTTATAGAAGTTGATGGAACCGCGGCGAAGGTGATCGAGCAGTCTTCCCGGAGTTCCTACTACTATATGTATGTTTCCTTGAAGCTTTCTAAGCTGTTTTTCTACATCCTGACCGCCATAAGCCGCTAAAACCTTTGCTCCTGTTACTGGGACAAGGTTTTTCAGCTCATTGCTGATTTGAATAGCCAGCTCGCGCGTAGGCGTAAGAATTAAAGCTTGTACATCAGAGCTCTCTACATCAATCGTTTCTAATATAGGAAGGACAAAAGCAAGGGTTTTCCCTGTACCTGTTTGTGCCTGCGCGATAACATCTGTACCTTTTAATAGAACAGGAATAGCTTCCTTTTGAATGGGGGTCGGTTCGACGACTCCTTGGGCTTGTAAAACTTGAACTAGACGATCTCTGATTCCTAATGAGGCAAATCCATTTGACATGGGTAATTGGCCAGCTCCCTTTTTTCCTACTATTTATAGGGATCTTCGGTCTTGGACCAAAGTCTCTCCTTGTTGTAGACGATTCCCTCATTGTACAGGAATGCTAGACAAATGAAAACAGGAGCCGACCCACAAGCAGTAAATATCTACTTTATATAGAAGCAATTCGCTTAGAGGAACCACTTTTCTATCTATCAGGCAGGACTTGAGCCGTACCAAATACGCGGGCTACAGTTTGATTGAACGGGGTCAATAAAGGCATAAGCGAATTCCCTTTCCAGCTTTCTTGGGCATAGCTATTCATTTGATTAAGGAAATCGCGGTTAGCTGAAATATAGACATCCATGATATTCGGCTGCAAAAGTCGAATCTTCTCCGCCATAGCTTGCTTGAACCGGTGAGAGAGCATATCATGATGGACCGCTGTTTCATAATTGTTATAGCCGTTATTTAGGTCAGTGGAAGGCAAGTAATCGTTAAAGGGCTGAGTGTCGTTATAAAAGCCTTTTTGCGTTCCTTGATTATTCGTTTCCTTGGTCGTTCCCTTGGTGCCGGTAGCGCTGCTGTCAATCATTAAAGCCACATAAGCATTTTTATCCGTTGTCATGACAATAGCTGTATTGACACCATTCATCGCGTTCAGCTGATTAGAAAGAAACTGACTGTACTCCAGCTTGGTGTTATTGTGCGTGACAGGGCCAGACAACTGCTGTGTTTGATAAGCTCTTTCGGTTTCCTCTGTTTTTTCGACAGGAGCACCGAAATTGGTATGATCGGGACTTCTCCCAAACTCTCTTCCTTTCTCTGAACAGCCGTTTAATGCGAGCATGAGGAATATCATTCCACAAATCGGAAAACCTAACTTCCTAAGCATCTGAGATGACCTCCCATATTGAGTGTAATGTCTATAGGATGGGATGTTTCTGTTCTTTTATTCGTCATCTCAAATATAGGCTTTCATGCATAAAGAGATGGGGGTATGGAAATAACCATGAAGGGAAAATATATCGTTACAAAGCGGTTTAAGAACAATTTGTGAACTTCCCTCCAGCGATTGACAAAAACTTTTCACGAATTTATAGTTAATAAAGTGAATTGACATGGGCATGGCCTTCGTGGTAAAAATAATGTTTTAAAAGTGGGGTTGATACAATGAGTCGATTGAAAAAGTTGTGGCGTCTGCTACCCCTAATAGCGGTAATGACGTTCTTGCTAACCGGGTGTGGAGACCCAACCTTGTCTGCTTTACAGCCAAAAGGGCCCGTTGCTTCCGAGCAGCTGTACCTAATGAAATTAAGTCTCTTTATCATGGTTTTTGTCGTAATTGTCGTATTTGCAATTTATGTGTATGTTTTAATTCGCTTCCGCAAACGCAAAGGCGATGAGAGCATACCTAAGCAAGTTGAAGGCAGCCATGTGCTCGAGATTATCTGGACTGTTGTCCCGATTCTCCTACTGTTAGTGCTTGCGGTACCAACGGTATCTTACACATTCAAGCATTCAACCAATTACACGAAGGATAAAGCTGCTGTGCATGTTAAAGTTACTGCACATCAATTCTGGTGGCAGTTTGAATATCCGGATCTTGGTATTGCTACCGCTCAAGAGCTTGTTGTGCCGAAGGATAAAATCATTGCCTTTGAGCTGGTTTCCGCTGACGTATCCCATGCATTCTGGGTACCGTCCTTAGGTGGTAAAATCGATACGAATCCAGGCATCACGAACACCCTGTATTTGCAAGCTGATGAAATCGCAACCTTCCAAGGTAGATGTACAGAGCTTTGCGGAGCTTCACATGCCTTGATGAATTTCACCGTTGCCTCCAAATCCGAAGCTGATTTCGATGCATGGGTAGCTAAAATGAAAGCGCCTGTCACTGTGCCGGCAACTGCACAAAAAGGTGAAGAGCTTTTCAAAGAAAATTGTATGTCTTGTCACGCAGTTAATGCGAACGGTCCTGGTGTTGCTCCGAACCTCAAAGGTTTCGCTGATCGCGATACGCTTGCTGGTATTCTGGAACACACTCCTGAGAACATGGCGTTGTGGATACATAATCCGCAAGAACAAAAACCGGGCAACAAAATGCCGGCTTTTGGTAAAGAAGCTGGCGGAAAGCTTGACGACGCTCAAATTAAAGATATTGTTTCGTACTTACAGACTTTGAAATAAACTTCTCAGGTAAAGGAGGTTAATACGTTGGCTCACGCACATCCAGTAAAAAAACACACCGGTCTGATGGATTGGCTCACAACAGTCGATCATAAGAAAATCGGGATCCTGTACTTACTCGCGGGCGGTTTATTCTTCCTCGTAGGGGGACTTGAAGCCATCCTGATCCGGATACAGCTTGCTTTCCCGGATCAACATATTTTCATCGGAGATTCATTTAACCAATTAACAACGATGCACGGAACAACGATGATTTTCTTTGCGGCTATGCCGATCATCTTCGCTTTCATGAATGCCATCGTACCTCTGCAAATTGGTGCAAGGGACGTTGCGTTCCCATTCGTTAACTCACTTGGGTTCTGGCTGTTCTTCGCGGGCGGCGTGCTTATGAACACAAGCTGGTTCTTGGGCGGCGCGCCAGATGGCGGGTGGACGGGATATGCACCATTATCCTCGATTACCGACGCCGGATGGGGTCAGACGATTGAGAATAACTTGCAAGGAACCGATTTCTACGTTCTTGGTTTGCAAATTGCCGGTATTGGTACCCTAATCGGGGGGATTAACTTCCTTGTTACCATTATCAACATGCGTGCACCAGGTCTTACGTATATGCGTATGCCGATGTTCACATGGACAGCTTTCATCACTTCTGGTTTGATCGTACTTGCGTTCCCTGCGATTACGGTTGCCCTTGTTGAACTTATGTTTGACCGTATCTTTGGCGGTGCTTTCTTCGATGCAGCTAGAGGCGGTAACAACGTACTTTGGGAACATTTATTCTGGATTTTCGGGCACCCCGAAGTTTACATTTTGATTCTTCCAGCCTTCGGTATCATTTCTGAGATCGTATCAACGTTCTCCAAAAAACGTCTTTTCGGATACAGCTCCATGGTATTCGCGACTGTATTGATTGGTTTCCTAGGCTTCATGGTTTGGGTCCATCACATGTTTACATCAGGTCTGGGTCCAGTAGCTAACTCGATCTTCGCGATTGCAACAATGGCGATTGCTGTACCGACTGGTGTGAAAATCTTTAACTGGCTGTTCACGCTGTGGGGCGGACAAATCCGTTTCACGACTGCGAATATTTTCGCAACAGCGTTTATTCCTACCTTCGTAATGGGGGGAACAACAGGGGTTATGCTTGCGATTCCTGCAGCTGACTTCCAATACCATGACACGTATTTCGTAGTTGCTCACTTTCACTATGTTATCGTTGGTGGTCTAGTACTTGGTTTGTTTTCAGGTCTTTACTACTGGTGGCCAAAAATGTTCGGTCGTATGCTGAATGAAGGCATGGGTAAATTACATTTCTGGTTGTTCTTCATTGGTTTCCATTTAACATTCTTCCCTCAGCATTTCTTGGGACTTATGGGAATGCCGCGTCGTGTCTTTACGTACCAGCCTGGACACGATCTTGAAGTAGGTAACTTAGTTTCCACTGTAGGTGCATTCTTGATGGGTATCGGTACATTGGTATTCCTGATCAACATTATTGCAACACAAAGAAAACCAAAAAGGGCTCTTGCAGATCCATGGGATGGCCGTACATTGGAGTGGGCGATTCCTTCACCTGCACCAGAATACAACTTCAAACAAACGCCGCTTGTTCGCGGATTAGATGCACTTTGGAAAGAAAAAATGGCGGGCAACAAAGAGATGACGCCGGCAGAACCAGTAGGTTCGATTCACATGCCATCCTCATCGATTTTACCGCTCGTAATGTCCGTTGGCTTATTCATTGCTGGTTTTGGTTTCATGTACAAAAACTACTATGTAGCAGCCGCGGGTATCTTAGTTACATTTATTGCGATGTTCTTGCGTTCCGTTTATGACGACCATGGTTGGCATATTGAACCGGAAGAGCTTGAAGATGACAAGGGGGTAAAGGCATGAGTACTCATCATACGGGCGCACTGCCTGCTAATCCGGAAACGGCTACCCTCGAAGGGAAAAATAAGGTTCTTGGCTTTTGGTTGTTCTTGGGTGCCGAGGTTGTTTTGTTCGGTTGTTTATTCGCAACGTACATTGCGCTTCGGAACTCTGTTCCGGATGGTCCTACAGCTCAAGAAATATTCAAACTCAAAACAGTGGGCTGGTCCACTTTCATTCTCTTAACAAGTAGTTTAACAAGTGTTTTCGCAATCATTGCGATGCACAGACAGAAGCTTGGCCAATTATTAGGTTGGTTAATTGTTACTGTATTGTTTGGTCTTACGTTCTTGGGTCTTGAGATTTATGAGTTCGTTGAATATGTGCACGAAGGTCACAAATTCACAACAAGCGCGTTCTCCACTTCCTTCTACACGTTAGTTGGCTTCCATGGAGCGCACGTTGCATTCGGTGTTTGCTGGATTACCTTGTTAATCATTCAAGGATTTAAAAAGGGTCTGACCGTCGTTACAGCACCGAAGTTTTATGTTGCAGGATTGTATTGGCACTTTATTGACTTAGTTTGGGTATTTATCTTCACAGTCGTTTATCTGATGGGGAAGGTGGGTCACTAAGATGAGCAGCAACTCTCATGATATATCCGCACCTAAACGCGTTAAGCATGAATCAACTTTGAACCACTACTTGTCTTACATTATTTCGATCTTGCTCACGATGCTTGCATTTGCTGTCGTGTTATACGGAGATTTGGATCGTTCGTTTATCCTAATCTTCATCGTTACTCTGGCTATTGTGCAAGCTGTGATCCAGTTGTTATTCTGGATGCATGCCAAAGAAAGAGGACACTTATTCCCGCTAATTTTCATCGCGGGAGGAGCTTTCGTAGCGCTCACCTGTGTTATTATGGCCGTATATTGGGTTTGGTGGTAAGCAATCAGGAAGAGGCAACTTTGTCTAGACAAAGTGCCTCCTCTTTTTTTACCGCAATAGAGAAATAGACATAACACATTTAGACCTATCGTTGAAAGGAGATTGCGTACAGGTATGAACCAAATTGGCGGATTTTTCGAGTTGTGGAATCCTGTTTTACTGTTGGTGCTCGTTGTTGTCGGATATGTTTATCGTCGCTTTGTCGTCAAGGGGAATGGGAATTCTACAGAGGTCGGGTCCGTTACGGTCGTACAGCAGCTATCTTTTTATACGGGGCTTTTTCTCTTCTATGTGGGCCAAGGAAGTCCGATTAATTACATAGGACATCATTACTTATTCAGCATGCATATGCTGCAGCAAACGATTCTGTATCTCATTGTTCCGATCTGTATCTGGTTGGGGACTCCGGAGTGGTTGCTCAGACCATTCATGAGGAATGTGGTATTCCGCGGTTTATTTTCTTTCTTCTCCCGCCCGCTGATTGCGTTGTTCTTGTTCAATATGCTATTTTCGATCTATCATATGCCGCTTGTTATGGATAACTTAATGAAGAATGACTTAGCATTATTGGGTTATCATACGCTGCTTCTGTTCACAGCATTCATGATGTGGTTTCCAGTTTTTTGTCCAATTCCGGAGTTAAACCGTTTGAACGATCTGAAGAAAATGGCTTATATTTTCGGAAATGGCGTTCTCCTGACACCGGCATGTGCACTTATTATTTTTGCAGATTCCGTTATCTACGATATGTATTCGAATGTAACGGTCCCTTTTGCTCACCTGTCGCCGCTTGATGACCAGCAATTGGGCGGTGTTATTATGAAGATCATCCAAGAAATCGTTTACGGCGCAACGCTTGCTTACATTTTCTTTCGGTGGTACCGTAGAGAGCGTAAGGAAGATGATGAATTGGAAGCACTGGAGAACCAAGAAAGCTTGAATAATCAAGGCGGGAATTGGAATCGCGCTTAGAGAAAGGATTTAAGAGATGCACATTTTACCCACGATTTCTACGATGTTTATCGTCATTAGTGCCATATTTGTCGGCTTCGGCTGGTATCATATTGTAAAAGGGCACCGCGAAACACATCAAAAACTGATGGTTTTTGGTGCGATATTCGCACTAGCGTTCTTTATTATTTATATGTCTAGAACCTTGTTCGAAGGAAACACAGCTTTTGGCGGACCTGAGAGTTTGAAGCTGCCTTATCACCTGTTTTTATTTTTCCATATTACATTGGCAACCATTGGAGGCGTACTTGGCCTCGTCACCCTTTGGTTTGCTTATAAAAACAAATTTCTTAAACATAAGAAAATTGGACGAGTTGCCGCTATTGTATGGCTGCTTACAGCTCCAACGGGTGTATTGGTTTACGTATTATTGTATATCATGTACCCAGGCGGAACGACGAAGCCCGTCATTGATGCGATTTTCGGATTGTAAACTAGAAGCTGAACCTGTGAATTCACAGTGTTTGGCTTTTTTTGTTATTAGATTTTGCTCATGTACCACGAATTCGAACAATATAACGAAAATCATCGAACAAAATGACCCCGGAACCTCGGAGAACGCTCAGCACACAACAAATTGCCTGCCCATGACAAACAACTGTCGGTTCTTCCGCACCACTCCTTTCGATACAATGAAAGCGCATACTGTTTTCGCAAAGGAGACTACTTATGAACTTTGACTTGAACGTTGTACCTTTCAGCCGAAGAGAATCGTTTCTAGCGATTTCGCTTCTGCCTGAAGCCCAAGACCGACAACAAGGCCTGTATCTGCGCACAGTGCGCGGCGGCGATGATAAATTCGGCGAGGCGTTCCATATGGATATGCTGGATGAAAGCGGCCAAGTCGTGCCATTCCAGACTGAAGCTAGCCCTGAGCTGATCAAGCTGCGATCGACGGCTGGCTTAACGGCTGAGATCTGCATCTCCGATCATCGAACCTTTCGGATTCGCACCCAAGGCTGCGGAATCCGCCTAACTTTTCGCACGGCTGCCTATGATTATGCCTATCAAGCAGCGACCAACAGCTGGGAAGTGAACAGCTTCACCCATGCATGCAGGTTCATGCTGACAACGCTGGCTGGCGACTTGAAGATGGAGGTTCCATGGGACAAAATCAAAAGCTCCTACGTCATCGCTGACTTCATGCCAGACCGCAAGTCAGGCATATCCGAGTTTGCTGTTGAGGAGTTCCGCACCGTGTGGGAGCCGCGTGCCGAATGGGACTCTTTCGATGAGGCTGTCAAGCAGGTGAAGGAAGAGTTTAGTCTATGGCTGGGCCGCAGCTTGTCTCTGCCGGAATGCTGGCAGGAAAGCAGGGAACTTGCGGCTTATATCACTTGGTCCTGCCTTGTACCGGCAGAGGGGTGCTTGACTCGTCCAGCCATGTACATGTCCAAAAACTGGATGACGAATATTTGGAGCTGGGACCACTGCTTCAATGCGATGGCACTGGTTCGGCATGATCCGAAGCTGGCTTGGGATCAATTCATGATTTTCTTCGATCGGCAGGATGAGAGCGGTTTGATTCCGGATTTCATCAATGATAAGTATGAGCTTTGGAACTGCAACAAGCCGCCGATCCACGGATGGACGCTAGCTTGGATGATGGCTAGAACCGACTATATCAAGGAAGCGCAGCTTCGGGAAGTGTATGAACCGCTCGCCAAATGGACGAAATGGTGGTTCCGATATCGTGACGGAGATGGAGATGGCATTCCGCAATACAATCACGGCAACGACTCTGGCTGGGATAACAGCACAGCCTTCAACAATGGCATTCCGGTGGAAAGTCCGGACTTAGCAGCCTTTCTCATTCTTCAGGCTGAACTTCTTGCTGAGATTGCGGGACTGCTCGGACATACGCTGGAAGCGGCCGAATGGCGGAGGCTTGCGGAGGGTACACTGGATAAAATGATCCGACATTTCTGGAAGGATGGCCGCTTCGTGGCTTGCCGCTCCGGCACGCACGAGCTGTCCGAAGGGGATAGCCTCTTGCTGTTCGTTCCCATCCTGCTGGGCAAGCGTCTGCCTGAGCCGATCCGCACAGCGTTGCTGGAGGGGCTAAGAGAGGAAGGCCGCTTCTTAACGGACAATGGCTGGGCCACGGAGAGTGTGAGTAGTCCCTTCTATAATCCGGATGGCTATTGGCGAGGACCGATTTGGGCGCCATCCACGATGCTGCTCGTTGAAGGAGCAGCCGCAGCAGGCGATCGTGAGCTGGCCCAAGAAGTTGCGCGCCGGTTCTGCAGCATGCTCGATCGCAGCGGCATGGCCGAGAACTTCGACGCGATGACGGGACAAGGCTTGCGCGATCGCGCTTTTACATGGACATCAAGCGTGTTCTTGATTTTAGGTCATGAGTACACGACCACCTAAGTATAACCGCACTTCTCTCTGCATGAAATTAGCAGACGGGAGGTGCTTTTCCCGTTTTATTCGGCAGAGGGAACCATGACCGGATAGCTGACTTCGGGTCCTCGCTGGAAGGCAGGTTCCATTGTTCGCGGAAAGTGTTCCATGCTACACTTCAAGAGTAGGAAGTACAGAGAAAGCTGGAGAGAGGGTGCGGTCATCAAAGATTATTTGCTTAAGAAGCTCAACATCCGCCTATTGTCCGGCTCTTATCGGAGTATTCGCACGAAGCTGCTTTTTTGTTTTCTCATTGTGACGCTTATTCCGCTGCTTTCCCTTGGTGCCTTGTCCTATTATCAGTCTGCGAAGGTGATTAACTCTCAATTTGGCAAATATGGCGAGAATACGGTGGCGCAGCTGGAGCAGCAGACAAGCTCCTATTTGAATCGGATGAATCAAACGACAGAAACGGTTTATTCCTATCTGCTTGATCCTGCAAGAGTTGATCTGGGTAATCAAGTGCCAACGACGTATAAAGAAATTATGGATAAGGATGATTTTGAAGTTTTGCTGAAAGCGCTTAAAACTGATCGGACAGCTGGCATTTATATCATTACAAATTCCGGCTATTATTATGGTGAAAATAACCTCGATGTATCGAAGCTCAATCGCATTTCGGCTTGGCAAGCGATGTCGGATGCTTATGTGGGGAAGTATTGGCTGGGATTTTACCCTCAGAATCATGGGATGAAGGAAGCCGAAGAATCCGGGATAACGGTGCTGGGCTTGGCTGTGCCAATCAACAATCCTTACGGGGCGCTGCGAGGCAGCAAGATTCTTATCGAGGAGAATGCGGAAGATCTGCTTCATATGTTCAAGCTTTTCGAGAATGATACGAAGGCTCATCTGCGGATAGCTGATCCGCAAGGGCGAATTATTTATGAGACAGCATCGGCCTTCACTTCACAATCCAGTGATATCGTCTGGAACAAAACGCTTGCCGCTAATCAATGGACGATAGAGGCAAGGCTGCCCGCCAAGTCGTTCTATCGTTCTTCGGGCATTATAAGATCGAACACGATTATGGTTGCTGTTGCTTCGTGCTTGCTGGCTTTTGGGATCGCTTATGTATTTTCGTCTCGCTTCACCTCGCGGATTCGCCGTCTGAAGGATGCGATGCAGAAGGTTGGCTTTGGCAAGCTGCATACAAGGACTCAAGTGGAAGCCAAGGATGAGCTGGGGAGCTTGGATACGAGCTTTAACAATATGGTAGGCGGTATTCAGTCGTTGATTGGCGAGGTTGAACGAAGCGAGCGGCTCAAGAAGGAAGCCGAGCTGAAGGCTTTTCATTATCAGATCAACCCGCATTTGCTTTTCAATACACTCAATTCGATTCAGTGGAAAGCCAGACTGCAGGGAGCGGAGGATATCCGCCAAATGCTTTATCATCTTACGATGGTACTAGAAGGCAATTTGGACATCTCGCAGGAGCTGATTCCGCTGAGCCGAGAGCTCTGGATGATCGAACATTTCCTGAAAATCCAAGAGGTTCGCTATGGCCCTGTATTCGACTATGAGCTGGAGTGTGACGAGCCGCTCAAGCGCTATCTGATACCACGCATGACCTTGCAGCCGCTGTTCGAGAATATTTTCTTTCACGGTTTCGAGGACGGCAAGGGAATTATTCGCTTAAGTGTCAAGGAAGAAGGCAGTCATCTGATTCTTACCCTTTCTGATAATGGAGCAGGCATTCCTGCGGATAAGCTGAAGCGTCTGCTTCTGCCAACCGATACGAACCGTAAGGGCAGGGGAGGGCTTGGTGTGCAAAATGCCGATCAGAAATTCAAGCTTCATTTTGGTCAGCAGTATGGGTTGAACGTGCATGCCATCCAAGGTGAAGGGACAACGATCATCATGAAATGGCCTGAGAAGGAGGAGAGTCCACATGGAAGCAAGCAAGACGATTAAGGTGATTATCGCTGATGACGAGAGCATTGTCCGCAAAGGACTTCGTTCTACGGTGCCTTGGGATAAATACGGCATGGAAGTCGTAGCGGACGCCTCGAACGGACGCAAAGCATGGGAAGCTTATCTTGAACATCAGCCTCAAGTGGTCATTACGGACATTGTGATGCCCGAAATGGATGGGATTGAATTGCTGCGCCGCGTTAAGGAAACAGCTCCCGATACCAGAATCATACTGCTTAGCTGTCATCGGGATTTCGAATACGCCCAGCAAGGGATCAAGCTGGGAGCAGCCGGCTATTTGCTCAAAACGGCTTTTGAAGATGACGAGCTGGAAGGTCTGCTTGCGAAGTTTCAACATGAGCTGACAAGAGCAGCATCCATGGCGCCGTCAGTCATTCAGGCAGCTGTCAGCGAAGAGGAAGATGAGCGGCTGGGCAATCTGCTCTATGCGTGGTTGAACGGCCATAATGACAAACTCGTTGATGAGATGAAGAAACGTACCCTGGAGGCATGGTCTTTTCATGGCGAGGCTGTTTATGTCTATTTGATTAAGACTTCCGGGTGTGAGGCATCTTGGCTTGAGCTGTTGAAGGAAACGACCAAGGAGGATCGGCAGCTCTATGAAGGAGCAGTGATCCCATATGGGAATGAGCGCTGCTATTTGATTGTGCCGGAGTCGCGGCTGAATGCTGCAGAGAGCGTGCTTGTTGAGCAGAAAAGCGAAAATGCGAAGCTGCAGTGGGCCAAAAGAGGGCCGCTCACCAGCACGGAGGAACGTCTTGAAGCGCTGCTAGCCTTGCATAAAGCAGCAGAATTGGAGAAAACCTATGGCGTAACGGCAGCGGATTGGCCGGAGCCAATCTGGAAAGCCGTGAAACTGCTGCATGATCATCCAGCAGCGGAGTGGTCTGTGAGTGATGTGGCCGGACAGGTTGGTCTCAGTCGGAGCCACTTCTCCATCTTGTTCAAGAAAGCGCTGGGAGACAGCTTCGTCGCTTTCCAATACAAGCGAAAACTCAAGCTGGCCTACGGATTATTGAAAGATACAACGCTGACGATGCAGGATATCGCTGAGCGTACAGGGCTTGGAGACAGCAAATATTTCAGCAAATGGTTCAAGCGCTGCACAGGCATAACGCCAAGCCACTACCGCGCCGAACAAAAAGACGGTCACCTTCGAACATAAGGGCACCTACCTTGATAAATCGAACAAAAAAGCACAAACATTCGAATAGATATCGGTTTTGAACCGCTTTCATTTTAGTTATGATGAAAGCGGTTCAATTATTATTTACTCACTTACAGATAGGGGAGCTGACGGAATGAACAAGAAACTTTCACTCATTGTTCTTACGACTACAATGGCGATGACTACGCTTACGGCATGTGTCGCTAATAAAGAAGGTACGAGTGGCAAAGCGGCACAACCGACAGCCGGCAGCAGTTCGGCTAACATGAAAACGCTTCGATTCGCTACCTGGGATACCGGAGATGCCCTCAAGATCGAGCAGGACATCGCCAAAAAGTTCGAAGCGAACCATCCGGGAACGAACGTTCAGGTGGAAGCTTACGCTGACGGTTTCGATCAGAAGCTGGCAGCAGGCTTTGGGGCAACGAATCCCCCGGATGTGATGTACATGTGGGATTTTCCAACGTATCATCAGTCCCTTGAACCGCTGAACAGCTATGCTGACGGGGATAAGGACCTCAACAAGGATGACTTCTATAAAGGATTGTTCAATTACGCAACGATCGACAGCAAGCTCTATGGGATTCCAGCCGGCTTCACAACTCGTGTGGTGTATTACAACAAGAAAATGTTTGATGATGCCAAGATTCCTTATCCAAAGGATGGATGGACATGGGATGAATTCCAGGAAATCTCCAAGAAGCTGACGGATAAAGCCAAGAAGCAGTACGGGTTCGGCGTTCGAGCCGAAAATGATACGTACGATCTGCAAGGTTTTGTATGGAGCAACGGAGGCTCTTATATTTCGGATGACGGCAAAACCATTAACGGCTTCATGAACAGCAAAGCTACAGCCGGAGCTATCCAAATGTTCGGGGACATGATCAAGAACGGATCAGCTGTGTTAGCCGGCGGCAAGGGGCAGCAAAGCGGTGAGGATATCTTCAAAGGCGGCAAAATCGCCATGTGGGAAAGCGGCATCTGGCCATTGGAATCATTCAAGGAAGCAGGAATTGATGTAGGCACTGTGGAGATGCCAGCGTTTGCAGGCAAACCAGTTAAAGGGGTAGTCGCTGAATCGGCCCTATCCATTGCCAAGGATTCCAAACAGAAGGATCTGGCTTGGGAATTTATCAAATATTACGTTGGGAGCGAAGCAATCAAGATGCGCGTAGCGGATCTGCCGGTCAGAGTAAGCGTGGTGAATGAGCTTAAGAAGGATCAGGACCCGTTGTTCAAGCCTTTTTACACGATGCTGCAGCGTTCCGACAATTCCCCGGCTTTCTTGCTTAATGCCAAGTGGAATGAGATGAATCGTCAGCTATCTGCCGCCGTAGAAGCTGTCGTGCATGGCAGCAATGCCCAAGATGCGCTGGATCAAGCTGTCAAAGACAGCGAGCGGTATTTGAAATAATAGGATAGCCTCTACAGAAAGAAGGTTAGGAGATGGCTCAGACCTACCCGCAGCAAGCAAACACAGAACAAGCAATGGCCAGCCTCATGCCTAGAAGGAAAAGAAGTTGGGGTGGGGCCATTCCCTACCTCTTCATTTTCCCATGGATCTTCGGATTCCTAGTGTTCACGTTAGGGCCGTTGTTATTCTCGCTCATTATTTCATTTTTTGATTGGCCGATTGTAGGAGAAGTGCACTTTATTGGCTTAGGCAATTATGTGGCTATGTTTACCGATGATCCGCTATTCTGGAAATCGTTCGGCGTGACGATCAAGTTCGCAGCGTTGTTTGTCCCGCTCAATATCGCGGTGGCGCTTGGACTTGCGATTCTTCTGAATCAGAAGATGCGCGGCAGCGCGATATTCCGCACGGCATTCTACCTGCCCTCTGTCATCTCAGGCGTTGCGCTGGCTATGATCTGGTCTTGGGTATACAGCGGAGATTACGGCATTCTGAATTATTTCCTGTCGATTATCGGTGTGCAAGGTCCGGACTGGTTAAATAATACGCACTGGTCGCTGGTAGCAATGGTCGTTGCCAGCCTATGGGGACAAGGCTCGATGATGCTCGTCTTTCTGGCCGGGCTGAAGGGGATACCGAAGGATCTGTACGAATCCGCGTCGATGGATGGTGCTGGGAAGCTCAGACAATTCTTCAGCGTTACGATTCCTATGCTCAGCCCGACCATTATCTTCAATCTCATTACGTCCATTA
Source organism: Paenibacillus alba (assembly GCF_013204855.1). Lineage (GTDB taxonomy): Bacteria > Bacillota > Bacilli > Paenibacillales > NBRC-103111 > Paenibacillus_E > Paenibacillus_E alba. The sequence continues at coordinate 31,960 of NZ_JABMKZ010000030.1, read as the reverse complement.
TCGCAGCGTTCCAGCAGTTGACTCTTGCCCTTCTGCTCACGGGAGGCGGGCCGCTGAAATCAACGTATTTCTATGCGATGTATATGTACGAGAATGCTTTTAAGTTTTTTAAAATGGGATATTCCGCAGCAAACGCCTGGTTCATGTTCCTTATTGTGCTCAGTTTGACGTTCCTTGTTTTCAAGTCGTCGGAGGCTTGGGTGTTCTATGAAGGTGAAATGAAAAATAAGCCGCAAAAGAAAATGAAGTCTGGCGGGAGGAGGAAGTCGGCATGAAACGGATCATCGTCTATTCGCTTCTGATTGTCTGTTCGCTGCTATTCATAGCTCCGCTGTTCTGGGCGGTGACAACAGCGCTGAAATCGCAGACCGAACTTTACCTTTTCCCTCCCAAATGGATTCCATCAGTTTGGAAATTCAGTAATTTTGCCGATGCATGGACGATTCAGCCTTTTAATTTATTCTTGAAAAATACCGTCATCGTGACGTTGATGTCAACGCTTGGCCAGCTGATCTCCTGTACACTCGTCGCCTACGGGTTTGCGAGATTCCAGTTCAAAGGGCGCGATCTATTGTTTCTGGTAGTGCTTGCTACCATGATGATCCCTTGGGAAGTCACGATGATTCCGCAGTATATGGAGTTTAATTACCTAGGCTGGATTAATACGCTCAAACCGCTTATTGTTCCATCGTGGTTCGGCTCGGCTTATTTTATCTTCTTGCTCAGACAGTTCATTTTGACGCTTCCCCGTGAGTTAGATGAGGCGGCAACGATTGATGGGGCTAACAAATTTGCCATTCTGGTGCGAATCATCGTTCCTCTTATGGGACCTTCGCTCATCCTAGTCGGCGTGTTTCAAATGATGAGCTGCTGGAACGATTATCTGGGACCGCTCATTTTCCTCAATGATCAATCGAAATACACATTGACGCTGGGATTGTCGCAGTTCAAAGGGATGTTTGGCGTCGATATGCAGTCCATTATGGCGATTACTTGTCTGATTTCCATCCCGCCGCTGGCCGTGTTCTTTTTCGCGCAGCGTTATATTGTCGGTGGGATCGCAAGTACGGGAATTAAAGGGTAGTTTGAAAGTAGTTTAATAGACAGAGAGATAGAGATTCGGGAGGAGAAGCAGCCATGCGTAACGAGAAAGTAACACGCGATTGGGATAACCTTGCAGTACTGGAGCGCAACCGCGCGAAGAGTCGGGCGTATTTTATCCCGCATTCCGATCCAGCCGAAGCTTTGAGCTATGACCGTGGGAGCTCCCCGTGGTTCAGATCATTGAATGGCAGTTGGAAGTTTCATTATGCGAAGGGGCCTGAATGGGCGCCGGAGGATTTCTACGAAGAAAATTATGATCTGTCCGGTTGGGATGAGCTTCAAGTTCCAGGCCACTGGCAGCTGAAGGGTTATGGAAACCCGCATTATACAGATTTATATTATCCGTTCCCGGTTGACCCTCCACATGTGCCAAACGATAATCCGACAGGAAGCTATGTGCGGGATTTTGAGCTTCCGCAGCACTGGGACGGCAGGAAACTGGCTGTGAAATTCGATGGCGTAGACAGTGCGTTCCATGTATGGATGAACGGGACATTCGTGGGGTACAGCCAAGGAAGCCGATTGACATCCGAATTCGATCTGACGCCGTATGTGAAGCAGGGAATCAATCGCATGGCAGTGCGTGTTTATCAATGGTCAGATGGCAGCTATTTGGAAGATCAGGACATGTGGTATATGAGCGGCATTTTCCGGGATGTTTATCTGATTTCGGAGCCGTCTTCTGCCCGTATCACGGACTATCGAATCGTGACCGAATTGGACGCGAACTACAGCGATGCGATGTTATCGGTTCAAATTGAACTGCAAGGCGATGCTCTGCAAGGAGGGCTCCAGCTGCAGCTCTTCGATAACGCAGGTCATCTCGTTGTTTCGGCCGAAGAGCTGATTGCGGCCACTACGACAGCTGAGCGGACGGTTCTGGAGCTCGCAATGCCGGTCGCGAAGCCTGCGCTCTGGAGCGCGGAGGCTCCGGCACTCTATCATTTGACCATATGCCTGCGGGATCAGAATGATAGGTTGATAGAGGCTGTAGCCCAGCGAGTTGGCTTCCGCAAGATTGAAGTGAAGGATGGCCAGTTTCTGGTGAACGGCAAGGCGATCTTGCTGAAAGGCGTCAACCGTCATGATCACCATCCCGACACAGGGCGTACTGTAACGCTGTCAACTATGATACAAGATGTAAAGATGATGAAGCAGTACAACATCAATGCAGTCAGAACTGCTCATTATCCGAATGATCCGCGGTTCTATGATATCTGCGACGAGTATGGCTTGTATGTTATGGAAGAAACCGATCTGGAGACCCACGGCTTCGAGCCTCTGGGCAATATTTCCCGGTTAAGCGATGATCCTGCTTGGCAGGAAGCTTATGTCGACCGCGTACGCCGCATGGTGGAGCGCGATAAGAATCATCCTTCGGTCCTGTTCTGGTCCCTTGGCAACGAGTCCGGCTTCGGCTGCAACTTCCGAGCGATGTCGGCGTGGTGCAAGCAAGCAGATCCAACCCGGCTTATTCATTACGAAGAAGATCGGGAAGCGGAAGTATGTGATGTGGTAAGCACCATGTACTCCTCCGTTGAGAAGATGACCGGTTTCGGTCAGCTGGTTGATCACCCTAAACCGCATATCCTCTGCGAATTCGCTCATGCGATGGGGAATGGTCCAGGCGGACTCAAGCCGTACTTTGACACCTTTGATGCGTATAGAAGGCTGCAAGGCGGTTTCGTCTGGGAATGGATTGACCACGGAATCCGCCGAAAGACGGCGGATGGCCAAGATGATTATGCCTACGGCGGAGATTACGGCGATGTGCCGAACAATAGTAATTTTGTTATTGATGGTCTTGTCCAGCCGGACCGGACACCATCGCCGGGTCTTATTGAATATAAGAAAATTATTGAGCCTGTGAGGGTCGAGTATATCAAAGAGGATCGCATACGCATCGTGAATCGTTATGATTTTCTGACGCTGGATCATCTTCATGCGGCTTGGAGCGTGACGGTAGAAGGGCGGACCGTTCAGAGCGGCGTGCTTGTTCTTCCTCGCATTGGACCTGGTGAACAGGCAGAGCTGCATGTTCCTGTAACAGCAGATTTAATCTTATTGGAGCAGGAAGCGGAGCGCTGGTTGAATATCAGCTTCACGCTTGCCTCCGACTGCACCTGGGGTGCGCAAGGCCATGAGGTAGCTTGGGGCCAGCTTGCTCTAGCCGCTGCTGCGAGCAGTGAACAAATCGGGAATGTCAGCTCCAGCAAAGCTGCTAATAACGCTAGTTCGCCAAGTCCGGCTTTATCCTGTGTAGAGAAACATTATCAGCTTATTCTCGCGGGCGATTCATTCCGAATGGTATTCGATACGCGGCTGGAAAGAATCAGCTCGCTGCGAATGAACGGCCAGGAGCTTATGAACAAAGGGCCGCGTCTTAACTTCTGGCGTGCGCCGATTGATAACGATATGTACGTCCTTCCGGATTGGCGCAAGGCATATCTCGATAAGCTCAGCGAAAGAATAGATCATTGCCGCTGGGAGCGGCTTAACGAAGGGACGATTCGGATAACTTGGTCGTCTCGCCTTGCCCCTCCGGTATTCGACTGGGGCTTCCGATGTGAAACGACTTACACCATAACGGGTTCTGGTCTCATCGTGATCGACGTGCAGGGCGTTCCTGAAGGCAAGCCGCCTGCTATGCTGCCGAAGATTGGACTCCAGATGGAGATGCCAGGTGACATGGATGCAGTGAAATGGTATGGACGTGGCCCTGGAGAGAACTACTCCGATAGCAAGGAAGCCGGACGGTTCGGGGTATACCGGAAATCTGTCGATGAGCTGTTCACACCCTATATTTATCCGCAGGAAAACGGCAACCGCACTGATGTAAGATGGGTATCCATCGCAAATGGCGCCGGAATCGGCCTGCTTGCGGCAGGAGCGCCAACCCTTGAATTCAGCGCAAGACGATATACGGATGCTGACTTAGAAGCAGCCAAGCATGCAAGTGAGCTTGTGCCGCGTGACTTCATTACACTCAATCTGGATTACAGGCAGAATGGTCTAGGAAGCAACAGCTGTGGACCTGCTCAATCCCCTGAGAATATGGTCACCTCGGAAGCATTTCGCTTCCAGCTGCTGCTCAGGCCTTATTTATCCGAAGATGCTTCGCCAGAACGATTGAATCATCAAATGAGACGAGAAATGAAACAGTTACAACAGGAGGGAACAAACCATGCTTAATACACATGACCTATTGAACGTATCGGGAAAAATCGCTGTTGTGACCGGCGGAGCATCAGGCATTGGGCTTGCGACCGCTGAGCTGCTGGCCAGCTTCGGAGCTTATGCCATCTTGCTTGATATTAACGAAGCGCAAGGAGAGTCGGCGGTCGCCGGCATTAAACAGCAGGGGGGCCAAGCGAGCTTCTATCGCTGTGATGTGTCATCCTCCGCTGATTGCCAGCGTGTTGCCGCAGACATAGATGCAGCTCATGGACGAATCGATATTTTGTTCAACAATGCCGGGATTATTCGCCGTAAAACGGTCGTTGAGCTGGAAGAACGCGACTGGGACTTAGTGATTGATGTCTCTTTGAAGGGTGTTTATCTGCTGTCCAAATATATCGTTCCGATTATGGAGCGGCAGGGCGGCGGTAGCATCATCAACTCCGGCTCCGGCTGGGGACTCAAAGGCGGAGATCGCGCTGCCGCCTACTGCGCGGCCAAAGCGGGCGTCGTCAATTTAACGCGGGCGATGGCTATTGATCACGGCGCCGCGAACATCCGTGTGAACTGCGTTTCGCCAGGCGATACCGACACGCCGCTGCTGCGGGATGAAGCCAAGCAGCTTCAGCGCAACGAGGCTGAATTCCTAGTTGCCTCAGCCGGCGGTCGCCCGCTGGAAAGGCTGGGAACACCACGCGATATCGCGAATGCGGTACTTTTTCTGGCGAGCGATATGTCTTCATGGGTAACGGGAAGCGTGCTTGTCGTGGATGGCGGGGGCATTGCCTAAGGGCGATTCAAGTCCAACCGCTGCCCAGCGCCAGCCAGCCAAGCAAGCCAAGAATCTAAGCGTACACAACGATGAATGGAGGCGTTACCTTTGCCTAATAACAGAACTTATGCCCATCCTTATATACCGAATACCGTGCCTGAGGTTCGTGATGCGATGCTGAAGGAGATCGGATTGACCTCGATGGATCAGCTTCATGACGCTATTCCGGACAGCTTGAAGCTCGATCGGGAGATGAACCTCCCGCCAGCCATGACCGAATATGAGCTGCGCCGTCATATTGATGGCCTGCTCGCCAAGAACAAGCACGGGGCCGCTTATCTGAATTTCCTCGGAGCGGGCTGCTGGCAGCATTTTATTCCGGCTGTGTGTGACGAAATTAATCAGCGTTCCGAGTTCGTGACGGCTTATGCGGGTGAACCCTATGAGGATCACGGGCGTTTTCAAACGCTGTTCGAGTATCAAAGTCTAATGGCGGAACTCGTTGACATGGATGTCGTCAATGTCCCGACCTTCGACTGGGCGCAAGCGGCTTCAACCGCGATTCGGATGGCGGGCCGCCTGACAGGCCGCCGTGTTGCGCTGCTTCCCAAGTCTGTCGATCCCGACAAAGTGATGATTATTAACAACTACTGCACACCTGTGATGGAGCTGCGCTTTGTTGAAATCGACGAGACCACCGGCAAGATGGATTTGGCTGATTTGCGCAGCAAGCTGTCGAGCGACATAGCTGCCGTATATTTCGAGAATCCGGGTTATCTGGGCATCATCGAAGACCAAGGCAATGACATCTCCGAGCTGGCGCATTCCGTGGATGCGATCTGCATCGTTGGCGTGGACCCGATCTCACTTGGCGTTCTACAGCCTCCCAGCCAGTACGGCGCAGACATCGTCTGTGGAGATTTGCAGCCGCTGGGAATGCATATGAACTACGGCGGCGGGCAAGCCGGATTTATCGCGACACGAGACGAAGAGGCTTACGTTATGGAATATCCATCACGCTTGTTCGGCATCGTGCCAACGGAGGTTGAAGGCGAATATGGCTTCGGCGATGTCGCCTATGAGCGCACATCGTTCGCGCTTCGTGAGAAAGGGAAGGAGTCTGTCGGTACCCAGACGGCATTATGGGGGATAACCGCAGGTGTTTACCTGTCCTTGCTTGGACCGGCGGGTATGCAGGAGGTCGGCGAGACGATCATGCAGAAGGCGCAATATGCAGCGATGAAACTTTCGGCCATTCCAGGCATTTCCCTGCGCTTCGGAGAGACAGCTTTCTTCAAGGAGTTCGTTGTTGATTTCAACGATACAGGCCTAACCGTCGCACAAGTGAATGCGAGTCTGTCTGAAGCCGGCATATTTGGAGGCAAAGATTTGTCCTCTTCGTTCCCGGCATGGGGGCAATGCGCTCTGTACTGTGTGACGGAAATTCATGCGCAGGCCGATCTAGAGCGTCTGGCAGACACCATTCAAACTATCGTTCGCAAACCGTGATCGACTTATATAGAGAAAGGACGGAACGCCATGAAACGAATTCGCAGAGACCATAAAGTCCGTAATTTTCATCAAGCCAAATGGGATGAGCCCGTCATATTTGAGCTTCACCGTCAAGGGGAGCGGGGGGTTATCCCGCCAGGAACGGAAGCTGGCATTGCAGCTCAGGTAGGAGACGGTATTGGACGGATTCCTGCATCCATGAAGCGAAGCAAAGCCCCTGCTTTGCCTGAGATTGGTCAAGCCAAGGTGCTTCGGCATTATTTGCGCCTATCGCAAGAGACGCTTGGCTCCGATTTGAATGTCGAGATCGGACAAGGGACTTGTACGATGAAGTATATTCCGCGCATCAACGAAATGCTGATCCGTACGCCGCATATGATGGAGCTGCATCCCCTGCAGGAGGCTGATTCTGTGCAGGGTATGCTGGAGATATTTTATAAGCTGGACCTAGCCATGCGTGAAATCAGCGGGATGGACGCCTTCTCGTTCCAGCCAAGCAGCGGCACGCAAGCTTTGCTTGCGATGGCCTCCATTGTTCGCGCATATCATGATTCGCGGGGAGAGGGAGATCAGCGGGATGAGATCATCACGACGATATTCTCCCACCCCTCACAAGCGGCGACTGCTGCGGTCAAGGGGTACAAAATCATTACGCTGCATCCTGACGAGGACGGCTTCCCGGATCTGGAGAAGCTGAAAGCTGTCATCTCGGAGCGAACAGCCGGTTTTGTCGTTGCGAACCCGGAAGACACGGGCATCTATAACCACCGAATCCGCGAGTTTACGGACATTGTTCACGAAGCGGGCGGAGTCTGCTTCTATGATCAAGCTAATGCCAATGGTTTGCTTGGCATCACGAGAGCGAAGGAAGCGGGCTTCGATATGTGCTTCTTCAATTTGCATAAGACGTTTGCGGCTCCACATATGTGCGGTGGTCCGGCTACAGGCGCTCTAGGTGTAAGTGAGGATCTTAAACGCTTCTTGCCTGGACCGCTCGTGGATTACGACGGAAGCCGTTATGTGTTGAAAAATCAGACGTCAGACAGCATTGGCAAAGTCCGCAGCTTCCATGGAGTAGCTCAGACGGTGCTGCGCTCCTATGCTTGGATTATGAGCCTTGGTCCGGGTGGGCTGAAGGATGTCGCGCAAATTGCCGTTCTGAACAACAATTATCTCTATCACAAAATCCTGCAAATTCGCGGAGCGAGCGCACCGTATATCAAAGGACGCCGCCTCGAGCAGGTTCGCTACAGCTGGAAGCAGCTGACCGATGAGACAGGTGTCACGACAGAGGATATTACCCGCCGCATGTGTGATTTCGGCCTGCATTACTGGACGTCTCACCATCCGTATATCGTCAAGCAGCCGTTTACTTTGGAGCCGACAGAGTCGTATTCCAAAGAGGATTTGGACGAATACATTCAGGCGCTGGCGCATATTTCGAATGAAGCCTACACGCAGCCGGATATCGTAAGATCAGCTCCGCATAACAGTACCGTTCACCGGAACGATGAATCGTCTCTGGATGATCCGAAGCAATGGTGCATCACATGGCGGGCCTATTTGAAAAAGACACAACCGATGTAAAAATTCCATCTAGGAAGGGCTCCGTGAGGGGCCTTTTCTGTTTTTCTCAGTTCTCATAGTATAATAGCTCAAACAGCCTATGGCATTCGAGGCGGATGCAGAAAGGAGCCCTTTTATGAACATATTAATCGCCGATGACGAACCCTTCATGCTTAAGATTTTGAAAGCTTATTTCGAAAAAGAGACCTTTACAACCTTTCTGGCCAAAGATGGGGAAGAAGCTCTGCAAATGTTCTATGATCATAAAATAAATCTAGCGGTTCTCGACTGGATGATGCCTAAGCTAAGCGGTATACAGGTGTGCAAGGAAATAAAAAAACTGAGTAAAACCAAAGTATTGTTATTAACCGCCAAAGACGAGGATGAGGACGAGCTGATTGCCCTGCAATCGGGTGCTGATGATTATATAAGCAAGCCTTTTGATCCGCGGATTTTGATGCTGAGAGCCAAAAAAATGCTGCAGCTTGACGCACATGTTAGGATGGGAGATCTGAGCATCGACATGGAAGGACAGCGGATTTTCAGAAATGGGAAAGACCTGCAGGCGACGAATAAAGAGTTTCATTTGATCAAATATTTTATCGAGAACAAAGGGATGATTATCTCCAGAAAAGCTTTGTTGGACGGGATATGGGGCTTCGATTATTTCGGGGAAGAACGAACGGTGGATACGCATATTCGAAGGCTAAGAGAGAAGATTGGCGATCATCGGATAAAGACGCACCGCGGCATGGGCTATAGCTGGGAAGAAACAAATGACTAAGTTAAATAAAAAGTTAATTGCCCGAATTTCACTGGTGTTTATTCTGGTCTCCCTGTTTTCTTATGGGGTGAATACGTTCTTTTTGCCGCAATATCTTTTATACCAAAAAAAGCATGAGCTAGCGGCACTAACCGAGCAAATTCTTAAGATGGATACAAGTCAGGTGCTGCAAGAAGCACAAGGTATTGAAGAAAAGTACGGTGTGACCATCGTATACGCCCCAAGTGCGGAGAACATCGATCATTTAAATCAGATTATCAGTGATAAATTGAGCAAAAAAGGGATTACTCTGAGCAAGTTCTGGATAACGGAAGAAAGTATAGCCAAGCTCAATGAGAATAATATGGTTAGAAAAATATACAATCAAGAAAAATTAAAATCGAGCTTTCTTGTTACTTTTATGAAAAAAGATGCCTATCTTCTCGTCATTGGCGAATCCATATCGCATTCCACAGATACGCTTGCGATCGTTAACCAGTTTAATGTCTATCTCTATATCGGAGGGCTGCTGCTGCTGATTCTATTGTCAGGACTGTTTACGAAACAAATCGTTCGACCCTTGACCCAAATTCAAGAGGCGGCGGAGGGGATATCCAAGCTATCGTTTACGAAGGTGCATATTCATACCGGGGATGAAATTGAGTCCTTAGCGCTCAGTATTAACCAAATGAGCGAGAAATTAGAGCAAGCCCATCGAGAATTGGAACATAAAAATCAAAATTTACGTGACTTTATCGCCAACATTTCCCATGAGCTGAAGACACCGCTTGCGTTAATTAAAGCCTACACTTCCGGAATCAAGGATGGCCTCGATGATGGCACATATCTGGATGTGATTGGACAGCAAACCGATGATATTTCGGGCTTAGTCAGCAAATTGCTGGAACTTTCCAAGCTGCAAACAGACCACTATCAGATGAACTCCTTTGATTTCCAAGCCTTGTTGCATAAAATAAAGGAAAAACATCGCATCTCTGTGCAGCAGCAGCACATTCAAATTTCACTGAATGACAGTTTGCTTACAGATTCATGGGTATTCGCAGATGAGCAGAAGATCGAAATGGTGCTGAACAATTTGATCTCTAATGCTATAAAATATACAACCAATGGGAATATCCGAATGGTTATGGGCAATAGGGAAGGCCAGATGTATTTCTCGATTGCCAATGGTGTTGAGCTTGCCGAGCCCATGAAATGGGATCAAGTATGGGAACCTTTCTACGTTATGGAAAGCTCGCGGAGTAAGCAGCTAAGCGGAACTGGCTTGGGATTGTCGATCGTAAGAACCATTTTGCAAAAACACGGCTCGCAGTTTGGTCTCAACGTTCAGAACGGAGAAATTGAGTTTTATTTTACATTACCGATACATACGAAGGAGCAGTAGGGCATTGCGACAATTCATGTTGCGATGCCTTTTTTTGTTTTGTCATATTGATGTAACATTCGGAACTTATGATTGTTCCTATGATTCGTGCAGCTTTGCTGAGGCAATCACACCAATTAAGGAGAAGGGAGGTAGTATGTGGTCAACTTCAACACGGATTAGTCGTCGGGATTTTCTGAAGATGAGTGTTCAGGGGGCTTTGGCGCTGCTGGGGACAGCCGGTTTGTCCGGTGTATATGCGTACGGGATTGAACCTCATTGGATGGAAATCAAACAGCTGAATATTGCGCTTGCGAAGCTTCCGTCCTCCTTCAACCAGTTTCGAATCGTTCATTTTAGTGACTTGCATCTAGGATTCTACTCGAATCTAGCGCATCTGTCGGAGCTCGTGGAGCAAGTTCGGGAACTTAAGCCGGATTTGATTTGCTTTACCGGAGATCTCGTGGATCGTTCTATCGCCTATATGCCAGAGGCTGTGTCTATCTTATCGCAGCTGCGGGCCCCCTATGGGCAATATGCTGTTTTGGGCAACCATGATGCTTTTGGCAATCGAAGTGCGGTTACCCGCGGGTTGTCACAGGCAGGGTTCCGAGTTTTGCATAACGAGCATATCGTCATACAAAAGGGCATGGATAAGCTTCATATTGCGGGCGTAGATGATCCCTGGGTCGGAAAGCCGGATATCCGCGCTGCACTGCTGCACATACCTGAGGATGCATGCACCATTCTTCTTGCCCATGAGCCTGATTTTGCAGACGAATACAGCCGATTCCCGGTCGCTCTTCAATTGTCAGGACATAGTCATGGCGGCCAAATCCGTCTGCCTTTCTTTGGAGCCTTATACACACCTCCTCATGGGAGTAAATATACAGCTGGTTTGTATCAAGTTCCGAACAGTCTTTTGCAGGTTTACACGACACGAGGCATAGGGATGACTCGTTTTCCTTTAAGGTTTAATTGTCGCCCGGAACTAACGGTGATGACATTACAAACAGAATCCATTGAATAATCAGGAGATGAATAAGTGATGCGAAATAAACTTCGTATGTTGAGTTTCATAAGTGTTATTACGGTGTTGGCAGCAGGAATCTGCCTGTACACGATAGATCGGCAGAAATCCGAAACGATCTCCGGCAAGCCCTCTGCCTCTCCCCAAGCCGCTGACAAAATCATGGATACGGCTAATATAGGGGGTTTGGATACGGCCGATGCTACCCTAATAGAGCCTTTACCGGACGAAAAGCAGGTAGACGGCGCGCAAGTCGATTTAGTAACGAAGGACCTGACTGTTCGAATTGTTCCCAGCACTTGGGAGTTCAAGTTAGGAGCAGCCGACAAGCCTTTGATCACGATTTCTCAAGCGCAGCCTGCGGTCAAAGTTCAGAACTTAAAGTTGGGAAGCTCAAGCGCCAGTTGGGAAGTCCCCTCTAATGGCTTGAAAGTGCTTATCCAAGTTGTTAATAAATCGCTGAAAGTCAAGATAGAGTCGAGTAAAGAAACCTCGATCACGTGGCCGATTCTAGGGAAGCAATTGGACAGCAAAGCTATGATCCTTCCGCTCGCAGAGGGGCGTTACGTGCCAACACAGGACAAAGACTGGTTGCAATATTTGACAAAAAACGGTGAATCGAGCCTGAACGAAGCATTTTCCATGCCGTTTTGGGGAGTGCAAGGGAACGGGTTTTCTTTGACTTATCGCGTGGATAACCCGTTCAATGATACCGTTCATTTTACGAATGACCAGGAACAATTAGGGCTGAGTGTGAAGCATGATTTCACTGCCAAATCCGTGCATCAGCCGTACGGGGTAGCGATTTATTTAGGAACGGAGAACCTGAACGAACCGGCCAAAATTTTTCGTCAAACCTTGCAGGACCGCAAACAATTCGTAACGCTGCAGGATAAAATCCAGAAAAATCCCGGTGTGCAAAAGCTGCTGGGAGCGGCTCATGTGTACATGTGGGGAAGCGGAAATATAGCTCCCGAAGATATAACGGATTGGGGGAAACTTGCCAAATTAATAACCAGCCAAGCCAAATCGACAACCGCTTCGCCAACTAAACAAGTGTGGCAGCTGCTGGATAAAGAGGGGCAGGAGGCACTTTCCGCCATTGCCGCGCAGAATTATGCCGATTCGTTTCAGAAAAATACGGCAGCGAGAAGCCTAGGCAATGTGCTGAGCAAGCAGGAGTTCTATCAGGCAGATGCGTGGAGCGGGGTAAAGCTCGATTCGAAGGTGCAGACATTGCTGAGCAAACCGAATTTAAATGAAACGGAGCTTTATCAACGGAATAACCTGTTGTTAACGGATGCGTTCCCGGGAATATTTACCCCTGTGGAGTCTTGGGGAGACGGGATATCAACAAAAATGCTGAAACAATTCCAAACGGCTGGCTTGGACCGCTTATGGCTGGGGGTATCGGACTGGCAGCTGGCCTACAAACATCCAGAGTTCGTGCAGCAAGCGGAATCCATGGGCTATTTAGCAGGCACCTATGATTCCTACAATACGGTTCTGGACCCGGTGCATCCGGCCGATCCTTCGTTTACGACAGCCATTTTTGACCAATGGCTTTATGACAATGGGGCTGTGGTCCGTGCCGACGGCAAGAAAGAGCCCGGCTTTCAGAAGAAAGGTTATACGATAAGCCCGCTCGTTACGCTGCCTTACATGGAAAAGCGCTTCTCGACCATTATGGCGAATACCCCATTAAATTCATGGTTCGTTGACGCCGATGGCGACGGCCAATTGCACGAAGATTATTCAACCGAGCATCCTGCAACCGAGCAAGACGATATGAATGCCAAAATCAAACGATTAAATTGGTTTGCCAATAAGCAGATGGTCGTTGGCACAGAAAAAGGAGAATGGTACACGGCGCCTTCGGTCGCATTTGCTCATGGCATGACAACGCCGGCGCTTGGCGCTTGGATGGATAAAGACATGGGAGATAAATCATCGAAATACTATCTGGGTTCGTATTGGCCACCGGAGGGCCCAGATTTTTTTATCAAACCAGTGCCTCTGAAGCCAATCTTCGACAAAATTTATGTGGACCCACAGTTTCAATTTCCCTTGTATGAGCTTGTGTATCACGATGCAGTGATTACAACCCATCACTGGGGAATGGGAAGTTTGAAAATTAGCGATAAAGTGAAAACGCGGTCGTTGACCGAATTGCTGTATACAGTTCCTCCTTTATACCATTTGAATCTCAAAGCTTGGGAGCAGGATAAAGAAACGATCAAGAAATATTACGACGTCTTCTCGCCCGTGCATAAACAAGCTGCTGTAATGGAAATGACACGATTTGACTGGCTTTCACCCGATCGTCTCATACAAAAAACAACCTACGGAAACAAGCTGGAAATCGTAGCGAACTATTCATCCCAGAGCTTTTCATATGAAAATGCGAACATTCCTGCTCAAAGTGTGTGGATTCATTGGTTGGAGAAGGGGGAGACGCAGATTTTCACACCTTAGTTTTCATGGTGCAAGAAAATATGGATCGATCCAGTTTGAATCGGTCAGCTCGTCGGCTGCCCACCTAGTCGTTGTGCGGTAGTAGCGGGTTTTCTCCTCCACAAGTTGATTTCGTGGAGCCAGGTCACAGGTCTGCAAGTTGACTTCGCTACATCAGGTTATCCGTCTACGTAGCGGCGGGTTCCCCTCCCAGAGCTCCGCTTAGATCACTCCCTCCGTATATGACGGACGGATCCCACTTGGCGGCTCATACTGCTATACTGTTAGGTGGCTGTTTCACAAGGGTATTAGTGAGATATAATGTGCTAGTGGTGAGTGGTGAGTGGTGAGTGGTGAGTGGTGAGTGGTGAGTGGTGAGTAGTGAGTAGTGAGTAGTGAATGGTGAATGGTGAGTGGTGCTGAGGTGTAGAGGAGTAGTGAGATTCCGTGAGATGCAGCGAACTGCAAGCGGACCAGAATTCCTGCAAAAGTGCAGGAATTTTCGATATTATCGTGTGAAAAGCGGAAAAGCCTGCGATAATGCAGGAATTTTCCACTTTTGCCTCCTGAAATCAAACAAGTGGCGCAAAAGGATGCATAATCGCAGGAATTTCTAGTTTTTGAGCGATATAGAGCGCAAAAGGATGCACAATTGCAGGTTTTCTGAGGTCGAGGGCCCACGAGTTGACTTCGTGGTGGCGGGGTACCTCTTCGCAAGTCGACTTCGTGGCGCCAAGCCACCGATCCGTGAATTGACTTCCCTGCATCAGGTTATCCGCCCACAGAGCGGCGGCTTCCCCCTCCCAGAGTTGATTCTCCACTGAGATTCCTCCCTCCGTATAACGGACGGACGGATCCCACTTGGCAGCTCATCAGCTGAGTAGTAGTCACATCAGCATATTAAACAAGTCGCAAATAACGCACAAAAACGCCTCCAAAACCACTATTCAAGTGGGAATGGAGGCGTTTTTGGATTGGAGGCTTAGGGACAGCCTCATCTTAATCCTTCCCTCTGCGGTTAACGATAAGCAGCAAGGCGAATGAGATGATGGTTATGGTTGCCACCCAGCACCAAGCGAGTGTCTGATTGCCCGATTCGACAGCCAGATAGATGGCGGTTGGCAGCGTCTGTGTTTTGTGCGGGATGTTGCCGGCAATCATAAGCGTAGCGCCAAATTCGCCAAGCCCGCGGGCGAAGCCAAGGATGTAAGCGGCCGCTACGGAACGCCATGCCAAGGGGATGGTGATGTACCGCAGCACTTGCCACTCGCTCGCGCCCATCGATCTGGCTGCGTCCTCCAGCTTGGTGTCCATAGAGGCAAAACCAACTTTCATCGTCTGGTAGACGAGCGGAAAAGCGACCACGATCGAGGCAATGACAGCAGCGCCCCACGTGAAAATGATCGATTGATCAAACAGGTAGGTCATGGCTTGCCCAAACCAGCTTCGCTTGCCGAGAATGATGAGCAAGATGAATCCGACCACTGTCGGAGGTAAAACCAACGGCAGGAGGATGCTGGTTTCCAGGAATATTTTGCCCCTGAATGCTTTGCGAGACATCCACCAAGCACAACAGCCTCCCAATAGCAGAACAAAAATGCTGGAAACGACAGCAACCTTCAGCGAGAGGAGAATGGGGTCAATGAAATCGCTCCAAAGCACCTGATTCATCCTTATTTAGGAATGGAAAAACCGAATTTCACAAACACATCTTGAGCTTCTTTGCTTTGCAAATACGTGTAGAATTCGTTAATTTCCTTGCTATGCTTGGTTGCCTTGACGATGCCAATCGGATACTCAATGGGGGTGTAGGTTTTCGGGTCAACCGAGAACGCAACTTTCACCTGCTTGGAAGTCAGTGCATCGGTTTTGTACACGAAGCCGGCTTCGGCATTGCCAGACTCTACATACGTGAGCACTTGACGAACGTCTTTCCCTTGAACAAGCTTGCTTTGCAGCGAATCCCACAGCTTGGCAGAGGTCAAAGCTTCTTTGGCATAGCTGCCGGCAGGAACCGTCTGAGGTTCGCCAACGGCGACATGCTTGATTTCTGCGCCGGAGAGCTCGTCGATCTTTTGCACAGCGACTTTGCCATCGGCGGGTGTTACAACGACTAATTCATTAATGAGCAGATTTTTTTGCTGCGCGGCATCGATAAGTTGTTTATCTACGAGTGCTTTCATATTTTTCGTCGCTGCGGATAAGAACATGTCCGAGGGAGCGCCTTGCTCGATTTGCTGCTGCAGGGCTCCGGAGGCTCCGAAGTTAAAGTTTAATTTCAATTGTTTATTTTTACTTTCGAAATTGGTCTGAATTTCTTTCAAAGCATCGGTCAAGCTGGCTGCTGCCGAGATGGTGAGCTCAACCTTTTCTACAGAAGCTGAAGCGGTTGGAGTTGCTTGTGCAGAAGGTGAGCTGACTGGTGCAGGTGCTTTTTGACTGGAGCATCCTGTGAAGATGACAGCAGCAAGGGTAAGAGCAGATAACATCGTACTAGCTTTCAATAATTTAGACATGATTTCCCCTCCGATATGATTTATCTATCTATTTACATCTAAATAGTTATATTTAGATATAACCTATTATATAGATTTGCATTTTCTAAGTAAACCATTTGTGCCGAAATCCATCGTTCCTCTAGTTGTGTTACAATATAAGGAATCTGAAGCGCTTTAACGGAGGATGACAATGACAACGGACATATCTTATACAACCGAAGAAATTTCTAAATTATTAAAGATATCCAAGCTTACGGTCTACGATCTCATCAAAAAAGGTGAACTCTCCGCTTATCGTGTCGGGAAGCAAATGCGTGTGGACGCATCCGACCTCGAAGCTTATAAAATACGCGCCAAAGGCGGTAAAGTGTATGCCTCCATGCCGGATATTCCCGTGCAGCAGCTTACTCAGCCGGCTCAATCATCCAAGAAAGACATTGTCATTACGGGTCAAGATGTCAGTTTGGACATTTTAAGTAAACATATTGAACGGAAACTCACGAGTTATAGGCCGCTTCGCTCCTATGTTGGAAGTTTGGATAGTCTTATTTCTATGTACAAAGGCGAGTCCGATATCGTCAGTACGCATTTACTCGATGGCGATACAGGACAGTATAACCTGCCTTATATTCGGAGGCTGCTGACCGGGAATTCCTATGTCGTTATCAATCTCGTTTCACGTATGGCGGGGCTGTATGTGCAGCAAGGCAATCCGAAGCAGCTGCAAGGTTGGGACGACCTCAAACAACCGGGCCTGCGGGTTTCCAATCGGGAGAAGGGATCAGGTGCACGTGTGCTGCTGGATGAGCAGCTTCGGCTTCGCGGCATTTCACCACGGATATTAAGCGGTTATGGGCAGGAAGAATCCAATCATATGGGCGTTGCCGGGAAAGTAGCCTCTGGGGAAGCAGATTTTGGAGTCGGGATAGAGAAGGCGGCAAGTATGGTGGGCGGTGTCACATTCATTCCACTGATCCAGGAGCGGTATGATCTAGTCATGCTAAAAAAACCAGAAAACGCAGAATGGCTTGAGAGCATCATAGCTATTCTGCAATCGGATGTATTTCATAACGAATTGCGTCCCATCCAAGGTTATGATTTATCGCAGACCGGCCAGATTTTATTTGAAAATTAAGGAGTCAGAGTCTATAAATGCTCGATGATAAGGGATCTTTTCGGCACGTTTGGGTAACGTGGTTGAGGGGATTCCTTTCTTTTTGTGTTGACATCCTTGGCGAAAAGCGATATAGTCCTTTTTGTAATAAGTAATAATTACGATTAAACAACGGTACTTATTTTCAGAGTAAAAGTAAAATAATGAACCGCAATGAATGCCTACTTGTTTGCACAAGCTTGACTTAAAATCGTAAAAATTACATTTAATAAATGTGTTTTATAAATAAAAAGCTTAGGAAGGGAGTTAGCGTATGTTAATCGCCTCAATGAAAGAAGTTGAATACGGGTATAGTGATACGCCCTGTATTCAAGATGCGAATGTTGACATTCAATCCGGCGAGTTTGTGGCCGTAACCGGGCCTAATGGCGCATCGAAATCAACCTTATTAAAGCTGCTGCTGGGCTTATTCAAGCCGTGGAAGGGCCGTGTATTTCTTTCGACTACGAATAAAGAAGGGCAACCGCTGAGGGTCGGATATGTCTCCCAGCAAATCGCCGCGTTTAACAGCGGATTCCCAAGCACGATTCTTGAATTCGTGATGTCAGGGAGAGCGACAAGAGGCTCTTGGTTTCGCAAGATAAAGCAAGAAGATCTGGACCAGACCGAGAAAGTACTGCGCCAGATGGGGATGTGGGGACTAAGGGATCGGAAGATCGGTGAATGCTCAGGCGGGCAGAAGCAGCGCATTTGCATCGCACGAGCGCTAGCTCAAGAACCGGACTTACTGGTGCTCGACGAGCCTACGACGGGGATGGATCAAGAGAGTCGGCTTGGGTTTTATGAGCTGATGAATCAGCAAGTGAAGGAACAAGGAAGAACGGTCATCATGGTTACGCACGGCCTATCCGAAGTAGCGCCTTACCTCGATCGTATCATTGAACTGGAGCGGAAGGAGGAGGGGGGATGGAGATGCTGCACTACGACTTCATGCAGCGGGCATTTTGTGCCGGTGGGTTAATTGCGCTTCTGGCTTCTGTGCTAGGCGTATATCTCATGCTGCGCAGGCAGGCGTTGATGGCCGATATGCTGTCGCATGTCTCGCTTGCCGGCGTTGCGGCAGGAGCCTATCTACATATCAATCCGACCTTAACAGGTTTTGTTGTAGCGACCCTTGGGGCTATTGCAGTGGAATATGTCAGAAGGTCCTTCAAAACCTATAGCGAAATTTCGGTAGCCATCATCATGGTGGGAGGCCTTTCTACAGCGGTAGTACTGATGAGCCTCAATCAGAGCATCAATAAAGGCTTCTCGGCTTATCTTTTCGGATCGGTTGTTGCCGTCAATCAAACGGAATTGATCCTGATGTTTGCCGTAGCGTTAATCGGAGGCACCTTCTTCTACGCGCTTCGGCGGCCCTTATATCAAATCACCTTCGACGAGGATACGGCCAAAACAAGCGGCTTGCCAGTGTCCTGGATATCCTTGGGCTTCAGCGTGGTAACTGGGATGATCGTTTCAGCAGCGATGCCGATTGTGGGTGTTTTGCTCGTCTCTGCGCTTGTCGTATTGCCTGCGGCGCTGGCTATTCGAATAGCCCCCAGCTTTTATGCAGCACTCTTTATTGCTATGGGGATTGGGCTGCTTGGGGTATTTTCGGGGCTAACGGTTTCGTTTCAGCTCAGCACGCCTCCGGGCGGAACGATTGCTTTGCTTCTATTAAGCTTCCTTATTGTGGGTCTAAGCTTGAAAAAGGTCATCCTCAAATGGGGCAAATCCAGAAATACTGTCACTGCCGATGCAGATGCTGCTCCAATTAGCAGCATACCGCGATTATCCAAAGAATCATCTTTATAAATTATTTTAGGAGGAACTACGCAATGTACAAAACATGGATTAAACAATCAGCATTACTCACAGCGCTATCCGCTGTTCTGCTCTCAGGGTGCACATCCAACTCGACTTCAACGACGGCGGTCAGCACGCTAAACCCGGAAGTAACCGGCACGAGCAAGCTGAAAGTAGTCACGACCTTTTATCCGATGTATGAATTCACGAAACAGGTCGCAGGCGATTATGCCGATGTGATCGGGCTTATTCCGGCGGGTGCCGAGCCTCACGATTGGGAACCAAGCGCCAAGGACATGGCGCAGCTCAAAACGGCGAATGTATTTGTTTATAACGGCATAGTCGAAGGATGGGCCAAGAAAGCGCTGGAGAGCGCAGCTAACGATAAACGTGTAGTGGTAGAAGCAAGCAAAGGCATTCAACTGATGGAAGGCTTGGCGGAAGAGGAAGAAGGCGAAGCTCATGATCATGAGGAAGCTGACGGCGGTAAAATACTCGATCCGCATGTATGGCTTGATCCTGTTCTTGCGCAGCAGGAAGTGATCGCCATTCAAGCTGGTTTGGCGCAAGCAGATCCGGCGCACAAGGCCGATTACCAGAAGAATGCGGATGCTTTCATCGCCAAGCTGAAGAAGCTGGATGAGGCCTATAAGTCCGAGCTGAAGGATGTGAAGCACAAGGAATTCGTCACTCAGCATGCAGCATTCGGCTATTTGGCGAAAGACTACGGCTTGAAGCAGATTCCGATTGCCGGTTTGTCGCCCGAGGAAGAACCGTCACTGGAAAAGATGGCTAACGTGGTTAAATTTGCGAAAGAGAATCAAGTGAAAACGATCTTTTTTGAAACATTGGTCGATCCCAAAATCGCCACCACCATCGCCAAAGAAATCGGGGCGAAAACAGATGTGCTGAACCCTCTCGAAGGACTCACCGATGAAGATAAGAAAAATAATCTGGACTATATCGGTATTATGGAAAATAACCTGAAAGCTTTGAAGAAAGCTTTAAATGAATAAGAAGTAATTAATGAATAAGAAGTAATTTCGGCAGCTCATTAAATCGTAAAAATTACTATAATGATAGGAGGCAACATGCATGCGCGAAGCGGATAAAAGAATTCCTGTAACCGTACTAAGCGGGTACTTGGGAGCGGGAAAGACGACCTTGCTTAACCATGTTTTGAATAATCGTGATGGTCTAAAGGTTGCTGTCATCGTCAATGATCTGAGTGAAGTCAATATAGATGCAGACCTGATTCGAGAGGGAAGCGGGATTTCACGGACGAATGAGAAGCTTGTGGAAATGTCGAATGGCTGCATCTGTTGCACCTTGCGGGATGATCTGCTCCAGGAGGTAGAGAAGCTGGCCAAAGAGGGCAAGTATGACTACATTTTGATTGAGTCGACAGGTGTAGGCGAGCCATTGCCGGTAGCGCAAACCTTTACTTACATAGATGAGGAGCAGGGCATTGATTTATCGCAATTTTGCCGTCTTGACTGCATGGTGACGGTCGTTGATGCGTACCGTTTCTGGCACGACTATGCCTCCGGCGAGACGCTGCTGGATCGCAGTCAAGCGGTGGATGAGCAGGATACGCGTGACGTGGTCGACTTGCTTATCGATCAGATTGAGTTCTGCGATGTGCTCATCTTGAACAAATGCGATCAGGTGAGCGAGGCTGATCTGGAGGAACTGGAAGGGGTGCTTCGCACCCTTCAGCCAAGAGCCAAGCTGCTTCGCGCGGTGCAGGGGGCTGTGAATCCTGCTGAGATCTTGAATACGCAGCTGTTTAATTTCGATGAAGCCAGCACATCAGCTGGCTGGATGAAAGAAATGGAAAAAGAGGTGCACACGCCGGAAACGGATGAATACGGTATTGCTTCTTTTGCCTATGAGCGTGTGAAGCCCTTTCATCCCGAACGCTTGATGGAATGGATGAAGGAGTGGCCAGCTGAAATCGTCAGAGCGAAGGGGATCATGTGGCTGTCCACTCGGAATGATTTTGCCCAGAATATGAGTCAAGCAGGGCCTTCCATTCGTTTCGGGCCAGCGGGCTACTGGGTCGCGGCACTGCCGGAGGAAGAGAAGGCAGCGGTACTCGAGGAGGATGCAGATCAGATTCGGCATTGGGATGAAGTCTATGGAGATCGTGTAAATAAGGTCGTCTTTATTGGCATGGATATGGACAAAAATGAAATTACAAGCGATCTGGATGCATGCTTGCTGACAGATGCAGAAATGCTGGAAGACTGGACACGGTATGAGGACAATCTCCCCAATGCCATGATGGAAATAGAAGCAGGCTAACGGGCAGCAACCAACCATAGGAGGTGAATCTCATGAGAGTCGTCATTACTTTGGCATGTACCGAAACGGGTGATCGGAATTACACCACGACGAAAAATAAGCGAAATAACCCGGCACGTTTGGAGCTGCGCAAGTATTGTCCGCGTTTGAAGCGCCATACGTTGCATCGTGAGACGCGTTAACGTACTATGAATAAGCAGGAAGGCGGGCGAATTGGCACCGCCTTTTTTCTTGGCTATAGCCGCAGGAAGCAATTTTTCAATGAGTGGGGGAAAGGTCGGCCATGTCCAATGTAAACATAGACGAACCAAATGAAATTATACTTAGCACTCATTCGGAGGCCAGCTGGGGACGTAGACGGCAAGAGCTAAGGGACTGGACGGACAGCCATAAGCTTAGGAAGCAGCCGAAGAGAACGCTGCTGCTGGACGAAGTGTACGTAGACGCGGAGCTGCATAGGACGCTCACACTGCTTCGAGAGAAACATATTCAGACGGAATTTTCCTGTGCAGGCGTAAGCCTGCTGGATGAGCCCGAAGATCATTCCCTCTACGCCTATCTAACCTTGATTGCCTCTAAGGAAGCGGAGAATTTTATCCAAAGTACGATGAAGCTGATGAGACATCGCTTAATGGTCACGTTCGAACCGAATCGCAGCCGATATGATTTATCTTCTTTTTATATAGGCCATAATCGGTCGTTCTGTCGGTTGCTGGAGCGCAGCGCTGAATTATTTGAGGTGTAGCGAGCTTTAGTGAGATGCAGCGGACCAGAATTCCTGCAAAAATGCAGGTATGTTCGATATTATCATGTAAAAAGCGGAAAAGCCTGCGATTATGCAGGAATTATCCGCTTTTGCCTACCGAAATCAAACAAGTGGCTCAAAAAGATGCACAATCGCAGGAATATCTAGTTTAGGAGCTATATGGAGCACAAAAGGATGCATAATCGCAGGCTTTCGCAGGTTACCCGTCCACAATTTGTTTCAAAAAGGAATTAGGAGAAGCAATGTGCTTGTGATGCGAGTTGGCGAGGTGTAGCGAGCTTCGGTGAGATGCAGCGGACCAGAATACCTGCAATAGTGCAGGTATGTTCGATATTATCGTGTAAAAAGCGGAAAAGCCTGCGATTATGCAGGAATTTTCCGCTTTTTCCTCTCAAAATCAAACAAGTGGCTCAAAAAGATGCACAATCGCAGGAATATCTAGTTTAGGAGCTATATAGAGCACAAAAAGATGCATAATCGCAGGCTTTCGCAGGTTACCCGTCCACAATTTGGCTTCGTAGTGGTGTGATCCTCCCTCCGCAAGTTGATTTCGTGGCGTTAGGTCACTGATCCACAAATAACTCGTCCGTACTGGGCACATTGGCCAAAGAATTGGCACAGTTTCGGCAGATCGGAAACTGTGGACTGTGATCTCCTCTGGGGGTGCGGTACAGGAAAGGACGTGCCCTTTGTGGCCCGTCGGTTCACCCATTTTCCCACCAGACTCGCCCGGATCAGGGGGTTGCTTAATGCTCGCTAGCGATGCTTCATGCGCCCGCATCAGGTAGTTGTTCACTGCTCGCTAACAATGTTTCATGGGTCTGGATCAGATGGCAATTAGCTACTCGCTAACCAAACGATTCGTCAGACTGCCTAGTTTTTCAATCGTAATTGTCACGACATCGCCGTCTTGCAAGTACACACGCTGATCAACCGGATCTCCGAGCACGACGCCTTCAGGAGTTCCTGTCAAAATAATGTCACCCGGGTACAGGGTCATATGCTGGGAAATATAACTGACAATTTCGTCGCAGTGGAAAATCATGTCCGAGGTATTCGAGTTCTGACGTACCTTGCCGTTGACGGTGGTGCTGATCTTGAGATCATTCGGATTGCCGACTTCATCTGCCGTGACGAGATAAGGGCCCAGCGGACTGAAGCCGTCGCAGGATTTGCCGAGCAGCCATTGCGAGGTACGCATTTGCAAATCCCGCGCAGAGAGGTCGTTTACGCAGCAGTAGCCGTAGACGTGCTCCAAGGCCTGCTCTTTGGCGACATATTTGGCCTGTTTGCCAATAACGATAACAAGTTCGGCTTCGTAGTCCACTTCTTTGGACACGCGCGGAAGTGCGATATCATGTCCGTGACCCGTGAGTGTGTTGCTAAATTTGTTGAAAAGGATAGGGGTCTGCGGGATCGCGGCATTCGTTTCTTCAGCATGCTTGCGGTAATTGAGCCCTACACAAATGATTTTGCTTGGCTCTGTGACACAGGGACCATAGTCCAGGTCCGTTTCGCTTAGCAGCAAAGACGCGCGGTTGTCGCTTGCCAGAGCTTGCTTGACCAGCTGCAGCAGGGCATCCGTGGCCGAACTTCCTCCTTGGATAGCTTCGTGCACGGTCGTCGGGACTATGTAGTTGGGGGAAAGTTGGTTAACCGCTTGAACGACATCCAGCACACCAAATTCGGTTTGCACACCTAGGTTAAGCTCATCATTTGAACGGAAAGTAAGCAGTTTCATTGTGAAATCCTCCTAATTTATGCTGGGTATGATTAGAATAATAGCTTGACTAGCGCGTTTACGCATTTTTTCCGAAGGTGGCGCCTCCGTCAATATATAAAGGCGAGCCCATCATGAATTTGGAATCGTCGGAAGCAAGGAATAGCGCCGCTTGCGCGACGTCCTCCGGGCGTCCCAGATCGTTGCTGAGCTGTCTGGTTTTGAGGGAAGCGATGGCAACTTCCGGATCATCATAGGAGGTACGGAGGTAATTTTCCACAAAGGGAGTCAAAATAGTTCCCGGCAGCAGCGCATTGACGCGAATGCCGTAGGCCGCGTAATCGACCTGCATCGATTTCGACAAGGCCAGCACGGCACCTTTGGTAGCGGCGTAGGCCGCCCGGCGGGCGAGTCCGATCTCGGCAACACAGGAGGACATATTGATAATGGAGCCGGACTTTCGTTCCATCATGTGAGGGATTACATATTTGGAAGGCAGGAACACGCCTTTGACGTTAATGCTCATGATGCGGTCCCAGAAGTCAGGCTCCAGCTCGTGGAGCGCGCCAACACCGCTGATGCCGGCATTGTTGAAAAGCACATCAATACGGCCGTGCTGTTGGATGATTTGCTCTACCATCTGTTTCACGGAATCTGCGTGTGTCACGTCAGCTTGGATGAATTGGGCTTTGCCGCCTGCATCTGTTATTTCTTGAACCGTCTGAGTCCCTTTGCCTTCATCGAGATCGTTGACGATAACCTGCGCACCTTCTTTCGCAAACAAAAGGGCGCTGCTTCTGCCGATACCTGAGCCTGAGCCTGTGATGAGAATGACTTTGTCTTGTAGTCGCATCTTAATTCTCCTTTTTAATCGGATAATTGGTGAGCCAGCTTACAAACTTCTTCTATACAGGACTGCTTCTTCTGTTCCCATTGCGGCAACATCATGGAGCAGCTGACAGCGGCGATAACTTGACCTTGGGCATTGCGAATAGGTGCGGCTGCGCAGCTAAAGCCAATGACGGCTTCTTCCAGGTCCAAAGCGTAGCCTTGTTCACGGATTTGCTCCAAGCTCAGCTTCAAAGCCTGTACAGTCGTCATGGAATTGACCGTCAAATGAGAAAAGGGCTCTTGGTCCGCTGGATAAAGAGCATCAATGTCGTCATTGCTGAGATCAGCCAGCATAACCTTCCCGAGTGCGGTGGCGTGTGCGGGGAGACGCATGCCAGGCTCCGATGCTAACCGGACTGGTGTAAGCGCTTCCTCTTTGGCGATATAGAGGACTTCTCTGCCGTCTAGTTTGGCAAGCTGGAAGGATTCGCCCAGTCGGAGCTTGGCTAGGGAGGCCTCCTTATGAAAGGTTTCATTTAGGTTGCTCCTCTGAAAGGCAGCATGACCTAGGCGAGACAGCTCGCGTCCCAGACGGTAGGTTTCTCCGGTTTCCTTTTCTACCCATCCCAGATTTTCCAGCGTTAACAGCAAGGAATACATGGAGCTTTTGTTAATGGCAAGGGTGCGGGACAAATCGATGAGCTTCAGCTTTCCTGGGTGCTGCGAGATTTCTTTGAGAATCAGGTGGGCACGTTCGATCGCAGGAACGCGATATTTATCATCCAATCAAGGACCTCCTTGCTTTGCTAACCAAAGGCAGTGTTGATGTTTTCGAAAAATGGTTTTATATACAAAACCAAGTTTACTTTATAAAACCATATTATCATAAATAGGAAAAAAACACGAGAACTTCGCTGAGAAATTCTCGTGTTTTTTTTCTAAGCTTTCGCTCCCAGCTTCTGGACAACCCGATCAACTTTCAAGATGTGCTGCATAACTCGTTCTTCCGCCAGCTTGGCGTCCTGATCTTTGATCGCCTCGTAAATGTCTTTGTGCTCCTGAATGAGCAGCTTGACGGAAGCGCGCTCAGCAAAAAACCAAAGCCGCCGAGATTCCTTCATGCTTTCCTGCAAGCGATCCGTCAACGACTCCATCATGCTTAGAAATAAAGAATTGTGGGACGCTTTGGCAATACTCAAATGGAACCTGATATCGGCTTGTTCGCTCAGAGATTCATTGTCAATCGCGGCTTCCATCTCTTGAATGGCTTGCGCCAGCAGCTGCAGATCCTCCTCAGTGCGCCGCTCAGCGGCTAGAGAAGCGCAGCCAGCCTCAATAAATTTGCGAACCTCGAGTACTTCTTGAAACGACTCTGTTTGGTAGAAGAGGTCTCCTCCGTTGTCGAGCCCATCGCCCGAGGGCAGCGTTTTGCTGACGAAAGTGCCGCCGCCATGGCGAATATCGACCCAGCCCATCGCCTTCAAAGCGCTCATCGCTTCGCGAATCGTGGATCGGCCGACTTCGAAGCTAACGGCCAGCTGATCGACGGTAGGGAGCTTGCTTCCAGGGAGATAGCTGCCTGCTTGAATCTGCTCTTTCATATGCGTCATTACGATCTCAGAGCCTTTTTGCGGTTTGATCCGCTCAAATGTCATGGAAATACCTCCGCAAAATCTTCTCTATACAATGGTTTTATTATACGCTATTATAAGAAAAAAGTCATCAGATGACATGACGACTAGTTGCGTTAAGGAGGACAATGAACATGCTTGAAAATGATGTAAAAATAAAGCTTCGTCAAATCGTTGGCGAATCTCACTTCAAAGATGATATGGAAACGCTTGTTACCCATTCCTATGATGGTACGCCGATGCTGCTGCAGCTTCCGGAGGGTGTCATTTACCCTAAGGATACCGCGCAGGTATCCGCGATAATGAAGGTATTAAGCGAACATCGGATACCGCTGGTCAGCCGGGGATCGGGGACGAACTTGTGCGGCGGCACGGTTCCTGTTCAGGGCGGCATCGTTATGGTCATGCATCGAATGAATGCGATCCTCGAGGTTGATATGCAGAACTTGACTGCGACCGTGCAGCCGGGCATCATTACGAAGACGTTCATTGAGCATATTGAGGGTCTTGGGCTCTTTTACCCGCCGGATCCCAGCAGTATGGCTATTTCCACGATTGGCGGCAATATTGCCGAATGCTCCGGGGGCTTGCGCGGCTTGAAATATGGCACGACCAAAGATTATGTGATCGGTCTGGAGTGCGTGCTGGCTTCGGGAGAGATAATGCGTACGGGCGGCAAATTGATGAAAGACGTAGCGGGCTACGATTTGACGAAGCTGCTGATCGGATCAGAAGGTACCTTGGCCGTCATTACCGAAGCAACGCTCAAGCTTATTCCGCCGCCGAAATATAAGAAAACGATGCTGGCTATGTTCAAAGATATATACGGAGCGGCACGAACGGTGTCGGCGATTATTGAAAATCGCATCATTCCGGCGACACTGGAATTCATGGATAACCCGACGATTCGTGTCGTTAACGATTTCGCGAAGCTGGGGCTTCCTTTGGATATGGCAGCCATTCTGCTCATTGAACAAGATGGCGAGATGGAAACCGTGGAGCGGGATATCGCGCGGATCTCGGAGATTTGTCAGGAAGAGCAAGCTGATCAGATCAGCATCGCCAGCAATCAAGAGGAAGCGCTGAAGCTGCTTACAGCTAGACGCAGTGCTTTTACGGCGCTAGCTAGGCTTCGCCCGACGACCATCTTGGAAGATGCGACTGTGCCGCGTTCGGAAATTGCCGAGATGGTGCTGCAAATTAATCGCATTGCGCTTAAATACAATGTGCAGATCTGCACTTTCGGCCACGCGGGGGATGGCAACCTGCATCCTACGGCGACGACCGATGCGAGGGACCACGATGAAATTGAGCGGGTCGAAGCCGCCTTCGAGGAAATCTTCGAAGAAGCGATTCGACTTGGCGGTACGATAACAGGCGAGCATGGCGTTGGCCTTGTCAAAGCGCCTTTCCTGGAATGGAAAGTTGGCAGCACCGGGATTGCGATTATGAAGAGCATTAAACAGGGCTTTGATCCTTTGAATATTTTGAACCCAGGCAAAATGTTCGCCAAGGAGTCCAGACGCAGGGTGGTGATCGATCGTGTCTAACGCAACAGCGAAATCACTGCAGGAATCTTTGCGTTTGAAGCTCGATTATGATCAGCTAACGAACTGCATGCGCTGCGGCTTCTGCCTGCCGGCTTGTCCAACCTTCAAAGAGACCGGCGTGGAAGCCGAGTCGCCCCGCGGCCGGATTTCTTTGATGAAAGCGACCGTGGACGGACTGATGGAGCCAAACGTTCGTTTCGAAGAGCAGATGGGCCATTGTCTGGGCTGCAGAGCTTGTGAACCGGCCTGTCCGGCAGATGTGAAATACGGTCAGCTTATCGAGCAGGCGCGGGATGCGATCGAAGATCATACGAAGCAGCATCGGGTATGGGTCAAAGGCGTGCGCAAGCTCGTTTTCAGACAGCTTTTCCCGCATCAGAACCGGATGAGACTGCTCGGCAAGGGACTTCGTTTGTATCAGAAGTCAGGCGCTCAAACCATCGTCAGAAAAACTGGCGTGGTTGGCCTGTTCTCCAAACAGATGTCAGCGATGGAACGCATTTTGCCTGACGCTACTGGAAATGGCGTTATTGATCAGCTTGGGACGAGAATTCCTGCCATCGGGGAAAAAGTAGGAACGGTGGGGATGTTCCGTGGTTGCTTAATGGACGTGCTGTTCACCGAAACCAACCGCAAAACTGTACAGCTGCTGGCCAAGGCTGGCTTCGATGTCGTCATCCCCGAAGCGCAAAACTGCTGCGGAGCGCTCCATGCCCACAGCGGAGAGATGGATCAGGCGAGACAGCTTGCCCGTCATAACATTCGCGCCTTTCAAGACGCTGGCGTCGATTACATTGTGTCCAATGCAGGCGGCTGCGGCGCTATATTGGTCGAATATGACCATTTGCTGCATGAGGATGACCAGTGGCATGAGCAGGCGAAATGGTTCGCGAGTCGGGTGAAGGACATCAGCACGATTTTGCTGGAAAAAGGCCGTCCTCTCCCGTTCGCGGAAGGGCCGGGTGTCCGCATTACGTATCAGGATTCCTGCCATCTTCGCAACGTGATGAAAGCAGGAGAGTCCCCGCGGAAGCTCTTGAAGCAGCTGCCGAACACAACCTTTGTGGAGATGAAGGATGCCGGTTCCTGCTGCGGATCCGCAGGGATTTATAACCTGACGGAGCCGGATATGGCGAACACGATCCTTGATCGCAAAATGGATCACGCTAAGTCCACGGAAGCGCATTACATCGTGACCAGCAACCCTGGTTGCTTGCTGCAGATGAAGCTGGGCATTGATAAGCATGCCGCGGGAATGAATATGCAGGCGGTGCATATTGTAGATTTTCTGTATGAGCGCGTATAGATGAGTGAAAAGCGAGAATCCTCTGAAAGCTGAGCTTTCAGGGGATTTTTTGTATGGAAACGGTGGATGATGAGTCAAGTTGGACTATTTCCTTACCTTTTTCATAATGGTAATATTTAGTGGGGGATTACCGGGTAAAGGAGGATACTATGGGATGGTTGCTATGGGGCGGTTTACTTGTGCTGCTCTTGTTGTCGTATGTTAATCAACGCCAAAACATAACGAAGCTAATGTGGCTTACGATTGTTGCCGTTTATTTGGTTTGCAATGTTTACGTGAACTTATTTGGCCTTTTGGTTCCTGTCGGTGTTATCATCGCTTTCGTTTACATGAAAAAAGCTAAAAAGCCGATCTTGACTACTGCGCTGATATTTGGATTAATTTGCGTCATTTCAACTTTTTATGTGCCGAAAATATCATGGAGCCAATTAAAGGCTCACTCGCAGGACATCCAATATTCAGCAGAATTTAACCAAGTTAATGCCGTATATCATTTTTCAGCAGATTCAGAAATTCATGAGCTTTTGTCCAAATCAGCCTTAGCGCTGCAAGACAAAAATCCGCAATCGGAAATTAACATCGAGGATCCACATGTTTTATTTAGTTTGTGGGTTCTCTCTCATCAAGGTCTTCCAATGACGGATTTAGACTGGTTATGGTATAAAGCCCCTTTGGAATTGCATTATTATTGGCAGTCTAGCCGGTTCGATGAATTGACGAATAAGGAATATATCCAGTTTAGGGATGTAGGGTATATGGGGGTATTTACGAAATCCGAGAAAAATAGTCCTTACAAACTGCAAGCTGTTTATGAATATGACAGGCTGAAAATGAATAATCCGATAATTCCCTAGTTCGAGAAGAGAATCAAGAAAATCCCTCTATGATTTGTTCAGTTTTTATTCAGTCCCTTACATTAGGCTTAAGCCTTAGGAAATAAATGTAATTTAATGATCGGAGCGGAATATACATTTCCTGATTACCGTTCCATCTGGCTGAAACAACAGAAAATAGAGGAGGATTATCTTGAAGTCATCATTAAAAAAGTATGCGGCTGAATTGTTAGGAACTTTTATTCTTGTTTTGTTTGGGTGCGGCTCGGCGGCTACGGCAGGTGGGGATTTGGGGTACTTAGGTATTGCTTTTGCCTTCGGACTATCGATTGTGGCGTTAGCTTATGTGATCGGTCCCATATCAGGCTGCCATGTCAACCCTGCTGTTTCATTCGCCATGCTGCTTAGCGGTAAATTATCGGGCAAGGATTTTGTCGGGTATGTCGTTTCGCAAATTATTGGAGGTATCGCTGGAGCCGGGCTCTTATATGGCATCATACATTCTACGGGCAAAGCTGTGACTAGTCTGGGGCAAAATGGTTTTGGCGCCGGATACGGAATCGGCATTTCTGATCTGATGGCAGTGGTTGTGGAAATTGTGTTATCGTTTGTGTTTATTTATACCATTCTAGGTGTTACGTCTTCGGTGAGCACAAGCGCGGTTGCTGGCTTGGTCATTGGCTTGACGCTCGCGTTTGTACATATTCTTGGCATCGGTTTGACTGGGACATCGGTGAATCCAGCGAGAAGCTTGGGGCCAGCTCTGCTTATAGGCGGCAAAGCGCTCACGCAGGTATGGGTCTTTATTATTGCTCCACTGATTGGCGCGGCTTTGGCGGCGTGGATTTATAAATGGTTGAATAGTGGCGTGCGAAGCAGTTGATGCAGAGGGTTAGATGGAGAGTAAGGTGAAGAGTATGGTCAAGAGTAAGTAAGATGAAGAGTAAGGTGAAGAGTGAGTGAGATGGGGAGTAGGGTGAAGAGTAAGTAAGAAGGGAGTAAGGTGAAGAGTAAGTAAGATGGGGAGTATGGAGAAGAGTAAGTAAGATGGGGAGTATGGAGAAGAGTAAGTAGGATGGGGAGTATGGAGAAGAGTAAGTAGGATGGAGAGTAGGGTGAAGAGTAAGTAGGATGGAGAGTATGGTGAAGAGTAAGTAGGATGGAGAGTAGGGTGAAGAGTAAGTAAGATGGAGAGTAGGGTGAAGAGTAAGTAAGATGGAGAGTATGGTGAAGAGTAAGTAAGATGGGGAGTATGGTGAAGAGTAAGTAGGATGATGTGTCCGATGTGAGTGGGTTATAAAGAACCTGAGGTTTTTTACACTGGTACCCATAGTCTGGACACTTTGAAAAAGTGTTCAGACTATGGGTACTTTTTTTTGTATACTAGAGTAAGCACCGGAGGGGATTACACCATGTCTAAGAAAGTCTTTAGCGAAAAAGACCAAATGAGGTTATCAAAGAATAAGTACGTGATCAGAATAAGTGATAAAGCAATAACCTATGCGGATGAATTTAAGCAGTTGTTCATCGATCAATACATGGCAGGTAAACTCCCTAGAGAAATCTTTGAAGCTAACGGGTTTGATGTAAACGTAATTGGAATTCAACGTGTAAAAGATTGTGCCAAGCGTTGGAAAAAAGCATATGGAAAAGACGGAATCATTGGATTAACCGACTCTCGTAAGGAAGCTTCTGGACGTCCTCTAAAGCGTGAACTAACGCAAGATGAAGTCATTGCAAGACAGGAAGCAAGAATTAAACTCCTTGAGTCTCAGGTGGAATTGTTAAAAAAGC
>NZ_JABMKZ010000029.1 GCF_013204855.1 Paenibacillus alba | reverse complement strand
CACTTTGGAGTAAATGGGCCAAGCGATCACCATCCGCTTCATTTCCAGGAACGGGCTCTGCGTCTAAAATGAACCCCGAAGCGCTCGACTCCACAACCTGAATTTTGTCCCCTGTAAAAGGTTTTTTTGCTGTTTTCCGTCCATTACGCACACTTGGATCATGCGCATTTACAATACGGTCCTTAGGTCGATCCTTGAACGGAATTTTTTCATAGGCCTCCGCTTGTTGCTTGTTGGACTCTGTCGGATCCGTAGGACGCGTGTTTTGTTCAAGAATGTCTAGCAGTACCTTGCGCAGCTCATCAAAACGTTGTTGCTGCTTTTTTGTTGTTTCTTTTTGGCGAAGCTGCTGAACGTTTTCTTGTTTTAAATAAGAGAGAAGCGCGTATGCCCTGGCGACCAATAAGTTGAACGCGGCAATCCTCTCGCTTGGCTCGCTGTCTGCCGGCAGTTTATCCCACCACGACTGCATTTGCAAACTCTCAATCATGACGCGATGAAGCTGTGCATGCGTTCGTTTTAAGTGATTCACCAGATTGAGCATGCCGTGGAAAATAAGCCGATACGCACTCATACTGCTAGAAATAGCATGGGTATGAAAGGAATCCACCAGCCAAATCTCCTGCTCTCCTTTCCATAGACCCAGTTGCCTGGCTTGCGCGAGAATATAGTGGAAACAAGCATGGAAAAGTTCGTCACCCATCCGATCACGATCAAAGGCAATCGTACTGTGATCAAAGCCATTAAACGCAAAGGGAATACCGACAAATCGTTTAATCGCCATGTCAAACATGAGACGGATCTCCATCTCACGGTCGGACAAGTTTTCCATGGCCTGTATGAGATGAATCTTGAGTTTAAGTGAAGGCGCATAAGGACGCTGACCTTGTGGCGAATACAAATGGGCGCAAAGCTCATCAGCAAAAGAGAAATCAACAAACCGTTCGACTTGGCTCCATAAAGGATGGGAAGGCAGCTTGGCAAAGAGCTCCACGTCCGCGAACGAGAGCGCACCAAAATCTTTATACCGGATCGCATGGGCTGTTGCAGTTCCCTTACGAGCAGGCAAAAGATGAGCTACCTGTTCAATCACAGCAGGGCGAACTCCAAGATTTTCAATGGTTAATTGTTTTTCATCCTCATTTTGTATGGACACTTTCCATCCCTCGCTACATGGTTTTTCTTTATTATACTAAAAATTCAATATTATAGGGGAGGAATTCGAGTTGTTCGACAGTCTCTTTTCGGCAGGCTCAGAGCGTGTTCGATGCTGTTTCCCTCCGGAGACGGCCTTTTTGGCAGGCTCAAGCCGAGTTCAATGTTTTTCCCCTTCTGAGACAGCCCCTTTTTTGCCTTTATGGGGTTATTTGGAAGAAGTATCAGTCCCGTCATTAAATTTCTCCTATTCTGTGCAGTATATATAAAGTTTAAGGGGGGGATAGTCGAAAAAGGCGGTGCTATAATGGCGATACCAATATAAATTAGGGGGCAATACCCATTATGACTGATTTATCCGTAGAGTCTGACATGACGCCAGCAGCGAGTGTGAGAGCCCTAAACCCCTTTCGACTTTTTTGCAGAAAGTATGGCGCTGCTTACCTTATGCTGCTGATTCCTGTTTGCTGCTTTGTACTTTTTTCTTTATACCCGATCGCTTGGGCGGTTAAATACGTTTTTTATTACTATGACGGGGTTAGGCCGGAGCGATTTACGGGGCTGGCTAATTTCCAAAGATTGATGGATGATCAAGTCTACTGGTCCAGCCTCTGGAAGCAGGCTCTTTTCTCCCTGAAAATCGTGCTTGAGCTGCCTTTGGCCTTTATGCTGGCTTTGCTCCTCAGTTCGCAATTGAGAGGGAAAAATGCGTTTCGGGCAATGTTTGTTATGCCTTACATTTTGCCGGCCTCAACGATGGCTTTGGTCGTTTATATCCTGCTGAACCCGTACAACGGGGGTCTTAATCAACTGCTGCTTGCCCTCAACTTGATCGATCAACCGATTGCCTTCCTGTCGGGCGGGTGGACAGCTTTTGTGAGCGGGATGGTTTTGGACGCGTGGCAAAATTTTGGCATCAATATGCTGCTTTTGCTTGTAGGCCTTACCAGCATTCCGAAAGATGTCTATGAAAGTGCTGATATCGATGGAGCTACGGGGTGGACAAGGGTGCGTTATATCTCCCTTCCGATGATGGGACGTATTCTGCAGATGATTTTGTTCCTGTCTATTTTAGGAACTCTCAAGTCGATGGGACCTTTTCTTGTCCTTACGGATGGTGGACCGAACTATGCTACCGAGCTGACTTTCCTGTATATTTTTCATCAGTTTTTCGGAGGAGATGCAGGCACCAACTATGGCTACGGGGCAACGGTGGCGGTGTTTACCGCACTTATCCTGGTCGTGATCTCGATAGCTTACTTCAAGTTGACCAAGAAAATGGATTATCATAATTAAGGAGGACAGCAAGGTGAAACATCTGTTAAAGTGGTTAAAGTATGTAATTTTGTCTGTCGTCGCCATCATAACTTTGATTCCTGTGATTTACGTGTTGTTTTATTCTTTCAAATCCAATCAGGAGCTGATTACAGGCGGCGGCTTGCTGCCCCGGAAGTGGGTGTTCTCCAACTATTCGGAGGTATGGAAAGAGCTGAATTTCTCCCTGTACTTCTATAACTCGGTGGTTTTTGCTACGATCAGCTCTGGGCTGAGTGTGTTTATGGGAGCGATGTCCGGGTATGTGTTTGCCAGAACCCAATTTCCTGGCAAACGACTGCTCTCGCTGCTGATTATTGGGGTGATGTTCGTTAGTCTGGGTCCAATGACCTTGTTTCCCAAGTTCAAGCTCGCCGTGGATTGGGGACTCACGAACAGCATTTTTACAATCCCTCTTGCTGCGCTGTATGGTTTGGGAGCTAGTGTTTTCCTATACGAAGGTTTCGTTAAATCGCTTGGCAAAGAGATGGATGAGGCGGCAATTGTGGATGGAGCTTCCTATTTCAAGCGTTTTTACCGATTGACACTGCCGTTGATGGCTCC
The DNA here is from genome assembly GCF_013204855.1 of Paenibacillus alba. Classification (GTDB taxonomy): domain Bacteria; phylum Bacillota; class Bacilli; order Paenibacillales; family NBRC-103111; genus Paenibacillus_E; species Paenibacillus_E alba. The sequence continues at coordinate 108,615 of NZ_JABMKZ010000029.1, read as the reverse complement.
GATTACCGCTACTTTTTTCCTGTTGGAATTTATTGCGGAATGGAATAATTATATTTTCCCTTTGGTCATGAGTATCGGCAATCCAGATACCAAAACACTGACTGTAGGTGTAGTTGAACTGCGGAATATGGGTTCAGGAGCAGCGGCCTGGAATTTATTGCTGGCGGGTTCGATGATTTCTGTCATTCCCGTACTCGTCGTATTTATTGTTTTGAACCGGCAAATTGTAGGTGGACTTGCGCAAGGTGCTGTGAAGGGTTGACAGATCGGAGGATGCAGCATGTATAAAGTGTTGATTGTGGATGATGAGCATTTTATTCGGGAAAGACTAGTCACAATTATTCCTTGGGAAGAATACGATCTCGTGGTTGCCAGTGTAGCAGAAGATGGAGAAAGCGCCCTCGAACAAATCCGGGCTGTATCTCCGGATATTGTCATTACGGACATCAGGATGCCGGATATGACAGGACTAGAGATGATAGCTCGTGCGGAGGCTTATCGGCCGAATACCCAATTTATTATTCTCAGTGCTTACAGTGAATTCGATTATGCCCGCAGGGCACTCCAATTGGGGGTAACCGATTACTTGCTCAAGCCGACCAAACCGGAAGAATTGCTGCAGGTTCTTCTTAAGCAGGTGGACAGACTGGAGCAGCTTAAGGTGCTGAGAAACCGTGACCGCCGCAATCGGTATTACGAGGAATCCATCCGCTCCCAGTACATTCAGGAACTCATCTTAGGAGATCAACCTGGCTATGAGTGGAAAGACGAATGTGTTCAGGTAGGGCTGAAATGGCTGCTGGATGGCGAGTTGAGACTGCACCTGATTACGTTGGATGGGGCTGATCAGCATGGTCATATGGAGTCCGCCAAAATTGACCAGTTTGCCGTGCAAAATGTGATGTTCGAGCTTATAGCCGACTACGAGGCTGTTTGCCCGATTCGCCTTTCCTTCGGCAAATGGCTGCTGGTTACGGGAGGCATTAGCTCCCAAGAGGAGCTTCTCATTTTTGCCCGGCGGCTTTACGACTCTATTGAACGGTTCACCAAGAAGAAAGTACATATTATGATTTCAGAGTCTGGGCAAAGTCCGCTTCAACTTTCTGGATTGTTTTGGGAAACAGAGAAAATGATGGCATATATGGGGGCGAATCTGGAGGAGCCGGTTCGCTTTCTTTTGCCGTCTCGTGACGAAATGGCTTATATGCAGTGGACGAAGCCTATGGCAGAGCTCATTGGGTGGATACTGCAAGGAGATACAGACCGAGTGATCGAGTGGCTCAACCAATTGGCTCCTGCCTTCGTGGAATGGGAGCTGAAAGCGGCTGAGCGCTGGTGCTTTGAATGGCTGTCCACGATACGGGAACATGCTCAGGCCCAAGGTGAAGGACCCCTGCCGAATACAGATGACCTCCGGATGCGGATCTCCGGTCATACGAAAATCAAGGAGCTTCTGTATTTCTTTACCCATGAGATTCATCATCTGCTCCGTCAGCGGCATGGCAAAGGAATCCATCGCTTGATTCGGCTTGCTCTGGAGCGGATTGGCAAGGAATACGAGCAGGATCTCCAATTGACCACCATTGCCGAGGATTTAGGTCTTTCCCCCGTTTACTTGAGCGAGCTGTTCAAGCAGCAAACGGGAGTCACGTTCCGTGTTCACCTGCTTCGGGCCCGCATGGGCGCAGCGATCAGGCTGCTGAAGGACCCCACGCTTAAGGTGTACGAGGTGTCCTACAAAGTGGGGTACAACAAGGTAGAGCATTTTGTGAAGTTGTTCAAAAGGGAATATGGCATGACGCCTTCCGAGTATCGGGGGGCGCTTGTATGAAACAGCGCCGCCCGCCTTTCCGCCGGTTTCACCAAAAGCTGTTCTTGCTTATGCTCGCATTGGCGCTTCTTCCACTTCTGGCTGTTGGTCTTGTGAATATTCTCGTGACCTCTAATTTATTCACCCGGCAATTGGAAGAAAGCGCGGACATGATCCTGTCCCGCACAGCTGCCCCTCTAGGACAGCTGTACCAAGAATTCCAAACAGCAGAGGGGCTGTTTCTTCAGGATGAAGAGCTGATGCAGGCAATTGCCAATCCGCAAGCTCCTATTCTTAGGCAGGTAGAGGTGGCCAATCGGCTATCTCAGTACCTGACCAATATCAAGTATATTAACGCGGATTTTCGCGTTTCCTTTCTCTTGCCCCGAAATCACTATCTTTCCAGCTACGGACTTCCCGTAAAAGAAGATCCTGCACGTATTGAGAGCTTTGCCTTGGACAAACGAACGCTTGAACACGCTTACTGGCTGTCTGACGATAAAACAACGGGCGAATTCACCTGGATCGTTCCTTTAGGCAGTGTTGCCGCCCAGCAATTGCACGGTTGTCTGTTGATTACCGTCCCGTACAGCTCCATGAGCGCGATGCTGGAAGAGCCGCAGCAACTAGGTCAAAGCCAGTATCTCATTGTCGATGCCGGGAATGGGAAATTAATTCGTTCTCCGGGAACGGAACAGAATTCGGAGCTCCAGTCGAGAATCCTTCGTCTTCCCAAAGAGAAGAGTCTTTACAAGCCGGAATACAGCTTTACAGAAGGGGACAGCTATTATTCCGTACGGACGATTGGAGCGGAATGGATGCTGCTCGGCATTGTGCCGAGGCATCAGGTGCTGTTGCCGCTCTACAAGGTGTATCAATGGACCATTGGTCTGGTGGTGGTGCTGCTGCTCGGGATGACGCTGCTCTCCATCCGGCTGGCGCGGAATTTCTCGCGGCCGATTGAACGGCTGGCCTCGCTCGTTGTGCGCAAGAAAAGCGACGGAGCCAACCTGCACATCCCGCCTTTGGTGCGAGCGGATGAGATTGGCGTCCTCTATGACGGGATTCGTGAACTGTTAATGGAGATTCGCCAGGAGCAGGTACTGAAGAAGGAGTACCGTCTGAGGCTGCTGCAGTACCAGATTAACCCGCATTTTCTCTACAATAGTCTAGATACGATTCAGTGGAAAGCACTGGAGCACAAGGACCGGGAGCTCACCAGCATGATTGAATATTTAAGCGGCTTCCTTCGAGGGGGCCTTGATCAGGTCGATATCGTGACCGTTGAGCAGGAGCTAAAACATCTGAATAACTATATTGGCATGCAGCAAATCCGCTACAAGGGACAGTTTACGATTGCCATCCAGATCCCTGAGGAATTCATGAAGCAGGAGATTGTGAAGATCTCGCTTCAGCCGCTGGTTGAGAACGCCATTATGTACGGAATGAACCGCCAAGCGGGAGGGAGCCTTATCAGGGTTGAAGGCTGGCGTGCTGCAGAGGATGTTTTTTGCCTAGGTGTCTTCGATGATGGACAAGTTCTGGACGAGGAGCGGGTGCTGCGGCTGCTCAGCGAACAGGTTCCCGATCCGGACTCCTTTGGCATCCGTAATGTTCATGAGCGGATCCGGCTCTATTTTGGCGAAGCCCATGGCCTGCGGATGAAGAAGCTGGAGCAGGGCAAATGCTTTGAGCTGCTGCTTCCCTATGTGGATAAGCTGTCATAATCGCGGCTAGTTTGTCAGTAAATACGAGTTTTGAGGGGTTAACTGCGGGTGGATTCCTTTCTATAATGAGGGTGTAATTGAAATCAAGATGAGGGGTTGAAGCAATTGAGTACAAATAAATGGGGAAACCGCAGTTTGCTTACGATAGCTGCTGTGGTGCTGGCTCTGTCTGCCGGATGCTCGTCCAGTACGAATAATGGCAAGAATGCAAGCAGCACGCCAGCGGTAGACACTGCAAAACCTAAGGAAAAAGTAACGATCAAGGTTTGGGCTAACACCAGGCATGATATTGAAGTTAGGGAGAGTTTAATCAAAAAGTTCAATGAAACGAATCCTGACAATATCCAGATTGACTATAAGGTTTACTCGGATAACTATGACGAGCAGCTGAAGCTTGCGCTGAATGCCGGCAAACTTCCGGATATTGCTTATAATATATCGGCCGATTTGGCCAATGCGGATTATCCACTGGATTTGAATCCCCTGATTACACCGGAAATTCGCAAACGTTTTGATCAATCGGCTCTTACAGCGCCGCCAACCGCCAAGAATGGTGAGCTGGACCGTGTTTTTGAGAACGTCACCAATTTGAAATTAGTTTACAATAAGGATTTGTTCAAAGCATCCGGACTTGATCCAGAGAAGCCTCCAACGACTTGGCAGGAAATGCAGCAATATGCGAAACAGATAACAGCCAGTGGAGGCGGCAAGAAGTTCGGCCTTGGTCTGCCGATCAAGCAGACGGTATTCTGGCGGTACTATGTGATTTATCCGGCAGCCGTATCGGGAGACATTTATGGCAGGGAAGGCTGGAATGCTGCTACTGGCAAATTTGACTTTTCGCCTTTTGCTAAATATGTGAAGTGGTGGATTGATGTGAATAAGGAAGGCAGCGTCTTTCCAGGCGTCGGCAATTATGACAACGATATGATCCGCGCCCAGTTCTCCGAGGGCAATATCGGCATGCTGTCCGCTGCTACTTGGGATATCGGGGTATTCAATGATCAGTTTCCAGCCAAAATCAACTGGGCCGTGGCAGACTTCCCTACCTGGGGAGGGAAAGTTCTGGGTGGTCCTGCCTACGAGACAGCCAGCGGATTCAGCATCAATAGAAAAACGGAGCATCTCAAAGAAGCGCAGAAGGTATGGGAATTTTTCATCTCCGATGAAATGTTTGTGACATTGGCCAAAAAGGGGCTTGGTTCTTTTACAAACCTTGCCGCTCAGGATAAAGCGATTCAACCGGCGGATCGCAAAGGTTCAGAAGGTTTTGTCATCAACGGGAAGTCAACGAATTACCCAATGGCGCCTCGACTGGATTATTCGGTAGTGAACCCTCCGCTTAAAGTGGGCTCTATCGATATTAAGAAATCGGGTGTTGTCAATGATGTCATGACGGAGCTGTTTATCAAGGGCAAGGACCTTCCAGAAATCGAGAAGTCTTTGCAGGAGCTGGGAGATGCGTTCAATAAATTGACGACTGCCAATGTGGAAGCCAAAACGGTGGAGTTGAACAAATATCTGCAGCCGAATTTCAAGCCGCTGAAGTAACGGCGGATAGCAGCGATTAACGTTACCGGAACTTATCGCACCCCTCAGATCGCTTTGCCTAGCAAGCAGCTCTGGGGGTGTTATCTATCTAGATGAGCTACAGAAAGAGAGGAAACGTCATGAGACCTAATTTTGATTTAGCATTGGAAGGGGCAGCGATTCAGCCCGTCATCGGAGATTATTACCGTGTTCGGCAATGGCAGGGAATTCCAGGTATCGAATGCGCTCCTGATAATAGGTTGTGGGCGGCCTTCTACAGTGGAGGGACAGGAGAGGGCCCCAGCAATTACGTCGCTCTCGTGAAGAGCGAGGATCGCGGACAGTCGTGGTCCGATCTGCTCTATGTGATTGATCCACCGGAGCAGGTGCGAGCCTTCGATCCATGTTTGTGGAAGGATCCTGCGGGACGCTTGTGGGTATTCTGGTCCCAAAGTTACAGTTGGTACGACGGACGCTGCGGGGTATGGGCTTCGGTCTGCGCGGACCCGGGAGCTGACACAATTGTCTGGACGAATCCAAGGCGTATTGCCGATGGGATTATGATGAATAAACCAACGGTGTTGAAGAACGGGGAATGGCTGCTGCCGATTGCCGTATGGGCTTGTCATGAATCTCCGCTGAACGAGCTGCCGGAGCAAGCCTTCTCGAATGTGTATGTGTCGACGGATGCGGGAGCAAGCTTCCAATTGCGAGGTTCTGCGGACATTCCGAATCGTCACTTCGACGAGCATATGATCGTTGAGCGGGGAGATGGCAGTCTTTGGATGCTGGTCAGAGCTTTCTATGGAATTGGGGAAAGCATTTCTTATGATGGCGGGCGCACTTGGTCGCCTGGCAAGCCGACTGTACTTGGCGGTCCCAGCTCACGTTTCTTCATCCGCAGATTGCAGTCAGGTCGCCTGCTGCTGGTTAACCACTATGGGTTCAAAGGACGAAGCCACCTGACCGCCATGCTGTCCGAGGATGATGGACTTACGTGGAAAGGCGGGCTGGTTCTTGATGAAAGAGCAGATATCTCCTATCCAGATGGTGTAGAGGATCGAGAGGGCCTTATTTATGTCATTTATGATAGGGAACGGGAGAAAGCCAAAGAAATACTGATGGCCGTGTTCACCGAAGAAGATGTTGAGGCGGGAGCATGTGTGTCGGAGCATGCGGCATTGCAGCACTTGGTGAATAAAGCCTCTAATTGAGGGAAAACAAAAGACGATTGGGGGTGAGATGAAGGAATTTGCTGTTAGAATCAGCTGGATGTTCTGAATTGGGATTTTTTGTAAGCGTTTTAATATCTGATAAATGAATGGGAGGATGGAAAATGAACTATTTTGCAAGATATATGAGTATGTTTATGGTGTTAACTTTATTGTTGAGTGTTATAAGCACAGTTCCGTCGCACGTATCCGCACAAAGCACAGTCATTCCCGATGTCGATCAAGTTTCTGCTTCTTGGCCTGTCGTCTTTGAGGATGCTTTCTCCAGTCCCACGGCCAAATGGGATGCTCCTGCGGGCAACTATATGAATTATCAATATGTGGATGGGCGGTTTGTTGCCAAGGATGCAAATGCTAGTTCGAAAGCAAGGATCAAAGGAAGGAATTGGTCGCAATTTCTGTTAACGTTTAATCTGGTGATCCCCGATGATTCGGCGGCAGGCTCTTTCATGCGAGTTGACTTTGGCGACAGCCAAAGCAGCAGCTATGATTCGTTATTAGTGAAACAAAATAAACTCTCATTTTACAAATCAGGCATCGTTGGCGAAACCAAGCTTGCCGACTACACGATGGAATCCGGGGTCAGTTACGATTTTAAAATACTGGTTGATGGCAGTTCGGCCATCGTGCAATTGAAGAAGAATGATCAAAGCGTCTATCAAACGATAGGCATGTACACCAATTTGTATGAAGCAGAGAAAAGGACCGTAACGTTTGGGCACAATCTGTTGAAGCCTAGTTTGGATAATGTAAAGGTCTATTCGCCGGAGGCCGAATTCCCGCAAATTCCCGATGTCGATCAATTGACAGCATCATGGCCTAACGTTTTTGAGGATACGTTTGCCAAAGCGACAGCCAAGTGGGATGCGGCACCAGGCAATTATATGAATTATCAATATGTGGATGGGCGGTTTGTCGCCAAGGATGCAAACTCTGTGTCCAAGGCAAGGATCAAGGGGAAGTCATGGAAGAAATTTCTGCTCACGTTTAATCTCATGATCCCGGATGTCTCAGCGGCAGGAGCTTTCATGCGAGTTGATCTTGGCGACAGCCAGAGCAGCAATTATGATTCGTTATTAGTGAAACAAAATAAACTCTCATTTTACAAATCAGGCATCGTTGGTGAGACCAAGCTTGCCGATTACCTTATCGAGTCAGGGGTTAGTTACGATGTTAGATTACTGGTAGACGGCAATTCGGTCATCGTGCAAATCAAGAAAAAGGAAGAAACCGCCTATCAAACGATGGGGATGTATACCGGCTTATTCACAGCTGCCAAAAGAACGATCACCTTCGGGCATCATTTATTGATGCCGAGTCTGGACGATGTGCGGGTATTTGCTTCGGCAGCCGACAACCCTTATACAGGACCTGTTCTTAGCAGCCTGCAATTCTATAAAACAACGATGAATCTTCGTGTAGGAGACACGGAAAATTTGCGAGTGATCTATGAGCCCGCGAATGTTGAATTGGATGATGACAGCGTCATATGGAGCAGCAGCAACGAGCAAATTGTGAAGCTAACTGGAAGCGCTTCAAAAGCCAGAGCTGTAACAGCCGTGTCGCCAGGAAGTGCCGTGATCCAAGCGGTAACAGCCAATAACAGCATCATCGTTACTTGTCAGGTCACGGTCACGCCGGCCGCAGCGCTGACGCATAGTACGTCCTCATTTGCCGTGTATGGGGGGGGGAAAGCAATTCCTTCTGCTCTGTATGGCATGAATGACCCCAAACTGAATGATCTGGGCCGATCCGATCAATGGTACAGCGCAAGAAACATTTCCTTGATGAAGGATCTGGGAATTGATCTCCTGCGTGTGCCTGACGGCACTGCGGCGAATTATTATTTGTACAAAGACGGCTCACTGGTCAATGCGAACGATCCCCGTTATGCGAATGTAACAACCGGATTCGAGTACACTTCCGTCAACGGGAAAAATAACGGCAAAAACGGCATTTATCTCAACGATATATTTAAGAGCCCTAATGAGCTTAATTTGCCAAGCACTTTTGTGCTCAATGTGGCTTATCAGTCTGTGGAGGATATCAAGGATGAAGTGCAGCAAATCAGGAGTCTATCCCAGCAGCCGATTCGTATTGAAATGGGCAATGAATTTTATCTGAATCACTATGGCAATGCTTTCCCGTCAGTGACCGACTATGTGTATAAAGCTCGTCAGGTGTACACGGCGATTAAGCAAATCGATCCATCGATTAAAGTAGGCATCGTTATTTTGGATAAATGGCAAGAGACGATCATCGTTGGCAACCCTGACGCTCATAAGCCGAATGACCCGCTTGATCTGGTTGACTCTGCCCATAACCGTTATGTCAGATGGGAAGAATGGAACAGGACCATTGCCGCAAATCCGGATATTTATGATGCCGTCATCCCGCATGAATATACAGGGATTCACGATCTTGATAATTTGACCCAAGAGAAGTTCATGGACTTTCTCAATGTGAATAATGAAAACCGCTACCAATTGATTAAAGAGCAGTCAGCGCAATTTCCGAACAAGGAGTTTTGGATTACGGAGTATGGCGGTATTAGCGGGCTTATTTTTGGCGGCGAAACCAATTTGACCGAAAAAGGAAGAATTCATTTAGGGAAAACGCCCGCTTTTGCCATGCATTATATGGAACGATTTTTGAATTTTGTGAAATCCGGCAATGTCCAGATTTCGGCCTATCATTGTTTGATTGACAATCAATTTTTTGGCGTCGTACAGGATCGGTTTGATGCGAATAATAAGGCAGGGATGGTCGTGCTTCCCCCTTACTACACTTTCAGGGAAATCGGGAAATTGCTGAAGGAAAACGACTATTATTATGATATGAATATGACGGCCGGCGATTACAGAATGATGAACAATGCCATGCCAGCCGATTATGTTTATGGGAAAGACCTGAAAGTGAATGACGTTGGCGCTTGGGGCCTAGGTGATGAGGAGGGTGTCAAAACCGTTGTGTTCAGCAATAGAACTAACAAAGAAATCGAGGTGTCGCTCCCTGGTCAGCAAATGATGCCAATCTGGTCTTACGGCGGCGATCCTGTGCCTGATTTTCTTGTTAACGACTACACCATCTGGAGACAAGAGCCTCGAAGCAATCCATTTCCAATAGTCCCAGTCGGTCAGTTCTCGGCAACAACAACGTTGAAACCTTATACGATGACCGTGGTGAAACTTCAGGAAAAAACCTATGAAGATGTCAACGCCAATTATTGGGCAAAATCAGCCATCAACACGGTTGCTACGAAAGGAATTGTGGCTGGTGGAACCGCGAGTTATTATTTGCCGGAAGCGCTGATGACTAAAGCTGATTTCACCGTTATGCTTGCCAAAGCTTTGCAAATACCGAATGATTACTCCGATTCGCCGACTGTCTTTGCGGATTTGAGCGCTGCTGGCTACACGGAGTATCCGGCCATTATTGCGGCAGCAGGAAAAGGCATCGTGGAACGGGATCAAGCAGGTAATTTCAACCCGAATCAGACGTTAACGAAGCAGCAGATGGTGGCATTAACGCAAAAAGCGGCTGCGGTTTTGGGCAAAAACGCGGATAGCTTGACGACATATTCAAGTTTCAGCGATCCGAGTTCCACTTCCTTGGATGCGACGCGCGCGGAAGCTGCCACAATTATTTATCTCTTGTTAGGACTTTAGAGGCGCAAAAAGTTCAAAATCCCCCACTGACCACAAATGGTTGGAGGGGGATTTTTATGTATGGGCAAGCTACAGTTAAGCAGACTAGGTTCAGGTTTCCTAAGATTTTAGACCAAATGCCGAAGATATGGAAAGGATGTCTGTTTTCGTGGCGCTACAATAAAGATACAAAACAATCACAGAAAGGAGATTAAACACATGTACGCAACAATAAACCTTATGCGGAGATACGGCGTGATGTATGCCTTCATGCTGCCAGGTCTGTTATACTTCGCCATTTTCAAATATGTGCCGATGGTATATATCACCGCTGCGTTTAAAGACTTTAACGTCCTGCAGGGATTATGGCAAAGTCCTTGGGTAGGCTGGCATAACTTTCAGCTGTTTTTCGATGGTGTGTATGTGAAACAAATTATTGGCAACACGCTTATCATCTCGGCGTACAAATTGATTTTCTCATTCCCAGCGCCGATTGTACTCGCTTTAATGCTCAATGCGGTCACCTCAGGCGGTTTCAAACGGACGATCCAAACACTGACGTACCTGCCTCACTTTCTTTCATGGGTCATTATTTACGGGTTGCTGGTTGCTTTCCTGGCGCCTGGATCGGGGCTCATCAACCAACTATTGAACGCCTTCCATCTGGATCGGATATCGTTTCTGACGGAATCGGGACTCATCCGATCGCTCATCGTGACAACGGACATCTGGCAGTCAATCGGTTGGGGGGCGATTATTTATCTAGCGTCGTTAGCCGGCATTGACCCTAGCCTGTATGAGGCTGCGAAGGTGGATGGCGCCTCCCGTTCACGTCAGCTATGGCACATCACGCTGCCTGGCATCCGCAATGTGATTATCCTTATGCTGGTGCTGCGTCTAAGCGCTATTCTCGATGTGGGTTTTGATCAGATTTTCATTATGCTGAATCCGCTTAATCAAGAGAAGGCAGACGTGATCGAAACATGGGTGTATCGTGTCGGCATGCAAGAAGGGCGGATTGGACTTGCCACAGCGGTCGGATTGTTCAAATCCGTGATCGGCTTCGTACTTGTACTCGGGGCGAATCGCATCGCCAAAAAATTCGACGGACAAATTTGGTAGGAGGAAAAGCGCCTTATGCAGCACACGACAACCAGTGGCCGGATCGCCAAAGGCCTAAATTACACATTGCTTATCTTACTCGCTGCCTCCTGCGTGCTTCCGTTTCTTTATGTCATCAGCGTTTCGCTAACCCCGATCTCGGAGGTTATTAAGAAAAACGGGTTGGTTCTAATCCCGTCGCATATGACTTTGACGGCTTATCGGGAGATCATGCAAGGAGGCAGACTGCTCGATGCCTATCAAATTACCATTTTTCGAGTTGTTGTGGGTACCCTGCTTAATTTGCTCTTTACAGTCTTGACGGCGCTTCCGCTTTCTCGTAAATCTTTGCCGGGACGAAGCTGGTTTCTGCTGTTTATCGTTTTCACCATGCTATTCAACGGGGGCATTATTCCGAGCTATTTGCTCGTCAAAGAAATAGGATTGCTGAATTCGGAGTGGTCGCTGATTATACCAGGACTAATTAATGCTTTTTATCTGATGATCGTCAAAAGCTTTTTTGAGCAGCTGCCCGAAGCCATCGATGAAGCGGCTCGTATTGACGGAGCAGGGGAAATCTCGATTCTGGTGCGCATCGTCCTACCGTTGTCGCTGCCGATTATTGCGACGGTTGGCCTTTTTTATGCCGTGTGGCACTGGAACAGTTATTTTGACGCCTTGCTTTACATCAATAACCCGGAGAGTCAGCCTGTCCAGTTGTTCCTTAGGCAGATTCTGCTCGCATCTGTCGCTATCAGCGGGGACGCAGCTGAAGCTGCCGATGCCGTGAATCCTATTTCCGTACAGATGGCCTCGGTTGTCGTCACGACACTGCCCATTCTGGTTGTTTATCCGTTTATTCAAAAGCATTTTACCCAAGGTGTGCTGGTTGGCTCAATTAAAGGTTAAGTAACCATTATTTCAAAGATATCTAGAGATAACTCTCGATATAGCATGTTACAATAATAAAAAGGGAGAGGTTCAATTTGAGGAAAAAAAGCGTTAGTACGTTGCTCAGTTTGACAATAGCAATAGGAGTGATTGCTGCGGGATGCAGCAAGGCCGAGAATAAGGCGGAGCCATCGGCATCCGGACAGCCGCAAACCACGGCTAAGTCACAGGAAGCTGACAAGAAATATAAACTGAGCTTCTATAATACGATCGGTTATCGGTTGACGACGCCGCTGCCGGCCAAAGAGCAGGACCCGATTCGCCAAATGATCGAGAAGGACAATAATATTGATCTGGAGATGACCATGGGCGGAGAAAACTGGAAAGACAAGCTCAATCTGCTGATCTCCTCCAATCAGATCCCGGACATCGTTTCTTTCCCTGACCGAGCTTCGGCTGTGAAATATTATGATCAAGGCTTGCTGGCTGATCTTGACGAATTGCTGAAACAATTCCCGGAAATTCCTAAGGCGTTTGATGCTTCCCGTCTAGAGCCTATGAAATATAAAGGACACACGATTGGCATACCTGCTTCCGAAGGAGTCGGAGGCGTTAACGGTTGGTGGGTCAACAATACCTGGCTGCAAAAGTTGAATCTTTCGGTGCCGACAAACCCGCAGGAGCTTATGACAGTTATGAAAGCGTTCACGTTCAATGATCCAGACGGCAACGGCAAGAACGATACGTATGGTTTCGTCGCCATGCTGCCGAAGGAAGGAACTCTGGGCTACAGCTCGAGCGGTGCGAAAGGCTTCCAGCAAATTTTCTGGATGTTCGGCGTACAGCCCAATTTTGTCGATGTGAAGGATGGCAAAGTCGTTGTATACAACACGGATCCGAAGACGAAGGAAGCCCTCCAGTTTATTAAGGATATGATTGACGCCAAAGTGGTGGATCCGGATTGGGTGACTATTGATGATGGACTTAAAGTCGATAATAAGATGTATCAGGGCAAGGTCGGTATCATGATTGCAGACTGGCGCCGGCTGGAGCCGGCTGATACGAAAAAAATGCAGGATACTGGAGGCAGCGTACCCGACTGGAAGCAAATAGCGCCTCCGAAGGGGCCGTATGGCGACCAGATTCTGGAAACGAAACCGTTCCAGCAATCCATGGTAGGGCTTTCAAAGGAAGCGTTGAAAGATGCCGGCAAGGCGAAGCGTGCGATGGAGTTCATTCAATACTTGTATACGAGTAAAGAAGCTTATCCTTATCTAGCTTATGGCATTAAGGACAAGACCTTTACGGTGGCGAACGGCCAGCCGAAGCTGATCGATAAGTCCACCTACAATGAAAAGGAAGTAGAATGGCGCTATAATTATGCCTTCGTGCGCAAAGCTAACGACAGTGTTTACTTTGATTTCAAGAACACGGCTGTTACCAACGCCAACCAGAAAATCAATACCAGCTACTTGAAAGACAATAATATCAATCCGCGTATTGTTGACAACGACCCGATGGCGCAGGACCGACTGAAATATGCGAATGAAATGATGCTTAAGTTCGTAACGGGCAAAGAGCCATTGACCAATTGGGATACGTATGTGAAAACGATGCAGGATAAATTCAAACTGAACGATGCCATCGCCATGTACACCAAACAGCTTCAAGATGATGGGGTATTAAAATAAAACGACAGGGAGAAGGGGGATCGCCTCTTCTTTTCCCTATTTTCAGCGGAGAGGAGCGGGTTGCGTGAACAAGTGGATGAAGAGATGGTTTCATACCGTCTCGTTTCGACTGTTTCTGGTCTGCTTCGTCTTTGTACTTAGCTCGGAGGCCATTCTCAGTGCGCTGTCCTACCGGTATATCGAAAATGAAATTACGTCCAGTCAGCTCAATCAAGCTACGCAGCTGTTGCATAAGGAGGAGGAGTATATCGACCTCTATTTTCTGCTTGTGCAAAATACGATATCCCAGCTGTCCTCATCGGCGGATTCGTGGCGCAATGATCTCACTGCTGCGCAGGCCGCGCTCGAGAACGTCTACCGGGAAAACTCCGTGATGCTTTCCGATGTGTACCTGATCCGCAAGGATTTGTCCATCCTAGGCGGCAATCCGGTCACCAAAGTATTCAATGACGCTAGGGAAGACCGAGATCCGCTGTATCAGATGGCTTACAGATCTGCTTATGGTGCAGTGAAGGTCAGTGAGCCTTACGCTAACTTTTTTTCTGGCTGGACGGTCACCTTCACCCGGGCGATCGTGATTGCCGGAGAGCCGATGGCGTTTGCCGTCGATCTCAACCTGACAGCCCTGCAAGAGAGGCTGCAGCGGGTAGGAGAGGGCAGCAATGATTTGCAGCTGGGGATTATGGATAAGGAAGGACGCGTAATTCTGGAGCCCACCGGCAGCCGGTTGTTCAAGGTTGTCGATCATCGGCTCCGCTTTGATGACCGGGACGGGCGCGAGCTTGTCGAGGCCAAGGACGATGTCTTTGAGGAACGGATAAACGGGACGGTGGTAACGATCATGAAGAGCATCAATCCACGTACCAAATGGATTGTATTTGCCCTCTATGACGGCACCGATCTGCAGAAATCCTTAAAGCGGTTGGAAACTTTTTTTGTCGGTCTGCTGCTGCTGGGCTTCCTGCTCAGCGGGGTGACGGCAGGTTTTGTCGCTCGGATGATCCGAACGCCCGTGTATTACCTCATCCGCAAAATAAACCAGGTCAATCATGGCGATCTGAATGTCAACATATCAAGCACGCGCCAGGATGAGTTCGGCAAGCTGGCACAAACATTCGATGATATGCTGCACCAGATTCGGACGCTAATTGAACATGTGAATCGCGGTGAGCGCAAGAAGAAAGAATTGGAGATTCAGGTACTGCAATCGCAGATCAATCCCCATTTTCTATATAACACTCTGGGGTCAATCAGCAATGTAGTGGCTTTCGGCCGCTATCATGAGGTGGATAACATCATTGAAGCGCTGATATCCATTTTGGAATACGGAATAACGGAATTTTCCGACCGTGTCAGTCTGGAGCAGGAGCTCAGGAATGTGAAAGATTATATCTATATTCAAATGATTCGGTACGATTGCGAGTTCGATCTTGTGGAAGAAATTGATCCAAATACGCTGGAGCTGCCAGTGCTTCGTATGGCCCTTCAACCGATCGTGGAAAATAGCATCTTCCACGGTTACGCAGGAGGCCGCAAGTCCGGAGCGATACGCTTGTCGTCTACTATCCGCGAAGGCATGCTCGTGATTGTTGTTGAGGACGAAGGCATCGGGATGACGACTGAAAAGACGAAAGATTTGCTGATAGAGGACCCCGTAGAGAGAAATTGGGATAAGCGTAAACGAATTGGCTTGTACAATATTCATCAGCGCATCCGGTTGAACTACGGGGAGCCTTACGGACTAAGCGTTTGGAGTGAGCCGGGCCGGGGAACCAGCGTAACGCTCACGTTCCCGGATGAGGCCGAAAAGCAGCTTGCGAAGCAGGAAGTTCTGGATAGGAGAGTGGAGTCATGAGAGAGGTGACATGCCTGATCGTGGATGACGAGCCGCCCATGGTGCGCAGGCTGGAGAAGTATTTCGAGCGTTGGGCGGAAAGGCAGCTGCCCTTTCGACTCGTCGGCTATGCTTATTCCGGCGACGAAGCTTTGGAGAAAGCAGCCGAACTGCGGCCGGACCTCATTCTGACGGACATCGTCATGCCGGGGATGAGCGGCATTGAGCTTATTCGCGAGCTTCGTGAACGTATGCCCAGCGTAGAGGTTATTATTCTAAGCGCTTATTCCGACTTTGCCTACGCCAAGCAAGCTATCGCCATAGGCGTGTTCGAATATCTGGTGAAAGTGCCCCTGCGTGAAGAGGATGTATTCACCGCCTTATCCAAAGCGCGCGATAACGTAATGGCCAGAGAAGAGAAGGAACATAGGATTCAGAGCCTGAGCGGTTCCGTAAAGGAGAATTCGCATCGTTTGCGCAAGCATCTGCTGGAAGAGCTTGTGCGGGGCGAAGTGACGGCTTCTGTCATGGAACGTCGCAGCATGGAATTAGCGCCTGGCTTCGAGCCGCGTCAATACGGCTGCTTTGCCATCCGCTTCGACAACTACGACGTCTTCTGTTCGGAATTCTCTCCGTCAGACCGCAACATGCTGAAATACGGCATGCTGAACATTATTGAAGAAGTGCTGCAGGGGGTGGGAGGTTGTTTCGCTTGCGAGCTGCAGCCTAGTGTCATGGTGGCCTTTGCCACTATTCATGCCGGCAGTGAACAAATGTTTGATAACAATTGTTACGAGCTTGGCGTCAATGTTCGCGACGCCATCAAAACCTATTTGAGGATATCGGTTTCAGTCGGTGTTAGCCGTATGCATAGCGGATGGGGCCAAGCTGCGGCCGCTTATGAGGAAGCGAAAGAGGCGCTTAGGGATACCTTCTATGCCAGTTTCGGTACAATCGTGACGTTTAACCGAAGGCTCAGCTACACCGAACACGACTGGCGCGAGCTTACGGAACACTTCGAGCGGGCGCTGGTGCGGGTAAGTGCCAAGTCTACCCGCGAAGTGCTTGCACCGCTGCTTCCTCATCTGCACGATCACCGAGTAAACCCTGACAGGCTGGTTGACTATGTCGAGGGCTGGTGTGTCCGGCTTCGGCAGGGTCTGCTGCCGGCGGAGCATGCCGAAGCCGATGCCATAAGGGGTACTTTCGCTGATTGTACGCATCTGCATCAACTGGTCGAGCGTTTGCGGCTGCAAGGGGAGCGGCTCGGGACGCTTGCGGAAGGAAGCGGTCTTCGTCCTGAAATGATAAAGGCGATGAGATACGTCGAGGATCATCTGAAGGAATCGATCTCACTCAGTCTTGTAGCGGAGCATATTCATTTGAATCCCACCTATGTGAGCGAGCTGTTCAAAAAAGAGTTGGGCGTTAATTTCACTGATTACGTATCCAAGCGAAGAATTGAGCGGGCTATTGAGCTGCTTCGCAAGAACAACTACTCCAATTTGGAGTTGGCTGAGGCTGTTGGTGTTCATAATGAAAAGTATTTCTGCACCTTATTCAAAAAAATAACGGGAACTTCCCCACAGAAGTTTTTCGCTGACAGCTGAAGAGATTGAGAAATTGGGTATGAAGAGGAGCGGATAGCATTGGATCGTATTGAAAATGGAAAAAAACAGAATTTGTTCGAAGCGGCGACTTTTCTTCATCCTCCGGCTGCTTGCCGAAGCGTGCCCTTCTGGTCATGGAACGATAAGCTGGAGCCGGATGAACTGCGCCGTCAGATTGGCGAGATGAAGCGCGCTGGATTAGGCGGCTTTTTCATGCATGCCCGGCAGGGGCTGCTTACCCCTTATATGGGGGAAGCATTCATGGATGCCGTTGAAGTGGCGGTGAATGAGGCTGAGATTCAAGGACTGGAGGCTTGGTGCTATGACGAAAACGGGTGGCCGAGCGGCACGGCCAATGGCATAGTTCCCCGGTTGGGACTTCGTTATCAGCAAAAATCGCTTGAAGGAATTAAGGTGATGTCCGAAGGAGCAGATGAGCAAATCGAAACGCTTCGCCAGAACGAGGATTTCAAATATATGCTCGTACGTCAGAAGAAAGAGAAGCGTTGGCGGATGCTGGAATCTTCCTTGGCAGAGGGGGACTGGGACGAAGGCATCGCCGTCATGTGTCGGGTGAATCCGTACTATATAGACATTCTTTCGGAAAAGGCGATAGAGGCCTTTATAGAGGCATGTCATGAGGTATATTTCCAACGCTTCGGGGAGCGATTCGGCAAGAGCGGAATTCCCGGCATTTTCACAGATGAGTTCAAATTCTCCGGTATTCCTTGGTCGGATGGTTTCGATACCGTCTATCAGGAACGTTACGGGGAGTCGGTATATGCTGCGGTCGGCTGGCTGCTCGCCGAGGCGGATGAACAGGATCAGCCCGTGTTGGAAGAAGCGTATCGCTTACGCTATGCATACTGGAGACTGGTGACGGAAAGATTCCAGCATTCCGTTGGGCTTGTCGCTGATTGGTGTGACGCGCACGGCTGGCAGTTAACGGGGCACTTTATGGGGGAGGATACTTTAGCGGAGCAAATGCATCATACGGCAGGCGTCATGCCGCTTTATGAGAAGATGCACATGCCAGGCATCGACATGCTAGGGCGAAATACGCGGAGTGTGCTGCTGCCCAAGCAAGCTGCATCGGTTGCCCGTCAGCTAGGCAAAGACTTTGTTATTACGGAAACGTTTGGCTGCTGCGGGTGGAATTTGAGCTTCCGCGAGATGAAGAAGCTGGCCGAATGGCAGTTTGTACTTGGAATTAACCGGCTTTGTCCGCATTTGCAAGCGTATTCGATTCGCGGAGTCCGCAAGCGGGATTATCCGCCTTCTCTGTATGTGCAGCAGCCCTGGTGGGACGTATACAAACAGTTCAATGACTATTTCGCAAGGCTTACTTATTTGTTGACGCTTGGAGAAGCCAATTCGAGTATTCTCGTGCTTCATCCTATTCGCACAGCTTGGCTGCAGACAGGGCAAAGAGTGAAAGATCTGCAAGCGCATATGGAGGCATTAGCCGCTGAACTGCTGGCTCTTCAGCGTGACTTCGATTATGGTGATGAAGCTCTGATTCGCAAATATGGCAAGGCGGCAGAAGGCTTGCTGCATGTAGGTTGTCAGAATTATGACACGGTTATCGTCAGTGGCTTGCTTACGTTGGATGGCTCGACCTTTGCTTTATTGAAGCTAATGGCAGCGGAAGGCGGCAAAGTTATACTTATTGGAGAAGGGCCCCGTTATTTGGAGGGGAAGCCCAGTAGAGAAGTGGCGTCATGGTTTGCGAGCGATGCTGTTATCCGTGTTGCGAATGTGAGCTCCTTGGCACGAGATGATCACGCGCTGGCACGAAAAGACTGGCTAGCGGTCAGCGAAACTTCGCCTGATGCTATGCGGCACTTGTATGTTCAGGAGCGTCGCATGCCAGGAATGAAGCTGCTGTATGCTGTTCATACTGGCGACACCGGCTTCATCGAGCTGCAAATTCAAGAAGCAGACAAGCGATGCTGGAAGGAGCTTATCTTGGAACAAGGAACGGAATCCAAAGATGATGTGCGCGCGATGGCCTCGACTATAAAGTTAGCCCCTGGGGAGTCCAAGTTTTTCGCAATCCGGGAGTGTGCCGAAGATGATGCAGGAGCTTTGTCTGTGGCGAAGGAGACATCAGCTGCCCCCCTCGCCATTCCGCTGGAGGCAGCATGGCAGTATCGTTTGGACATGCCTAATGTTATAACGCTTGACTATGCGGTATATCGCATAGATGGCGGCGATTGGATGCCTTCCACATACGTGCTGAACATTCAAGAGAACTGCATCGCTATGCAGCGACCAGTTCACATTGAAATGGTCTACACGTTCGAGACAGCAGATGAGCTTCTGCTGCACACCGACCGATCGCTATGGAAGCTGGCGATAGAGCGTCCTGAGTATTGGCAGGTGGAGGTAAACGGCCAATCCGTCTACGCGGATGAAGCTGACGGCTGGCTTGGCGGCGACAGGAGCTTTCCGACGATTCCGATTGGACGTCAAGTGAAGGCCGGGTGGAATGCCATCCGCATCTCCGGGCTTTTTCAGTGCAATGAGGAGACTTATCGTTTCTTTGGCGTTGCAGGAGCCAACCTGGCCCCCATTCGCAATAAGCTGATCTTCGATGTGGAGATCGAGAGTCTGTATGTGCTGGGTCCGTTTGCCGTTCAGCCGGCCGTCGACTGGGAGTCCGCAGCGGGGGATGCTCTCTGGACAGAGGGGCCGTTTCTGCTGACTGACCTGCCGGAGAAGCTCGATGCGGAGGATATCACGCGTCAAGGGCTGTCTTTTTATGCGGGGCGCATCGTTTTGAACCAGTCCATTCCTTTGTCAGAGAGTGTACGAACGGAGCTGCGAAATAACAGCAAAAGGCTTGTCCTGCAATGGGACAATATGCGCTGTCCTGCCTTTGGCGTCACCGTGAACGGACAACGTGCAGGAACCGTTCTCTGGGGAGCGAACCAACTGGAATTGAGCGTGGAGCCGGTGGACGACATGCTGAATCTTGAAATTGAAGTAATAACAAGCGGCCGTAATACGTTCGGACCTCATCATCATCTGAAGGGTGAGGTCATGTTTGTCGGACCGACCAGCTTCACGGATAAGATCGGTTGGGTCGATGCTGGTGCCCAAAGGATATGGACGGACCGGTATTGCCTAGTTAGCTTTGGGTTGTCCGGCATTAAACTGCTGCTTGTTTGAATTGGTGATCAAATCCCGAGGGAAAGCATAGTGCTCCCACGGGATTTTTTTTGCAGTAAGCGTATATTATCCCTGTTATAATACGTATTTGCACTTGAGAAGAAGTGCCGTAATGGATTAAATTGGAAATGTAACTGTATATTATTTGGATATTCATAAGGGGGGATGATTCGACTGCAGCCGTTTTTCGGATGGAGAAGTAGAGACTGTACAGACATTTAAGGAGGAATTTTATGAAAAATGTTTCACACAGCCCGACGGGGTTAAAGAAAGTGCTTGCTTTTCTGTTGATTGCAGCTTTACTCCTTGCTTTGATTCCGGGAATGGCCTTTGCTGCGGATCGAGGTGCTTGGGCACCTAATGTGTCCTATGTGGCAAATGATACGGTAACTTATAGCGGCAGCAGCTATAAATGCATTCAAGGACATACCTCTCTAGTAGGCTGGGAACCGCCAAACGTACCTGCCTTGTGGGGACTCGTTCAAGGTGGAGGCGGAGATACACAAGCTCCAACGGCACCTTCCAATTTACATGCAACCGGAACCACAACATCCAGCATATCACTCACCTGGAACGCATCTACAGACAACGTTGGCGTTACTGGATACGATGTCTATCGGGCTTCTGCGTTAGTTGGCAGTGTTTCCGGCAGTACGTTATCCTACACGGACGCGGGATTAAGTGCCGGCACATCTTATTCGTACACCGTGAAAGCGAAAGATGCGGCAGGCAATGTGTCCGCTGCCAGTAACTCGACAAGTGCTGCGACCAATACGGGGGGAAGTGATACACAGCCTCCTACGGCTCCTGCGAATTTAAGCGTAACTGGAACTACATCATCCAGTGTTTCCTTATCTTGGACTGCATCTACGGACAATGTTGGCGTTACAGGATATGACGTCTACGTAGGAGGGACATTGTCAGTGTCTGTAACGAGTACGACGGCTACGGTTACAGGACTTGCAGCAAGCACAGCGTATTCTTTTACTGTGAAAGCCAAAGATGCGGCTGGTAATGTTTCTGCTGCAAGCTCGGCGATTAGCGGAACAACCCAAAGCTCTGGCGGGGGAGGCCTACTACCGAAACATATCCTCACAGGGTACTGGCAAAACTTCACGAATGGTGCAACGAATCTCAAGCTTAGCGCGGTACCAAGCCAGTATGATCTTATAGCCGTGGCTTTTGCCGATATGGACGCGACCAAACCAGGCGGAGTTATTTTTAATGTTGATTCTTCGTTGTCTACGGCACTTGGCGGCTATACGAATGCCAATCTCATTAGCGATATCCAGGCTAAGCATGCGCAAGGCAAAAAAGTGATCATTTCCGTTGGAGGGCAAAATGGCAATATTGATTTGAGCGCTGCTTCCCCCAATGTGAGCAATTTTGTAAATAGTATGTATGGCTTAATGACACAATTCGGGTTCGATGGCATCGATATCGATCTGGAGAACGGCATGAATGTTGCGAATTTAACTAGTGCTATTCGTCAGCTGCAGCAAAAAGTTGGCTCCGGTTTCATTTTGACTATGGCCCCGCAAACGATAGACATGCAGAATCAAAATACGTCCTATATGCAGCTCTACACGAACCTAAAGGATATTACGACGGTCATTAATGTTCAGTATTACAACTCCGGCTGCATGCTGGGTCGCGATGGTCTTTGCTATTCCCAAGGCACAGAAAATTTCTTGACGGCACTATCTGACTTGACTCTGCAGTGGGTAGCGCCTTCCCAACTTGGGCTGGGCCTTCCAGCTACGACATCTGCAGCCGGGGGAGGCTACGTCACTCCTACGGTCGTGAACAACGCGCTCAGCTGCTTGGCAGCCGGGACTAACTGCGGAAGCTACAAGCCTGTAGCGAAATATCCGGATATTCGTGGCGCCATGACATGGTCGATTAATTGGGATGGCGCAAGCAGCTATAATTTTGCAAATACGGTAAAAACTTTCTTGACGACCATGCCATAAACGATTTTGTCCTAAGTGACGATCATCTCTCGATATGCAATCGGGGATGGTCGTTTTTTTATGGAGTATTGCAAATAGTTAATTACTGATATAATCACTGAAAAAGAGACAGGAGTGAATCTATTTTGTCGACACAGGTGAAGGATCTATTTGCGATAACGTTATTTGATGTGAAAAAAATACAATACTACTCCCGGTTCATGTTTGATTTCACCCAGCCTTATCTGACGGTATCCTATATCAAAGACGGGGAAGTAATCACGACAGACGACGGCAAGGAGTATATTGCCAAAACCGGTGACGTGATGATTCATCGCCCTGATACGCCTTTTAATGTGATTTCGCAAAAAGAAGGGATTCACTTTCTGTTTAGCATAGAATTGCACGTTAGAGAGGGAGAAGATTTCTTTCAGTTGTTCCCGTTCAACAAGGTAATTACAATTCGGGACACTGCTCTGTATGAGAAGAAGTTCGACGAACTCAAAGACATGTGGCAGCAAAAGGATCATGAACAGGGGGCCGTGCAGGCAGGTTTTCTGGCGCTGTTTCTGCTTCATGAGATTGTGGAAAGCTCCAAAATCGGAGAAAAGCGTGCATCGAGAGATACGTTCGAAATTGCCCGCTTTAATTATGCGCTTCATTATATTGAGAAGGGGTTGGAGCGAAATATTACGCGTGAGGAATTAGCTGACATTTACCATATGAATCCTGTCTATTTTAGCCGGGCTTTTAAGCAGGTATATGAACTGACCCCGATGCAGATGCTTCAAAAAATGAGATTAATACAAGCGAAACGAATGCTGGAAGACCAGGAAAACACCATCGAGCAAATTTCGCAGAAATGCGGCTTTTATGACGCGTCGCATTTCAATCGCGCTTTTCAGAAAGCATTTCGCATGTCCCCTAGTAATTTTCGAAAAAGTATCAAAAGTACAAAAAATGGCATCGTGCCTACATGGTCTGCGGATAGGTTGTAGGATAACATATAAAATATAGTTTAGGGTGAGGAGGGCTTGACAGCGTATACAATTAGCGGAATTACTCACTACAAAGGTTAACTGCGAATATTTGCAATCTTAAAAAGGGGGAAATATATCAATGGTACAAAAAAGGAAATATTCTGCTATTTTAATCGGATCTGCACTAATTGTACAAATCATTACGGCTTGCTCTGCCACTCCTGCGAATACAGCTAGTACGGGAACTCCTGCAGCAACGGGAACTTCGGGAAATAAAGCTGAAGCAGCGCCAACAGGTGACAAGGTTACCTTGCGGGTGATGGACTGGGCAGATAGTGAGAAGCCCTATCGCGAGAAATTTATCAAAGATTTTGAAGCGAAATACCCAAATATCAAAATCGAATATACGTTAATGAGCGTTGACCAATTCCAGAATACGATCACGACCGCGATTAAATCGGGAGACGCGCCGGATTTGTTCCCTATTCCAGGCAATATGTCGCTCAGTATGGCAGTGAAAGGAGAATGGTATCAGCCGTTAGATGCGTACCTCGATGATGCTTTTAAGAGCCAATTCATTGATGGCGTGTTCGTGGAAGGTTCCACGGTGTTAAATGGCAAGGTTTATTCCATACCTGCACTTTCTAGCGTGCCGAGTACGCTTGTGTATTACAATAAGCAGCTATTTAGAGATGCCGGACTGAACCCTGATAACCCGCCAAAAACATATACAGAATTCCGTGAGGCGGCGAAGAAAATTACGGTAGCGGGTAAAGGCAAGGCGTACGGTATCATCGAGGGGGGCAAACAAATCGGCCGATGGAAGCTGGCAGCGATGGACTGGTCCGCGCTGGGCGGCAGCGGGTTGAACCAACAATCGCCGATCAGCTTGGCCACGCATGACGCGAACTATGACAGCAAAGCCGTTGTCGATGTCATGAACTTGTTCAAGGGGATGAAGGATGACGGAAGCTTCCATCCGAAGACGATGAGCATATCCGCTCCTGAAGCTCGCGCTTTATTTGGCGAAGGTCAGGCTGGTTTCATTTTGCAAGGGGAATGGTCCATCGGTGTATGGAAACGGGATAATCCTAATTTGGATTTCGGTGTGATGATGCCTCCGGTGCCGGACGATGGACAGAAGGGGTATCTGCCTAAGTCAACCATTGGTGCTTGGATCGGAATGTCGAAGACATCGAAACACCCGAAAGAGGCTGCGCTTTATTTGAAGGAATATTTCAGCAAGGAATATCAGTCCGTATTGGTTAAAGCGGGAGACCGATTCTCGATCTTAAAAGATGTTAATGAGAGCTCCTCCGAAATTCCACAGTTTAAGCAATACTATGACATTGTTCAGAAATCTTCCCGTTTAATTCCGAATCCGCAGATTAGAAACCCTGAGCTTACAAGTGTGTATGGCAATTATAAGGATGTTCAGCCTGGTGTGGGCGATATCCTGCAAGGGGTCGTAGCCGGGGCGATCAAAGATCCAACCGCTCCACTAAAGCAGTACTCCGATCTCGTTAATAAAGCGTTGGATACGGCTATCACGAAGGCGAAGTCGGAAGGCGCCAAGGTAGACAAGAATGATTTCATCTTCTCCAATTGGAGCCCAGATAAGAATTACTCCGAACAAGATTACAAATCGATCAAATAATGGGGAGTTCACACAGCGTGAAAACCAAATGGAAAATTGAATTGTGGTGTTGGATATTCCTAGTTCCAACGTTATTGCTTTTCGTCCTGTTTCAAGGCTGGCCGATTGCGGCCAGCTTGTACTATGCGACGTTGGATTGGTCGGGTTTGACATCCGATGCGACCTTTGTTGGACTTGATAACTTCGCTAGTGTGGCGAAGGACCCTTACTTTTGGAACGCTTTTAAAAATAGTTTCAAATTTATGTTCGGTGTCGTGCCTCTTAACCTCTTTATTCCATTAATACTAGCCGTTATTTTGAATCGTCCTAGGTTAAAGGGAGCCAGCATATACCGGACCTTAATCTTCCTGCCAGTCGTTACAACGACATCGATTGTTGGTATTATTATGGTTTTCATATGGGGCAGCGATGGCGTCGTCAATGATGCGTTAATGAAAATAGGTTTGCTTAGCACGCCGATTAATTGGCTGGGAGATGCCAAATGGTCGATGTTTACCGTGGTCCTCATTTCGGTGTGGAAAAATCTCGGTATTAATATGATTTATTGGCTTGCCGGACTTCAGGGTATTCCAAAGGATCTGTATGAAGCGGCTGAAGTGGATGGCGCAAGAGGGACTAAATTATTTTTTAATATAACAATACCACTGCTTTTACCTATAGGAGCTGTCATTTTACTGCTAAATGTTGTCAATTCCCTGAAAGTATTCGATTTGATCAAAACGATGACCAACGGAGGCCCCTTTTTCGCAACCGATGTGGTGTCCACCTATATTTATCGATACGCCTTTTCCAGTGAAATGGGACTTCCGCAACTTGGGTATGCGTCTGCTGCCGGACTCTTCTTTGCAGTAACCATCAGTGCGCTCGCGATTATCCAATCCGTGCTGAATAAACGAATTAAAGGTCGTGCCAAATTATGAAAATCCTAAGATTATCATCGTTCCACGTCGTCATGACCGCCTTTTGCATCGTTTGGATTTATCCGTTCTTATGGATGGTGTCCGCTTCCTTCAAGACGCAGAGCGAATTTTTCACCAATGGACTTCGATTAATTCCTAACAGCTTCCAAATGGGGAATTTGGTCAGAGCGTGGAATGAAGCCAATTTTGAACGATACTTTATCAATAGTGTGGTTATTTCCGTCAGTACCATCCTCATCGTACTTCTGGCAACGGCAACATGCGGATATGTGCTTGGCCGATATGTATTTAAAGGGAAGAAGCTGGTTTTGGGGGTTCTCGTCGCCAGTATGTTTGTACCGATGGAATTTGCGATTATTCCGATTTATGATCTGATCAAACATTTGGGACTAATGAACAACTTGTTAGGTGTTATTTTTGCAGAAGCTGGGGGAGCGCATATCATCTTTATTTTGCTCTTTTCTACTTTCTTCGGCCAGATTCCGAAGGAGCTGGAGGAGGCCTCCATTATGGACGGCTGTGGATTTTTCCGCACCTTTTTCACAATTATGCTGCCGTTATCGAAGCCAATCGTCGGTAGTGTGACGATCATGCAGTTCATCTGGTCCTGGAACTCTTTTATGATTCCATTAATTCTAACACTCAGTTCGCCTAATCTGCGGCCTCTTGCCGTTGGCTTATATGCGCTGCGGGGTGAGAATGTCGTGGATTGGACGGGGATTGCCGCCGGTGGTACGATCGCGATACTTCCGATCATTGTTATTTTCTTATTTCTGCAGCGCTATTTTGTAGATGGGATTGCTGGAGCAGTGAAAGGCTAACGACAGATGATGCACAAGCTACATTTACTAACTACAAACTATAAAATACATCAAAGGCAGGTTACATGATCTATGAGAATCCTATATTTGGATTTAGATTCCTTGCGTCCTGATCATCTCGGCTGCTATGGTTATCACCGTGCGACATCCCCAAATATTGATCGTATCGCAGAAGAGAGCGTACGATTCAACAACTATTACTGCTCCGATGCGCCATGTATGCCATCCAGATCGGCATTAATGTCAGGCAGATTCGGGATCCACACCGGCGTGGTTGGACATGGGGGGACGGCTGCGGATATGAGGCGCGAAGGGATGGAGCGTGGCTTCAGCGATCGATTGGCTACGGAAAGCCTTCCTGGCGTATTGCGCAAGGTTGGCATGAAGACGGCATCGATCAGCACATTCTCGGAAAGACATTCCGTATGGACCTTTAACGCGGGGTTTAATGAAGTATTAAATGTTGGGGGCAGAGGCGGAGAATCTGCTGAACAAGTTTTGCCCGTAGCGCTCAAATGGTTGGATGATAACGCGAAGGCAGATGATTGGTTCTTGCATCTGAATTTCTGGGACCCGCATACGCCTTACAGAACCCCTGATCACTTCGGTAACCCCTTTGCGGATCAGCCGATGCCAGAATGGATTACCGAGGATGTCTTTCAGCAGCACAAGCTCAAAAAAGGGCAGCATAGTATTGAAGATATGAATAAGCTTGCCCAATCGCATTACTATAGACATCCGCGACATAGCGAGATGATTAAGGAACATCATGATTTGAGAGTCATTATTGATAATTATGACGCTGCCATTCGTTATATGGATGAGCATATCGGACAAGTGATTCAGACGCTTGAAAGGCTTGGCGTTCTCGAGGATACAGCGATTATTGTCAGTGCTGACCATGGAGAAAACATGGGGGAACTAGGCATATATTCCGAACACGGTACAGCCGATCAAGGAACCTGCCGGATTCCTATGATCATTCGTTGGCCAGGCGGTCTTCAAGGAAGCGTAGACGATGGGCTTCACTATCAGTTGGACCTCGCTCCTACGCTGGCAAGCTTGCTTGATGCGTCTAAGCCGGATTCATGGGATGGGTTGAGTTATGCCGAAAGTATTACAAAAGGCATAGATACGGGTAGGCCGTACCTGGTCGTATCCCAATGCGCGCATGTTTGCCAGCGAAGTGTCCGATTTGAGAACTGGCTGTACATCCGAACCTATCATGACGGACACCATGGATTTCCCAAAGAGATGTTGTTTGATTTGGCAAATGATCCTTACGAGCAGTACAATCTTGCTGAACAAAGAAGCGATATCTGCCTGAAAGCGATCTACTTGCTAAATGAATGGCATGATGACATGATGTTGTCCATGAAAGAGGATACGGACCCGTTGTGGACCGTCATGAAAGAGGGCGGTCCTTATCACGCCAAGGAATATGTATAGATTTGAATAAGAACGCATAGATGGGGCTGTCTCATAAGTAGATATATCTACTTGGCAGCTCTTTTTTTTGTTTTCATAGCTTGCGAGGTTTTGCCCCAAGATAAGAGTCTCATGAAGACTCTTATCCGTGAGCAACAACGGCTTTTTGTGCAAATAGAAGCTCATAGGGGCTCTTATTGTTTCAAATGGGCGAGTATTTGAGCGTTTGATCAGCGATAAGAGTCCATTAAGACTTCTATTTGTGAAAAACGATCCCGTTTTGCGTAGATAGAAGCTTATAGAGACTCTTATTTGCAAAATAGGGAAAGGCAGCCCACTCACCTTGTACACAAACATTGCCACTCATAGCATCTGTTTTATACATCTATAGTTAGACCAACAAGTATGTGATCAATATTAGCTTAATATTGAACAAACGGTCAGTCATAGTGTTTATTGACTATCCGTTCCGTGTTCATTATGATGATGTGTAAAGAGAACGGATATGTTGAAGGAGTGAGAGAGATGCCGCGAACGCGCGAGGAAAGTGACCGAATTCGGCAGCTGGCTAAGGAAAACATACGTACAGCAGCCGTCGAGGTTTTTATTGAAAAGGGCTATCATGCGGCATCCATTGATGATGTGGCCAAGCGCGCCGGAATTTCAAAAGGCAGCCCCTCCTGTCTTAACGTCTCGCCCGCATAGCAGCTAATCAGAACAAACCTAACATATATTTCATTAATTGGAAGATAATAAGTATATATTTGATATTTCGAACGAGAGGTGTGATAAATCTTGATTTTTGAAGAAGTTAAATTTGAAACGAATTTGTTGAAAGAACTGAAAAATTTCTATGTTCACACGTTAGACTTGGAATTAGTAAAAGAAGATGATAGCACATTCACAGTTGCAGTTGGCGAAACGGACCTTACCTTTGTACAAACAGATGCAAAGGATGAAAAACCCTTTTACCATTTTGCTTTTAATATTGAAGAGAGCAAATTTAAACTAGCGAAAGCGTATTTAGCAACGCGGGTAACTTTGTTGCAAAATGATTTTCAGGATGAGTTTGAATTTGTAGATTGGAACGCACATGCGGTTTATTTTTATGACCCCTCAGGGAACATCGTGGAATATATTGCACGTCACAATATAAAAAGCATTTCCAAAGACGAATTTACGAACAACGACATTCTTTGTGTGAGTGAAGTTGGACTACCAGTGCTGGATGTTTCTAGCGCAGCGTCAATCTTAGAATCAGAAATTAATCTTCCTTTATGGAAAGGAAATGGCACCTCATTTCAGCCTGTTGGTGACGAACATGGGCTTTTTATTTTAGTGAATTCAGAACGTGAATGGTTTCCTACCAATACTAAAGCTGGAATATTCCCTGTCACGGTAAAAATTAAAGGCAACGATAGACAATTCTCTGTCCCGGATTTGCCTTATGAAATATTTTAGTGATGTGCGTAAGCATTTGGACAGCTCAGGGCTGAGCTAGTACAGAACGATAGACTTAGTTTTTCCAAAACAATAGTTCGAAGTAGGGGCAGATTACCGCGGCAGGTAACTGTTCTTTTTTGTTACGCATGACCAGGCGTGATAGTATAGAAATAGAAAAATTGAATGCAATTTAATTTGATATCAATCCAGTCCCACAGCCGTTCTTTTCTAGATCATTCATCTTAATTGGTTACAGAATCCTGTTCCGCCCGGTAGAATCCTTTAATGATTAGCCATATAGCCAAAACCAATTGTTGAAAGGCTATTGGAATGTTCAACATCATGTAGGTTGCATCCAGACCGATGAAGCGAATCATAAAAAATAAGCTTGCCAATATGGACAATGTAGACCCAATAAGACCCGAAACTGACAACCAACGTGGAATTAATTTTGATTGGTAGAATATGCAGTTAAACAAGAACATAGCCAAAACAAATGCCAGTGTCGTTGCCACATGGTTCACCAAATCACGTCCTTCCCGTAACAATCCACCCAAGGTCTGAAAATACGATATATTCAGAGTTCCAACTTTTGCAAATTCGTGGCTTAAAGTCAGTAACAACAGAAGAATGATGACACCAGTAATAATGAACACACCTGCAATAATGCCGAAAGCAACAGACCCAAGAGCTAAACCTTTATTATGCTTACATAAAATCGGATACATCAAAATAGGAATACCAACATATGCAATAACCATTAATAACTGGAAAAACGCTCCTATTAGTACCTGATTTCCATTGGTAGAAGCCTTGACAAGGTAGTCTGCTCCATCTATAACAGGAACAACACTAAATATACCTGTAACCAACCCGGATATTAATAACACCCCAGTAATTGCTGCAGTCCTTCTACCTGAATTTGTACTCTTCCTCAACATAATGAACCTCCTAATAATACCTTTGGCGGATGTTTGCGGGACGTGCGAATAAGTAGGTCAAAGAAGTATCGAACGATGATGGAAACAATTTTTTTTCTTGATAGAACATATTGACCTCCTAATTAAAGTATAATCCACAAAATGTAAATAGAACTATACATAATGTAATTAAAACTAGTTCCTGTGCAAGTTTATTTTACACATAGGTTATTCACTAGGAAGGGCGCAGTCATGAGGAATTAGAAGGGAACTTGTTGGATGTATGGGAATATATTGCACTTATCAAGAGGTGATTACATGAAGGCGAATATTTATCTAGATGATTTAAGGGACTGTCCAGAGGGCTTTATTGTAGCAAGAACATTCGAAGAAGCAATTCAATATTTTAAGAGGTATACTATAGAAATATTATCACTAGACCATGACTTAGGCGAGGATGAGAACGGAAATGAATTACCTAATGGTTACGATTTTGTTAAATACTTTTGCGAGAATGGTCTAAGGGCAAGCAAGATCTTCCTACATACAGATAATCCTGTGAGTGCAGCTTCCACATTTAAATTGTTGTCGAAATCTGTACAGTTATGATAGGATAAAAAACAGACTCTTTGCTTCGAAATGTGCAAGCCGAATTCGAATCTTGTGCCAATTCGAAAGCGACAAAAAGAGATTAAGAGTCTTGGATATGGAATGAAGAATAGGAGAACCTCATTATTATGACCAACAAGAACAATCAGCATGTGTTTAGACTTGCTTTATTGCTTGGTTTATTTTCGACACTCGGGCCTTTTACTATTGATATGTACTTGCCCGCATTTCCGGAGATTGTGAAGCAATTCGATACAACAGCTTCGCTGGTGCAGCTCAGCTTGACTGCATGTTTGCTCGGACTCGGCATTGGCCAACTCGTCATGGGTTCGCTGAGCGACGTCCACGGTAGACGCAATCCGCTGCTTATCTCTATGGCGGTTTATGTCGTCGCATCGTTAGCTTGCGCATTCTCGCCCAATATCGGGCTGTTGATCGCATGCCGGTTCGTGCAGGGTTTTGCCGCATCAGCGGGCATTGTCATTTCCCGCGCGATTGCACGCGACCTGTACAGCGGTCACGAGCTTACCAAATTTTTCTCGCTGCTCTTGCTTGTTGGTAATCTAGGTCCGCTTGTGGCACCAGTTACCGGCAGCGGGATTCTTTCATTCACGACTTGGGTTGGTGTATTTATAGCGCTGGCATTGCTGGGACTCTACCTGTTGACGATGACAAAATGGAAGCTGCAGGAGACATTGCCATCCGAACTCCGCAGGCCTAGCAATTTCATGCAGCAGCTGCGGAATTACGGATCGCTCTTGCGAGATCGCAAGTTCGTAGGCTACATGCTGGCACAGGGCATTATGATCGCGGGTGTCTTCGCGTATGTTTCGGGAACGCCCTTTATTTATCAAAATATTTACGGGGCTTCGCCGACCGTATTCGCTCTTTTATTCGGATCGAATGGGATCAGCCTGATCATCGGTTCCCAAGTGGTCGGGCGGATGTCGCATCGCGTATCTGAACAAGCCTTTATGTTATTCGGCTTATGGCTTGCTTGTTTGGCAAGTGTCGCTGTCTTAGTAGTGGCTATCGTCCATGGACCGCTTTTCGCTTTGGTGATTCCGTTGTTCTTCTTCGTAGCGGCAATCGGCATTACATCTACGGCGGCATTTCCTCTGGCCATGGAGAGCCAGGCTCAAATGGCGGGCAGCGCTGCTGCGCTGCTTGGTGTCATTCCCTTCTTGCTCGGAGCGGTCGTTTCTCCGCTAGTGGGCATTGCGGGTGAAGACACTGCCGTTCCGCTGGGCGTAATTATATTATTGACGAGCATTGCTGCAATGTTGTCTTACTTCTTTCTGGTAAGAAGCAGCACGCGTGGAGCGGGCTCAAATTAGCAGCATGTAATAAATGGAAAACATAGAAAACCAGTCTGACACTGTAACTTAGTGTTGGACTGGTTTTCCATGTTTTCATGTTGTTAAAATTCCTCGGTATGATTGAGTTAATATTGAATCGTTGATAAAACACCATTATCAAAATAAAGATAGGTACTGTCACCATACACCCATTGTGACATGGTTCCATACTTTCCTGTTGTCACGTTTGTGTGTTTCGGATCGCCCCAAGACAATAACACCATTCCATAATTCATACCTCGATAAACCTCTTGTGCAGCTATGGCGTCCCAAGCTTTCTGAGGAAAATCAAATACATCAAATGGGCTTCTAAGGAAAAAGCCGGATAGAGGTGAACCATGAGACATCGATTTCAAAGTATGGGTATTAACTGTGTAATCATAATTGCCGTCGTTAACAAGCATAGATCCATCACCAACATAAGTAATTTTTACTTTAGTCAGATTGGGAAGGTCCAGCGTTCGATCCGTCCAAAATTTTGACGTCTTATTCAACCAGATGTCTTTATTCAAAAATTGACCGAGCTCTGCATATTGTGCTAAATCATAAGGCGCATAGGACATCTCATAGTACCTCGATTTAAAATCATTGTAATTATACGAGAACCAGTAATTAGAGTATGAATTTCCAATCTTTTTGAATTGTTCATCCCATGCGGAATAAAGTTCTTTCAGATGATCCTCGGGCTTGTAGTTGCCTCCAGAAATCGATATGCTGCCATTTTCTCCCCATGCTACCACGAGATGCAAGTATTCACTTAAAAACACTAATGGAACGTACACGACATCCTGACTGGAAATTGGATAGAAATCTAAGGTAAGAACCTCTCGTTTGAAATCTCGATACGGCCCATATATTTTGTCTTCGGAATCAAAATTAGCTACATTCAGTTCCGTTTTAATGATAATGGGACTATCCGTCTTAAAGAAAACGACACTGGATTTCGTGTTAATGCGGAAAGTGCGGTAATCCTTATCCCACTGTGGATTGATACCTAACTCAGAGAGTACGCCATACATGGGTACATAAATCGCATTGTTTTGAACAATAGGCGGGTAGTTGTAGTTAAACTTCTTTCCATTAATGATGAGGTTATAACTGCTTTCTTCAGCTTTAGTGGAGAGGGGGGTTGAAAGAAAGACAAGTAGAAACGCAAATAAAAATAGAAACGACTTTTTTATCATAAGTTGTATATTTCCCCTTTGATTAGTTTTATGTATTGTAACATAAAACAGACAAAGAGGGATCGTGCTTTGACGAATTATGGATGAATGTCCTGAATGAGAGAGCAACATTTCAAATGTTGAGCTGTGATATAACTATATTTGAATTCGGACAAGGAGATGAAAGCATGAGTAAGTTAGCAGGTAAAATCGCTTTAATAACCGGAGCGAGCCGAGGAATTGGGCGCAGCATCGCATTGCGTCTGGCACAAGAGGGCGCATTTGTCGTCGTGCACTATGGAAAAAGACGCAATGAAGCGGAGGCAATTGTTCACCAGATCGAGCAAAGCGGGGGGAACGCGTCTGCAATTGGTGCTGACTTAAGCACTCTCGATGGCATCCATGATTTGTTTGTGGCGCTGGATGATGACATTCGGAAACGTACAGGCGGCAGCGGATTCGATATTCTTGTCAACAATGCTGGAATCGGGCAAATCGTTAACCTAGAGGACACAACGGAAGAATCTTTTGATGAAGTCATGAAGATTAACGTCAAAGCACCCCTTTTTGTTTCCCAGCAAGCTCTACCGCGTCTAAAAGACGGAGGGCGCATTATTAATATTTCATCCTTTGTGACGCGAGTGGCCTCTCCAAGTGTGTTCACCTACAGCATGTCGAAAGGGGCCATCGACACATTTACGCATCTTCTGGCCAAACAACTGGGTAGCCGCAACATTACAGTAAACGCCGTCCAGCCCGGCATTATTAATACAGAGATGAATGCGGGGACGTTACAAGATCCCAGTGGACAAAAATATGCGGCTGGTCTTTCAACTTTCAACAGATGGGGAGAACCCGAGGATGTCGCGGATATTGTAGCCTTTCTCGCTTCGCCGGACAGCCGTTGGGTAACTAGTCAATTGCTTGATGCAAGTGGTGGATCTCACCTATAAGTAAGCTCAGGCTGCATAAGACTTCCATTGTTATTTATATCTGTAGGTGGATACAGGATTGATATGTCTATAAACAGTGATCACATGTTAGCGCTGAAGAAAGATGGAACTGTTTGGTCTATGGGGTATTTTCCACGAGATCATGTACTTGATGTGGGGAATAAGAGAAATTATCGACCTCTTTACCAAGTGGAGGGTTTAGCGGACGTTACTGCTGTATTTGCGGGTTATAATACGGATGCTGTCATCAAGAAAGACGGTTCCTTATGGATGTGGGGCTATGATCTGCATGGACTGTTTGGATCGGAATGGTCTCTCCAATTATCACCCGTACAAGTAGAAGTGAAACCTATCCCGGCTACATCCCGCCCCTGAGATTTAGGCAGGAAGCTTGTTGGATTAACGGGAAACATTAGCTAAATAAGATCAGGAGAAGGCTGCCGACAGCATAAGATCGGCAGCCTTCTTTCGAAATAACCATCATTTTAGGACAGAACATGGAGTCGGAAGCGATAGCTTGCGGCTATTTTGTAGTCACAAATAATTCATAAAGTATATATTTCCAAAGTCATAGATGCGTGTTACGATCAATACAATATTTATATTTCGCATGCGAAACATTTGTATTCGAAATATTTATTTTTATTACTTTTTTTAAGGAGGAAGTGGTTTGGAAGAAGTTAGAGATCTTGTGGCTGAATTTACGAGGCTGCATAAGCTGCGCGTATCTTTAATGTATCGGGAACTCCAACGGGAAGAGTTAACGGGACCACAGTTGTTTATTTTAAGAGAATTGTTTATGAATGAACCAAGAAAGCTTGGGGATCTCGCCCAATCCGTGCAGCTCAGCAATAGTACGGTTTCCGGTATTGTGGATCGGCTGGAACGTGATGGGATGGTTGAACGCAAAAGAGATAAACAGGATCGAAGAATTGTCTGGATTGGTACGACAGACTTTTGTCAACAGATGAAGAAAACGAAGCTTGAGACGATTACCAAAGAGTTCTACACAGGTTTGGAGACGACATTTACAGTCGAGCAGATTGCGACATGTAAAGAAGTGATCGGAATACTCATTGAACATTTGGAGAAAAAGCTGGAGGGAACGAAATGAAACGTAAATTGGTTCTAATTATTATTCTAGCTGTTATGGTTATTAGCGGAGCCAGCATTGGTGGTTATTACTGGTATCAGGGCGCTAATTATATAGCAACAGACAATGCCCGTCTAGCGGGAGATATTTACCGTGTCATGCCTCGAATTGCGGGCAAAATTAATACGCTGGGCATTAAAGTAGGCGATACGGTTGTGGCCGATCAAATTGTCGGACAGCAAGATATTACGAATTTATCGAATAGTTTGCTCGATCAAGCGACTTTGCGCACTCCGATCGGAGGAACGGTGATTCAAACCGCTGCCAAAGTCGGCGAAGTAGTCGCTCCCGGGCAATCAGTCGCAATGATTGTGGATAAGAGCGCCTTATACGTTTCGGCAGATATTGATGAAACGAAAATCAAGAAGATACATGTTGGACAGTTGGTAACGTTTGACGTGGATACATATGGTGGAACAGAGTTCCAGGGGAGAGTAACGGAGATTGGTCAAGCCACAGCGTCTACCTTCTCATTGCTTCCGACAACGGGCTCAAGCGGGAATTTCACAAAAGTTACACAGCGTTTGAATGTAAAAATATCTATTGACGATCATAAGGGATTGGATCTGGCGCCAGGTATGAATGCTGCGATCAAAATCCATATCAAAGGGGAGTAAGGATTACCCATGAAAAAACATCTGAACGTCGTTATATCTTTAAGTGTTCTGGCAGGTTCCCTTATGCTTATTAGCGGTTGCAGTTCTTCACAAACCAGCGCTGCGCAATCAACAACACCTTCAGTCAAAGTGATTACGATCGGCAGTACGAATGCAGCTGGGGCGAGCGGTAAACTAGCGGCGGATCAAACGGTTCAAGTCGTGTCCAAAATAGCAGGTAAAATCACTTCTGTTGCTGTAGATGAAGGTGCGAAAGTCAAGAAGGGCGATCTACTTGTTCAACTCGATACCGAAGATTTAAGCCAGCAGTTGGATCAAGCACAAGCCGGACTGACGGCTTCGCAGGCCAAATTGGCAGATACCGCAGCAGGCGCACGCTCACAGGATTTGCAAGCGGCAGGTGCGGCAGTGGAGCAAGCCAAAGCGGCAATCAATCAAGCCAAAGCTGGAGTGTCGCAAGCGAAAGCAGCTTATGA
The DNA here is from genome assembly GCF_013204855.1 of Paenibacillus alba. Classification (GTDB taxonomy): domain Bacteria; phylum Bacillota; class Bacilli; order Paenibacillales; family NBRC-103111; genus Paenibacillus_E; species Paenibacillus_E alba. Next base: position 71,918 of record NZ_JABMKZ010000029.1, on the reverse strand, counting down.
TCTTGTGACCAAAGGTTACAATCATGCGAAAAACTTCTATGATCAAGGTGATGTGAGCACCGACGATCTGGATAAAGCGACAATGGATTATGAAAAAGCAAAAGCAGCTTATGATTCTGCTGTATCGCAGCAACAAGGAGCGAACGCTCAATTGACTGCCGCAGAGGCTAAGCTGAGCTTGGCCAAAGAAGGCGCGACGGCCAATACGTTGGAGCAATTGCAAGCCGACGTTACAGCGAAGCAAGCCGCTTTGACGCTAGTTCAAAATGCGGTGAAGAATGCTGGGGTAGTTTCGCCAATTGATGGTGTTATCGTAAAGAAGAATGTCAATGTAGGAGAAATGGCACAAGCAGGAGCAGCTTTATTGACGGTTGTAAACATAGATCAAGTGAAAGTGGAAGTCAGTGTTCCTGAAGGAATGGTTGGTTCCATTAAACAAGGAGCGAAAGGAACCGTGACGGTACCTAGCATTCCAGGTAAAACGTTTGAAGGCACAATTACATTCGTTAGTCCGGTTTCGGATACGAATAATAACACCTTTCCTGTTAAGTTAACGGTGGGCAATCCTGATGGATCCTTGCATGCCGGAGCTGTCGCCAGTGTTGCTTTTGGAGCAAGCAGTGCGGATAATCGCGTTGAAATACCGAAAGCCGCCCTTTTGCAAAAAGACGGCAAGACGGTCGTTTATAAGATTAGCGGGGATACCGTTCATCCTGTAGAGCTGCAGACAGAAGATAAGAACCAAGATTGGGTATACCTCAAAGGGGATGCGGCAGTGAAACCCAATGATAAGATCGTCTTGAATCCAAACGATAAGCTAACGGATGGTACCAAGGTTCATGCCGAGTAAAGGAGGCTGCAAGGATGTCATCAGCAACGACAGCAGCGGCTACCCCCGAAGTTGAGAAACAAGAGGAGAAAATAACAGGTTACCAATGGTTAGCTCTACTAGTGCTCATTCTGGGAACGTTTCTCGCCATTTTAGATAACAGTTTGATGAATGTTGCTATACCAAAGCTGATGGCCGTGTTTGGCTCTACGTCGACAGAAATTGAATGGGTTGTTACGGGTTACATGCTCGCTTCAGCCGTTGTTGTACCTATGGGTGGGTTTTTATCGGATCGATTCGGTTACAAAACAACTTTTCTGACGACGGTAATTGCCTTTGTTATTGGCTCCATTTTGTGCGGGATAGCTTGGAGCGACACGAGTCTCATCGTATTTCGAATTATACAAGGACTTGGCGGAGGTTTCATCATGCCTGTCGGTATGGCGATGCTCTACCAGATTATGCCGCGCAGCAAGATTCAAGTTGCGATGGGAATCTGGGGGATTGCCGCTATGGCGGCTCCTGCCATGGGACCTACGTTAAGCGGATATTTAGTTGATAACTTTAGCTGGCGTTATTTATTTTACATCAATGTTCCAATTGGGATTATAGCTGTAACACTTGGTTTCATTATTTTGAAAGAGACACCCAAGCGTGCAGGGCTCAAATTTGACTATGTCGGCAGTATTTTATGTATGATTGTGTTCAGCACCCTGCTTCTGGCATTAACAGACGGTCAAAGCGAGGGATGGACCTCACTCTACATTGTCAGTTTGTTTTTCATTTCTATTTTTAGTTTCATCCTATTGATTTGGGTGGAGCTTGGCAAAGATAATCCCATCATGGATTTCCGGTTGTTCAAGAACCCCATTTTTACGCTAAGTTTGGCTGCTTCAAGCTTTGTTATGATTTCCATGCAGGGCGGTATTTACATGATGCCGATTTTTATGCAAAATGTAACGGGGTTGACGCCTATGCAAACGGGGTTGGTTATGATGCCGCAGTCCATTGCGATGGCTTTCATGATGCCTGTTGCAGGAAAACTCGTTTCCAAGTACGGTGTAGTTCCGCTTGGCATATTAGGCTTAGCCATTATTGGTTGTACGACCTTAGAACTGCATGTGCTCTCTCAACAAACTTCTACGCATTGGATCAGCGGTTTGCTCATTATCCGCGGTATTGGTATTGGCTTATGTATGATGCCGTTGTCTTCAGCGGGAATGAACACTTTGCCCAATCATCTGATAGGCAGGGCGTCCTCGGTATCCAATGTTATCCGTAATGTTATGGCATCGCTTGGTATTGCGGTGTTGACAAGTAATATGAACAATCAAGCGACACAATATGGAGCTAGATTCAACGAGTCCATGTCTTCGATTTCGCCGGCGTATACGGATCTTCAAACGAGCGTCGTAAATCGTTATTTGGAACTCGGGACAGATGCAAGTTCAGCGGCCGGTGGCGTGGTTGGTGTATTATACGGACTTGTGCAAAAAGAAGCTTTGACAAGAGCGATTGCGGACACGTTGATGCTTTCTGCAATACCTGCGTTCATTGCCATTGTTTTAGTCTTTTTCATGAGACAGAAAAAGAAAAAGAACGCGGCAGCTGAGGAAAGCGCCAATTCGGATGCTCAGCACCATGTCATGATTGAAATGTAAACGAAAGCGGAGAGACTTTGATCTACGATCAATGATCCGTATTTATGGAGGAAATGAACGATGAGAATCCAATTGAAACAGATAGCTATGACATTCGTATTGTCTTCCTCTTTGCTAATTTCGGGAATTCCCGCTTTAGCAGATCAAGGGGATGCAACAGCAGCAACTGGAAATGCAGCTGTGGTTCATCAAATCAGTGATAACCTTCAAGTAACGGTGGAGGGTGTTTATAATGAGAAATCGGTGAGCGGCCTGCGTATCGGCGCTGTTATCCGAGTCAATAACACTAGCGGTCAAACGCTGCGTATTCCCGATTATGAGCTTAGAGTAACAACGGCAGATGGTATTGTTTATAGCTTGCGTGCAAGCAGTGGGAATGCACGTGGAGTGCAGCCCGATTCTGAAGTCAAGTTGACGTATTACAAAGTAGTTAACCGGCAAACAGAAGTGAATTTGAGCAAACTCTCGCTTGTAGATGTGGACTACAATGTGTATCCGAAGCAGGAGACAGCATTGCTTACGACTCCACTAGATGGGGCGGTATGGAATGACAATCATGGAGAGTTTAAAGACGCATCGCTGATGAAGAAGTGGGGGGAAATCTTCACTATACCGACACTGGATTCACCGCTGCAATACAAAACGGTGGATATTACGAAAAGCAACAGCAATGATGGCGTTGTGTATGTCGTGAAACTCTTGGTTTCCAACCCGAGCGATCAAGCTGAAACGGTGCCAATGCTGGAATTGGATGGGAAGTCCAAAACCAATGTATATTCCGGCAAACAAGTGGAGACAGACGCTGTGAAGCTTGATGCAGGCGAGAGCAAATATGTGCATTTTGCTATTCGCGCGGATATGGATACCGTTTTGGACAGTATCAATGTTCTGACATCAGAAAGCTTTACACAAGCCGATGCGGCTGGCAACGTGAAGACTTCGTCTTTCCATATTGGTAAGCTGAATGTAGGCTTGCCTAGTACGAAGACCGCTGTGGGCAGCTATAGCTATGGGACTCCGATTGCCTTCGAGAAATGGAACAACGTCATTAATCAGGATCTGGACGTTGCACTGGCCGAGCTTCATATTGCAGATAACCAAGACCAAGGAAGCAAGCTGGCATTTGCCAAGTTTACATTGACGAATAAGGGACTAAGTGATATTCCTGTTCCAGCATTCCAAACAATGTTATCGAGTTCAACAGGCTTTGACTATACAGGATCTAGACAAAGTAACGTGCAGAAGTCTATTTCCCCTGGAACATCGACGGTTGTTAGCTACGCTTTTGTATTGCCTGTCGCTGAAACTAGCGATACATTCACGATGAAAGTGCAAAATGTCATCAATGCTGAGGCTAGCGGAGAGGCGACGCCGACCTTCAAATCAACGATTGCTTCCTATCAGGTGACAGCACAAGGTCAAGACGACAGACATAAAATCTCCCTATTTCCATACACGGTAAATATTAAAGATTATTATTTGGGTCAGATTGTGTCCCCAGGGCAGACAATTGCAATCAATTATACGTATAAATTGCAATTATTTATGGATCTCATTCGTGATCCGAAAGTGTTGGTTGACAACAATTTTTCTAAGTTGAAATTTGAGCTAGTAGATTCATCTGGTAGTATCCTAGGTTCCAAGGCATTCCCGTTCACTGGCACCGACCGTTTAGTCAATGGGAAGCAGACGCTAACCTTTAGCAATCTGACTTCAGATCAAATTCAAAGCAATGTCATTGTTCGAGTATATGAGTCCTTGACTACACCTTCAGGTGAAATGGATCGACTGATTGCGGAGTTAAAATAACGAACGTTAGCACAATAAGAGAGGGTGTCCCAAAAGCCGTGAAAATGGCGAGGGGCACCCTTTTTGCGTTCTTCCCTATTTTTCGAAATCATCGTAGTGATCCCGATCTGAATGCATGGCATTGCTGCGCCGCGGCAATATATCCGCTGCCCCTTTCATTACTGCTCTCTGATCGCGCCCAATGCTACATGGAAGGAAATTGAAGTTGTTTTGAAGAATTAAGGAATAACAACTTTCACAAAAAGCGGGGATCAATCTGAACAGGAATATTCCAAATAAAATACATATCATAGGTTCAGTAGGGAGCGGAAAAACGACACTTGCTAGAAATTTATCCCGTAAGACCAGTGTTCCGTATTATGAATTAGATAACGTGGTTTGGAAAAGGCATAAATCTGAAGACATAAGAAGATCTGACGAAGAACGAGATGAGTACTTAGACCGTATAATTCGTTCTGAGCGATGGATTATAGAAGGCGCTCACACCCATGATTGGGTTTTCAAAAGCTTCCAGAATGCTGATTTAATCATTTTCTTGGACACCCCGTATGCGATAAGAATAATTAGGATTATAAGAAGATTTATTTTGCAAAAATTAGGGATTGAAAAAGCCAACTATACACCAACATTAAATATTTTCATGAAGATGTTCAAATGGAATGCAGGGTTCGAAAAACAAAGTAAACCGATGATTTTGAATATGCTCCGCCAGGATAACTTCAAGTCTCTGATAGTAAAGGATAATCGTAGGATTGATCTGTAATCTTTTTATTTCCTTTGTCGATTCCACCATTGTTCATTCGTCGTATTCATGAAAGAACAAATTCAAGTGGAAAGGTTGTTGAAGTTTTATGGGAGCACAAGTTCACGCTTATTTGATGTCGGAGGATGCAAGAGGTCAGGCGAATTTTTATATCGAGTCACTTGGTGGCGAAATTCAGTTTCTGACTACATTCGGTGAGACGCCGGGAATACCCGATGGGATGAAGGATAAAGTCATGCATTTGGCGTTGACAGTGGCGAGCACGAACACATTAATGATGTCCGATTCATTTGAGCTGGTCTCGTACAACCGCAGCATCTGCCTTGCTCTGAACTATGACGATGAGTCAGAAGCCAGAACAGCATATGCCAATCTAAGCGAAGGCGGCGAAAGCAAGTACCCTCTCGCTCTGCAGCCATGGGGGGCTTATTATGGCGAAGTCGTAGATAAATTCGGTGTCACGTGGATGATTACTAAACAGTAAATTATCGGAAGGAGGGCTGCCGCGTGGCGGCCTTTTGTTCTTTGATATGAATTTATATGTTATGGGGTCTGGGGCAGTGAAATATATATGTTTGACCTGTTCGGAAGTGGAAAGCAGCTCAATGTAGAATAGAAAAGGGATGGGTGTGAGGGTGGAAAAGTACTTTGCGGTTGGAACCCACATCCATGCCTCCCCAAGACAGGATTTCAGCAAAGCATGGGGCTGTCCCCAAGGTCATAAGACCTTGGCTGCAGCCTGCCTTTGTTTCGAAAATAAGAGTCTTTACAAGCTCCTATCTACGCAAAAAGGGATGGTTTTTCACAAATAGAAGTCTTTAGAGTCTCTTATCAACGGTTAAACACGCAAAAACTCCCTCATACGTAGAAATAAGAGTCTCTGGAAGCTTCTATTTGTACAAAAGGCGGCTATCGTTCGCGAATAGAAGTCTTTGGAGACTCTTATCTGGGGGCGACACCAACCACATTCCTAAGCTTTGAAAACAGAAAAAGGAGCTGCCAAGTAAATAAATCTACTTTTGGGACTGCCCAGGAGAAGAGCATCCATCCTGCGCTGATTCTGTCAAAAAGGTCCGCGCAGTTCCCTGCACCGCTCGCCAATAAAACGGTTGCAAAAGAAGTTGTATCCTTTATGCTGATCGATTAGGAAATTAAATCTAACCGTGTTTAATCATTAAACAGCACCTAGTTATATACGTAATGTGTAAGTTATAATACTACATATATAAATGCTCATGGCAACCGTTCGGTGGACGGTTGCCATTGTCCATTGCCCATTGGATTCAAAGGGGGAAAGAGGGATGACCATACACAAAAGGAAGTTATTTTTCTCTTTGCGTCTAAAGTTTTTACTCGTATTTACGTTGTTTATTGTGGCTCCTATTTTGTTAATGTTATATCTGTACTTCATTCAATCTGACAAAATATTTATGAGACAAATGACGGACACACAAACCCAGGTTCTAAAGCGGGTTACAGACCGAGCCGACGACATGCTCAATCGGACTTTAAATGTTTCGAATTTGCTCACTAATGACTATGATGTTTTGCAATTGCTAAGAAGTTCGGGGCAGTCGGACTTAGATGATTATCCAACCTACCAGAGGGTAATTGGACTACAGAACAAGATGGACAACCTGATCTCCTATATTCTGGACAACCATGCCATCGTTGCGGTTTATGGATTTAATGGCAGCATGTATGCGACCAATCAAGACGAACAGATTCTTAAAGTGATGCCCGATTATGTGAAACAAGCCAAAGACAAAAATGGAGCTCCTGCTTGGGACGTGAACCCTTCTTTGAAAGTGAAAGGCCTTGAAGGGAACCAAGAAGGGGGCTTTATTACTATGGTCCGGTTAATTAAGGGGGAGACGACAAAGGGGTATGGTTTGGTCTTTATCGCCTTTCCAATCAAGGAAATGTTTCTCGTGTCCAATGGGTTAGAGGAGGATTCACCTGCGCAATTCCTAATATCCGATAACAGCCGTTTGCTGTGGGGACGGAATGAATTGTGGAACAGGACGGAATCCGGAGATGAAGCATCCACATTTGCACAAACCTTAAAAGCTACGGGCTGGCAATTGCGATGGATCCCCATGCAGGAGCAATGGGTGCAGCAGTTGAAAAACGTACGCACTGCAACGACATGGAGTGTTATCGTTGTATTCGCGTGCTTTCTTTGCATCTATGTCTTATTTACCCTCCGTTTGATGAAGCCTATTCGCTCGCTCGTGCACGCAATGGGGAAGGCAGCATCTGGAAATTTCGAAAAGCCCGCTTTGGCAGGAGGAAACGATGAAATTGGACTGCTGAACCACCATTTTAACCGTATGCTGTCAAGTTTGAAGGAGATGGTTACGACTCTCCGCGAAGAGCAGCAGCTTAAAGAGGAAGCAAGATTTCATGCCCTGCAAGCCCAAATTTCTCCTCATTTCTTATTTAATGCCCTGAATTCGATTAAGTGGCTGGCTTTATTTTCGGGTGCCAAAAACGTTGGGGATATGATTACTTCCTTGGGTATTATGCTGAGCTACAGTATGAAGCAGGAGAACGAAGTTGTTACACTGCGAGATGAGCTTGATTTTATACACCATTATTTTTCGCTGCAAAAAATTCGCTTTAACGATAACATAGAATTGTCGATTCATGTCGATGAAAGTCTATTGTCTGCATGTATGCTTAAATTCACTCTTCAACCTATTGTGGAAAACAGTATAATCCATGGGAATCGTACGCCTCTTAGCATCCATATTGCGGCTTATCAGGTAGATGACTTGTTGTTTGTTACGATTACAGATAATGGACAAGGGTTGTCTGAGAGAAAGCTTGCAGCCGGCGCTACGAAGGAATCCGATCCCATCAGACAAGGGAAATATAGTGGAATTGGGCTTGAAAATGTTCAAAGTCGGATTCGAATGCATTTCGGGGAACCCTATGGATTATTTATGCGCAATGGCATGGATGCCGGAGCGGAGACGGTTATTAAGCTGCCCTGGAACAGGATGGAGGATTCAGCATGACCAAGCTTTTATTAGTGGAAGATGAATTTCTGGTAAGGCTTGGACTCAAGACGTTTATTCCTTGGGAGGAATTTGGTTTTGAATTGATTGGCGAGGCGGTGGACGGATTAGATGCGCTTGCCATTCTGGCCGAAAAGCCATGTGACCTCTTGATTACGGACATTTCCATGCCGAATATGGATGGAATCACGTTAATGGAACGGGTGAAGGACTTATATCCGCATATCAAAATTTTAATTTTATCCAATTATAATGATTTTGAGTATGTAAGGCGGGCCTTGCAGCTAGGCGCTTCCGACTATATTTTGAAGCTGACCATGCAGCCGGATGATCTTCAAACCAAGCTGCAGCAAATGCAAGAGGAAATCGAGAACGAGCGTAAAAAGCAGGAGGAAACAATACTGCTTAATCGGACAGCGGTTCAATTTCGCCAAGAAATAACCATTGAAAAGCATTTGCGTGATCTCATGACCATGCAGTACTCGAAGCGGGAAGCGGATGATCTCTCAGAGGAATATGCGAATCTACTTCCCCCATTTCCATGGACGGTTTCGATGATGAAAATCGACCGATACGAATCGGTTGTAGATGAGAATCGTTTCAAGAGTGAAAAGCTGCTGCACTTTTCCGCGTTGAATATCCTGCGGGAAGTTATGCGCAAATATATGGCTGGACACATTGTTGAACTAGGTGGGGGACGATTCGGCATGATATCCGGTCCAGGGGCTGAATCGATGCTTCAGGAGATGACGGAATGTATACAACGCTATCTCAAACTATCGGTCTATTTCGGTACGTATTCTCCAGTTGAACGAGCATATGACCTGTATGAAGCTTGTAAATTTGCCGAAGAAGCTCTTTTGGAGAGATTTTACAATGACTTGAATCGTGTCATTCCATATAGATCGCAAATGTTTGCTCACCAAGCTGTACCCATTTCGTCACAGGATGAATGGCTGGATATGATGGCTCGGCAGGATATAGAATCGCTTCAGAATGCCATACAAAATATGGCGGACGCTTATTTGGATGACGATGTACCCAGACTTTATCCTGAATTAGCCAGAGAACGTTGGCTGCATCTTGTACATCTATTCGAGCTGCATCTGCAACATAAAGGAGGAGACTTATACTCGATTGAGTCTTACGAAGGAAATTATCCTCATCATATGGTAAGGACAGCGGAATCCATACAACAAATAAGCGAGTGGTTGGTTGGCTGGATCCCAGTCTTCTTCGAGCACTTGCGTTCAAACGTGGTTCATCAACCTCGCCCGGAAATTAGGACCGTGCAAAGGATGATCGAAGAAAAGTACAGCACTTCTTTTAGAATGTCTGACTTGGCCAAGGAAGTTAATTTTACGGAACCGTATTTAAGCTCCTTATTCAAGAAAGAAACTGGCGAAACGATGATCGACTACATGATCCGTATACGAATGAAGAAAGCCAGAGAACTGCTTAAGGATCCCAATGTTAAAATTTATGAAGTTGCCGACGCAATCGGCTATTCGGACCCTAATTATTTCGCTAAGCTGTTCAAAAAGATTGAAGGCATATACCCGCAAGAATATCGTAAGCGTTACATTCACTAAAAGTGGATAAAACAAGACAGGTAAGATCTTAAATGAATTCATTACGCAGGAATGATCACTTTGCTATGCTAATGATGTTCCAGACGGATGAAAACAAGTAAGAGAGGGGTTTTACCAGTATGAAGAAAACGATTTATTCCACATTATCACTTACTGTGGCATTTAGTTTGATGCTTTCAGGTTGTGCTAAGAGCGACAGCCAAACAAGCCCATCACCCGCTGCGGCCAACACAACAAACTCTGCAGTTTCGAAAAAGGCTGTTAAACTTAAGATGTGGGGCGGCATTCCTGAAGAGAGCGGACCCAAGGATGTGGTCACGAAATGGAATAGCTCGCATCCCGATATCCAAGTAGAGTATACACGTTATGTGAACGACGATAGCGGCAATACGAAGCTAGATACGGCCCTTATCAGCAACTCTGATGCACCGGATATCTTCTTCAGCTATGGAGAAACGAATTACAATCGCCGGGCAAACGCTGGCGTCACCTTTCCGTTGGATGATTTGATTAGCAAGTATAAATTTAATGTGGATGAAATAATTGGCAAAGATAATGTCATCCCTTTCAAAGGGAAAACGCATTATTTGCCGGCCATGAAGCTGTTATCTTCCGTAATGATTAATCAAACGGCTTTGGAGAAAGCAGGAGAGAAGATTCCGGCTCAAGGCTGGACATGGGACGACTACATGACCCTTGCCGAGAAGCTGCAAACGGCTGATCAGAAGGGCAGCTTTATCAAGGTTCCGGATGATAATATGGTGCGTTTCGCCATTCTTGAGAATAAGCCAGTGGATTCCTACTATACCGCGGATGGATTATCCACCTTCGACAGTCCTGCCGTCAAGAAGGGCTTGGAATATCAAAAATCGCTGCAGGATAAAGGATTATCTGTCAAGTGGCCGGAAATTATCGCCAACAAACTGCTTCCTCCCAATGAGCTTCTGACCGGTAAAGCGGCGATGATCTTCGGGGGGACACATTTGCTAAGGAATGTGAAGGACACGAAAAGTTTCCCGCATGAGTTCAAAACCATTTTTGCCCCAGTGCCCCAATTAGAGAAAGGCGGGAAAGTGAATACGGCAGGATTCAACGACTTCATGTCGATTAACAATACGTCTTCGAACAAAGACGAAGCTTTCCAATTTATCTCGTGGTACCTAACAGAAGGCAATCTTCTGATGATTCCGGGAGGGCGCTTGCCGTCTTCCAAGAAGATCGATGTGGATAAAGTGGCTGAGCTTATGGTCGGAGATGCAGCAAACCTGATTAACGTGGATTCTTTGAAGTCTTTAATCAAAGGTGACTATACATTCCCCGTTCAAACGATTTCCACCGCTTTACCGGAAATGACCAAAATTATTAACGAGGAAACAGAGAAATATGTCATGGGTGTACAGCCTTTGGACAAAGCTATTCAGAATATGAAAACAAGAGCGGATCAAGCGATTAAGGCTGAGAAAAAATAATCGTTGTGCTGCAAAAGGGACCTGGCGGACTTCAATAAGAAGTCTGCCAGGTCTTTCTTGTAATTGGATTGTTCGCGGGGTTATCCCAGGGATATCCCGGCTGCCACTTGCGGAGATAAGGGAATTACAGGGCGCTAGAGTTCCCTCAATGGGATTTCCTTACTAGGATTTGTCAGCGGGAATAACGGAACTGTGAGGAATGCTCCAACTTCTAAGAATTATTATATGAATCTACAAGTTTTAATCTACGGGTTCCGTCTTTTCGCGTGATACAATTGAATGTATGACCAAATTCAATAACTCAAAATCGGCCGTGGTTCTGGGCAAAGCGTCTCATGCTCATGACAGAGGCTTTTTTGCCTATTCGCGGAATTCGGCGATTCTTTCGGAGAGCGTATACATGCCTCCGTCATATTTTGTATATTGAAGACATCCGACTACGCTTGGGGAGTGAATCATTCCGATGAAAATATGGCGCCGCTTGCTACCGAACACTTTGAAGATCAGGCTTATCCTAGCTTACATTACCCTCCTGATGGTTCCTTTGTGCTTCGCTATTTTTTATTTGTTTCAGCATTTCGAATCCATTCGCCAGAAGGACATGATGGACCAAATGTCCGAGCGTATGCAGCAGGTTCATGTATCCTTGACGGATATGATGGCATTCGCCTATAAGGCGAACATCATGCTGAGTCAGGACGAGAGTCTGATTCAGATTATGGACGATCCGGAGAAGTATGATCCCTTTGACCGAAAGAAAGTGATCGAAAGCAAAATGTTTGGGATCAATAACAGCTTTTTCTTCCATCAGACGGAGCTGTATTTCCGGTTTATCGATCGTAAGGGCAATGTATACACGTCCTATGCTCCCAATGGCCAGTTGACCAATCGGTTGAAAGAATTGCAAGATTGGCAGAATGAGCTGCGAAGCGGGTCTCATCCCTATCGCTGGATGGCCGATGATTGGAATGATGTGAGCGGGAGCCAAGGGAGCAAGCTTCTGAGCCTGTACACCATTCTGGATGACCAGCTGCGGGGAAATTATGGACTGGCGCGCATCAGCATCAACATTCAAGAATGGTTCCGCAGCACGTTAAAGGATAGCCCGGCCAACAAGGATCTGACCATCTTTTCCGGCCAAGGAGAGATCGTTTTGCAAAGCAAGGAAACAGCTTTCAGCAGCGTTATGATGCAAAGGATCATGTCTGCCCAGGCGAAGGAAGGGCATTTCGAGGATGAACGCGCCTTGTCCCTTGTCAATTACAGCTATCTGGAGGAACTGGACTGGTATGTGGTCAGTCAAATGCCTTTAAGTGAGCTGCAGCAGGAGATTCAGCGGTTAAGGCTGATCGCTTTCCTTTTTCTGAGCATTCTGGTCATCGCCTTCGTGCTGGTGACCATCTTCCTGTCGGCCCGCATGACGGGGCCGCTGTATATCCTGGAACGGAGCATGGAGGAAGCCTCGGACAAGAAGCTGAATGTCAAAATTACCATCGGCAAGGGTGCAACGGACGAGGTGCGCTCCCTTGGCGAAAGCTTCAACCGAATGATAGATGATGTTGTCGTACTCATAAACAAGCTTAAGCTGGAGGAGCGGCAAAAGCAGGCGGTTCGATTCCAAATGCTGCTTTCCCAAATGAACCCGCATTTTCTGTTGAACACCTTGAACACGGTCAAATGGATGGCCAGAAAAGAAAAGCAGGAAGCGATCGCGGGCATCTGCACCTCTTTGGGGTCTATTCTGGAGGCAAGCTTGGGTTCAGATATTGAGCTGGTTAGCCTCAAAGAAGAAATCAAACTGTTGCGCTCCTACGAATCGATACAGTCATTTCGCTTCCGGGATCATTTCACCATCCATTATGAGATGGATGAATCGGTTCAATACGCTCTGGTTCCCAAGCTTAGCCTCCAGCCACTAGTGGAGAATGCCATCGTCCATGGCTTTGACGAGGCCAAAGGCTGCTGCGCCATTTGGGTCAGAGCCAAAGTGGAAGGAAGCGCACTTATTCTGGAGGTGGAAGACAACGGCGTCGGCATGGAAGAGGCTGCCCGCAGGCCAGTCCGGCGAATCGGACACGGCATCGGACTAAGCAACCTGAGAGAAAGGCTGCAGCTGCTTTTTAAGCGGGAAGGCTCCATAGAATTTATATCCAGCGCGGAAGGGACCGTGGTCCGGATCCAGCTGCCATTGTTGATTGCAACGCCTTATTCACAGGAAGGAGATGGTGGGCATGTGGACGGTTTTGCTAGTGGAAGATGAAGGTTTTGTCCGGGAGGCACTCAGAGAAACGGTAGATTGGGAACGCCACGGTTTTTGTGTTGCGGGTGAGGCGGGTAACGGAAGGGAGGCATTGGCGGCTATTCTGGAGCTTAAGCCTGATGTCGTGATTGCCGATATTGTCATGCCGGGCATGGACGGGATTGAACTGCTGAAGGAAACACGGAAGGCGGGAATCCGCAGCCGGTTTATAATGCTGACGGCCATGAGCCATTTTGATTACGTCCGGGACGCCCTTCAATATGGCGCCTTTAACTATCTGTTGAAGCTGTCTTTAAACGATGAGGTGCTGTTGGAAAATCTGGCGCGGATCAAGGGGGATTTGCTTGAAGAACTTCGAGGTGCTGGAGAGGTGCTGTATCCTCTTTATCACCGTGCTTGGTCGGGCATTCAGGGAACAGGCACAACAATACATGAGGATCCGGTTGGAACGGTTTCGGCAGCGGAGAAATTTCGCAGTCTGTGGCTTGATGTGATTGCCGTGCTGAGCGGAGCCGTACCTGCTGACGCCGATCAAGCGGGTATCCGAACGGAAGAGTATCTCTTGGTTCAATCCTTCTATGAAGGGGGACAGACAACCTTCTTTTGCTGGAGCTTTCAGATGAAGGCAGGCCATGCCCGCTGGAACAAGCCGAACCGTGCTGCCGGACTGGCTGCGGGCAGCAGTCTGGCTCGTTTATCTCAGGATTGGCGGCGGGCACTGAATCAGTTGAACGGCGCTTGGTACGGTCGTGAAGCAAGTCAGATGAAGGAACGACACAAGTTGCCGCCCATCGCGGAGTTGGAAGCCGAGCTGATCCGCTGCTTTGAAGAACGCAATGAAACCAAATGCGCCGAGGTGGCAACACATATATGGGATATTATGGAATATTCCTCGTTCTCCCATATGGAAGTGAAAATGCTGGCGTCCCATCTTCTTAGTATTCTGGCCATGCTGGCAGGACGCAAATTCGAGGATCATGAGGGAATCAACTCAGCCATAAGTCATGAATCGTTGCTGGCACATGTGCTGCAAACCATACGGGAGCATATCCGACATCTGAAAGAGGAACATATCAGCTTTACAGACCATCCCGAGGTGAACCGGGTGATTCAATATATGCTGGAGCATTACAAGGAAAATATCAGGGTTGCGGATTTAGCCAAGCTGGTAGCTATCAATGTGGACTATTTAAGCACTGTGTTTGGCAAAAAAACCGGATTGACGCCTATCGCTTATTTACAGAATATCCGGATCGAACAGGCGAAACGCTTGCTGCTGCATGCCAAGCTGAGTGTGGAGGAGATCGCCTTTCAAACGGGCTTTGCCGACGATGCTTATTTCATCAAGGTTTTCAAGCGCATGGTTGGACAAACGCCGAGTTCGTTCAGAAGGGAAAACAATATCTAAGTTTTGTACTATCAACCTACAAGTTTCAACTCTAAGAAGATAAGGTGCACATTGATATAGTTGGGAAGAATCAAACATTAGATTGCAGGGAGGTTACAGATAAGATGAGAAACAGAAAATGGATGAGAGCAGGGATGGCAGCGCTAATAGCTATACCCTTGGCGCTTACCGGCTGCGGTGCACAGGGTGGCAGCAACCAAGCAGAGGGAACGGCTTCCCCTTCCGCAGGCTCGAGCACGGCGCCTAGCACCGTGCCAAATAAGAATCCGATCAAGCTTACGATGTGGGGAGGCGTGCCGCCCGAGAATGGTCCTCAAGCTGTTGTAGACAACTGGAACAAGCTAAATCCGGATATTCAGGTGGAGTATGTGCGGTTCGTCAATGACGATGCCGGAAATCTAAAGCTGGATACGGCGCTCATTTCCAGCCAGCCCGTGGACATGTACATGAGCTATGATTTCAGCCTCTACGAGAAGCGGATCAAAGCAGGCAATGTTCTTGATCTGAGCAAGTTCACGGACTACAATGTGGACGACAAAATGGGCATAGGCGCCTCCTTGTGGAAGGTGGATGGTAAGTATTACGGTGTGCCCACCCAGAAAGGCTTGTCCTTTGTCTGGTTGAACAAGGATATGCTGGATGCCAAGGGTCTTAAGGTTCCCACGGACTGGAGTCTGGACGAATTCAGGGATTACGCTAACAAGTTGAAGGGAGACAAGGTATGGGGAGCGGCACAATCTGATTATTACTTCAATGTGCCCATCAATGGTTCCATGCTGAAAGGAAGTCTACTGCTGACGAAACCGGACGGCACCTCAGCCTTCGATAATCCGCTGACTGCCAAGGCGCTTCAAGTGTATTCGGACATGATGTTCAAGGATAAGAGCATCATGCCCCATACGGAGCAAATCACCTCGAAGCCGGCTCTGGACCAGATGTTTGTGAAGGGGGAAACGGCGATGCTCTTCTCCACTAACCAGATTTTCAGGACTACTAATAATGTCAAGGATTATCCCCGCACGTTCAAGGTGGCTGCAGCGCCGGCTCCGAAGATTAACAAGGATCAGACCGACTACCTTAACGCAGGCGGATTGGGCGATGTGCTCTCCATTAATCCCCGTACCAAGAATCCGGAAGCAGCCTGGAAATTTATCAAGTGGTATTCGGATAGTGGAATGCTGCCAATGGCGGCAGGCGGAAGAGTGCCATCATCCAAGGACTTCCCCGTTGATGAGGCTATCGCCCTGATGTTCAAAGGCGTGGAGAATACCTATGACATTGATTCCATTAAGCGAGTTATGTTCGGCAGCCTTCCGCTCGGATTAAGCCGTTTGGACAAGAAAACGGGAATCGAACAGCAGGTCGTCTATGACAAGGTTTTCACTCAGAAGCTGACTCCAGAAGAAGGTGCGAAGGAACTGGCGCGTGTGCATAACGAGAACTTGCAAGCGGCCAAAAAATAGGAGACGGGAAAGCCAAAGGAGAGGCAGGAATAAACGTGCCGGTCTTCTCCTTTGGCATAAACCCATATTAGAGAGAAAGGTGGTGGCCGATCGTGAACTGGATGAAAAGGCAGAGGTTGCTTGGCTATGTTTTCATCGCCCCTAATCTTATCGGAATGATGATTTTCATGCTGATTCCAGCCCTGTTTTCCTTTTATTTGATGTTTACAGATTGGGTATTCGCTAGCGGAGAATCCCCGCATTTTATCGGATTGGACAATTTCAAGATGATGGTGAGAGACGATTTGTTTGCTGTATCGGTCAAAAACACGCTATTGGTGTTAATCCCTGTACCGATTTCGATTATTCTGGGTTTTCTGATCGCAGTCATGTTAAACAATCGCGTCTATCTCCAGAAGACGCTGCGGGCCTTCTTCTTCGCCCCCTATTTTACCAGCGGCATCGCTATTGCATTCGTCTGGATGGTGCTGTTCCAACCTGCAAACGGTCCCATTAATGCCTTCTTAAGATCCGTCGGCATAGCGGAGCCTCCCAAATGGTTCGCTTCTCCTGATACAGCGATGTATGCGGTGCTTATTATGATGATCGCAGGCGGCATCGGCTACAACATGATCATTTATTTGGCTGCCCTGCAGGAAATATCCCCGGAGCAGCTGGAAGCCGCCAAGATAGATGGAGCGACGTTCGGGCAATTGCTGCGTCTTATTATTTTACCATTGGTCAGCCCGACGACGCTTTTCCTGATGATTACCGGTTGTATCGGCTCCATCAAGGGCTTTGGCATGATCTATGCCATTACCCAGGGGGGGCCCGCAAACAGTACGACGGTATTCTCCATTTTCGCCTACAAGAAAGCATTCAACTTCTATGAAATGGGCTATGCGTCGGCCGTTTCGTGGAGCATGTTTCTGCTTATCTTAGGCATTTCGCTTATTCAGTGGGCAGGTCAGAAAAAATGGGTCCATTACTAGGGAAGGGGGAAAGACGCAACATGAATGCAAGAAGTACCAGAATAATCAAGGGGCGGCTGGGCAAAGGCTTGAATACGATCATCATGGCACTTTTCAGCCTGCTTTTGCTTTTGCCAATGATCTGGATGATCAGCACCTCGTTTAAGAAACCAAAGGACGTCTTCACCTACCCTATTCAGTGGATTCCGTTTGACCCGGTGTTGATCAATCACATCAAGGTCTGGACCACTGGAGACGGATTTCTCCTCTTTTATCTAAACTCTCTGAAGATATCGGTGTTTCTGATGATTGGAGCGCCGCTGCTCGCCGCATTGGCCGCATATGGGTTCAGCCGTATTGAGTTCAAGGGCAGGAATGCGATTTTTCTGCTGTATCTATGTCTGATGATGATTCCGCAGCAAGTGCTGTTTGTCCCTAAATTCATCATGTTTGAGTGGATGCATATTTACAATACCCATTGGGCGCTGATTCTCCCGGGCTTGTTTACGGTATTCGGCGTATTTATGATCCGGCAATTTTTCATGAGCATTCCGCATGAAATATCCGAGGCCGCCTTCATTGACGGGGCAGGGCATTTCCGGATTTTCATTCAATTGTTCCTGCCACTCTCCAAACCTGTGCTAGCCACCTTCGCGATCATTGATTTTACATGGACGTGGAACGATTATGAGAATGCGCTGATTTTCCTGCTGGACAAGAAGCTTTACACGGTTCCGCTTGGCATGCAGAACTTCATGCTGGAAGCCGGCGTAGACTACAACTTGATGATGGCTGCCGCCACAGCAGGTGTCGTGCCTCTGCTCATCGTATTTTTTCTAGGTCAGAAGTATATTATTCAAGGCTTCTCAAGCTCGGCAGTCAAAGGATGATAAGATAGGGCAATCAATAACAGGAGGTAGTTTATGGTGAAAAAGGTATGCCTGTGTTTTTTATGTGCCGTTCTTGTGCTATCTACTGTCCAATTTGCATGGTGGAAATCCGCTGCGGCCTTTGCATCGGCTGATACCAGCAGGATGATCCCCGTTTGGTACATGAGCTTTGCCGGGTTGCCGGATGTGGAATATGGCTTGGATTCCAATGTATTCCATCAAGGAAGCCATTCGCTGAAGATTGCTTATCATTCGGACAAAGCTTCCAATGTGTACATGAATATATCCCAGACTGGAAGTGTAAAACCTAATACCCGGTATGATTTGAGCATGTGGGTCAAGGGCAGCAATATGAAAGGGGTAAGCTTCGGAGCCAACTGGGAACCCCGTACCAGTGTTGGATCGGGTTCCTTTGACTGGAAGAAGGTTACCGCAAGCTATACCACCAAATCTAATGAAACAACGTTGGCCTTCCGGATCTTGATCGAGGATAAGTCGGAAGCCGTTTGGCTGGATGAATTGACCCTGAAGGAGACCAATACAGAGCATAACCTGCTTCGCAACGGAGGCTTTGACAGTATACAGGAGAATATTCCCCTGAATGGCTTTGAAAATCTGTCCGCTTGGACCACCGCAGGCACCGGCGGAACCACCGTTGTCGAATCCGTATATGATCTCCATACGGAAGGGGAAAAGGCCGCCAAGCTCACCTTTGCCAAAACCTCAAGCCAGACAGATCAAATGTCATATGTCTGGAGCATTGCGCCGGAGCTTAATTTGAGCCAGGCATCAACGGTTACGATGGACGTCTATCCCCTCTCTCAAACCACCTCCGGCAATGAACCGTTATACCTGAAAGTGAAGGATGTCTCTGGAACTGTCTCAGAGGTGCAGCTGCCCAAACTTCTGGCTAACCGGTGGAATGGGGTGAAGCTGGACTTCGCCAATTCTGCTGTACGGAACCGAATTGCCGAGATATCGCTGCATACGAAAACAGGACCAAGCGCTACAGGCTGGGATAATCGGACCTCGGTCAGCTATGTGGTGGATCAGCTGAATGCTGTTATCCTTAAGCAAGTGCAGCCGGTAACAAGCTCGCCTGAACCAGGGGGAATATTGCCAGGGTCATTGGTTGCCTTGTCTACAGCAACGGAAGGCGCCACGATCAGGTACACCACCGACGGCAGCGATCCCGTCACCTCTGGAACGAAGCAGACGTACACCACCCCTTTCCCTGTTGCGTCTGGTGTAACGGTG
The DNA here is from genome assembly GCF_013204855.1 of Paenibacillus alba. Taxonomy (GTDB): domain Bacteria; phylum Bacillota; class Bacilli; order Paenibacillales; family NBRC-103111; genus Paenibacillus_E; species Paenibacillus_E alba. The sequence goes on along the minus strand of NZ_JABMKZ010000029.1, from coordinate 52,544 downwards.
AAGGCATATGGTCAGAAGGACGGATACGAAGCCAGCGCCGTTGCCGTGCTGCCGTATACGTTGGGGACAGGGGCAGCCGGAGAAACCCTGGAGTACTGGGATACTTTCAAAGCGAAACTGGGCGGCGGCACCCATGTTCCCGTTTTTTGGGCGGAGGGGCTTGTGATGGATGGCAGCTTGGAGGACTGGGAGAAGTATACCGGTATTTCGCTGCCAACGGCAGGCACCACTCAGAACCAGATATCGGGCTGGGCGGGTGCGGAGGATCTGTCCATGAACGCCAGATTTGCTTATAACGACGATTATTTTTATATTTCTGCCAAGGTTAGGGACAATGTGCACTACTCCATCGCTGGTGCCGATATGTGGATGGGCGACAGTGTTCAGATTGCATTCAGCCAGGACGGCGTTTATGGAGCCGAGTACGGATTCAATCTGCTGAACGGAGAGACTCAGGTGTGGCGCTGGAAAGACGGCAGCGCTAATATCGGCAAGGAAGCTGTAACCGCCAAGGCTGTCGTGAACGGCAATGATACGTTTTATGAGGCCAAAATTCCTTGGGAAGCAATTTTCGCATCCAAACCCGCCGAAGGGCCGATTTCCTTCTCGATGCTGGTCAATGACAATGACGGCGAAGGAAGAAGGGGGTGGCTGGAATGGACGAGCGGCATCGGCAGGGTGAAGGACGGCAAGCAGCTTGCCAGCCTCTATCGGGTGCCGGCGCAGGATCCGTGGAGCTTCTGGCTGGAGATCCCCCGGACGGCCGAAACAGAAAAAGAAATCGCTTACAATTTGAATTTGGTTAATTACAGCAATGAAGCCAAGACAATCTCTCTTCGTTCGGAGCTTTTGGGGCTGGATAGTGAAGTAACAGTGCCAGCGGGAATGGTTCTGACTAAGGAGGGACATTGCGTCATCGCTGATAAAGGAAGTTACAGAACCATTGTTTCAGCAGCGGAGCAGACGACTGGTATATCTAGACAATTCCCTGCGTCAATTGATGTGGAGATCGGTGCCGGGCAGTTGAACAATGGTTTGGATGCCATATCCGCCAAGCTGCCTGCCCTGGAGGGTATGCTTTTGCAGGCGGAGGAGCAAGGTCTGTCGACTGATTATGAACGCATCAATTATACAACGATCAAGGATTTCATCGCATATGGCAAGGAGGATGTTGGGCAGGGTGCTCTGACAAGGGCTTATTATGTAATGGAAACTTTGGATTCGTTGTACGATGAGGCCATGACTAATCTGCTTGGTTATCTGAACGGCACGTTGACGCCCAAAGCGGCGCCTCGCTATGTGACGGGGGAACTGGAGCGGACCGAATACGGCTTTAGGGGTCTGACCCGGGTGAGAAGTACGGGAGCGGAGGAAGTTCGTCCAGTTTTTTTAAACGGATACGGCCATTTCAATCAGGTGCGCAAGGATATTGCGAAGTTTCAGGATTTCGGAACCAATGTGATCCAGATTGAAATCGGACCTCACAGGGTGATTACCGAGAAGGAAGGGTACATTCCGCAATACAGCTCTGGTGGAAGCGCCTTCGGATCGGTAGAAGTGGACAAAGCCGTGCATCACAGCGGCGGGCAGTCTTTAAAGATTGTCAATACGTCCCCCAAGCAGCCTAATATGTACAAGTATGTTTCACAGGTCATGATTGTAAAGCCAAATACAACCTATCAGATCAGAGCTTGGGTGAAGGGAGGGAATGTGAGAAACGCCTGGTTCCCGGGTAACGCCGGCTGGAATTTGCGCCAAGCGCTGCCAACGGGCACCTATGACTGGCAGGAGGTCAGTTATACCTATAAAACGGGATCGGCGGAAACTGCTTTTTCCCTTGTCTTCCTGTCGGAGAATGAGCAGATTCTTTGGCTGGATGATCTGAGCATGACCGAACTGGGCGGAAATGAGAATCTGGTCCAGAATGCCGGCTTTGAGGAAACGATGAATTGGGATACGACGGACCCCGCAAAGGATTATTTTGGGGCCACAGATTACCTGAAGGCCAATGTTGTGGAAGTGCTGAAAAATGCGGAAGCGAATAACATCGCCGTGAATTTGCTCCTCTCTCCCCACTATTTCCCGGATTGGATACTGAAAAAAAACCCGGGACTCAAGAGCAACAACGCGGGGAACATCAAATTCGTGATTGGTCAACCGAAAGCCAAAGAAGTCATCGAGGATTATTTGCGGACCGTGATCCCTTTGGTTAAGGATTATAAGTCCTTGTTGACGGTTACGATAACCAACGAGCCGGTATACCAAACCAATCGCGACTCTTATTATTTGCCTGCGTGGCATGACTACCTGAAGGAGTTATACGGAGATGATCTGGTTGAGCTGAATCAGGTATATGGAAAGTCTTATACCTCTTTTGAACAGATCCAGATGCCTTCAGCCATTGCAGCCACGCCAATTGTATACGATTGGGTAACCTTTAATAACAAGGTTTTCTCCGACTGGCATCAGTGGATGGCGGACATTATTCATGAGATGGCTCCGGACCTGCCTGTACAGTCCAAGACGATGGCAAAGCTGCAGGAGAGCCTGAATTGGGGCGTAGACTATGAGCAGTTCTCGTCTTTCAGCCAAATTAATGGCAATGATGCCTACAATGTCATCGGAGACGGACCTGACGGATTTATCAAAGAGCTCAGCTTCTATGACATGCAGCGTTCCTTCCATCCGGCGCCTATTTTCAACTCGGAGCATCATTTCATAAAAGATGGGGATGACCAGTATATTCCCGAGCAGGCCAAGCGAGTAAGGGCCATTCTGTGGCAAGGCGCCGTTCATGGCAAAAGCGCTTCCACAAACTGGGTATGGGAACGGACCTATGATGCTACCAGCGATTTCATGGGCAGTCTTCTCCACCGGCCTGATGTGGTGGCGGATATAGGCAGAACCAATCATGATCTCAACCGGCTAGCGGAGGAGGTGACGGCGCTGCAGGATGTGAAGTCCCAAGTCGCCATTCTATATTCCTTGGCCTCCGGCATCTACAACAATGCCAGCGAGGATACGCTGCGAAAAAGCTATGCAGCTCTAGCGTACAGCGGACAACGAATCAGCTTTGTCAGTGAGAAGCAGGCGGCTCAAGGTGGATTGGACGGCTACAAGCTCTTGATTGTGCCGGCTGCTGCGCATGTAAACGCGAGTACCCTTGCCGCTGTGAAGGCATTCAGTGAGGCAGGCGGCAAGGTGGTGCTGATCGGCGAAGAATCTCTTTCCCGCAATGAGCATGATCAACCTCTGTCTGATGGGCTGCATGATGCCGTCGTGAGCCGGGCGATCATCATGCCGTCCGAATATGGCGCGGGCAAGCTGGTATCGCCGAGCGTCGAGGAAATCCGGACAGCGGTGCTTCCGGTGCTGGAGCAGATGAATACGCTTCCTGTTCGTGTGACGGATGCCGCTACTGGTTCCCTGGTAACCGATGTGGGCTGGCAGACGGCCGTGCATAAGGGTCGGTTGCTTCTGAATCTGGTCAACTATAGTTTGGAAGCAAAGCGCGTCTCCGTGCTGCGGGAAGAACGTCCCGCGGGCATCTCCAAAGAGCTGATTGCCGATGTTTCATTAAATGCCTCCGATCTGGAGCTGGCGCCTTTTACACCGATCTTGTTGGATCTGGGCTCATCTGCCTCGGTTAATAAAAGTGTGCTGAGCGGAAGTCCGGATCGGGTTCTGGCAGACGGCATCAGTATGGCAACAATCAAGCTGGAGCTTAAAGACAAGGATGGAAACGCCGTTACCACGGCGGCCTCTATTCAGCTTGCAGCTTCTCTTGGACAGTTAAGTCCTATTGTGGAGGAGAACGGAGTGTATACGGCAACCCTTACTTCAACCGAAGCGGGTACAGCCATTGTTGAGGCCAGCGTGGATGGCGTACAATTGCCTCGAACAGTTCAGTTTGTGTTTTACAAGCAAAGCCAGCAAAGCTCATCTTCCAATGTGCCTACCGTAAGCAGTGTTACCAGAGGCAAGCTGACTCTCGCGGCTGGAGAGGCAGGGGATGTGGGATTGGGCGAGGAGGTGCGCCTGCACATTCCTGCCGGAAGTTTAAACACATCCGTACGAATTGCCATTGAGAAGCTGTATGATATCAAAGGGCTGACAGTCCGTGCGCCAGGTACATTCTTAAGCCCTGTCTATGAAATTACAAAGGATGTGGAAGGTCCGATTGCCCAAGCCGTGACCTTGACACTGCAGTTTAAGCCCGAAGAGATTAAAGACGGCCAAAAGGCTTCTATCTTCTATTACAACGAAAAAGTACAGGAATGGGTGGAAATCGGCGGTACAGTAATCGGGAACGCTATCACCGTCCAAATAGATCATTTTACGAAGTTTGCCGTGTTTGCCATGGCCAGCAAGCCGGACCTCCAAGGCACTACCAATAATCCCGCTGATCTCCCATGGGATATTGAAGGCCACTGGGCGGAGTCCGGCATCTGGGAGGCTTTCGCCCAAGGATGGGTCAACGGATATGAGGACCAAGCCTTCAGACCGGATGAGCCGGTGACCAGGGAGGAGTTTCTGGTATTTCTGGTGCGGGCCATGAAGCCTTCGGCAAGCGGCGGTAATCTTGATTTTGCGGATTCCGGCGCCATCAGCACCTGGGCGAAGCAAGCCGTGGCCGATGCCGTATATGCGGGATGGCTGGAAGGTTACGAGGATAGCACCATTCGTCCCCAGACGTTCATCTCACGTGCTGAAATGACGGTGCTGCTTATGCGCACCGCCGGCCAAGCAGCGAGTCAAAGCCCGCAGCTAGCCAAGGGATTCTCGGATCATGCTGATATCCCGCAATGGGCCGCCGGGTATGTATATGAAGCAACCCGGAAGGGCGTTATAGAGGGGGATGGAGAACAGTTCCATCCAGCCGAACAAACAACACGGGCAGAAACGGTTACTGCCATTCTAAGGCTGATTTCCCTTAAGCGTACAGCCGACACGGGAAGTAAGCTTACCCGGTAATAAGAAGAAGGAGCAAAAGAATTCCGGTTGTCATCTGCCTCAGCAGACAGCCGGAGTTTTTTTGTTTGCTTCTATTTTTTGAAATTTGTTTCCCTACATCTTAAAATCAACGCTGTAACAACCTAAATCACGCCATTCCACTCTGATGCGCTACTGATTATGATACGGGTATGGGTTTAATATGGCTAAATGAGGTGGCATCATGCAACGAGTGTCCAAGCATAACAGGAAGGAACAATTGGCGGGTTATTTGTTTATTTTGCCGAATTTTCTCGGTGTTTTTTTCTTCGTCATTCTACCGCTGCTTTTCAGTTTTATGCTGATTTTTGCAGATTGGGATTACTTAAAAGGCTTTGCTGGGCTGAGTTTTGCTGGGCTAGGAAATCTTGAGAAATTAGTGAATGACGTGTATTTATGGCACGCACTGCGGAACAATTTGATTCTAACAGGCGTAACGGTGCCCAGTGCTATGGCGATTGGTTTGGTTGTAGCTGATCTGCTTAATCGACATGTCTATGCCAAAGGTTTATTACGAACTTTGTTTTTCCTGCCTTATGTCAGCAGTTTGGTTGCCGTTTCTGTGGTATGGAGCGTGCTTTACAATGCCCAAGATGGCCCAATCAACGCGTTTCTTAGATCGCTGGGGATTGACAATCCTCCCGGGTGGTTAGGGAGTACGGCGTGGGCTTTGCCGGCTATCATCATTATGGTCGTGTGGACTTACATTGGATATACGATGGTGCTGTATATGGCGGGGCTGCAAGGAATCCCCAAAGATTTATATGAAGCGGCTTCGATTGACGGAGCCACAGGGATAAGGCAGTTTTTCAATATCACGGTTCCCATGCTGAAGCCAACGACCTTTTTAATTGCGATTACACTGATTATTTCCACCTTCCAGGTCTTTGCTGTTGTGAATGTGATGACACAAGGCGGACCGGTCAATTCGACCATGGTTATCGCGTATCATATTTATCTCACTGCCTTCCAGAATTACAAAATGGGTTATGCGGCAGCGATGTCCTGGGTTTTATTCATCATCATTTTCTCGATTACTTTGGTTCAGTGGCGCAGTCAGAAGAAGTGGCAGCAGCATTTTTAATGGAGGAGTGGGTTTGTTGTGGTTTCTTTGCGAAAATTAAGCGTTACCCTCGTCATGTTGGTTTTGGGTGTCACAGTTTTGATTCCGTTCATCTGGATGATTTCTTCATCCTTCAAAATCCAAGCTGATTTATTCAAGTACCCGATCCATTGGATTCCTCAGAATCCGATTCTCTCGAACTACGAAGAGGTTTGGGGCGGCAAATATAAGTTTGCTTTGTTTTACTGGAACTCGGCCAAAATCACCTTCTTTACGGTTGTCGGCTCCATCATCACCAGCTCACTGGCTGGGTTCGCATTCGCCAAACTGAATTTCAAGGGAAGAGACTTTATCTTCCTTATGTACTTGGCTACTATGATCATCCCTGCTCAGGTGCTGCTTGTTCCTAGGTTTATCCTGTTCGATCGCGTTGGCTTGGTGAACACCCACTGGGCCGTCATTTTGCCTGGGATTTTTACAGTATTCGGAACGTTCCTGATGAGACAATTTTTCAGTACGATCCCAAGTGAGCTTCTTGAAGCTGCAAAAGTGGATGGAGCAGGATTCTTCCGGATCTATTGGCAAATTTGCTTGCCATTAACGAAGCCTGCCATCGTAACACTTCTCATCCTGACCTTTACATGGCATTGGAACGAATATGAGAATCCGTTGATCTTCCTGCGTTCGAGTGAATTGTTCACACTACCGATTGGCCTTTCCAGCTTTGTAGATGAATACGGTGCGAATTATTCGTTGATTATGGCTGCTTCCGTTTCGGCGCTGCTTCCTCTTATCATCGTCGTAGCCATCTTCCAAAGATTTTTTGTTGAAGGCATTGCCAGCAGCGGCCTGAAGGGCTAAACCTAATTTTATTAGAGGAGTGATATCCATGAATGATTGGACAAACGATTTTGACATTGTGATTGTTGGCGCAGGCGTAGGCGGCATTTGTGCAGCTTTAGCTGCTTCAAGATTACACAGCAAGGTGCTGCTTATTGAAAAAATGAGTGAGATTGGCGGAACGGGTGTCCATGCGGCAATCGCTTTAGTATGCAAGTTTCGTGATCATGATGGAAGATGTGTGAACACGGGGATTCATAAGGAATTATTCCCTCAGGCCTATCAGAATACGGGCTTGACCTTTGATGAGGAAACGGTATCCAGCTATGATGAACAGGAATTAAAAGAAACGTACCATCGATTAATTCAAAAAGAGAAAAATCTGACCGTATGGACGGACTGCGAAGTGGACGCCGTACAGGTGGAAGATGGGAATATTCGTTCAGTGACGATCACTGGATCTAAGCAAACGCATGTATTCGGTCGTGTGTTTCTTGACGGCACAGCAGACGGAAATTTGTCTGCATTGGCAGGAGCAGAGTTTCAAAAGGGGCGTGAAAAAGATGGAAAGATGCAGATGGCGACGGTTACTTTCAAACTCACTGGATTCGATCCCTCGCTGTTTAAAGTAAAGGATGTTACAAGCTGGGGCTGCTTTTTTTGGCTGGAAGAGACGCTCAAGCCTTATTATATGGCGATGAAACAGAGAACGAACAGCACGAATATGCGTCAGGGCGTATTAGCATTCCCTTACCCAGATGGCAAAGCATTCCTATTTAATTCGACGGCTGTGAACGATGTTGATCCCACGATTCCAGGATCGGTTGAAAGCGCGTTTGAAATCGGCAAAGTTCAAGTATACGAATTAGTTGAAGCGATCAGGGAGCATCCTGCTTTCCGGGATGCGAAGATCGAGACTATTTTTACGAAGCTAGGGGTTCGTGAAGGCCGTAGAGTTGTCGGAGACTACATGTTAACCGGAGAAGACTGTCTGCAAGTTCGCAAGTTTGATGATATGGTGGCGGCGTGTGCTTATGATGTGGATGTCCATGATCCAGATGGGAAAAAAAATCACCAAGAGTACATGACGATTTTGCCGAGCCCAGGGTATTATCATATTCCTTATCGCAGCCTTATCGCCAAAGGATTTGGCAATCTGCTATTAAGCTCGCGCTGCATTAGCGGTACATTTGAAGCTCACGCTTCTTATCGTGTAATGTCAGGAATCAGTGCTATCGGCGAAGCAGCAGGAACCGCAGCAGCCTTAACAGTCAAATCTGGCTTCAGCGATGTTCGGATGGTTTCTGCCGAAGAGATTCGTTATATTCTCCAAACCCGTGGCCAATTTGTAGAAGGTCCTGTCAAGGAGACACATGTGTTGGTTAAGTAAATGAAGAAAGAAGGCATATACTGGGCGCTATTCGATGAACGGTGTATGCCTTTTAATCTTTGAATGGATGAAGGAGGTGAGAGGAGACACACGGTTTCCAATTCTGTTGAAAATGATTTACATTTGAAGGGAGATGTATGGCAATGAAGAAAATGTTAAGCCGTTTGAGTACTGCATGTATGGTGTTTGCTCTGCTAGCAACGTACGGGTTCACTCTAATTTCAGGAAACCAAGTGGCCCATGCAGCATCATTAACCATTGAGCAAACGACAGTTGGGAACATTTTTTATGAAAGCGATGCCAAAACAATTAGAATCAATACAGATGGGGATTCGATTGATTGGGTGTATTCCGATTATTGGAATAACACGGTGCAGTCCGGAAGCCAAGCTGTAAGCGATGGAACGACCCTGCTAACCGTTAATCCTGGGAAAAAGGGATGGTTCAACTTAGTGATTACAGCCAAGCAGAACGGGAACGTTGTGGCCACGAAAGAAACCTCGTTCGCCGTTGTCGCGAATTTCGATCTGAGCCAAGTGGCGGATTCGCATTTTTCGGTACAAACGCACGCTGCTCGAACGGATCTTATTGCTCAAGACTCTGCAGCTTTAATTCCGATTGCGAAGAAAATGGGAGTTAAGTATGTCAGAGATGCCTTGCGGTGGGGGGACATCGAGAATACGGCGAAGGGGGTTTATCGTTTTAAAACCTTCCATGATGATTTCATGTCGCGTGTGGCGGCGAACGATCTCAAGCCCTATATCACTCTTGCGTTATATAATGATTTCTATGATGGAGGAAATGCGCCTACGAGTTCGGAAGGAAGGATGGCCTTTGCTGAATATGGCAAGCAAGTATTGAGTAGATACCCGGAAATTGGTCAGGTGGAAATTTGGAACGAACCCGATATTCCTTCGTTTGGGAAGGGACTTAGCACAGAGGCAGAGAAGGCGGATTTTTATTTTAATTTGTTAAAAACCTCTTACGAACAAATTCATCCGCTTTTTCCGAATGTCAAAATAACAGGATTTGTCTTTGGCGAACTAGGCTCAGATGCATTTTTGGAAGCGCTTTATCAAAAGGGTGCGCTGAATTATATGGATGAATATTCGTTTCATTCGTATACGAGGAATCCAGAGGATTTCGTTAAGGACATCAATAGGCACAGAAATATGATGAAAACCTATAACAATAATCAAACCATTCCAATTAATCTTTCGGAGACAGGATTCAGCAACTTTAATTTCGACGAGCATGTCCAAGCCAACTATGTGGCTCGAAGAATTGTCACTGCCTTGGCAAATGGTATCCAAAAAATTAATATTTATAATTTGCAAAATAAATCTACGGTTCCGAATGAATTTGAGGGAACGTTCGGTTTGATTCGGAATCCTGACGATGCCAAAGGGGCTTATGTTCCGAAGCCGGCCTATGCCGCTTATGCGACTATGACCCGCGAATTAACGGGAGCGGATTTCCAAACGACGGAGGATGTTGGACCTGGTGTTTATAGTCATAAGTTTCATACAGCAGCGGAGGATGTTCGGGTTATGTACGCTCCTGCGGGAGCCGACCTCAAGCTTTATACGGGTGGTCCCCTTCATGTCACAGACATCATGGGGAATACGTTAACGTATACGCCAACGAATGGTTATGTACAGCTGCGGCTGGATGAGAATCCGCTTTATGTCAAAGGTGGGTTGGAGGCTCCTTATATCGAAGAGATTCCGCCGACGATTACTAATCCGATCACTCTCTATAGCGGTTACAGCGTGGGAGGTTACGCCGAAGTCAATGGGCCGCTTGGAACAGCTACGAACAAATGGGTAACGTCATCCGTGCTCAAAAGCTATAATGGCGGAATTTCGCGAGCGATTACGAACCCAACGGGCGCATCGGCCAAATGGACGCCGAATGTGTCTGCGTCCGGGCGTTACCGAGTGTCAGCGTATCTTCCCGGAACGCCCGCCACTCCGGTGAATACGACGAAGATGGCGGCGTATTCGATCTATATCAACGGAATAAAACAGGAAACGAAAAATGTGGATCAATTCTCTCTACAGGGATCTTGGCAGGTATTGGGTACCTATGAGTTTCCAAGGGGAGCAAGCAGTTATATCCTGCTTGAGGATACAAGCCTGGCTCACGATCGACCGCTTCGGGCGGATGTCATCAAGCTAGAGGCTATCCCTCCGACAGGAATTGCTCTGGATGCCGATTCACTCGACCTAGGGGTAGGTGATACGCATGCCTTCAAGGCTGTCTTTACGCCTGCCGAGGCGACAGACCAGACGCTGGTTTGGAGCAGTTCGAACAGTCAAATCGTGACTGTCGATGCCGACGGGCATGCGAATGCGACGGGGGTCGGAGCGGCGGTGATTCGTGCGACGAATCCGTTGACTTCTCTTTATACCGAAGCGAAGATCCAAGTAACGATGCCTGTCATAAAGCAGGTGACGATTTATAATAGTTATGGCACAAACGGGGGATACACGGAAGTCAATGGGCCACTAGAAATCGCTACGAATAAGTGGGTGACTTCTACGGTTCTCCAAGGCTATAACGGCGGCATATCAAGAGCGATTACGAATCCAACGGGAGCATCAGCCAAATGGACACCAACGATTAGCCAACCTGGACGATACAGGGTATCGGTTTATTTGCCGGGAACGCCTGCGACCCCGGTGTATACGACGAAAGCTGCCGAATACTCGATTTATATCAATGGCACGAAGAGTGATTCCAAGATTGTCGATCAATCTACACGGCAAGGCTCGTGGCAGGTACTGGGCATCTATGATTTGCCGCGAGGAAGTGCCAACTACATCTCGGTCGAGGATGCGAATTCAGCTCATGACAGACCGCTTCGTGCGGACGCAGCCAAGTTTGAGTTCATCCCCGCTACGGGCATCAGCTTGGATACTCAGACGCTCGATTTACAAATAGGAGATACGCATGTGTTTACGGCTAAGATAACTCCGAACGATGCAACGGATCAAAATCTGGTTTGGAGCAGCACGAATAGCGATGTGGCAGCCATTGATGCCGAAGGACATCTGCGTGCTCTGGCTGTTGGAAGCGCGGTGATCCGCGTCATGAATCCATTGACGTCTGTTTACACTGAAGCTGTAGTAGTAGTAACACAGGTCGATAAGTAGCGGATAGAAGATTGCAAGGAATGAGCTGTCCCATAAGTAGATAAACCTACTTGAGGACAGCTTTTTTTTACCCAATTCAGAAGTTTTCTCGAAAAATAGCTGGTAGCAGGGTTATCCCTGATTCTAGCTCCAGCTGCTTTTTATAAACCTGCAATTGTGCAGGTTTTTTGCTCGTGGCGTAGCCTCAATGATGAAATTCCTGCGATTGTGCATGTTTTTGAGGCTTTTTCTGAATCAGAGGCTGGAAAAGATGAAAATGCCTGCACAATTGCAGGCATTTCCACTTTTTAGCCGAAATCACCCGGAAATTCCTGCACTTATGCAGGTTTTCATCGTCAGGTGAACCGAACTGATCCCCAAGAAGGAATAATCTTTATTATAGCCATTCCACGCGCACGGAAGATATGGTATAATTCTCGCGTATTTAATTTCCCATATTGATAATAGGGAATTACTGTGTCTGAATTGTTATGTACAAATTGAATTGAGCCAGAAGGATTAATACTTTAATTGTTCAGCTCTGTCATACAAACTGGGCTTACAACTTTCAACCGTTGTAGGCCTATTTTTTTTCATTGGCCGATAATGTAAAGATATTGTAAGCGAAGGGACTACAAACCGTGAAAAACAAAACAGTCATTACAGGTTTTGGACTCAGACTACCTAAAATTCAAAACGTTGTGCAATTTGAAAAGGTGTTGCGAAATGGTATTTGTACACAATCGATTGTCACTGGAATAGGGCCCAAAAGAGAAAGTCTGGTCTGCGGAATAATTGAAGAAGAGCTGGAAGAAGCCCGTGAAAGAAAACTGCGCGGATACCCTAGAGCCGCTCTACTCGGTATCGCTGCGGCAAAGGAAGCGCTGGAACAAGCACAAATTGCGAGTCCGAAGGCGAGACTAGCCGTTATAATAGGTACTTCGACTTCAAGTCTTCCTGAAATAGAACAATGTTCTTATCTATATAAAAGCAATCAATATAATAAAATCAGTGCTTTCAATGCCGGGATGACGAATATTCATAGTCTTTCTTCTGGTATAGCCAATTATTTTGGCTTGGGAGATGGCAATCTTGTATTTACATTAACTAACGGTTGTTCGTCAGGTTCGGATGCCATATTTTTAGGAAAGACTCTATTAGAGAATGGCACGGTTGATATCTGTATTGTTGGTGCAGCGGAGACACCTTTTTGCGATTCAGCCATAGTGAGTTTTGCTAAGCAGAAAGCGATCAAATTCAATGTCAATATTGGAGAGACAGGGAATCCATTTTCCAAAAACAGCAATTCATTTGTCATTTCTGAAGGAGCAGCCGTTATTGTTATGGAGACAGAGCAGCAAGCCAATAAGGAGAATAAGCACATATATGGCTATTTGACAGGTGCCGCTGCGAATAACGATGGTGTGAGCATTCATCAAATGGACGAAAATGGCGAACGATTATATCAAACGTTTGATCAAGCTGTTGGAAGCCGGAAAATTACATACACGAATAGTCTAGCGCTGGGGCTGGATTTGCAAGACGAAAATGAGGCCAAAAATCATATGAAAAAGTTAGGTGCTCATACACCTATCACTTCCATTAAAGGGATGATCGGTCATCCTTTCGCTGTTTCTGGCGTTGCCCAACTCATCTCCTCGTTAATCAGTTTGAGAGATCACTTTATTCCACCAACAACGCTGAGTGATTTCAAAGGTTATGAGCATGTGAACATTGTCAAAGAAACCATGCATGGCGACATTCAGAATATTGCAATCACTTCTCATGGATATGGCGGGAATAATAATACAATTGTGGTATCGAAAGTAGGTTAAGTTATGAATTTTATCCTTATGGCAGCAATGTCTTTCATACCACTGTTCTTAGGAATGTCCTGTAAAATGCTGTTCAAAACAAAATTAACTAACGCCATGTTAGTCTTTATGATTTTTATGTGCTTATGGCAATTGGATGTAAGTGTTTTATATGGCATTGACTTGCTGAAGGAAGACAGCTTGTTTTTTCTATTTAAGCTTTTTCGGATAGGTTCCATTATGCTTCCTCCAGCTTTTCTATACGTCGGATATGTTACATTGAAATATTTGACCAAAGAAGAAGCGAAATGGATGAACTGGATTATCAATAAGTACACACTAGGCGTGTATAGTGTTTGGTCAGTATTCATTTATGTGATCAATTGGACCGATTATGGGGTATTAAGTTTGAAGAAAATTGAAGGGTTTGGAAGTGCGATTAGTGTTCTCTATCCCGTTTACGGGGAGTGGAGTTACTTATTTGTAAACCACATTAAACTATTGATCGTTAGTATTCTATTAACACTCATTTCGAGCAGAAAAGTAACCGATAAGCATGTGAAAAATTTTCTGACTTTATTTAGTCTGACGTTTCTTTTGACCTATTTGATTGGCGTCTTAAATTTGCAGGCAGGAACTTTTATTTATTCAAGTCAAATTGCTGTGATGATTTTTTCTATCTTTATTTTCTTTATTTTTGTTCATATGAGTACAAAGATGATTAGGGAAACAACCCAGATCTTAAAAAGAAAAGAAAAAGAAGAGCAAATTGAGATAACGACCTCTGGATTAATTCATGAGATCAGCAATCCTTTAACGATCATGAAAGGGTATTCAGAACTTCTGTCACGCAACGAACAGTTGGATGTAAGCGCCCAAGGGATGGTGGGTCAAATTAAAATAGCTGGTGCCCACATGCACAGCATTATCATCAACTATAATCAATTTATAAAAAGCGGTAAAATTAATACAGAAGAAACCGATGTTATGGAAATTATTAAAGAATCGATTGTATTAACGTCCATAAAAATAAAAGAAAAGAATGTATTCATCGAACTGAATGAACAAAAAAATAGGGTTGCGAACATAGATAAAGATAAAATGAGACAAGTGTTTATTAATTTAATTAATAACAGTATAGAAGCAATGGATGAAAAGGAACTGAAAATCATCAAAATTAACACCTATACGAGTGACAATGCCATCAATATTATATTTACTGACACAGGATCAGGAATTCCGAGGAATGAATGGGATCGTATATTTGCGCCATTTCATACAACCAAAGAAGCGGGGATGGGACTCGGATTGTCCATTTCTCAGCGCATTCTAAATTCTCACGGCGGCTATATTGAAATATTAAAGAGTAACGAAGTAGGAACTGAGATTAAAGTTACTATTCCTTTAATAGACTATGGAGAATTAATGGATGGCGCAAGTGGGTAAAACGGAAGCCAACAGCCGATAACTAGGGATCGGCAGTTGGCTGAATTGCTTTTTCATTGCTTAATCATTCAATCTCTGCTATTATGACGATACTTATTAAAGTTGTTTAATAAGTATCGTCATAAGGTGGTGAACAGGATGAGTGATTTACATACGACGCCCAAAGATAGGAAGAAAGTTATTCTTCGCAGTATTCGTTCAGCTCTTCTAGCGCTTGAGAGTGCAACGAAGATTGAACTGAGTCAGAAATTAGGCATTAGCTTTCCGACAATTAGTAAGTTTCTAACGCAAATGGAGCAGGATGGGGAACTGCTTATAGTTGGTCTGGATGATTCAAGCGGCGGAAGAAGAGCCCAAAGATATGCTTACAACCCGGAGTTTATGCTGGGTTTGGCTATATTTCTAGAGAAGACGGAAACGAATTACACGATTTTTAATTGTTTGGGAGAAGTGAAAGAACAAGGTCAAACATCAAGTCTCTTAATGGATGATGTACTTGGCTTAATGACGCAAATTGAGAAAATTATCGCGAAGTACCCAAAGATCAGCTCGCTTGCGATCGGTGTGCCTGGTTCGGTTAATCATGGTCGAATTATTTATATACCGAGCTACGAGCAATTTCATAACTTTGATTTGAAAGGATACTTCGAAGAAAGGTTGGCTCTGCCTGTCGTTGTAGAGAACGATATGAATGCAGCTGTTCTTGGATATAACGCAAACAGGCCAAGTAAAGTGAACCCATCCCTGATCTATTTGTATTTTGGTCAAAACGGACCTGGCGCAGGCATTATGATCAATGGCGACGTGGTGCGAGGAAGTACGTTCTTCTCGGGAGAGATCTCGTTCGTCCCACAATACGATGAGCGGAATTTTCTGCAAGCTTTGAGCCAGGGCAGGGGACCGGAGAAAGCAAATGTAGGTGACGAGGCGATAGATGCAATTAGCCGGTTAGTTGCTTCGTTTACGGCTATTATTAATCCTCATGCGATTGTTTTTTGCAATGATGAAGTGGACCAAACAGTGATTAGCCAAATTACAAGCAAGAGTGCAGCGTATATCCCTGAAGCACATCTTCCAAAGCTTATCCGAAGTGACTGGAAGCAAGATTATTTATATGGACTACAGACTTTGGGACTTGATCTAATGGTTTCTGGTAAAAGCAATTAAACTTCATTATGAGCAGGAGAGAATTATGGCGACATTCTTTTTATTCATTATTTATTTGGCCTTCATTAGCTTGGGGTTGCCGGATTCATTGCTGGGGACGGCTTGGCCCGTCATGCAATTGGATTTTGAAGCGCCGCTTGAGACCGCTGGTTTGCTTTTTATGGTCATCGCAGCAGGTACGATTGTGTCTAGTTTGGCAAGCGGAGCCGTACTCAAACGATTTGGCACAGGCAAGGTAACGCTTGTCAGTTGCCTGCTAACTGCCGGTGCACTGCTTGGTTTTGCTGTTTCCCCTTCGCTTATTTGGCTAATGATATGTGCTATTCCACTTGGATTAGGCGCAGGATCCGTAGATGCAGGGCTAAACAATTACGTTGCTGAGCATTACAAAGCACACCATATGAGTTGGCTGCATTGTTTCTGGGGAGTCGGGGCTACGATGGGCCCTATCATTATGGCGCAGTTTATTTCAGGGGAAAATACATGGAGACATGGCTATCTGACTGTTGCCGGTATTCAATTTGGCTTAGTGGTCATTCTCTTCTTCACATTGCCTTTGTGGAATCGGGTTGCCAAAAACAGCAAGGCTCCTTTGAGTGAAGAGCCGGAAGTAGAAGAAAGCTTATTGAATAATGAAATGGACAAACCTGTAAAACCATGGCAGATTAAGGGAGTTAAGCTGGCTCTTGTTTCCTTTTTGTTTTATTGCGGAGTCGAAGCAACGATAGGTTTGTGGGGTAGCAGCTTTCTTGTCAATATAAAGGATTTGCCCGCCGCCACCGCCGCACAATGGATTTCTCTCTATTACGCGGGGATAACAGTCGGCAGATTAATAACTGGTTTTATCACCTTCAAAATAAGCAACCGTCTGCTCATACGTACAGGTCAAATCACGGCTCTCATTGGTGCAGCGCTGCTGATTCTGCCTTTGCCGTCTAGTTTCTCGCTTGCAGGTTTTCTGATCATAGGTCTTGGCTTGGCACCGATTTATCCGTGTATGCTGCATGAAACACCTGTACGTTTTGGGAAAAAGCACTCCCAGACCATTATGGGCTACCAAATGGCTGTCGCGTATACAGGCAGTACATTTATGCCTCCGCTTCTCGGATTGCTTGCTTCCTATGCAACGATTAGTATCCTTCCTTTGTATCTCGTTTTGTGCGCTGCAGCCATGCTCCTGTTTTCGGAAAGATTGAATGTCTTTCTGAAAAGGAAATATGTTGGCAAGGACAACAACACGCATTTCACAGCAAATTTATGACAATGTTAGTTTAATAACGGATACCCATAGACTAGACACGACAAAGGTGTTCAATCTATGGGTATTTTTTTGTATGGAGGCGCTGGGAATTTCGACGTTCCCCCCGTTCAATTAGCAGCTTTAATCGCATACACACAACGGTTGCTACCCGATAAGATATGTGAAATCCGCTCAACTTCAACATCGTTCCCCAAGACCTGCTGGAGCATTTCCAACTCCTTGCTGCAAAAACCTGAGCATGCTTTGGCTGCTTCGCAGATCGGACAGTGTTTCTCCACGAAAGAAAAAGATCCATCCGGATGTTCGGCAACTTCCGCCATGTATCCCTCCGTTGTGCGGCATTCTGCCAGAGCTATTAATTTCTCATGCAAAAGAACGCAGGCTGCTAGTTTATTCTTGTATTGTGCTATCTGTTTCTGATTGCGAATTTCAAGCAGTTTCTCCAATCCTTCTTCATCGAAAGCTTCCTTCATGGATTCAATTAAACTGACGACAAGGTCGCCATGTCCATCCGGAAACAGACGATTCGACTCTGGCGTAAGCCTCCACATTTTGGCAGGACGACCCATAGTCCTTGGTTCCTCCACATAGGTGACCAGTTGCTGTTCTTGCAGATTATATAGATGCTGACGCACGGCCATTCCCGAAACATCAAGCTGTTTCGCCAATTGAAGGGCATCTAAAGAACCTTCCTGTTTCAATAATTTCACAATGGTCCGCCTAGTTCTTGTAGCCATACCTTCTTCATTGACAGTTGGATCTTTCTTTTTCAAGTGACGACACCTTCTTCTTTTGGGCAAAATGGGAATTATATTTCCTTACATTGTAAAGAAAAAAGTTGACTAAGTCAAAATGAAACCTTATATTGAACTTTATAAAGGATAATGTTTACAAAGTATCCGGATACGATGTATAACATGCATTTGCCTATGATATGGAGGATTAAACAGGATGTCGTCAACTCAAAGTATTTTTGGAACCAAATATTTGGCTTTGTCTATTGGTATTATTTTAGCTGTAATGGCTGTTGGGTTTGAAGGTTTGGCAGTAACTACAATTGCTCCCGCTATAGCTAACGATCTAGAGGGAATCAGCCTCTATGGTTGGATCTTCAGTGCTTATTTGCTCGCTCAAATTATAGGAACATTGGTCGTAGGGCGTCTTATCGACAGGAAAGGGCCTGCGTTGCCTTTTACCGTAGCCATTGTGTTGTTTGCGATTGGATTGATCACTGCGGCCGTTGCTACCGACATGATTGTTTTAATATCCTCGCGAGCCTTGCAGGGGTTCGGTGCAGGCGCGATGATGACTTGCGTATATACCGCTATTTCCTTAAGTTATCCTGACGAGCTTCGCCCCAAAATATTAGGAGCTTTCGGAACAGCCTATGTGCTGCCTTCTATGATTGGTCCTTATGTTGCCGGAGTGATTTCCCAACAATTTTCGTGGCGCTTCGTGTTCTGGGGGGTGCTGCCGTTTTTACTGCTTGCAACGTTTCTAAGCTTACCCGTCTTTCGTAAATTGCAAATTCCGAACGTACAAAAGGCGAGTGGAGCAGGTGCAACCTGGCTGTCTATTCTGCTAGCCCTCGGTACTGGACTTTTCCTAAGCGGCCTCGGAATGCTCCCGAGAACCGTAGGGATCGTATTGGTCCTTGTTGGCCTGGTTCTTATGGCACAGCCGCTTCGTAAATTGCTTCCTGGAGGCACGCTGAGATTTCGCAGGGGCTTGCCTTCGCTAATCGCTTCACGAGGATTATTTTTTGCCGCTTATGTGAGTACTCAGAACTTTCTAGTGCTTGCATTGACAGAAACCAAAGGACTAACAGCGGATTTGGCTGGGTTAATCGTGGCAAGCGCTGCGCTTAGCTGGTGTGTTGTCTCCTATTTGCAGTCCTACTGGGATGCTGGGGATCAAGGTCGAGGCCGGAATAAAAGAATTAGAATAGGCGTCTTCCTCATGATTATTGGCATTGGCATTGTCGTTTGGGTGCCTGGCATCAATATTGCCTTGTCGATCATCGGTCAAATGATAACAGGAATTGGGATCGGCTTGGCTCATCCCACAAGCGGTGCCGTTGCTTTTGCAAATGCCAAGGAAGGAGAGTCAGGCCAGGTCTCAGCCAACCTGCAGTTCGCAGATTCATTCACACCTGGCATGGTCATCGGTATTGGAGGGGCGATTATTGCGGTGGGGCAAGCATCCGGATTGTTGATGGAGGCGGGCATTTCTGGAGCCATGCTGGTTAATCTTGTTCTCATTGTCCTGAGTTTACTAGCCAGCACACGGTTGAAAATAAATGTTAGGGAGGGGAAGCATACATGAAAATAAAGGAATCTGGGATCATTTGCTATCACCCGTCATTCACAGATTCAATTGGGGGATAATTAGCGTAATGATTGACCCTGAAGGAAATAGGAGTCTCCAAAGACTTCTATTTGCGAACAACAACCACTTTTTGGACAAATAGAAGCTCATAAAGACTCTTATTGCTTCGGTTGTGGGAGTTTTTGCATGTTTAACCGTCGATAGGAGTCTCCAAAGACTTCTATTCGTGAAAAACCACCTCTTTTTTCGCAAATAGAAGCTCATAGAGGCTCTTATTTGCGGAAACAGGGAAGGGCTGTCCATTAGGTCTATGACCTTTGGGACAGCCCTATCTTCGTTGAACGGTCTTCAACAAGAGGAATTTCCAAGCCTGAATTGCCCAGGTGTGATGTGTTCGAATTTTTTAAACACTTTGAAAAAATGCCGCGGATTTTCGTAGCCAACAAGCTCGGCAATCGTGTTAATCGGCCAATCCGGGTTCTCTTGCATGATTTGCTTGGCTTTGGCAAGTCGAAACGTATGCAAATAATGAAGGAAGGTCAGTCCCATCTCTTTGCGAAACAACATGCTGATGTAATTGGGGTGCATTTGCACATGATCGGCAACCGCATCGAGCGATAAATCCAGCTTGTAATTTTGTTCCACGAAAGCGACGATTTTATCAATGGCCTGTATATTCGGCTGATAGTCGTTGGTACGGCGCATATAGCGAATGAGCTGTGAAAGGATTTCCGCTACTCGGGCATCCTCAAGGATAGCGCCCTTGGATGAAAATACATTGGCTGCGGCTTGTTCGCCCCAGATCGACTCAGGCGCAAGGCCAACGTTCTGCAAATAGAGTCCGACGCAAACTAGAAACTGCTCGCGCAGCTTGTTTTGGCAATCGGAATCGCCGGAGAAATACAGAAGGATCGGCTGCATGTCCTTCTCGATCTGCTCTATCGAGATGTGATGCTGCAGCGAATGTTCAATATAGTGCACAAGATTGTCATAGCAGCTATAGATGTTCTCCTTGAAGACGGTTAAGCCGCAGCTGCCAAAATACCGGTTGAATAAAAGGGATGCCATCGCTTCTATATACAGATTGCGTATGCTTCCCTTATCATTTTTGCTCCCGCTGGCCCCCATGCAATAGCCGCTGCCCTTCGTATGGATAAACTCGCCATAGGCACGGTGCAGCTCATCATCTGTTAGAACATGCGTATCATTCGCAATGAGGACGGTTTGCCGTAAAAAGTGTGACTGGCAGATGTAGAGCTTTTGGCTCACAGGCTCCAAAGCCTTCATCATACCCTCGAGACGCTCGGCCGCAAGAGGCGGCTCACTTTCGCAAGCTTGAAATACGATGATGGTTGTACACGGATGAGGAAGAAGAAGCTGTAATTGCTCGGCACTAAGCGGCAGTTCCTCCAAGGGTGTATGGTATAAAATATGCTCTTTGAGCAGCAGCAGGTCGCGCTGGAGGGTTCGTTCCTGCTCTTCCTGAATCGTGCTCCCGATTCGACCCAGTACGCTGATTAGTTCATCCTTGTTAATCGGCTTCAACAAATAATCGAGAACTTGATATCGCAGCGCTTGTCTGGCATACGCAAAATCGCCATAGCCGGTTAAGATAACGAATCGGCTGCATAGGTTCAGCTCTTGTATTTCCTTAATGAGAGCAAGTCCGTCCATTTCTGGCATGTGAATATCCGTGAGGATCAAATCAGGCTGAAAGTGGGCAAGCTTGTGCAGCGCATCAATGCCGTCAGCTGCGCCGACGATCTCGATAAACGGTGTATGCGCTTTCTGGATCATACGGATGATTCCGTTCAAAATGATAGGTTCATCATCGACAACCAACAGCTTCATTGCGCTGCCCCCTTAGCTAACTTGAGTAAACATGTCGTCCCCGCGTTAAGCTTACTTTCCATGTGAATGCCTGATCGCTCGCCATAAAACATTTTCACGCGTTCGTTTACATTCATAATCCCGAGGCCTCCTTCACCCTTCTGCAAAAGTTTGACATCCATGCTTCCGTTTAAGACGGCTTGGATGAGTGCGAGGCGTTCTTCCTCCATGCCTGCACCAGAATCAACTACGGCAATGAACATGAACGAATAATCTTCCCAAATGCGGATCGAAAGCGAGCCTTGTTTTCTTACATTGGCGATCCCGTGAACAATGCTATTTTCAATGATTGGCTGCAGCATATAATGGGGACAAATAAAGTTATCGATAGCCGCGTCAATCTCAAAGGATACTTGCAGCCGGTCAGCCAGTCTAATTTGCTGAATTTTGATATAGTCTTTGACATTGTCTACTTCTTCCCGCAGGGAAGTCTCGCTTTTCGTCCCCGACAGACTATAGCGGAACAGCTTGCCTAGCGTATAGGACATCTCGGCTGCTTCAGGGTCATCGTTGGCCTCTGCGATCATGCGAATCGATTCGAGCGTATTGTACAGAAAATGAGGCTTGATTTGTGCTTGCATCATGAGATAAGCCGATTCCTTCCGCAGCATTTCCGAACGATGTACGGTATTGACCAACTCATCCATACGCCTGATCATCGCATTGTAAGAGGAGGTCAGATGTCCGACTTCGTCTTTATTAATTTCCCCGCGATAGAGCGGGAAATAGTTCTCATCAACCTGGCGCATATGTTTGGAAAGCTTCAAAATGCGCTTCGTAATGGAACTGGCGATCAAGTAGTATACACCAGAAAGAAGCAATAGAAGGGTAGCTACTGTCATAACAAGCACATATTTGTTTTTTTTAATCCCAATAAAGACGTCGTCCACTTGCTCCATCATGACAAAATGCAGCTTAAGCGTGTCGGCATAAAACGATTCAATCAGCAGCTTGTTCCCATTCACATTTTGATAGGCGTATTTAGTGTTGGCTTGGAAAGCATCGGCAAGCAAGGCTTTCTCTGACTCCTTGGATAAGGAGATCTTTTCAACATGAGAAATGACTTGATGATCCTGATCAAGCACATATAAATTGCTTTTGCTGTTCGAATTCAGCGATTCCAATAAGGGTTTTATTAAATTTGGAGTCACCTTGATATCGAGAAGTCCGATGTCCTGTTCAAAGTTGCGGTTTCCGATTTTGTGGAAATAATGGAGGTTGATGTCTGGCTCTGATCCATTATTATAAGTAATCCATTTGCCAACCCCAAGCGGGAGCTTCTTCATGCTCTCGTCCAGTTTGAACTCGTCCATCTTGGCCATCTCTGGCCGGAAAATCATACCGTTCTGCTGCTCCATGTAAATGGTCATACTATCGATCATTCGATTGGAAGACAAAATATAGGAAAACAAAGGTCTAATATAGGTCAAGAAATTGGATACTTGCTCAAAATCGCTTCGATAGTTCCCACTTAAATAGGCAATTGTGTTCGAATTATTTTGAAATAATTGATAAGCGGATTCAATCTGCACTGTACTGACACTAACGTTGTTAAGAACTTGATTAACAATTTTTTGCCGGCCTTGGGCATATTCTTCGAGAAAGCTGTTGTAGTTCTGGTTGTAGAGTATGAGGCCGAATGAAATAATCGGAATGAAGATAATAACAATGTAGCCTATGGCCATTTTTTTCACAATCGACAAGTTTTGATAGTTAAAAGCAGGCTTCTTTTTCACACCGCACACCACCTTATAAACGGACACTGCTGCTTAAGAATGAGCACTATAAATTTAATTGCAGCTCCTATATCATAGATCCTGTAAGCGCTTAATAATAGCACATCGTAAATGTAGTGAGGGGGAATATCATGAGTATAGCATTAAGATTGGCAAAGAAAAACTGGCAGCTTTATCTGATTATCTTGCCGTCACTCGTTTACTTACTTATTTTTAAATATGTACCGATGGTTGGCGTGCAAATCGCTTTCAAGAACTATATGGTCACCAAAGGGATTTGGGGGAGCGATTGGATCGGTTTTAAGCATTTTATCGACTTTTTCCATCTGCCCATTTTTTGGAGGGTTATCAAAAACACGTCACTGCTCAGCCTTTACTCGCTTCTTGTGGGGTTTCCAGCGCCGATTATTCTGGCCTTAGCCTTAAACGAATTGAAAAACGGGGTTTTTAAGCGGACCGTACAACTGGTCACCTTCGCGCCTTATTTCATTTCCACGGTCATCATGGTTTCGATCATTATGCTGTTCCTTTCTCCGCAGCTTGGCTTCGTTCATCTCTTGGCAGATAAGTTCGGATTTCCAGCGGAAAATATAATGTCCAAGCCTGAGTATTTCAAAACCGTTTATGTTCTGTCCGACGTTTGGCAGTTCACAGGATATGCCTCGGTCATTTATATTGCCGCTCTGGCAGGCGTGGACCCCCATTTGTATGAGGCGGCCAAGGTGGACGGGGCATCCCGGTTCCAGCGGGTGATTCATATCGATTTGCCAAGCCTAATGCCAACGGCCGTCATCTTGCTCATTCTGAATTCAGGGCAAATCATGAATGTTGGATTCGAGAAGGTATATCTGATGCAAAATGCGATTAATGTTGGCGCGTCCGAAGTCATTTCTACTTATGTTTATAAAATGGGCTTGGTCGGAGCGAACTTCAGTTTCTCCGCAGCTGTTGGACTCTTTAATTCAATCGTTAATTTGCTCCTGCTCATTGTGGTCAACCATGTGGCAAGGAAAAATTCTGAGACGAGTTTGTGGTAGGAGGTAACTATTATGGTCCACCCAGAGCAGGCATTGAAGCTTGAGGCGCAAAAGACTTCTACCCGCATTCTTGAAAATAGTGTCGACAGAGTGTATTTGTTCTTTGTCTACTTGTTTTTGAGCATTTGCTTGGTCATTGTGGCCTATCCGCTCATTTACATTATTAGTTCATCTTTCAGCTCGTCGTCAGCCGTTATCTCCGGCAAAGTGTGGCTGTTCCCAGTTGAACCTACCCTTCGTGGCTACAAAGCGGTATTTCAAAATCCGCAAATTTTGACGGGGTACGGTAACTCCTTGTTCTATCTGTTCTTCGGGACACTGCTTAGCGTTTCCTTGACGATTACGGCAGCCTATCCGCTATCGCGCAGAAACTTTTATGGACGCAACGTCATCACCGCCTTATTCATTTTCACAATGTTGTTCAATGGGGGATTAATTCCTTATTATTTGACCGTTAAAGGGATGGGGCTGCTCGACACGCGATGGGCCATGATTATTCCAGGGGCAATTTCGGTCTGGCAGGTGATTCTCGCCAGGACGTTTTTCCAGACGTCGATTCCTTCGGAATTAACGGAGGCCGCACATTTGGACGGATGCAGCGATTTCAAGTTTTTATTGCGCATTGTGATCCCGCTTTCCAAACCCATCATTGCTGTACTCGTACTTATGTATGCGATCGGATATTGGAATTCCTACTTTGAAGCGTTGATTTTCTTGAAAACGGCTAATTTGTATCCGCTTCAGCTTATATTGCGGAATATTCTGATCCTGAACTCGATTGATCCTACGATGATTAAGGATGTCAGAGAGCTAGCGGAAAGACAAGGCTTGAAGGAATTGTTGAAATACTCGCTGATTGTCGTCGCAAGCGCACCCGTTCTCATTCTTTATCCTTTTGTTCAGAAGCATTTCGTGAAGGGGCTATTGATTGGTTCTCTGAAAGGTTGAATGAGCACTCTATTGGGAGGAGGGATGCGGGGCAGCGAACAGATCAGGTTTTCACCCACAGTTGATTAGCGATGAAAAACAAGGAGGGTTTTGCATATGGTAAGTAAAGGAACCAGAAGAACAGGGTTATTGGTGGTCCTGATTGTATCCATTACTTTGCTCATAATCGGCTGCACATCCACTAGCGATGAGCCCAAAGGCAGTGCTGGCCCTAATGGGGGTGGAAGCGCAGACGGAGGAAGCAATGTGAACGCAACAGGCTTTCCAATCGCCAAAAATAAAATCAACATGAGCGCCTTCGCGCCGCAATCGGCAAATATTGCCGACTTGAATACGAATTGGTTTACCAAATATTTGGAAGGCAAGTCGAATATTCATTTGAACTGGCAGCTTGTACCGGGAGAAGCAGCCGCTTTGAAGGAAAAGAAACAACTGCTGCTAGCCAGTGGTGATTATCCTGATATTTTCATGTCAGGGGATCTAACGAAAGAAGAGCAGCTATTGTATGGGCAACAAGGGGTTCTGATTCCTTTAAATAAGTTGATTGACCAATATGCGCCAAACATTAAGAAGGCGTTTAAAGACATTTCCTATTTGGAGAAAGCGATCACGGCACCGGATGGCAATATTTATGCGATCCCTTCCGTGAATGAGTGCTACCATTGCCAATTTTCCGCTAAGATGTGGGTAAATACGAAATGGTTGCAGAAGCTTGGCCTTACCGCGCCGAAGACGACCGACGATTTCTACAATATGCTGAAAGCTTTTAAAGAAAAGGACCCGAATGGGAATGGCAAAGCTGACGAAATTGCGTTAACGGGATCTCCGACTGGTTGGCACACCGATGTGGAAACGTTCATTATGAACGCGTTCGTTTATTACAATGCAGATAACAATTATTTCATGATGAGCGGCGGCAAGCTGGCAACGTCCGTTGATCAGCCAGGGTTCAAAAAAGGTCTGCAATTCTTGAACAAACTGTATGCGGAAGGCTTGATAGATAAGGAAGCATTTACGCAAAAATCGGACGCGCTTTCACAGAAAGGGAATAGCCCTGATACGGCGATTGCCGGCGCTATTCCGGCAGGCTGGTTCGGCGAATTCACCGATGCCTCGCCTACGGCAACACGGCACAAAGACTATGATCCGATCGCACCGCTTACAGGACCGGACGGAGCTTCGTTCACGCCGCACTACATCGGTATCGGCAACTCCGTGTTTGCTGTGACGAACAAAAATAAAAATCCGGAAGCGGCCATTCGTCTTGCCGATTATCTATACTCGGATGAAGGCACGACATTGTCCAACTTTGGAGAGGAAGGCCGCAATTGGGTCAAGGCGGAAGCGAACGACAAAAATACGCGTGGAACAGCAGCCAAGTTCAAAGTGAAAGAAACCTCTTACGGGGTAGGTCAAGTTCAGAATGACCATTGGAATCAGATGGGACCCAACCTTCGTTCGGCTGAATATCGCGAAACTGCGTACGCTGCTAGTCAGGATCTCTATACGATGGATGGCTTGGAAACTCGCCTGTACAAAGCTACCAAGGAATTGTATGAAGGACATCAACCGAAAGAAGAGTTCCCGACGGATATTTTCTTGACGAATGATCAGGCCAATCAAGTGAAGCAGCTGAAACCGATTATTACGGATTACGTCAAACAGTCCATGCTGCAGTTCATCATGGGAGCCAAAAGCATCGATAAAGATTGGGACGCTTACGTGAAAGGCCTCAAAGATTCCGGCATGGATCAATTTATCCAAATTTATCAAGATGCTTACAACAAAGTATATAAGAAATAGCAGCAGCTGCGAAGCTCAAAAAGGAGGAAAACATGAACAAACGTTGGGAGCGAACTGATTGGTTCCGGGAAGCACGATTCGGCATGTTTATTCACTGGGGATTGTATGCAATCCCCGCGAGGGGGGAATGGGTTCGCAGCTTTGAGAAGCTGAGCAATCAAGACTACGAGCCTTACTTTAATGAGTTTAATCCGGACCGTTATGACCCACGGGCTTGGGCCAAAGCGGCGAAGGCGGCAGGACAGCAATACGCGGTCCTGACGACCAAGCATCATGATGGCTTCTGTCTGTTTGACAGCGAGTTTACGGATTACAAAGCGCCGAATACACCCGCACAGCGGGATTTGATCAAGGAATATGTCGAAGCTTTTCGTGAGGAAGGCTTGAAGGTTGGCTTTTATTATTCCCTGATTGATTGGTATCATGACGATTATCCCGCATACGGGGACCGCATTCATCCAATGAGAGACAATGAAGCTTATAAAGATCGGAGCATTCAGTTCGAACGCTATGTGGACTATATGCATGCGCAAGTGAAGGAACTTCTTACGAATTACGGGCAAATCGATGTGATGTGGTTCGACTTCTCTTATGATGATATGACCGGAGAAAAGTGGCGGGCAACCGAGCTAGTCAATCTGATTCGCTCCTTGCAGCCTGACATTATTATTGATAACCGGCTTGGCGGTCATATTAAAGCGGCTGAGCCTGAGGTGTACGCCGGTGATTTCTATTCTCCGGAGCAAATCGTGCCCCCTGGCGGCATTGTCGATGAGAATGGGCTGAATGTTCCATGGGAAGCCTGCATCACGCTCAATGACAACTGGGGTTATCATGCGAAGGACCAAGCCTATAAGTCGCCGAAGCAGGTCGTGCGCGCCTTAGTGGAATGCATCAGCAAGAACGGCAACATGCTTCTGAATGTTGGCCCGGATGCAAGAGGAGAGATTCCAACGCAGTCCCTTCAAATCTTGACGGCGGTTGGGGAATGGATGCAGCGTAATGGTCAAAGCATCTATGGATGCGGAGCATCTGAGCTGCCGAAGCCAGAATGGGGACGGTATACGCAGAACGGCAATATGCTGTATGCCCATGTATTTGATCGGGGCATCGGTCCGATTTATTTCCAAGGGCTCAAGGGAAAAATCAAGAAGGCGAGGCTCCTCGCAGACGGATCCGAGCTTAAAGTATCCTTGCCATGGATGGCAGAACAATACTCGGATACCGATAGCGGGGCCTTCATTCATTTGATCGGAGCAGAGCTGCCGGACGATATGGATACCGTGATTGCGCTCGAATTAGTGACTGAGGTGATAAACGTTGAAAGTCGGTCTTAGCACCTATAGCCTGCTGGCGGCATTAAAAACAGGAGAGATGACAGTCCTTGATGCGATTGGGTGGATTGCGGATCATGGCGGCGAGCATATGGAAATCGTTCCCTATGGCTTTACGCTGGTAGACCAGCCCGAGCTAGCGGCCGCAGTTCGCGAGAAAGCAAAGGAAGTCGGCATCGAGCTATCCAATTATTCGATGCCGGCCAACTTCGTCCAGGAGACGGAAGAGGCTTTCGAAGCTGAAGTGGAGCGCGTCAAGCAGCATGTTGATTTAGTGCACGAGCTTGGCATGGCACATATGCGGCATGATGTGACTGCTTTCACATTGCCGCCTGATAGCATGACAATTCAATGGTTCGAAGCGAATTTGCACCAGATGGTAAGAGGAAGCCGCATCATTGCCGATTACGCGGCCCACTACGGCATCACTACGACCATTGAAAATCATGGTTTCAGCGTACAGGCAAGCGATCGCGTGCAGCGCGTTCTGACGGAGGTCAATCGCTCCAATTTCAAGACAACACTCGATATTGGCAATTTCATGTGCGTCGATGAACACCCGCTAATCGGTGTGCGCAAAAATTTGCCCTATGCTTCGCTTATCCACGTCAAAGACTTCTACTTCAGGCCGTACGACGAGCATCCCGGAGAAGGTGCCTGGTTCACAACCGCAAATGGCAACTACTTAAGAGGCGCAATCTTCGGCCAAGGAGATATCGACACGCGCCGAATGATGAAGCTCATTAAGGATTCGGGATACGACGGGTATGTAACGGTTGAATTCGAAGGGATGGAAGAGTGCAAGGCGGCCTCTAGAATCGCGATGGACAATGTAAGGCGGTTGTGGCAGGAGGCTTGAGTTAAGAAATGAGGCTGTCCCATAAGCCAAATTAAGTAGGTAAGCGTCGATAGATGATGGGATGATTACTTTCATGTGGTATGAAAGGGCTTCCAGATCAGATCCGTTCACCCGAGTGTAAAAGCCTGCGAAAATACAGGAAATTCCGAGCGAATTCGGTTAAAAAGTGGAAATGCCTGCAATTGTGCAGGCATTTTTATCTTTTTCGGCCGCTCATCCAGAAAAAGCCTCAAAAACCTGCACATATGCAGGAATTTAATCGTTGAGGCTCTTCCAAGAGCAAAAAAGATGCATAATTGCAGGTTTAGAGAAAGCAACTGGAGCTAGAGTCAGACAAAGTAGGAGGCTCATCAAGAGATTATCAGCCCCTATTTCTAGCTTCATGTGTTGATTGACAACACAGATTGCCTATCTCTATAATTTGACTAACGTTAAAGTCAAAATAAAAGGTGATCCATAACATGTCTCCTCGTACGAAAGAGCAAAACGAAGTCATCCGAAAGCAGCGGAAGCAAGAAATTCTGCAAGCCGCTATTCGGGTGTATGTCGATAAGGGTTATTTGGCATCCGAGATGGGCGATGTAGCGGATCAGGCCGGCCTTGCCCACGGCCTAGTGTACTACTATTTCAAAAATAAGAAGGCTTTATTTCGCGAGCTATACGAATACATGATGGAGGAGTCTAAGGGTTTTACGAAGACTTACTTTGAGCAAGAGGGTTCTGTATTTGAGTTGTTCAAGCGCTATGCGCAGATCGTTTGCGAGCGAATTCTGGCAGATCCGGTTACTCAACGATTTTACATTCGGATTAGCTTGGATGTGCATCATTTGTACACACCTGAGGAGTTTTCACCATTTGAGTGGATCAAAAACTTCATGTACCAGATGACGCTGGCTATTGAAAAAGGCATTCAGCAAGGCACGATTCAGCAAGGTGACGCTAATCTGATGGCTGTGCAATTCTGGGGGTCTGTTTCTCAGGGGATGAACTATTTGGATCAAGTACAGCAGGAGCTTACCGCTCAAGGAAATCCAGCAGCAGACCAACTAGAGCAATTGCAGAAGGTTGTAGATCAAGTGGTGGAATCGTCTGTTTCGCTATTTAAGCTCTAGCGGAAAACGATAGTTCAATAATACAGCGGTAGTCTAGGACTTTATTTTCTCGTCCAAGGCTACCGCTTTTGGGTATATTCACTTGTGTTATTCCGAAAATATGGTTATACATCTATCCTCTCTGCGAAGTTTGAGTTGCTATGAAATAGTTTGGCGTTGTTTGACATGCTTCAGAATAAATTCAGTATTCCCCCAACTTTATTTTCAGAAGTTCAGGATATGATGAAACTAGTTAATAGGGGGTGAGATCGAGATGAGGATGTTGGAAGTAATTGTGATCGCGATCAATTTTGGTCTGTTGTACTGGGCAATTATCGCGAATAGGAAAGGCGGCCAGGGATCTGTTTTCCCTTTGATGATCTCCTTAGGTTTGGTTATGGTACAAATTGCAGTGGAGGGCGGGCGTTGGCAGATGGTTCCGGCTTACTTGACTCCATTGGTTTTGACGGCTTATTTCTTCTTAGGCAAGCGGAAGGAGGGGGGCAGAAGCCGGGTTACTGTGCAAATGATGAAGAACGATTCACGTGTGAAGGCTGCCTTAAGTATGGACGGTGGGTTTTATGGTTCGCCGGTTTCCGAAAAAGGATTGGGAAAGCCTTTTTTTATGATGTATTCAGAAGAGACATATAATAAGGTAATGACCTCTTACGATGAAATTCCGAAACAGAGAAGGGGGGGAAGCCGAGAGGAGTTTGAAGCTCCCAGGAAGGAATATATGCTAAAATCAGGAAATGCATTGGCAGGCGGCGGTTTATCCATACTTATTCCTGGTTCAAAGCATGCAAGCTACTCTGATCTTGCGCTATTCTCTCCATTGTTAGGCGGCTCAGACACGCGGCGGGATCACCGTATTGTGAACGAATTCAGTGTTGCCTTTTTCGACCAGTATTTAAAAGGAAAGGACGACTCTGCGCTCAAAGCATTAGTTGCTAAATATCCGGAATTGAACTTCAAAGTGAACAAGTAAAAGATATGAAACATTAACTTATGGGATCAATCTTTCCATACAACAATTTCTCAAAGTAATACATCACAGAATAAAAGTGCCATTCCCAAGCCATAGCGAATAACATAATTTATACTTCTGTGAAGGGAATGAGTAAACATGTATCCATATCCATACTACGTTAACGCACCAATATTTAACTATGTAAGACAGCCTGTGTACTGGGTAATTCCACAAGAAATAGAGAATGCATACCGATTTGGTTATCGGCAATCATCAAACATGAATGGCGAAATTCAGTTAAAAGATTATGGAAGAACACCGTTTGTTGTGGATATTAATGGGGCTACAAAGCAAAACAATACATTCCGCACTGCCATATGGACAGGAAAAAACTTACAAGTAACTGTGATGAGTATCAATGTTGGGGAAGACATCGGTTTAGAAGTTCATCCCACTACTGATCAATTCTTGCGTATTGAAGAGGGGCAAGGTGTAGTTCGCATGGGTGATACTAAAGACAACTTAAATTTTGAAAAAAGTGTTAATGATGATTATGCAATCATGGTACCTGCTGGTAAATGGCACAACATAATAAACACAGGTAATACCCCACTTAAACTTTATAGTATCTATGCTCCGCCTGAGCATCCATTTGGTACGATTCATAAAACGAAAGCAGACGCATTGGCTGCTGAATAACCAATTATGATAACATTCTCATCTGCATATAGGGCCACAACCGTGTTGATTAAGGTGGAACTGACATACCATATCTTAGTAAAACTAGAAATGGTGGTGGGTTCATGAATCAAATCGTGGGTGTTCTATTGGATCCAAAAACGTTTAAAGGAATACCAAGGAAGAAAACCGGAAATGAAAGATTATCCCTCTATAATCGGGCAGCAAAGCAGCTTCTGCTGACCCCCTTCTATACGTCACTTCATCAGATTGGCGAAAAGTCAGCACATGGTTATTTGTATTCGCAAAATAAATATACGCTGGTACGCCGTCCGATTCCCAAAGTTACACATAACCGCGCCATTACTTTGTCGCCAGTACTTAAACGAAAGCTCAAACAATTATCGAAGTCCAGTATCGTTTTTAATCGGCAGAATCGATATGACAAATACTATATTTATAAACTGCTGCATCAAAATGCCAGCTTGAGAAGTTATCTGCCCGTGTCGCTGAAGTACTCGACTAAGAGTTTACAAGCAGCAATGTCTACGTATCCTGCTTTATTCATAAAGCCTACAAACGACAGTATTGGAAATGGCATCATCAAAATTGCTAAGCATGCAAGCGGGAATTGGTTATTTTACTGGAAAAGGGGAAATCCCAAGCTGGTATCCGTAAAAGAAATCATCGCCAAGATTACTAAGATTGTGGGAAAGAGAACCTATATGATTCAAGAAGCCATTTCATTAGCAACTTACAAAGGCAGACCTTACGATTTACGGATTTCTGTACAGCGTGGTGAAACAGGCGCTTGGCAGGTAACTGGCATGGTTGGCAAAGTGGCTGGGCTCGGAAGCCATGTGACGAATGTGGCCAAAGGGGGCAAGGTAAGAAGAGCGGAAGAGCTTTTTAAACATAATGAACTAGACAATAAGACGATGAAAACTGCCTTGCATCAGGCTTCTATAAGTATTTTGAGAGATTTGAGCAAAAAGCTGCCTCATCTGGCTGATGTTGGGCTGGATATCGGGATTACAAATCAAGGTCATATCAAATTGATTGAAGTTAATGGACGAGACCAACGCTACTCTTTTAAAAAAGCAAAGATGAAAACAACATTTTATCGGACCTATGAAACACCGCTGCAATACGCCAAATATTTATTGAAGCAAGGCAGCCGCTGATATCTAGGGCGGTGTCAACTCAGCGGGAGGGTGAGAGTGACGATTGTTCCTGCCTCAAGCTCACTGCTAATTTCAATAGTCCCTTTCAGTTGGATGATTAAGCGCTGGGCAATCGATAAACCTAAGCCTGATCCCCCGGTTTGTCGGCTTCTGGAGCGGTCAACACGATAGAATCGTTCGAACACCAACGGTAACTCTTCTGGAGGAATACCGATGCCATCGTCTTTGATTTTAATGCGGTAGGACGACGGCGTTGTGGAGAGATAAATGTCAATATGCTGCTGGCCATATTTCAGGGCATTATCCAAAATAATAAAGATAAGCTGTTTTAATTTAAAGAGATCAGTTTGAAGGAGGATGCTGCTTTGATCGTGGCTGAGCTCAATCACTTTGGACGTAAGGGGCTGGAACAGCTGAATACATTCATTACAGAGCTTCACCAGATCAAATTTGCTGATTATAAGCCTTCCCTCATGTTCAAGTTTAGCCAATTCAAGTAATTGATAAGTTACTTGTTTCATTCTCGCACATTCCTCCTGAACAGCATGCAAGGCCTCCTGATGAAGATCCATACTCTCATAACCCCACCGGCTCATAAGGGACGTATACCCATCCATAATCGTAAGAGAGGTTTTGAATTCATGCGAAGCATCGGATATAAACTGCCTTTGCTTCTGCATGCTTGCCTCTATACGCTCCATTAGATGATTAAACGTTTCGGATAGTTGAAAAAGCTCATCCTTCGATTTGCGATCTAAGGGGAGTTTTTTTATTTCTAGACTGGCTTCAATATTTTTCATTGCTTGAATGATCCGAGAAATGGGTAGAAATAACATTTTGGATAATAGAAAACTAGCAGAAATAGAGAAGAAGATGGCGATCAACGTCACGATGCACATGATGCTGAACAAGCGCAGCAAGCTTTGCTGCAGCTCAACGGGAACAGTAATCAGTTCTAAAGTTCCAATGATATCCTGATCTTGCAGGATGGGAGTACGTACAATCATCACAATTTGATGATTAAATTCTTCCGTATAAGATTCCGGGGTTAAAGTAATCTTGGGTTGAATGGCAGGAAATTCAAAGCCTCGCTGTGCTTGGTTTTTGACTGTTGAGGATTGATCAAGTGTTCGAATCATGGTGTGGTTCGTTAGGTATCTTTTGAGGAGCTGGCTGTTGCCTGTTTGAACTAATTGGGAAGGCAGAATGTTCTCCATGATCGCACTTGATGCTTGTTGCACGGATTCCAATGCTTCTTCTTGCTCGGACTGGGCATAGAGCAGATAAATGATACTCGTTAACGGAAATAAAATACCAATTAACCAGAGAAAGGAGAGTAAAGCGGCTTTTGTTTTAAGCTTCATTTTCCCTAACCTCCAAACAATACCCGATTCCTCGGATGGTTCGAATAACCGGAAAAGGAGGGGATATCTTATTTCTTACATATCTAATATAGACATCGACGAGATTCGAATTCCCGGAAAAATCGTATCCCCAGACATCTTTCATAATCTGTTCGCGGCTAAGAATCTCATTCGGATGCTCCATTAAATAAACGAGAAGATCAAATTCTTTTGGCGTAAGATCTACTTTTTTACCATTTTGTATGAATTCCCTCGTTCTTGCATTTACATAGGCTCCTTGGATGGAATAAGTTGTGGTTCCACTGTTCTTAAGTGCTTTGAAGATATCTTGGAAATGTTTGCGATGACGGATGCAAGCTCGAATGCGAGCTAGTAATTCTTCCATCTGAAAGGGCTTAGTGATATAGTCCTGGCCTCCCAGGTCAATTCCATTCACGATGTCTTCCGTGCTGCCGCAAGCGGATAAAACAATAATGGGCGTTTCTTTATTCGTCGCACGAAAGGACTTTATCAGATCAAACCCGTTAAACAGGGGTAATAAGATATCAATTAGGATGAGATCCCAATCACGATGCAACGCTTTCTGCAGTCCTTCAGAACCGTCGAAAGCTAATTCTACTGAATAACCAGCATGGGTGAGCTCTAATTGCAAAAGCCTTGCTATTTTCAACTCATCTTCGATGACAAGGATTCTATCCGACATCAGTACCACCTTTTTCTTGGAAAATAAAGATAATCTGATGTAGTTTATGCAATTTAGGGATGGTTGTTCTTCTTTTAAAAACAGCATTATTTACTGATCATTCCCAATATGCTACTATGATTTTAGCGGTCACAAGGTAGGGTCAATTAAAGGACGTGAGCATGTTCATGGCGAGAAGCAAAGAGTTCGAAATCAACACGGTATTAGACAAGGCAATGGATTTATTTTGGAGACAAGGTTATGAAAAAACCTCCATACAAGAGCTTGTCACCCACATGGGGATTCACAGAAGAAGCTTGTACGATACATTTGGAGACAAGCATGACTTATTTATAGACGTTATGAACCGATATAAGACGACGTTTGAAACAAAAATCAATCATCGAATTCGGCAATCCGCTTCTGCCAAAGAGGGCATTCGGCAATTGTTTGAGATGACGCTATATACGGAAGAAGATCAGCCCCAAGGATGTCTGCTCGTTAATTCTGCTGTTGAGCTAGCCATGCATGATGCGATCGTTGCAGCAATCATTCATGAAGAGTTTTTGAATACGGAGAAATTGTTCTATAATCTGCTCGTGAGTGGGCAGCAATCCGGAGAAATACCAGGACATCTTAATGCGGCAAGCCTATCTTTATATTTTAATAATGCTTGGGTGGGTATGCGTGTGTTGGTCAAAACAACAAGTGATCAAGAAAAATTGTTAAGTATTATTGATACTACCTTAACCATTCTTGATTAAAATGGAGGCTGTCGCAAACTAGGTACATCTAATTGACAGTTCCTTTTTCTGTTTTCAAAGCTCGGGAGTGTGGTTGGTTCTCTTCCCCAGATAAAAGTCTCCAAAGACTTCTATTTGTGAAAAACAGCCGCTTTTTGTACTAATAGGAGCTCATAAAGACTCTTATTGCCTCGTGTGTGTGAGTTTTTACGCGTTTAACCGTTGACAAGAGTCTCTAGAGTCTTCTATTCGTGAAGAAACTTTCTTTTTTGCGTAGATAGGAGCTCATAGAGACTCTTATATTTGCGAAACAGGGAAGGGCTGACCATCCGTTTTTTGTAACCTTTGGGACAGCAGCCCTTTTAATGTAATCATCGGCGGCATGCGAGGGGAAGTTTCACGCCTAGCTGAACTTTACACTGCTCATTTCTTCGCTGAGTTTCCATAGCCGCTCCGCCAAGTTGGCATCGACCGCCCAGGGAAGTACGCCCGTCACCACTTGGCCTACCCCTTGCAGATCGAATGCCGGAATGAGCTCAGCGATATCGGCATCCATGCAATAAACGCCGCCTTTGCCCTCCAACAAAGGACTCGTCGCGCACCATACGCTCGTTGCAGCTCCCTGCTCAGTAGTTTTGTATATTCCGCCTATAGCGCTCTCTTCAGGCGATAAATAACGGGCTAAATCGGTCATTATTCTGCCAGGATGAACAGAGAAAGCGCGGATCCCGTGGGTTTGACCACGCTTGTCGAGCCCTACGGCGAACAGCGCGTTGGCCGTCTTGGACTGGCCGTAGGCCTGCCACTTGTCGTACTCACGCCGCTCGAAGTTAGGATCGTCAAAATCAACGCCCCCGAAGCGGATCCCAGTGGAGGAAACCGAGACAACCCGTGCGCTGCCGGATTGTTTCAAGGCTGACCAGAGCCGTCCTGTTAACTGGTAGTGTCCCAAATGATTCGTGGCGAATTGGGATTCGTAGCCGCGCGTATCGCGCACCAGCGGAGGAGCCATAATGCCCGCGTTATTGATGAGCATATCCAGTGGCCGTCCAGTGGCCAGAAACCGCTTCGCAAATGCGTCGATGGAAGCGGGATCCATAAGATCCAGCTCCTCCAGCTCCACTCTCGGGATGTCTGCTATTGCAGCGCGGGCCTTCTCCGGCGTACGGGCAGGTACAATTACCGTCGCGCCTGCTTCTGCGAGTGTGCGAGTTGTCTCGAGTCCGACGCCAGAGTAACCGCCAGTGACGATGGCGAGTTTGCCGCTTAGGTCACGTCCGCCAAGTGCTTCCCGCGCTGTTGATAGCGGGCCGAAGCCCGAAGGGATCGGGGCTTGAGGTGTTATCTTATATGTGCTATTAGTAGGCATCATCGTCTATTCTCCTATTAACCCTGAACGCTTCATCAGGTCCCTAAAGTGGTCTAGCTTGTAATTCATCATTTCCAAAGTAGCGTGCATTTCAGCCATCTGGGACTGCACTTTGAGCTTGTGCTCTTGCAGTACGCTGTAGCAGCTCTCATAATTTTGAGCGGATGCCAAGGTCATATACCTTTCAATTTCCTTCAGCGGCATATGGGTTCGTTTGAGATGGGTAATGAAGATGAATCGGTCTAGATGCCCCTCCGAATTAATTCTTTACTGATCGTTCCCAATATGCTAATATGATGAAGTGATCAAGGTTAGGGTAACAATCTTCGAAGGCATTCATACATTTTTTTTATCATTACTAGAACGATCGTTCTAAATTAAAAAACAAAGGAGACTTTCCTAATGACAACGAACTCGAACAATCTTGACGGTAAGGTCGCTTTTATTACAGGTGGAAATCGCGGTATTGGATTGGAAACAGCACGTGAGCTTGGCAAGCTTGGCGCTAAGGTCGTTATTGGAGCACGTGATTTGCAGAAAGGGCAGGCTGCCGCGGCAGCACTTCGATCTGAAGGAATTCAAGCAGAGAGTCTCAAATTCGACATCAATGTCGCCGAAGATCGTCAAGCTGCCTTTGACTTTTTGGATCAACGTCATGGAAAGCTTGATATTTTAATCAATAATGCCGGTGTACAGAAAGAAATTGAACATCTTTCGCCCATGAATGAATCAAGTACCGTTTCGCCAACTATTCTGCGTGAAACCTTTGATGCCAATTTTTTTAATTTGATCGAATTGACTCAGCTGTTACTTCCGTTAATTCGCAAAGCTCCTGCCGGCAGAATCGTCAATCTTTCTAGTGTGCTTGGATCGCTTACCCTGCATGCCAATCCTGCATCTCCTATATACGGCGTCAAGCTGCTTGCTTACAACTCATCCAAGACAGCGTTGAATTCATTTACGATCCATCTTGCACACGAACTTATAGATACGCCAATTAAAGTGAATTCTGCCCACCCAGGCTGGGTAAAGACCGAAATAGGCGGCAAATACGCAGATATGGACGTTAAAGAAAGCAGCAGGACAAGCGTGAAGCTCGCCACTTTGCCTGCAGATGGACCAACGGGGAAATTCTATCATGCAGATGATGAGCTGCCTTGGTAAGTTTCTTTCATTGGTTGAAGCTGCCCAGAGAATATTGATCTGAAGGTTTTAAAACAGCTGTTCAAAGGTTACTTTGGACTGCTGTTTTTTGTTTACATAGCGCGCCGAGCAAGCTAGCACAGCTAATTGAAGGAAGTTCAATGGAGCTAGCTGATAGGCTCTGAAGGATGAAGAGAAAAGCTGGTTTCATTGGATTATTTCCAATGTAAGCTAGCTTGAAGAGCTTGATGGGCGGTTTCATTGGAAAAACTCCAATGGATAGTCTGACAAGTAGGTATTTTGAGGTTTAATGGAAATTTTCACTGGATTAATTCCAATGAAAGCTGGCAATGAGCCCTTTGAGGGCTGATTTCATTGGACAAATTCCAATGAGATGCATAGCTGCCCGCTTCCGAGACGTCTAGGCTGCAGACGAGGGGATAGATTAACTCAGACGGGAGGAAGTCTATGTACAATCGGAAAAGATAGGGAGCTGCCGGCAGTCCTGCTGCTAAGTCTGTTCTGTCCGCGTGCGGCGTGAAAAGCACAGAAAGGCCCTCGCCCTTTGTTTCCCTATAATCTATTGGAGAAATTTGGTATCATCTTTTAGGGGGGAGAAGGAATGACGGATAAAAGCAAATATGTGACTACCGGGCAAATTGCCAAGCGGACAGGCCTGACTTTAAGGACTTTAAGATATTACGACCAAATCGGCTTATTAAGCCCTTCGCAGAACGAAGATGCGTCTAGACGGTTGTATAGCAAACAGGATTTGATTAAGTTGCAAAAAATTCAGACCTTAAAATATATTGGGTTGTCGCTTCAGGAAATAAACAAAATTATTAATGAAAATTCATTGCTTGAACAAGATTTGCGCAGCTCACTAGCTATGCAAAAAGAAATCATGATGCAAAAAACAGCACATATGAACTATGTAATCAGAGCGATCAGCAAGGCCATAGCCTTATTGGATGAACAAAAGGATGCTGTGGACTGGGAAGGCTTGGAGGATCTTATTCACATTGTACATACAGAAAAGGACTGGGCAGAGCAATACCAGACAGCCTGTCGACTGCAAGCAAGAATTGATTTGTACGATAATTTCAGTGTAAATAAAATTGGTTGGCATCAATGGTTTTTCCAACAGTTAAGGGATCAGCCTGATTTGAAAATATTAGAACTGGGTTGTGGGAATGGTACATTATGGGCTAGAAATATGAATCAAATTCCGCAGTCATGGCATATCACGCTCACGGATCTATCTGTGGGGATGTTGGAAGAAGCTCGTAAACAGCTAGACGAGCAGGATGAACGATTTAAATTCCTGATCGTAGATGCTCAGGCCATTCCGTTTCATAATGAGCAATTTGACATCGTGATCGCCAACCATATGCTCTATCATGTGCCCAATATTCCTAAAGCCATTTCTGAAATATACAGGGTAATGAAGTCCGATGCCGTATTTTATGCTTCAACGATGAGCAAGGGTCACTTGCGGGAAATCGAGCATATGGCTAACGCATTTGATCCCGAAATGCAGGTGTTAGACCCGGTCATGGAAAGGTTTGAGTTCGGGAATGGTTATGAGTTGCTGGCAGGTTTGTTCTCAGAAATCAAGCTTATCCGATATGTGGATGAGATGATTGTAGACCAAATTCAGCCGCTTTTGAATTACATGACTTCGACACCGATGAATGCCAGAAACCGTTTGATTGGAGCTAAAATGGATACATTCAGGTCTTTTTTGCAAAATTTGCTTGATCGTGACGGCAGCATTCATATCACCAAGGATTCGGGTTTTTTCCAAGCAAAGAAATCCATCTAACTGAGGATTAGCTTACAGATCATGATGCAGCAAAAAAAGAGCTTGAAGGTGACGCAGCGTAACCCTATATAATCAAAAAAAGATCAGGTAGGAAATGATCTATAAGATTTTTGGGAGGGTTACGTCGTGAATCAACAGATCCGAATTGTGAAAGAAGAGATTTTATCGGACAACTGGTATGTGCTGAAGAAAATAACTTTCATGCGTCCTAACAAAGAAGGTAAGTGGAATGTCCAAGCCAGAGAAGCTTATGATCGGGGAAATGGAGCTACGATCCTGCTATTCAATCGCGAGAAGCAAACTGTGATTCTTACCCGGCAATTTCGGATGCCAACTTATGTGAACGGGAATGAATCCGGACTTTTGATTGAATCGTGTGCGGGCTTGCTGGATCAAGACAATGCTGAGAATTGCATCATTCGGGAAACCGAGGAGGAAACGGGATACCGTGTAACGAGTATACAAAAAATCGGCGAAGCCTATATGTCACCAGGTTCAGTTACCGAAATGCTGTATTTTTATACGGCCGAATATTCAGATCATATGCGAGTTGGCGATGGTGGTGGATTGGAGGAAGAACAAGAAAACATTGAAGTATTAGAATACTCGTTCGAACAAGCCTTAAACATGGTGAAAAACGGTGAGATCAAAGATGCAAAAACGATTATGCTGCTGCAGTATGCTCAGATTAACAGGTTATTGGAACCCAAAAGAGCGCAGCATATCTTGATTGCCGGTCCTTATCGTTCAGGAACTGGAGATGATCCCCATCTCATTGAGCAAAATGTCAACTTGATGAACGCAATGGCGATTGCGGTATATGAGAAAGGACATTTGCCAGTTCTAGGCGAGTGGTATGCTCTGCCTTTGATTGAACAAGCGGGTTCACAAGCGATAGGTGACGATATATTTAATCGGATCTTTCATCCTTCATCCATCCGGCTGCTGCAAAGTTGTGATGCGGTGCTTCGAATTGGCGGACCATCGCAGGGGGCTGATGAAATGGTACGGATTGCGATGGAACAAGGAAAGATCATATACAAAGAAATTTCGGAAATTCATTCAATCATCTAGGAATAGGTTATCCATACATACTCCGCACACACCTGCTGATGAGCTATCATGCAGGTTTTTTTGTATGCTAAAAACCCCTGCGGCTTGCCTCGTTTACCGACTATTTTCGACAATAGTTGTCTTTTTGTGAGAATTTTGAGATAAACATTTGTTACAATGTAATCCTATGGAACTATATTCATTTTGATATAAGAGAATTATTAGTGTTATATACCTATGGAGATGGTGAAAATGAACGAAAAATTCTTTAGTGAGCTGCAAAAGATGAGCCGAGAAGATGAGATGAGATCCAAGCTTCTTATTCGAGGCCTCAAACGGATTCTTACTGAAAAAAAACAGGAAAGTTTGCTAAGAAGGATGCTCCGAAAGAAGAAACATACCGTACCAAATGCTTGGAATTCAGAGCATGAGTGACGAAAAAAAGGTCAACTAGAATGATCTAGTGACCTTAATTCAGGTTTTATACTAGGACTCTTCTTACTTCTACAACCCGTTTCTTCCAAGAGCCATTCAATTCGGAAATGGTTACGCCGATGCCTGGACGAAACGTATGTACAATGAGCCCGTCACCCGCATATATAGCGACATGTCCGATATGGTCAAGCCCTTCTTTTTTAGAGCGAGCAGGGGTTGTGAAAAAAATAAGATCACCCTGACGCAAATCACTCAAGGGGACATCAGTGCCTAGCAAACTTTGCTCACGCGAACTACGGGGCAGCTTTATATGCTCTTGAGCAAACAGAAATTTGGTAAAGGAAGAGCAATCAAACGAGGCCGTTTGTCCAACTTTTGAACCAAACACGTAGGGTGTTCCTAGATAGTTAGATGCTGCAACTAACATATTGTCTGCTTTTTGCTGCCATGGCGGCATAGAATTAGAATCTTTTACAGCTTGATTCCAAGCAGCAACGACTTCCTTAATTTGTTTTTGATCGAGATTGACGTGTGTTTCTCCGCTTAAGGGATCTTCATTGGTCGTGCTCGGCACTGTGCCAGAAGGTTCAGGCGTTTCAGCGATCGGAGTGGGTTCTTCCTTATTAGGTGGAGGAGCGATTGTGGCAATTGGAAGACTCTTTTGGGGAGCCTGTGCCTGTGGTGCCACTTGCTGAACTTGCGGCGCTGTTGTAACAGCAGGAGTTACTGGTTTCATTTCTTGTGGTTCTTTTTGAATGACCTGAGGATTCACTTTGCCCTCAACTCCTTGT
Source organism: Paenibacillus alba (assembly GCF_013204855.1). Lineage (GTDB taxonomy): Bacteria > Bacillota > Bacilli > Paenibacillales > NBRC-103111 > Paenibacillus_E > Paenibacillus_E alba. The sequence goes on along the minus strand of NZ_JABMKZ010000029.1, from coordinate 10,171 downwards.
GACTCCGCTGGGTGGACAGACGGGACGGGAGCATTGTTCATCACACTTGCCTGATAGGGTGTGGTTGCTGCCTCCTCTGTTGATTTCCAGAAATGCTTGGATGAGAAAACGGATACTACGATTAAAATAGATAGACTTAACCCTATGGTCACTATCATGATTCTAATTTTCTTCATAGGAAACTCCTTTTTTATCCTGATGTTACTTTTATTCTCATTATAAAGAATTCGTTTGACATTTCATTCATCAATAATTTCCAAATGAGGTCACAAAGTAGGCACCCAAGCAACTACAATTGCTCATTCTATGATAAAGTAGGGTAAAAGAATCAAGATGAGAGGATTCGATTTTGTTTGGTTGTGTTCTCAGATGGGAAGTGATCTAATATGATTCCGAGTCGTTATAAGGCTCGAGGCCAGGCTTTTTTGAATACATATTTTTCTGGGGAGTCTATTGATTATCGGCAGGTTATAGCGCTATTTCTCCCGATCCTCATTGATCAAGGCTTTCTTGTCGGTTTAAGTTTAGTGAACACGGCTATGATTAGTTCTTCTGGGGTAGCCGCGATCAGCGCTGTTAGTATGGTCGATTCGCTCAATCTCTTCCTGGTTAACGTCTTCGTTGCGTTGGCGACAGGAGGCACGGTGGTGGTGGCCCAGTACAAGGGCAGCGGGAATGATAAGATGGTATCCAAGGCGGCGGCAACGTCGCTTTCTGCAGTGACTTTGGTTGCGGTGATACTTAGCTTGGTCGTCCTCGTATTCTATCATCCGATCTTGAAGTTTCTTTTTGGAACGGCTGATCCTGAAGTGTTCTCCCATGCCGGCACTTATTTGGTGGGAAGCGGTTTATCTTACATCGGGATTGCGTTCAAGGAAGCGGTTAGCGGAGCGCTCCGCGGAATCGGCAAGACCAGAGTGACATTAGTCTTGTCCCTAATCATGAACTTCACTTATGTACTGCTGAACATCTTATTCGTCCATTTTATGGATATGGGAGTTCTAGGTTTGAGTGTGGCGGTGAATATTTCCCGTTATTTGGCAGCGGCTTGCGCGTTATATTACTTGCTCCGTTTGGATGCCAACTTGCGAATTCAACTAAAAGATTTGCTGAAATGGAATTTCTCCATGTTAAAGAAAATGATGTTCATCGGGCTGCCGTTCGCCGCGGAGCAGCTTTTTTTTAACGGGGGAAAAATGCTGACCCAAATCTACATCGTCAGTTTAGGCACTTATGCGATTGCAACTAACGCCATCAGTTCAGTATTTGCGATGCTTTTGCAAATCCCCGCCATCGCCTTGTCTACAGCGCTTATTACGGTGGTAGGGCAATGCATCGGCAGGGGCAATATTCAGGATGCCCGCAAATTTACTAGATCGTTTCTGTGGCTGTCGTCTGGCTCCTTATTGGTCATGGGGCTATTATTGATCCCATTTTTTAAGCCTTTGGTTAGTCTGTTCGACCCACCGGCCGAAATCATGGACGATCTATATCTCATTATGCTGGTCAATATGTTGGCCCAAATTCCTCTTTGGTCGATCAGTTTTCTGCTGCCAGGCGCGCTGCGAGCTGCGGGGGATTCTCGATTCACCTCCATCACTGCGATGCTGACTATGTGGTTATTTCGGGTCGTGCTTGGCTATGTGTTCGGTATCATGTTAGGGTACGGGGTATTAGGGGTGTGGGCAGCCATGCAACTGGAGTGGGGCGTGCGCGGTGCGATCTTCCTGTGGCGATATAGGGGTGAGCGGTGGTACAAGCACCGTTTGGTTGAGCCTGCGAGTGGGAAGTAAATGCCCGGGACTAATCGGATAATTAGGGGCCCAACACCATTATAGAATCATTATGGAAAAATAGGATTGAACCCTCTGCCGCTGCCATGTAAGATATTACACATACAACAGCAAGAGGAAAGGTACATCAATGTGGACGTATACAGTTAATTTAGTTCGTGATTTATCTCCCAGCGTGAAGCGGTTCATCGCGACGGAAAGCTTGTTTGGCATCGGAGTGGGCATCTTCAGCCTCATCCTGAATTTGCACCTGCTAGACCTTGGCTTCTCCAAAGGTGACATCGGTAAAATAACATCACTGGGAGCTTTGACCATTGGCCTCGCCAGTCTGCCGGCAGGTTTCATCGTGAAGCGTGTCGGGCGCAAAGCGATGCTTGTCGCCGGCATGCTCTTATGCTTCTTATCGCTTGTCGTTTTCGGCTTAGGAATCAGCCTTGGCGCGGTGACGGGCGCACAGCTTATCTGGTCGCTCGGAATTACAGCGATCGTGAATTCCGAAATTCAACTGATCTTCCAATATTGCCGCAGCAAAAAAGAAGAAACAAGCGCGTATTCGCTGTTGTTCGCCATATTTACGTTTTTTACCGGCCTCGGCACATGGCTTGGCGGCTTTCTGCCAGATTGGCTGCCTGGACATACGACGATGTACCAGTATGCTTTCTTCGTTGCCGGAGGCTGCTTGGCGCTCTCAGGCATATTACGGGGATTGCTGCTTCCTTCTACACATGCACGGTTGAACAGTGTTGAAGTTGGCGGCCCCCAATCAGCGAAGCCTTCCGTTCAGCCGAAAAGAAGGCATGCGATGTATTTTCTGCTGCTGCTTTCGCTGCTGATTTTCAACTCCGGCTTTACGTTCGGGCTGCTTAGTCCGTTCTTGAACGTGATTCTGAAATTTCGCTTTCAGATGGAAGACGGCAACATCTCCGGTTTGCTTGCGCTGTCTGGATTTTTCTTCTTTATTGGCTCAATCGTTATGCCATACGTAGTGGAGAGATGGGGCAGCCGCAGGACCTTCATATTCCTGTTTCTATATAATATGGTGGTCGTAGCGTTGATGGCGCTAGCTATGCCGGCCTCCATATTCGCCGTACTTCTGCTCATTCGCGGGACGGGCTTCACCATGCTGAACAACTTGATGGATAGTGAAAGCATGTCGGCTGTCGGAGAAGAAGACCGCAACTTGTTCGCAGGCATGCGGACCGTATCGCGCAGCATCGGCAACACGATCGCCTCTTACTGGGCGGGTTACATTTTGGCTGGCAATCATTATTCGCTGCCTTTCCTAGTTACAGCGGTTGCGCTGTTAGTGGGATTTGTGATTTATGCCTGGTTTGTGCAGGGGATGCTGGATAAAAGACTGCAAGGGCAGCAGTGATGCGGCTCGGCTAATGTCCTTGGATTGACAGCCGCCATGCGGCGGCGACACAACGTGCGCCTAGGATCCGCGCGCGTTATGAAAAGCCTGCGATAGTGCAGGCTTTTTAGGCTTTTGCGCGCCTAGAGTGGAAAAAGGTGTCAAAAGGCTGCATAATCGCAGGCTTTTCACGATTTTGCTTATTTCCAAGAGGAAAAGGATGCATTATCGCAGGAATTTGCGAAATATACGGAACCGAAAGCATCCTTCCGATGACTTCAACATCGCCGTACCATCATTTTCCTTTAAAATAAATATCGCAGCTTGCGATACACAACTTCCACCCAGCTGCGACTATATGCTGAAACTGACTAAATCAGGCAGGATGAAGCGTGGATCAGGCAGCTCCCCTTCGATTTCGCCTACCAATGCCTCGAACTCGCAAATTGGGAAGACGAAAATGACCAGCCATATTACTTATCCGTAAAAGTAAGGAATCCAGTCTTGACTGGGTTCCTTTTTATTATCACAATAGAAGGTAAATGTGAACCCGATAAGGAGGGATTTTTCATCATGAGTGAGTTGAATGGCTTATTTCGTAAAAGACTCGGCATTCCAGAGAATGAAAAGCTTACCTTTGAATCTTTAGACAGAATTCTTGAAAAGACAGCAACAACGTTTCCTTTTGAAAATTTAGGCATCATTTTTAATAAAACAAAAGCGATCTCCCCAAACAATCTGATTAACAAAATTCTCGTGAATAAGGAAGGGGGTCTATGTTATGAATTAAACCCTCTGCTTTATTTTTTCTTAGTTGAAAATGGGTTTAAAGCCGTGTTAATTCGCGGGAAAGTATATAATGAAGCGACGAATGAATGGTCCGAATTGGGGAGAACCCATGTGGCTGTTCTTTTGCAGCAGGAAGGCCAAACGTACTTGGTTGATACTGGATTTGGCGGCAATTTGCCACTAAAGCCTGTGCCGCTTCATGGAGAAACGGCCTCCTCAATGAACGGTGAATTTCGAGTCCAAGCGATGGAAAGCGATGAGGGGAACTATAGGCTCGAGTTGAAACTCAAATATAAAGATACAGATTGGCGAATAGGCTATGCTTTTGATATCAATCGAACATTAGCGGATTTATCCGAATTGAATGACGTGCAAGACATCATCGTTAATCACCCAGATTCCCGTTTTAACAAAATCCCGCTTATTACCCAAATTAAAAGCGATGGGAATATAACGTTAACCGATACGTCTTTCACACAATGGATTGATGGGACATGTAGGAAGGAACAGATTGACAACGATAGATTTAAAGCGCTGGCCAAACAATATTTTGGATTTCAAGGGGGATCACTTTGACTTTACAACAATTAAAGTATGTGATCGAGGTCGCCACTCGTGGATCTATCAATGAAGCTGCCAAAAGGTTGTTTATTTCTCAGCCCAGCCTCTCCAACGCGATTAAAGATCTGGAAGAAGAATTGCAGATCGAGATATTTGAAAGATCCAATAAAGGCATATCCATTTCTAAGGAAGGTGTTGAATTTCTAAGCTATGCGCGGCAAGTTGTTGAACAGGCAGAGCTATTGGAAAGCCGATATCTCAATACCAAGCCTACACCGCAGCATTTTTCGGTTTCCACGCAGCACTATGCTTTCGCAGTCAATGCTTTTGTGAATTTGATCCGGGAGTATGGACAAGATGAATATGATTTAGCGCTGCGGGAGACCAAAACGTTCGAGATTATTGAAGATGTCAAAAATTTACGCAGTGAGATCGGGATTTTATATCTCAACGAATTTAATGGAAAAGTAATTAATAAATTACTGAAGACAGCCAATTTGCAATTCAACAGCCTATTAACGGCTAAGCCCCATATATTCATTAGTATTAAAAATCCGCTAGCGAAGCAATCCATCGTAACGATGGATCAGCTCAAAGATTATCCGTATTTATCCTTTGATCAAGGGGAGTATAATTCCTTTCATTTCTCAGAGGAAATTCTCAGCACGGTGATACATAAGAAAAGTATCCGTGTGAATGACCGAGCAACGCTGTTCAATTTATTGATTGGATTAAATGGATATACCATTTCGACCGGTGTATTAAGTGCTGATTTGAATGGCAATGAGATTATTCCCGTACCTTTGGATATTGACGAATCCATTCATGTCGGTTGGATTTCACATAAGAACATTTCCCTTTCAAAACTTGGAACCGCCTATGTGCAAGAGCTGAAAAATGCCATTTCATCTTAAAAGCTTGGATATAGCTTTAGGCTATATCTAGCTATAGTTTAATACAGTTACACTATATCTTCTTATCCGTGATATCTTACTTGTAACAAGTCGCAAAGGGGATCACAAGATGATGAAGAGTAGTAATTTAGGATATCCACGTATTGGTGCAGATCGCGAATGGAAGAAAGCACTTGAAGCCTTCTGGGCAGGCAAGCTGCAAGAAGAGGAGCTGCGCAGTCAGCTGCAGGAGCTACGTTTAAATCACTTGAAAAAGCAGCAGGAGAAGGGCATCGATTACATCCCTGTCAATGATTTCAGTTATTACGATCATATTTTAGATGCGGCTACGATGTTCGGAATTATTCCAAAACGCTTCTCTTATGATGGCGGGGTTGTACCTTTGTCACTCTACTATGGTATTGCCCGTGGAACGAAGGATGCAACTGCTAGTGAAATGACGAAGTGGTTTAACACCAATTATCACTATATCGTACCTGAGTTGGATGGGGCAGTTCCTGTTCTTACTGAAAATAAACCTTTAATCGCTTACCGGGAAGCGAAGGAGAAGCTTGGCATCGAGGGCAAGCCAGTTATCGTTGGACCGTTGACTTTCCTTAAGCTTTCCAAAGGATATAGTCGAACTGAGACAGATGCTTGGTTGAACCAATTGCTTCCACTTTATGTGCAAATCCTTCAAGAGCTGGCAAGTGAAGGCGTTCAATGGGTTCAAATAGACGAGCCAATTCTGACGTCCAAGTTAAGCGTGGAAGACTTGAATCGTCTGAAAACGATCTATGATACGTTCGCTTCCGCAGCACCAACGCTGAATATCATGCTGCAAACCTACTTTGAATCGGTAGAGCAATACAAAGAAATTATCCAGCTGCCTGTCCAAGGACTAGGACTTGATTTCGTTCATGGTTTGTCCGGCAATTTAGCATCTTTGCAATCACTTGGATTCCCGGAAAACAAAGTATTAGGCGCAGGCGTTATCGACGGCCGTGGCATTTGGAAGGCATCCCTTCGCGGGAAACAGGAACTGCTGAAGAAGCTTACTGGTTACGTGAAGCCGGAGCAGATCATTATCCAATCCTCTTGCAGCTTGCTTCATGTTCCGGTAACTGTGAGCTATGAAACGAAGCTGGGTTCTGAACTGAAAGATGCTCTCGCTTTCGCGGATGAGAAGTTGGATGAAATTGTCCTTCTGACCAAAGTAGCCCGTGGAGATGTGGCCGATGTGACGGCGGAATTGGAAGAAAACGAACGCGCCTATCAGACTTTCCAATTGTCTGACAAGCGTAAGCGCGAAGATATCCAACAAGCGATCGCTTCGTTCGCTGATCAAAAGTTTGAGCGTCATCTACCTTTTGCTGAACGCCATCAAGCGCAACAGAAGAAATGGCAGCTTCCGATCTTCCCGACCACGACCATTGGCAGCTTTCCTCAAACCGCTGAGGTTCGAAAGGCGCGTCAGCTATGGCGTAAAAATGAATGGAGCAACGAACAGTATGCTGAGTTTATCCGGAAGGAAATCGATATCTGGATTAAGCTTCAGGAAGAAATCGGCCTAGATGTTCTGGTCCATGGGGAATTTGAGCGTACGGATATGGTTGAGTTCTTCGGGGAGAAGCTGGAAGGCTTCGCATTTACGCAAAATGGCTGGGTGCAGTCCTATGGTTCCCGCTGTGTGAAACCTCCGATTATTTATGGAGATGTCGCTTTCCTGAATGAAATGACTGTGGAAGAAACCAAGTATGCTCAATCACTAACGGATCGCCCTGTTAAAGGAATGCTTACAGGCCCGATTACGATAATGAATTGGTCCTTCGTCCGTGAGGATATCCCTCGTGAACAAATTGCCTATCAGTTGGCTTACGCACTTCGACAAGAAGTCGAGGCGCTTGAAAGTGCGGGGATTGGCATGATTCAGGTAGACGAACCGGCGGTCCGGGAAGGATTGCCGCTTAAAGCTGAGGATCAAGCTGAGTATCTTGCTTGGGCGGTCAAAGCTTTCCGTCTAGCCACTTGCACGGTACAGGATACAACGCAAATTCATACACATATGTGCTATTGTGAATTCCATGACATGATTCATTCGATTGATGCGATGGATGCGGATGTGATCTCGATTGAAACCTCTCGCAGCCATGGAGAATTGATTCATAGCTTTGAGGTGAACACCTATACAAAGGGCATTGGCTTGGGTGTATACGATATCCATAGTCCACGTGTTCCCGATGTAGCGGAAATGACAGCTATGATTGAACGTGCCTTGCAGGTGTTGGATCCGAAGTTATTCTGGATCAATCCCGACTGCGGACTGAAAACCCGCGGACAAGAAGAAACGGTTGCGTCACTGCGGAACATGGTTGAAGCGACACAGTTAGCTCGTTCGAATAGCGCTTTAAATGTGTAATTGTGATACCAGTAAGAGGCGGTATGCGCAGAAAACCTGCAATTATGCATCCTTTTAAGCTTTAAAGACTATTCTATCATTAAATACCTGCGTTTCTGCATGCTTTTTAGGACTTTTCCTGATAGTTGGAAGGAAGACCTGAACAAGCCTGTAAAAACGCAGGTATTTTCACTTTTTGCATGAGTTTCGTCCCCAATAGATGCATTTATGCAGGTTTTCTGACCCCGACCCCGACCCCGACCGAGACCGAGACCCGGACCCATCAGACCCGGACCCATCAGACCCAGACCCATCAGAGCCAGAGCCATACCCAGACCCAGACCCAAACCCCAGGACCCCGGCGATTGGATTCACATAGGAAACGGAAGAAGTTCGAGTCCTTGCCCAAACATTGATAAGTTTTTCCGAAGAAGATAAACTAAGTTGATATGCTGTAACAATGTCAATAGGTTTAAATCCTTTCGTTTAATTGAGATGAGGTGGGAATGCGATGACGGAGAAAGAAACAATTAATGAACCAGGATGGAACTTCGATAATAGTTATGCTCGTCTGCCCGATACATTTTTCACCAAGTGCAGCCCAACCCCTGTGTTTTCGCCCAAGCTAGCCATTCTGAATGGCCCGTTGGCAGCGTCACTTGGGCTTGATGCCCATGCGCTGCAAAGCAAGGCAAGTGTTGCTGTATTTGCTGGCAACCAGAGTCCTGAAGGTGCTTTGCCTCTTGCTCAAGCTTATGCGGGGCATCAATTCGGGCATTTCAACTTATTGGGCGACGGCCGTGCAATTCTTCTTGGCGAGCAAATCACGCCGCTTGGCGAGCGGGTTGATATTCAGCTCAAAGGGTCAGGCAAAACGCCTTACTCCCGCAGAGGCGATGGCCGCGCAGCGCTAGGACCCATGCTGCGCGAATACATCATCAGCGAAGCTATGCATGCGCTCGGTATTGCCACGACGCGCAGCCTAGCGGTCGCAACCACCGGTGATTCGCTATACCGCGAAATTGAGCAGCCTGGCGCAATTCTGACTCGCGTGGCTGCCAGTCATCTACGTGTTGGCACCTTTCAATATGCTGCTAAATATGGCACAGTCCAAGATCTGCGCGCCCTCGCTGATTATACGCTGCAAAGGCATTACCCTGAAGTGGAAGTTGACGAGAACCGCTATCTTCAGCTGCTTCAGAAAGTGATTCAGCGTCAAGCTGCGCTAATTGCCAAATGGCAGCTCGTAGGCTTCATCCACGGGGTGATGAACACCGACAACATGGCCATCAGTGGAGAGACCATTGATTATGGACCCTGCGCGTTCATGGATGCGTACGACCCAGCGACGGTATTTAGCTCCATTGATACGCAGGGCCGTTATGCGTACGGCAATCAACCGTATATTGGCGCATGGAATCTCGCCAGATTGGCCGAAACGCTTTTGCCGCTGCTGCATGACAATGAGGAACAGGCTATTAAATTGGCAGAGGCTGCGATTTCCGATTTCTCCAAGCTGTATCACCTCAATTGGTTTGCGGGGATGCGGGCAAAACTGGGGATCTTTAATGAAGAGCCTGAGGATGCTTCGCTGTTTGAAGGGCTGCTCCGTTTGATGAAGGAGCATCAGGCTGATTACACGAACACTTTCCGCGCTTTAACGTTCGAGAATCAGGAAGATATTGCCCTGTTCGGCACCACAGAATTTGAGCAGTGGCATGAGCTGTGGCAGGCGAGACTAGGCAGACAGCAGGAGTCAAAGGCCGACTCGCATCAATTGATGCGCAGCAGCAATCCCGCGGTAATCCCGAGAAACCACCGGGTCGAAGAGGCTTTGGAAGCGGCAGTGGAAGATGGCGATTACAGCGTCATGACAAGACTTCTTGAGGTGCTTGCGAGTCCCTTCGCACACTCCCCGGAACAGGCTGAATACGCCGCATTGCCGGCACAAACGTCTCGTCCGTACCAAACCTTTTGCGGTACTTGATATTGAAGGTTAGTGATTAACAAGAGGCAAACTTTATGCCTCTTGTTTTTTGCGTTCACCAAGCTGGCAAATTACCTTGCGTCCGTGTATGTCGGCATATTTCCTGCAAATATGCATCCTTTTCGTCTCGGGAACACGCAAAATCGTGAAAAGCCTGCGATAATGCATATTTTGGTAAGCTTTTTTCGATTTTAGGATGGAAATGCTTAAAAAGCCTGCATAATCGCAGGCTTTCTCTGATTTCACACGATTTGAGCGAAAAATCCTGCATTTTCGGTTACTACTCAGGACCCCGACTAAAAAAGCTGAAATTACCAACGTAAGCCAATTGCAGTGATGTAAGAATAGGATGATTTTGTTTGACCAACGTGGAGATAAAACTTCGGATGGTCGCAA
>NZ_JABMKZ010000028.1 GCF_013204855.1 Paenibacillus alba | reverse complement strand
CGAGCGACCCGAAGCTGCCGGTGGACAGTGACGGGAACGTAACTGTACCGGCAGATATCGCGCCGGGAACCTATTTCGTTACGGCGACTTCGACGGTGAATACCAGCAAGAAGAGCAACGCAACGATTACCGTGACGAACGCGCCTGCCATCAACAGCGTGAGCATCAGCCCGGAAACCGCCAGCATCGCGCAAGGCGGCAGCAAGCTGTTCACGGCTAACGTCGATGCGGTGGGCGGAGCGGCGACGACGGTCACGTGGAAGACGAGCGACCCGAAGCTGCCGGTGGACAGTGACGGGAACGTAACTGTACCGGCAGATATCGCGCCGGGAACCTATTTCGTTACGGCGACTTCGACGGTGAATACCAGCAAGAAGAGCAACGCGACGATTACTGTGACGAACGCGCCTGCCATCAACAGCGTGAGCATCAGCCCGGCAACCGCCAGCATCGCGCAAGGCGGCAGCAAGCTGTTCACGGCTAACGTCGATGCGGTGGGCGGAGCGGCGACCACGGTCACGTGGAAAACAAGCGACCCGAAGCTGCCGGTGGACAGTGACGGGAACGTAACTGTACCGGCAGATATCGCGCCGGGAACCTATTTCGTTACAGCGACTTCGACGGTGAATACCAGCAAGAAGAGCAACGCGACGATTACCGTCACCTTAGCACTGGCGGCGGAAACGAAGCCTACGGCGGAAATCGACTACGTGTCAGAACAGCTGACGGGACTTGTGCCAAGCGGCGCCTACACCATTAACGGAACGGCGGTGACGGCGGACGGTAGCGGCAAGGTGAATATTACCGCCAGCTGGCTGGGCGTTACTGTGAATGTGGTCAAGAAGGGCAACGGCACAACAACGACCGACAGCGCGCCGCAGGCGCTAAGTCTGCCGGCTCGCCCGGCAGCTCCAGTCGGTGTATCCGTGACGGATGTCACTTATAACGGAGCGAGTAACGGTTCAATTCTCAACGTGAATCCTGCAATGGAGTTTAAGCAAGGAAGTTCCGGAACTTGGACGAAGATGACCGGAACATCGGTTGTCGGGCTGGCGCCGGGTGATTATTACGTGCGGGTAGCCGCAACGGAATCAAATTTTGCCTCTATAGCCGCTCAAGTGACCATCCATGACTCGGATGCAACCCTTCCAACGGTGCCGAATGTGAGTGCCGACGATGCGAGCAATGTAATTGTCGGGTTGGACACGACGATGGAATTCTCCGTTGACGGCGGAGCTTACGTTCGGTTTGACGGAACCAACATGCCGGAGCTAAGCGGCGAGCATACGGTTCAGGTACGGGTGGCAGCCAGCGGCTCTGTTCCAGCGGGTCCGCCCGCTACTTTAATCTTCACGACGAACGTATCCGTTCCGGCTGGCGGGTTGACGGTGACCGCAAGCGATCCGAGCGGCGCGGCGAACGACGGCAAAACCCGGATTACGGTAACGCCTGACGCCGACGACAATCACCGGCTGGTTTACTTCAATTTCGGCAGCGGCCCTGTAGACGTACCGAAGGTTGGTGATACGCTAAGCGGTTACCAGAACGTCCCAAGCGACGGCTTGATCCCGGCAGCGAACGGCGACAAGATCGGCGTATCTGAGATAGACGCGCAAGGCCGAGTCGTGAAGTTCGATCAGGCGGCGGCGATTGTAATTGCCGAGCAGCCAGCTCCTCAGCCTTCGAATGAGACATCGACTGGAACGACTGGAACGACCGGAACGACCGGAACGACCGGAACGACCGGTCCGAAGGAAGAGTCCGTCAACGTGCTGGTTAACGGCAAGGCTGAAAATGCGGGCAAAGCAACAACGACGGACTCGGGCGGCGTCAAGACGACGACGGTCGCCGTCGATCCAGCCAAGCTGCAAGCGAAGCTGGATGCGGAGGGCGTGAATGCCGTCGTCACCATTCCGGTTAAGTCGGCGTCGAACGTCATTGTTGGCGAGCTGAACGGCAAGATGGTTAAGAACATGGAGAACCTCTCGGCGACGCTTGTTCTGCAGACAGACAAGGGAACCTACACGTTGCCGGCGAAGGAGATCAACATCGACAAATTAGCCGGCAAGCTCGGCAGCAGTGTGAAGCTGGAGGACATTCAGTTAAAAGTCACGGTTGCGCAAACGCCGGACACGATGGTCAAGGTAGTGGAGAACGCGGCGACGAAGGGCGAATTCTCCGTTGTTGTGCCGGCGGTTGATTTCACGGTCACAGGTACCTATGGCGGAAAAACAGTCGAAGTCACGACATTTAACGTCTATGTCGAACGCATGGTGGCTTTGCCGTCCGGCATCGACGCGAACCGAATAACTACGGGCGTCGTCGTTGACGCCAACGGAACGGTGCGGCACGTACCGACCAAGATTGTAATGATGGATGGCAAGTCTTACGCGATAATCAACAGCTTAACCAATAGCACGTACACGGTCGTTTGGCATCCGATCGCCTTTGCCGATGTGGAGAAGCATTGGGCCAAGGAAGCCGTGAACGACATGGGGTCGCGCCTCGTCATCCAAGGCGTGAACGAGGCAACGTTCAATCCGGACGCGGACATCACCCGCGCCGAGTTCGTGGCCATTATCGTTCGCGGATTGGGACTGCGGCTGGGCGAGGGATCGCACAGCTTCGGGGATGTCGTAACGGACGCTTGGTATGCAAGTGCCATTCAGACGGCCGCAGCCAACGGACTGATTTCGGGCTTCGAGGACGGCAGCTTCCATCCGAACGCCAAGATTACGCGCGAAGAGGCAATGGTCATCATCGCCAAGGCGATGAAGCTAACCGGTCTCGCCAAGGCAACGGGCGCAATTAATACGGACGCGGAGCTCGGGAAGTTTGCGGATAGCTCTGGCGCGGGGACTTGGGCCAGAGACAGCATCGCGCTGGCGGCAAAGGCGGGGTTAATCAGCGGCCGAAGCGGTGGCAAGCTCGAAGCCCAGGCCAATGTCACGCGCGCCGAAGTGGCGACGTTGATCCAGAGACTGCTTAAGCAGTCGAATTTTATCTAAATCTTAAATAGTAAGATAAAAATCGGAGGATATGAAATGAGAAAGAAAAGAAGTTTTAATAGGGATCCTAATCTTGGCGGTTATGGGTTCGCCGGAGGAGATGGAAATATTAAAACTCCTTATGAGATTGCTACTGCCGCGTAACGGGATTGCTTCCCGCATACGGATACCCTGAATAATTCCTTGCCCACAACATGTCTACGAACTCTACGCATACATCGTATTCACTTGGATATATAGGACTGATTTCTGAAGAAATCGGATTGTACACACAAGAAAGGACTCAAAAAATACATGAAAACGTACTTGTCTCATGGGCGGCATGATGTAATATACTGGGGACGAAAGGGGTTATTTTCAGGTCAACGGGAATCGAGTAGAACCATAAGTCATAGGAGAAAACCCTTATAAATCAAGGCTTTAGAATGCCGCGAAAAAGCGGAACCAAGTAGCCTATGTTCCCGCATACGACACTGTGGAGTGTACAGTGCTGCTAAAATGGAAGGGGCAGGATTAAATCCCTAAACCCCCTGTAAAGGAAATAGATGAGTAATATTTTAATGTATCTTTATGTTTCCATCATCAAGAACTTCAATCTTCTGAATGAGCTTTATGATGATTTGCTAGAGTATCCGCTCATCTTTAATATCGAGATGTACTAATTTCTTTACTTGTTTTTCAAAGACTTGGATGTTATTGTCCAGGTCTCTTTCTCTATTAACATGCTTTAACCATTCAGTCTTACATTCAGTAAGCAAAGTATTCTCATTTCGAACGAGCGTATTCTGAGTACGCCATTCATTTTGTTAAAGTCATTTAAATAAAAAGACGAAGCCAATTATGGCTCCGCCTTTAGTAGGTTTCCTTTTACAGCTGAACTATTGCACGGAAAGTACAGTCTCTAGCTCAGGGATGTATTTCTTGACCATATTGTTGTCTTCCCACCGTCCTATAACCCCAGCTGGGGCTTGACCTTCGGATACGACTAAGTACGGTTTGATGGTTACGGTACGCGGTAGAGTCTTGAAGGGTTCAAAGCGAATAGTATAAGATTCGCTAAGGGGGTGAGCACCGATAGGCTTCAGTTGAACGCCATGTTCATCCACAATGTCATACTGAAGAGCGATGACGCCCCCGTCAGCACCCTTGTATTTCGAAGGGATAGAAGCGAGCATTTCTTCTATGCTCTGGCCGGGTTTGGTTTTGTACTCAACGGATACCTGTGTTGTGATTGGAGTGATTTCCAGCTTGCTGATCTGCAAGTTAATGTTATCGTGATGCTTGGTCTCCTTTGAAGTTAAAACGGTAACGGGCGTTGATTTGGTAATAGGCAGAACGAATTGGAACGGGACATCGTAACCCTTTAACGTTACATTTACAGTCAAGTCAAACTGATCAGGGAACTGAACAGTCTGGTTTATGCTAGTAGTTCTGGTAACCTGAACCATTAGGCTGGAAGCAGTCTCACCGTCCATGAATTCGTAATCCCAGCTCAGAGGTTGATCTTTATAGAGGACCTCTAACGTATCCACCGCCCCTTTATTGGCATCAGAAGGCGGCGAATTGGGCTCCGAAGCCAGACGATTTCCAGGAGTGGTTACGTTCATAAGAATTCGGGTCCCGTCAAATAACAAGGTTGGAACATTCATAGTCACCTTGCCATGGGTTACGCTTTGGTTTACGTTTGTGATGAAATCCTCGGCTTGTTGAAGACCAGGATCTAAGTTTTTTTCGCCCCATAATGAATAGATTTGCCCCAGCACTGGAATTTGCTTGAGTGCAACTGCCATTACGGGCGATACAAAGCCGGAAGCAATGAGTGTAACTCCAAGGATTGCAGCGGCTACAGTGGAAACCCACCATTTATTAAAAGTTCTTGATACATTTGTCTTTCTCTGAATGGGGGAAATGGTATTATCGGTTTCTCTGATGATTTGGTAAGTCTCATTCAGCTTGGAGCGGGCAATATCCGATAACTGATCGGGAAGTAGGCTTTGGCAGTTCTTTAATTGTTCTTCTAACTTCGTGTTCACGATGTCGCAACTCCCTTTTCTTGATTGATTTGAGATGAATGCTTTAGCTTTTTGCGGGCGCGATGCAGCCGGGTCTTCACAGCTACCGTAGAAATTTCGAGAATGTCAGAAATTTGACTGATCGGCATGTCCTGTAGGTAATGAAGGAGAATGACAATCCGCAGGTTCTCCTCAAGATGTTGAACGGCATCCCATAATTCGATTTTCTCATAATCCTTGGAAGTGGAAGTGACGTCAGGAAGCTCTCCGTATGGGAGGGCTCTTGAGCTGCTTTTGACCATTTTGTTGCATTCATTAATCAGAATCCGAAAGATCCACGTTTTGAAAAAAGCGGGCTCTCTGAGGGTATGGATGGATTTAAAGGCTTTAAGCATCGTCTCCTGCAGGGCATCTGCACAATCTTCGTCTTTGTTGACGATGGACCTCGCAGTTCTATATAAAGGTAACTCTAGCTCTTGCATCAACTGCATGAATGCTTCAGGGTCCCCAGCTTTGGCTTTGACGACAATAGGATCTGTATGCAAGGGTTCACCTGCTTTCTTGACTAGAAGTATTAGAATGTTCGTAACGTTACTTATATATTAGATCGGGTAGGCAGCTAAAAGGTTACATGGAAAAAAACCAACGTATTCAAGGACTGCACCCCGTTTATGAGGCAGGGAGCAAACAAGGGCCAGACAAAATATGACTTGGAGAATAATTACTTATTAGAGTAAATACCGAACATTGAAACTAATGAGGGATTGAGATTGCCTCAGATAACGGACCATTGTTAGAAGTATTGTTTGACCGCGAATTGGAAGTGCAGAAAATAATGAAGGGGTAGTTGGGGACGAAAAGGGGACGTGCGCTTATGCACGTCCCCTTTTCAGTGTTATTTGGAGGATTGTGTAAAAATATAGTGTTTGTAAGTTAACTCTGATGGGATGGGATGGCAAGTTATGTTTATTAGCCATACATTGATAAAACTATGTTCTGTTATTTAATTTCCCAACTAAATTTCAAATGACCATTTTCCAATTTCTGCCCATATAAAACAACAGTATATATTCCGCTTCTATCTGCTTTTATTTGTTTATCTTTAGTTTCCAATGATTCACCACGTGGATCAAAAATAGATAGTCCTAATGTGCCGTGTTCAAAATCCCATATATTATTAAACACTAACAATTGTCCCTTTTCGACCGATATAGGGATTTCTTTTTTACCATTAAAATACGAGAACGTAACTTCATACTTGTTTCCTTCAAGGGTTTCATGCCAGTTAACTTTTTTATCAGTGAACACTTTGTAGGAAATAAGAGCAAGCACTAGGATAATAATGAATATCAAACTTTTCTTCAATCAGTAACCCCCTTATCAAAAAGGACCATCGCCTCGTATTTTCATGTCGCCATAGCCGTCAACAAGATATTCAGCACCTGTGGGCGACAGCGGCGATATATTAAACATTCTTTTATATTCACTATTTTTTCGCCTTATGTAACCTTCATAAGCAGGAAACCCGTCAGTAGTTCCTTCATAGCTATACGTTTTTTTATCAGGATCAATGTCTATTTTGATGTTATAATCAATCTTTGCAATAGGAGCTAAAGGATTGCCAGAAGAGAGAGAGGCAGTTATCTTAAATTTTCCTTCGTCCAATGAATACGAAACATACATTCCATCATTGTTAACCGTTTGTTCCCTTTTAAACGGATGGGTTTGATGTGATTTACCCGTTTATCACACTATACTGGACGGTTCTATTGCTTGTGCCCTCAAAATGGCTCTATCGCTTGGAACAATATAACCACAAAAGTTAATATATCGGAAGTTTCTAATCCCCCCGCTTACTTTGGTGTTGCTGCGTATGCTGGAGTGAGTATTCCTAGTTTAGATGTTAACGCTGTGTGTGATTATTATACGTATGGTTTATTCGGTTATACAGCAGTGGCTGCGGATGATGCTAGAGATCGAACAAGGCTAAGAATTGACAATACAAACATGTCTTACGTTACTGATGCTAACGTGAAGAAAGATATTCTTATACATGAATTTGGGCATGTGCTTAGCCTTCAACACAACAATAATTCAGGGAATTCGATTATGAAAACAGCAGTAACATCGACTTTTGGGGCTCCACAGGCCACTGATATATCACACATTAAAGAAAAATGGGGAAACTAGAAAGGGAGTTCAAACATGAAATATAAAAAAAACATAACAATTATTTTAGGTGCTCTAATTATAGGTGCTGGTTGGTACAGTTATGCAGATGGTAAAACAAGAACTGCTACACTAGATGCAAGTCAAGTTAGTTATAGTACCTTGAATGAATTAGAGGAATCTTCCAAACTCATTGTTTCTGGTGTACCTTTAAAGCAAGAGAATCATGTTACCTTCGATAAAGATAATTTTGTACAAGAGTCTTTCACAATTACCAGTTTTAAAATACAAAACGTTCATGCAAATAAATTAAAGTCAGATTTTAATAATGGAGATATTATTAAAGTAGCTGAGCCTGTGTATGTAATAGATAAAGGCATTAAGCCAGGGAAAACGGAATTTTCAATCAATGGATATAAACTGATGAAACAAAATTCAAAATACATACTAGTATTAAAACCTGATGTAACTTACCCCGATTTGTTTGTGATATCTGGAATCAATGAAGGGAAATACAATATTGATAGGACGGACATCCAAGAGAAAATTAATGTTGACGACAAGATTAAGATTGAGAAGTTTAAAAATAATTTGTTAGATCAGTTCAATCTCAAATAATTTGAGTTACAACACAAGTTGAATTTAGAGCACCCATTGGGTGATTTTTTTGTTTTCCGAGGGAAGGGGATGTAGAATGTCCAGACCCATTAATGAAAAAAGGGAATGTTGGGGAAAGTTTTCCTAATGCAAAGCTAGGTAAGGGGTATTTGCATATTGGGTCGGGTGTAATCATTGGCATTAGTCAAATCCATTTGCTTCTTTGAGAGAATGAATTAGAAGACTATGATCAATCGGTGAAGACATGACAATCAGGACTGTATAGGTTCCATATTTATCGCACTGATTGCTAAACTCTTCGAGCGTGCGTGTAGATTCCGTCACTACTTTCAATAAATAACTGTGTTCTCCGCTTATGCGGTGGCACTCGGCAACTTGGGGAGAGGCATGGACAAAATCAAGAAATGCCAAGCAGTCCCTAGTCCGAAACAACATATAGGCGGCCGCATGCTTTCCAATTTTTTCAGGAGAAATGACGGTTCGATATTCTTCGATTACTCCCTTTTCTTCCATTCGCTTAACTCGTTCCGTTACAGCAGGTTGGGACAACCCCACGCTTTTACCCAGTTCAGTCATTGAAATCCTTGCCTGGTTCTGAAGATAGAAGAGGATTTGTTTGTCTATATGATCCACTTTGAGTGTGCTCCTTTAAATTTAAGGTATTTGAATAAAATAACTTTGATTTATCTGTATAATCATCATATTTGATTTGATGTGTTATGTAAAATGAACGATTTAAATTATATAATAAAACTCACATGAATAAGGCGATTCACACATGAGAAGTCAGAGAGGATTGGCAAGCAATGAGTAAAGATTCCAGCAAAAATATAATCGCATTGGCCGCGATATGTTTGTCCGCGCTAATGTTCGGTCTCGAAATTTCCAGTGTGCCAGTCATACTGCCAACCCTGGAAAAGGTATTGCATGGCAATCTCAAGGATATGCAATGGATTATGAATGCCTACACCATTGCCTGTGCGACGGTTCTGATGGCTGTGGGGTCCCTAGCTGACCGTTATGGGAGAAGGCGCATTTTTATTATCAGCCTCGTTTTGTTTGGCGTTACATCCTTGATTTGTGGTTTGGCGCAAAACACATCGGTTCTAATCGTCAGTCGGTTTCTTCAAGGTGTGGGTGCTGGTGCGATGCAGATTTGCCAGATAGCGATTCTTTCGCATCGGTTTCAGGAAGGGCGGGAACGCAGCAAAGCCTTTGGAACATGGGGGATCGTGTTCGGGATTGGCCTCGGGTTTGGGCCCATTATCGGGGGGATGATCGTGGCTGCATTGAATTGGCATTGGGTTTTTCTGATCCACGTACCGCTGACCATCCTTACGTTGATCCTTGTCTTTGGGGGTGTGGAGGAATCCAGTGATCCCCAAGCGAAAAAGCTGGACGTTATCGGTATTGTCACGCTTTCGTTGGCGGTCTTTGGTCTGGCTTACTTTATCACGCAAGGAGCCGAACTAGGCTTTACCAGCATAGCCTCCATCAGCATTCTTGGTGCAGCGGCAGCAAGCTTCATTATTTTTCTTTTGGTGGAAAGGTTCAGCACCCATCCGATGTTCGATTTTTCCGTATTCAAGATACGCAATTTCTCCGGCGCGATCCTTGGCTCTATCGGCATGAATTTCAGTTTCTGGCCATTCATGATCTATCTGCCGATTTATTTTCAGAGCGGTCTTGGTTATGGCATTGTAGCCGCCGGGCTGTCTCTCTTGGCTTATGCGCTGCCTACTCTGGTGATCCCGCCACTTGCTGAGCGTCTTTCGCTGCGCTATCAGCCGCGTATCGTCATCCCATCGGGTCTTTTTATCATCGGCCTGGGCTTCATTATGATGAAATATGGCAGTGGAGGCGATCACGCCAACTGGCTGACCATGCTCCCAGGTTCCCTGTTGGCTGGCATCGGGCTGGGCTTGACCAACACGCCTGTGACCAACACGACTACTGGCTCAGTTCCGATTACCCGCGCAGGCATGGCTTCCGGTATAGACATGAGTGCCAGATTGATCAGTCTAGCCATCAACATCGCCGTGATGGGATTCATTTTGCAGGAAGGCGTCCTGTCTTATTTGAGGGGAGCCCTTCCAGAGACTCTCGATACAACGCAATTGCGCGCTTTGGCCGGGAAAATAGCTGCCGGAAACTTTGCATCTCTCAAGCAGGGCTTGCCAGAACTGTCCTCTCTGGATGCGTCCGGAGCTGTGGTCCACGCGGCTCTTGTGCACGGATTTGGCTTGGTGATGCTCTATGGCGGCATCGGCGTGTGGGTTTTGGCTGTGATCAGTTATATGATTTTTGGATCTAGATCTTCTCAGGCATAGCTATCCATCATTTGTTTTAAATAATTTCGAAAGTCTTCAACATATGTTTGGGGCTCCACGATTTTGAGATTTGTGCCGAAGCTTGCTAGAAATTGAAATCCTGTACTGTTGTGAGGGACATCAATTGTTGCTAATAAAAATTCAGAACTATAGTTTTCGATACTTTTTCGACCATACCTTTCAATGAATTGATCTTGGATGCTAGGGGAAATCAATGCATGGATAGCGACTAGCTGCGGTTGATAGCTTGCTTCGCGTTCTTGTTCTACTAAATATTCTCTAGGGTTAAATGTTTTGTTATCCATAGTAAGCTTATCGATCCGAGATAATTTGAACGTTCTATAGCTCATACGATGTAAACAGAATCCCTTCAGATACCAACTCGTTTCGCTAAAATGAAGCTGATAGGGCTCGACAATTCTATTCGTCGCGGTGCCGTTTTTATCTATATAATCAAATGAAACTAACCTTCTCTTTAGTATGGATTCTTGAAATGTCCTCAAAGTGTGAAGAATTTCAGACCGACCCTCCCAACCATAAAATGACAGTTGAATTGAACTTTTCAGAGATAAGGGGCTAACCATTGCCTCTATTTTTTTGATCGTAATGTCAACTTCTTCGCTAATTAGAATTTGTTCCAATCCGCCGAGCGCAGTTAATATATTCTCTAAGTCGGAGCTGCTTAAAAGACGTTTATCAACCTTGTATTCATCCATAATACCGTAGCCGCCATGAACGCCATTGATAGAATAGATCGGGATGTTGGATAGGCTCAGTGTTTCCATATCGCGAAGAATAGTTCTTTTGGACACATCAAATAATTGCGTGAATTCTGTTGTTGAAACGATATTTTTTCTCAGCAAGATCATGATGATAGAAATAAGTCTCTCAATCTTGTCCATATGTTCCCCCCCTTCTCTAATTAATTTAAGAATGGTGACATATAGTTGTCACCTTTTGTAGATTATACTACATTTATCACAAGAAGGAGGTATTACTTTATGTCAGCTATTGTATATTTAAACTTTGATGGAAATGCAGAACAAGGGATTGAATTTTATTCGGAGGCTTTAAGTGCAACGGAAGTGAAAAAAGTTAAATTTAGCGATATTCCACAAGATCCAAACTATCCACTGCCAGAAAATGAGTTAACTATGATTATGGAGTCTTCCATCGAATTCGCAGGCGGGAAAATCATGATGTCGGATATTTTGCCTTCTATGAAGACGGTAACAGGCGAGTTGGTGAAAGGAAATAATGTTCTGATTAGTCTAGTCATCGATGATAAACAAAAACTGGAAGAATACTTTAATCGTTTATCGGTTGGTGGCTATGTTATCATGCCGTTATCCAATACGCCTTGGTCTTCGTGCTTTGGAATGCTGGTTGATAAGTTCGGGATTTCGTGGAAATTCAATAGTGACGCAGATAAGTTTCTTGATAAAGTCATTTCCAACAAACAGTAACGCATTCTTGAGAATGGTCTTGCAATTGCAGACCATTTTTCTTGTATATTTTTCTTGAAAAATTTAGAAAGGATCATGTATATGGAAATTGAAAATCTGATTCCAGCAAAATCGAGAGAAGATGTGAGGATTTGGCTGCAGGAAAATGGAAAGACGAAAAAGTTCTGCTGGGTCGTGGTTAGTATGACGCCTACCCCGAATACGTTGTTATATTTGGACGTGGTCGAGGAAGCTTTGTGCTTTGGATGGATCGATGGAGTCAAAAAGAAAATTTCTGAAACGGAGCTGGCTCAGAGGCTGTCTCCTAGAAGTAAAAAAAGTTCATGGACGGAATTAAATAAAGAACGTGTCCGCCGCCTCGACAAGTTGGGGTTAATGAGAGACGAAGGAAGAAGGGTTCTTCCTGATATGGATCACAATTCTTTTAGAATAGATGAAGAGATAGAGCAAAGGCTGAACGAGGAAAAGCAAGTGTACGATAATTTCATGGCATTTCCAGATCTTTATAAACGAGTTCGGATCGATACGATACAAAGCATTAAGAATCAGTCAGAATTGTTTAGGAGCAGATTAGACAAATTCATAACAAATACGAGAGAAAACAAAATGTACGGTCAATGGAATGATAATGGACGCCTAGTGGAGGGAGGATGCAAAGATCGTAGTTTATTTTAACCTTTCTATCCTCAATTCCTTCACATAACGGAGCCTCCGGCCAAGATGGTGCATGGGGCTTTTTAGCTATTTAGAGGTTTAGTTTCAACCCAGGCAACCTTGAGATCTCTTTTTTTGAAAAACCACTGATTATTCAGTTTGATGAAATCGTCGCTATATCTTATAGCTGCTACCATTAATTTCTTGTCATCGCCATCGATTGTTAAATGATGAGCATTACAATAGGTTGTCCCAATTGCGGTATCACCAGATAAGATGATCTTACTTTGGCCATTCACATGCATGGTGGAGACATATGTATTTAAGTTATCAAAAATAGGTGCTAATTCCTTCCTGCTGGTAACGATTTGGGATGGTTCTGCCTGACGTTCATCCATAAATACTCTAAAAAGAGTATCTTCCGTAAATAATGCCATTTGGCCTTCAGCATCCCGCGTGTCTGCACAATAGGCATATGCATCAATGAGATCACGAATTGCATCGCGGTCAGCAATTTCTTCTAGAGATCGACTTTTCACATTTTCCATGTTGTCCTCACCTTTTTTTCAATTTGTTTGTATCCGTTCCTTCTATCCTCATAGTAACCGAGCCGAGTAATCAAAGCTTTGTCGTGCGGCTCATTTTGTTTGTCAATTCGGCTCATGCTAACGGACATCGAATTCCAGCGACTCCCTATTGGATTGCCATGGTGACTTCATGTTATCTTGTATTCAGATAAGGAGTGAGACGAATGGGGTCCTCAATTAGCAAGGCTGTGAAAATGCCTCAGAGTCTAGCCAGTGTTGGCGTTTTGAAGATGAAAGGATTGTCGGTCATGGGGGCATGCGCCTATTCGGACATCAAGACAGGGAGAATGTATCTGCAGGAGCATGTTCTATTAGTTGTTCTGGAAGGGGTCTACATTGTCAGATACGGTGATCAGGAACATACAGTAAGGAAAAATGAAATGGCGCTCTTGCATAAAGGAATCGTCGTTGAGTATGAGAAGTATGGAGAAGCAGATTCGAGGCATGTATTGGACTACATGATGTTCTTTTTGAAGGATGAATTGCTTCATGATTTTATGAAAATATCCAGTCTACCTTCCTCGAAGTCTGTATCGCCTGCCGCGGCTACTGTTCATCCGGTGAATGAGCGCCTGTTAAGCTATATGGCTTCACTCAAGCCCTATTTTGCAGAGCCGGAGGGCATTCAAGACGAATTAATTAAGCTGAAAATGCTGGAGCTTCTTTTTGATATATTGGATGCGGACCAAGGGTTATTGAACCAAATCCTGCAGCTGAGGCAGCAGCGTCCCACAAGCATTGTTGAGGTGGTGGAGAAGAACCTGCTAAACCCCGTATCGCTTCAGGATCTGGCCTATTTGTCCGGCAAAAGCTTATCCACCTTCAAACGGGAATTCCGGAAGATCTATAATGAGCCTGCATTTCAGTGGATTCGCAACCGTCGGTTAGAAAAGGCAAAGGAACTGCTAAGCAACTCAAGAATATCCATAACGGAGGTTTGTTTGGCTACAGGCTTTGAGAACGTATCGCACTTCTCGAAGGTGTGGAAGAAGAAGTATGGGGTTTCTCCTTCGGTGATGAGGCAGCGCGGCGCTGCCGCTTTGCATGAGCAAAAGAACCCGAACGATTAGTACAGCAATCGTTCGGGTTCTTTTGCTTTTATGCGATTGTATAAATGGAATGACCAGATCGAACTTATCGGCAGTATAGCCTCATAATGAACACCGATCCGTGGCGGTATCGGAACAAGGCTCAGGTTCCTTTTGGGGAAGAGCGCGGCGGCCTCATCGGCGGCTTCTATGCGCAGGGCAGCCATTGCATCATCGACATGGAGGAGTGCTTGATTCAACATGAGGAGAACGACGACGAGGTCGTCCGTTCGGGTGAAAGAGAGGGGTGTACGGCTTGGTGACCAATGGCACCACGATCCCGCGTGTGGACGAGTGGGTGGCTGGCATTCGCGAGGCTCTGCCTGCAGTGAAGAGCATTGCCATAACTTTAATGTGAAGCAGATAAATGTTATTTTTGGGGATGAGACTCGCGTCCTGTGGGGCAGCGAAGTCATAAATGACTATATCGGCGATGTGAAATTTGCAATTTCCGCGCGATCTTTCTTTCAATTGAACCCCGTGCAGACAGAAGTCTTGTACGGGAAGGCACTTGAATACGCCGGGTTGACCAGCGATGAAGTGGTCGTCGATGCCTACTGCGGCATCTGGACGATCTTCCTGTTCCTGGCGCAGCGCGCGGGACAGGTCTATGGCGTTGAGATCGTTGAAGCGGCGATCGTGGATGCACGGAAGAATACCGAGTTGAACGGCATGACGAACGTGCATTTCGAAGCGGGCCCTGCGGACGTGATCGTGGTGGAACCGCCACGCAAGGGCTTCGACGCGGCGTTGCTCGCGACGATCTTGGAGCTGCAGCCGCGCCGCGTCGTCTATGTGTTGTGTAGCGCATCGACACTGGCTCGCGACTTGCGCGTGCTGGTGATGGGGGCTACGGCGTCGCGGAGGTGACATCGGTGGATATGTTTCCGCATAACGTGCATGTGGAATCGGTAGCTTTGTTGGTGAGGACTGGTACAGAGTGGTAAGAATCTAGTAGTGGAGCAGGTTGGGGGAGTAGTACAGATAAGATGGAAGGATGAAACAGAAGCGAAAAATAATAGAGTTGACTGATTGTTGACGAAATAAATAGATTAATAGGGAGTTACCTGATTCTTGAATCGAGTTCAATTATTAGGACAAGGGTTCGACTCCCCTCCCCTCTATACCAAAAGAAAGAAGCACCCTCTCGGTTGCTTTTTTCTTTGGTGGGTAAAATTAGCTAACATATAATTCCTATTTTTACTTCAACATTTTTATAAAAAGGAATATAACGGAAAATGTCGAATTTAAACGTTTATAGTAATATATTGTTTACAGTATCTAACGAGGAGTATGGTAAAAATGCATCTTCATAAGTAAAAATTATATATTTTGGTAAATGTATCAAAAATATTGCGGACATATGTAATTCGAAGTAATAGGAGTCCCTTAGAATTCAATTATGCAGATTCAAGCATTGGAGGTTTATAGTCACATCAGGAGCATCGGTGTGGTTTATATGGGAAGAAAGGTTAACTGCCTAAGATTCCCTAATACGAAAAGATTGGGTTGAAGAAGATGAAAAAAATTTTTACTAAGAAAGTGTTAACTGTAATCACAGCAATCTCGGTAGTAACTGCCATTGGGTCGGTTGCTTATGCGGATTCCGCGCTGAAACAAATCACGGCGTACCAGAACCAAAATTTGAAAGTAAGCGTAAACGGCAGTGCTGTGGATATGTCCAGCGAAGACGGGATTATGTATCCACTCGTGTACGAAGGACATAGCTATGTGTCGGCTAAAGCACTTGCTGAAAAGCTAGGTGCCACTGTTAAATGGAATAATGATACTCAGACCGTTGAAGTTACTAGCGGATCAGTATCTTCCAATAGCGGTATTCCGAACAAGGATAATTCTGGTCCTGCATCAACTCCAAAACCAACTCCAGTTCCTACCCCGCCGCCTGCTACAAGCTCAAGCAATAGTGGCACAGGAACTCTCGACAATCCAGTATCCTTAGGATCTTCCTTGTCCTATTACGATGTCTATAATTATGGTGATGGAAAGTATGATAGTCCATCTGCGGATTATACTGTGACTGTGAAGAAGGTTACTCCCATTACGGACAATGAATTGGTTAATCTAGGGTTTGCTAAACCAGAAAAGAGCAGTACCGTTGGGTATGTATTGCTTGACGTGAACCTTAAGACCAAAAATGCTAAGATTAAAAAGGGAACTGATTCCAAAGAAAATGGATATGCGTACTTGCATTCAACATACAGACCTTCCATTTGGGGATCGCAAACGCCTGATGATAGTGGCAAGATCATTGGGGGAAAAGACTACGGATTTGATGGATCTCTGGAAAGCCTTCTTTACGACGATTACTTTATTAAGATCTTGCCAGGCGATTCTGGATCTTTTGAAGTGACTGGTAAAATTCTACTTCCGGTATTGAAGAATCAAGAGAATTTATTGGTCCTGGAAAAGAGAGCTTATGATTTGAAGGATGCTGAGAAAAAGATTTATTTCAAATTGCAATAATACATTTTATAACGGGCCCAGTAAATCTGAAGTCCTTGAGATGTATGGTCTACTGGAATTTCATATTGCTTCATGTTTTTAAATTAAGCTTTATAAACAAAATGCAGGGTTTTTAGAAGTGTAAGTTCACCTCCATACATCAAATCCACAACCTCAAGGTTGTGGGTGTTTGCTGTTCTACCTATTCTTTACTTTTTAAGGCCCGTGGTACTTGGTTTGATATTAGGATTATCATAGAGCTGCCTATGAAATAAAGAAAAGAACAATTTTAAGGCTATTATAAAAGGTAGTCTCTTTATGTATTCGTCCTTACATGCCTGCTAAAGCAGGGATGTATTCTCAATTTGTCGAATAAATAGAACAAAAGTCGTACCTTCTTTTAATAGAGGGTTATTTATCTCACCATAACTCTATTTCATAAAACAGGTGATCAAAGTGATACTACCAACTCTGCTAACCAATATATTCTCAAATAAACAAAAATCTTACAAGATGGTGCTCATAATAGTACTTCTTACTGAGATGAAAGAGACGGGACATCTTGTGGTGTCTCTTACCAAAGTAAAAGAGCGCTTCCTTGCTAAGCTTCAAGAGAGAGAAGCAAGTGGATTAACAGTCGATCCACCACCAGAAAAAGCCGGAACAAGCTGGAATAGCATGACCGTAACTAACGTACAGTCAGTAATCTCAACCCCAATCGCAGCACTTTCCTCCATTTTGGAGCAAAAGAACGATTCTATAGGCTTTAAGAAAGAACTATACGAGTCGTGGTCTGACGATGTATTAAGTGAACTTTATCATTACGCTCAAACTGAGCTGGAAAACTATTATAGTCAGCAGAACAAGAACGCTTTTTCTCTAAAAGAAATGCTATCCGATATTCTATCCTCATACCTAGCAGCAAAGCGAGAAACCTTTGCTGGGCATAGGTTAGGCAATTTAATGCGTCAAGAAATCCCCACCGAACTTAGGAAATTGCCATTCATCCATCAAGATCTAAAGATCCAAGGCTCTGTTGGCCAAGGAAATTGGGCAACGATTCCATGGATCGCTATCATGGATAAACGAATCACAGAGACAACACGTCAGGGCGAGTATCTGGTCTATCTTTTCGCAGAAGATATGAAATCTGTATATCTTACGTTCATGCAGGGAGTCACAATTCCTGTTGAAACAAAAGGTAAGCCAGCAGCCTACGAATATTTCAGACAAAAAGTCCAAGAAATCCGTGACCTACTCCCACTTGAGGGCATGATCAAAGACGATGCCATTTACTTAACATCTGGCGGCTTAGGCCAGGATTATCAAGTATCTACAGTTGCATACTATCGGTACGATACGGAGCATCTTCCAGATGACGAGCAGCTAATTGCGGACTTAAACAATGCTGTGATCAACTATAGTGAGTATGTTAACCACGTAGTTAATCCCGGTATTGAACCTGAGCAAAAGATCGGTTTCAACTATACGATAAGCCATTTATATGCTGGGCAAGGCATTATGAAATATCTACATGATCACGGGCCAGATCCGGCCACGTTAGATGAATTAATCTCGAATCAAGGAACAGTTCTTCTTTCTGGTGATGATGTGAAGCATCCAAAAGAGAGAATCCGTCATTTAGGACGAGCTTTAAAAGACTTGGGTTTACTACAGATAAGCGAAAATGACTTCTTATTAACTGATCTAGGAAAAGAATACGCCAACCATTTTAACGAGAATAAATGGGAGCTTAGTGATACACAAGTTAGGCTAATCCGAGGGCAGTTAACTAATACTGAAAACCACACTCCGTTTATTAGAAGCATCAATAGAGCGATAGAAATCTGTCAGCAGCTAGGCACTTTCACATTAGATCAATTCGTTCCGATCTTTATTGATACTCTCGGTATGCAGGGAACTTGGGGAGAAGTGACCCAAAAGCAACGCTCGAACTTTATGCTCAACTGGCTAGAAATCCTGAAATTTGTTTCTAGATCAGGCCAACTTTACACGTACACCGAGTGGGAGGAGAAACCCTTTGTGGATCCACTAACCGTAAGTGAGCGAATAGTTAAGATCAAAAATTTCATAGCTAGCAAAGGGTTCATGTACCCTGACCATTGGATCGAGAACTTTTTCCTATCCCTAAAAACAAAGCCATTCGTCATCCTAGCAGGGGTATCCGGCACAGGGAAGACGAAGTTAGTCAAGTTATTTGCTGAGGCGGTAGGCGCAACGGCGAATAATGGGCAGTTTACTTTGATCCCTGTAAGACCTGATTGGAGTGATCCATCGGATCTTTTAGGGTATAAAGATTTGTCAGGCGTTTTTCGACCGGGGAAATTAACGGAAGTGTTGGTTGAGGCTTCAAAGCTCGAAAATCAATATAAGCCCTATTTTATATGCTTAGATGAAATGAACTTGGCTAGGGTTGAGCACTATTTTAGCGATTTGCTGAGTGTGCTTGAAACACAAGAATGGCATAACCAACGGATCGTGACAACACCTCTCATACATAGGGACTCGTTACAAAATGAGTCAGATAAGCAACACTACGGCAACCTCTATTTGTCAGACAATGTGTACATCATAGGAACAGTAAATATGGATGAGACGACGCATCCTTTTAGCAAAAAGGTATTAGACCGCGCCAACACCATCGAGTTCAATTATATTGATCTTGGGCAATATCCAACAGGGGAAGGGATTCAGGCTAGTGATAGTACTGTGAATCCACCAAACTCACTTTTACGAAGCGATTATTTACAGTTAGTTGATGTATATCGTGACTATAAACAGTTAACTGAAGAAACGACAGAGTTATTGGTCAAGATCAATGGCATTTTGGAACAGATTCATTCGCATGTTGGCTTTCGGATTAGGGATGCTGTGTGCTTTTATATGATTTATAATGAGCGTTTTGCTTTGCTGAGTAAGGAAGCGGCATTTGATATGCAGTTGTTGCAAAAGATTTTGCCTCGTATTCAAGGCAGCAATATGTCTGTAAAAACAGCCTTACTTCAACTAATGCAAGTAGCCCTCAATCGTAACATCCCCATATCAGAGTATAAAGAGGATGCTTCTAAGTTGTACTTATCGCACGAAACGTTGGCGGCAGCAAAGTATCCACGAAGCGCAAGAAAAATCGCCTTTATGCTACGGAGACTAGAAGAAGATGGTTTCACCTCATACTGGCTCTCCTAATCAGAATAATACGGAATACTTCTTTAAACATTTGCTAGATAGTCTACATTGATCGGAGAAGTTATGGAGCAATTTTCAATTGAAATGCTTGCGAGCAAGAAGAAACTGTCCCTAGCTTTATCGGGTGGTGGATTTAGAGCATCATTTTTTCATCTTGGCGTGTTGGCTAAACTAGCGCAATTAGGGGTCTTAAGTAATATTAAAGTTATATCGACAGTTTCTGGTGGAAGTATAATCGGTGCTATGTATTATCAAGAGTTACTTAATAGAATTCGTTTGAAACAAGGGATTTTAGTAAAGGAAGATTATATTAGTGTTGTACAAACTGTTGAAGAAAAATTTGCGTTAGGAGTCGCAAATAATATTCGTGGTAAACTATTTTTTAATCCACTGTATGAGATGCAAGCCTTACGGTTAGGGCGTGAGCACTTACTTAGCAAATTATATAACAAGTACTTTTATAAAACTGATTTAAAAATGTCTGATCTACAGGATAGTTATGGAGTTGCACCTAAACTAATTATTAATGCAACTTCCCTAAATAACGGAAAGCATTGGTTCTTTTCTCAGGGAGAGATGGGACAATATGATGAGCAGTGTGTAGAGGGGAATATTATTAATTATGAGAATACCCCGATAAAACTAAGCGATGCAGTGGCAGCATCATCAGCTGTTCCAGGGTTGCTTAATTATGTTAATTTTAAGAGTTTAAATGTTAAGCTTATTGATGGTGGTGTAATTGATAACTTAGGGGTTTATGCGTTATCTAAAGAAAATGTTGACTTCATAATAATATCAGATGCCTCAAGACCCTTACTAGCTGAAGACCAACTGCAAAAAAGAAGACTGCCTATACTAAAACGGGCTTATGATGCATCTTTAGTTTTTAGTAGAAGAATAATACTAGATAGCATACCTGAGAATGAAAGGCTATATTTAAGTACCAATGACATAATTGAAGAACTTTCTGATGAAA
Source organism: Paenibacillus alba (assembly GCF_013204855.1). Taxonomy (GTDB): domain Bacteria; phylum Bacillota; class Bacilli; order Paenibacillales; family NBRC-103111; genus Paenibacillus_E; species Paenibacillus_E alba. The sequence goes on along the minus strand of NZ_JABMKZ010000028.1, from coordinate 91,475 downwards.
TTACAAGTGCACTTTCTAAAATTAGAACAGATCTAAATGATTTTCATAGATATGAGTCTAAATTACTTAGCTATTACGGATTTAAAACTACTGAAAAGCATTTTAAAGCTTATATATTAGAAAAAGATTTGTTTTTGTTCGAAGATATTGTTAATCATTTAGAAAAACAACAGTACATATTAAAAGTTCTCAAAGCGGGATCAAATCTCTCCAAAACTGGTGGAGAATTAATAAACGCTAAAAATAAAGATTGGATTGAATATTTAGAAGGAATAACTGAATTATGGAGGGTTTCCAACAACCCATTTGTGACTTTTTCTTTAGTTGTAGTTCATATTTTTGGCATTGCCTTACTCCAAGGGATTGTCGGAATGCTTTTTAATAATCAAGATAAGACAATACAAACTTATTGGATTAATGTTTTATATGTATTTTTAATAGCTAGTTTAGCTTTGAATATTAGAAAAAACATAGGTACCGTAATAGGTAGTAAATTTGGTAATTTAGTTGATAATTCAGTGCTAAAGCTATTGCATGCTGTATGGGTTCTATTTTTATATTTAAATGTTTTGTTCATTATGGCTTTTATATTCATAATGGCGATATATCTATACTCCCTGAGTAGGATCCTGGCATTTTTCATTTTAGTAGTAATAATAATCGTTTTTATTGTTCGTTATATTTATAAACAAAGAACATCATACCGTTGGCCTAGTTCTTTAAAAAAGGGAAAATAGGTTCAAGGTCTACGCAAGAAAAATCGCCTTCATGCTACGGAGGTTAGAAGAAGATGGCTTTACCTCATACTGGCTCTCTTAATCAAAGTACGGAGTTACTACGAATCGAGACGAATCTGTTCAATCTCTATATTCAGGGCAAGCCGTTCCATCCTACGGTTGAGACGCTTAATCTTCATCGGAAAGAGGATGAGGAGTGTGTAGATGCTCATTTTCATGCTGCACCACTTACAGGTTCGGTAGTTATTGAAACTATTTCTGTTTTCTCCCGCGAACATGGTGCGCTTCAAAGTTGGAGTTCGAGCGATGCTTGTTCGCCGACTTTTTATGAAACTCAGGCTTATGAGTTGGTCATCGAGAAGAAGGCAGATATCCCCTTAACTTTTCATCATGATAACATTCTTGTGAGACAAGCTATTAAACCACTTGGAAAAATGATTTTGTCGGGAATTCTTAATTTTCAAAATGAAGTTGGCCTCTCTGAACTTGAGCTTCGATTGAATGGAGAGGCTATTTTTCGTCTGCAATTGGAGATTTTTCCGGCCAAAATTGATTATAAGAATGACTATCAAATGATACTTAATGATGTTAATGAGCAAATTTATAATCTATCTTTTGATTTTCTGCGTAAAACGTACAATCTGACGGGACTGAAAGAAACGAATCATCAGAGTTTGACGGAGTATTTTACGATTTTGCAGCATGTGTTTGCGCAGCTTGTGCAGGCTGTAGAGAGAATTAAGTTATCGCCTCATGCTAAACTCCAGAGCGAGAATCGTCTGGTAGATGCAGCGCGTGTAAAAAGAGCAGGAAAAGAGAACATCGCTTTCCTAGCCAAACGACCACATCTCCTAGCCAAGGACTCGGTGAACGGCATTATTGAGGTTGATGGCCAGCGTTTTACTCCGACACAATTGCTGGAGAGCAGACGTCATGTTGATTATGATACGGCCGAGAACCGTTTTGTGAAATGGGTGCTCGTACGCATTGGGCAGAAGTTGAAGGATGTTAAAATACGTCTAGCTGAAAAAGGTCGTGCCCAAGACCCTGAGCTTACGAAGAAACTCAATCTGATGATGAGTCAGGTGCAGAGGCTGTTGCAGCATGATTTTCTGCGAGTTGGTGAGATGAAGCAGCTTTCGATTTCTCTGGTATTGCAGATGGCATCGGGCTACCGTGAAGTATATCGCTATTACTTAATGTTGTTAAAAGGTTTGTCGATCCAGAATGATCTGTTCCGTCTATCTATGAAAGATTTGGCCCAACTCTATGAATACTGGTGTTTCTTGAAGATTCATCATCTTTTAAGCAAGAAGTATGAGCTGCTCAAACAGGATATCATCCGCATTAATCGGAGTGGACTGTTCGTTACGTTGGATAAATCGCAGCAGGCGAAGATGGTATATAAAAACCCGATGAACGGGGAGATATTTACCCTCTTTTATAACGCGCTGCCTAAAGGGGACCGGAGTCAGACGCTGGCGCAGCGGCCGGATAATGTGCTTACGTTGAAGAAGAATGACGCCGCGGCAGAGTATAAGTATATTTTTGATGCGAAGTATCGGATTAATCCGGCCTATGAGGGGACACCTTATTTTGAGAGATACCGGATGCCGGGTCCGGAAGAGGATGATATTAATACGATGCATCGCTATCGAGATGCGATTGTGTACTCGGAGGGGCAGGGTAAAGAGTATGAACGCAGCATGTTTGGGGCGTATGTGTTGTTTCCTTATCATGATGAAGAGCGATTCCAGCAGCATAAGTTTTATAAGAGTGTGGAACTCATTAATATTGGGGCTTTTCCATTTTTGCCGAATTCGACTAGCTTGATGGAGAAGTTTTTGGATGAGATCATTATGGATAGTCCGGAGAAAGCTTATGAGCGGACAACGCGGCCACGGGGGACGAAGGAGTATTACAAGGACAAGATGTCTGGGAAGAATGTGTTGGTGGGTGCTTTAAGTAAAAAGCCTCAATTGGAGGCTGCGATTGAGCATGGTTTTTACCATACACCGCTTCGTAATATAACCGACCATAAGGTGCTGACCAGATTGGAATTCGTCGCTTTGTATCAGTCAATTCGTTTGTTTGGGACAGAGGAAGCGGGCATTTCCTGGTACGGCAAAGTGAAGGATTGGAAAGTCGTTCCACGCTCTACAATAACGTCTATCCCCTCCAGTAGAGGTGCTACGGATGAGCTTTATGTTGTTTTTGAGGTGGAAGAGTGGGTCAAAAGAGAGGCAGCTATTGTTCCCGCGGGGCATGGGATATATCGGATTTTATATACGACGGATTATATGTTTAATAGGGCTAAGGAAGTTTCTGAGCTTCGTTTGGAATCTGACGAGGAGCTGCAGGATTGGCGGGAGAAGCGTCGTGCGGGTAAGGTGAGGGTCACGCTGGATCGGGAGCATTTGGATTTGGGTAGTACTGTTTTGGGGATTGGGTTGGAGTAGATTTTAGATAAATAACAACACGTATTCTATATATGGTAAAATGGGAACATATGATTCTATATGGGAATAGGAGCTGTTGGGAAATGGATAATAAGACTGACCTTTTAATTTATCAGACAGAAGATGGGAACACCAAAATAGATGTCAAGCTCGAGAACGGCACCGTATGGATGACCCAGAAAGCCATAGCGGAGTTGTATCAAACGACATCGCAGAATATTACCCTTCATATAAAGAACGTTTATAATGAAAACGAACTTCATCAGGATTCAACTTGTAAGGAATACTTACAAGTTCAAGTTGAAGGATCTAGAGAAATAAAAAGAAGCATCAAACACTACAACCTGGAAATGATTATTTCAATTGGCTATCGTGTCCGTTCTCATAGAGGCACACAATTCAGGCGTTGGGCTACAGAGCGACTGAACGAGTATCTTGTTAAAGGGTTTACAATGGATGACGAACGATTAAAGGACATGCGTCATTTCGGACAAGACTACTTTGATGAACTCATCCAGCGTATCCGTGACATTAGAGCGTCGGAGAAAAGATTCTATCGCAAAATCACTGATATCTATGCTTTATCCATAGATTATGATCCCCATACCGATATTTCCAAAGAGTTCTTCGCCACCGTTCAGAATAAATTACATTTTGCAATCCATGGTCATACTGCAGCAGAATTGATCGTCAAACGAGCAAACTCAGACATGCAGAATATGGGCTTAATAACCTGGAAGGGTGACAAGGTAAGGAAAGGTGATGTTACAGTCGCTAAGAATTATCTTACCGATAAAGAGATTCAGTCTTTGAACCGTATTGTTACCATGTACTTGGACTATGCAGAGGATCAAGCTGAACGACAATCTCCAATGTATATGAAGGACTGGATAGATAAGCTGAACTCATTTCTAAAGTTTAATGAGCGTGAGATTTTGACTAACGCAGGGAGTATTTCTCAGGATATAGCCGAAAAACTGGCAACCAGTGAATACGAAAAATACAATAAAAGACGACTCGCGTTGGATGAAGATAATGAATTTGATGACTTCATAAAAAAGAATCGGTTAAAAAAATAAGAAGACCAAAAAAGGGCGCGTGAATATCTCCAAAGGGGCATTCAACAGGTCCTTTTTTCTGGATCAAATGATATTGGGGCATTTTTTGAGGATTGGGTTGGAGTAGAATGGAGGGCTATGAAATGGATGCTATCATAAAGAAAATTATTGAATTTAGAGATGAGCGGGATTGGAAACAATTCCATAACCCTAAGGATCTTGCTATCTCTTTAACATTAGAAGCAAGCGAATTGCTAGAGAATTTTCAGTGGAAAGATAGTTCTGAGGCACTCAAACAGAACATGGAGCAGATTAAAGATGAATTAGCTGATGTGTTGATTTATTCGCTCATGATTGCCCATGATTTAGAGATTGATATTGAATCGGCGATTTTAAACAAAATAGATAAAAATGCGAAGAAATACCCTGTAGAAAAATCTAAGGGTACAGCGAAGAAGTATTCTGAGGAATGAGAATAGAGGGTAGTCATCTATGATTATTTATGAAGCAACCAAAGAAGAGTTCATGGATCATGTAACTGAAGATAGTATTGCGGTTAAGATTTATGAGTCAATGGTGGAAAAAATGGGCCGCACCTCTGCAAGTGAAATCAATTCGTGGAACAACTCGATGAATTACATGTATAAGGTGCTCAATACTTGCCAGATCCCAAATGATATTACAATTGCTATTGAATATAAGGTGCCGGCTAATGGCAGAAGAATAGATTTTATTTTGACTGGATTAGATGAGAATAATCAGAACTCTGTTGTTATCATTGAATTAAAGCAATGGCAGCATATAAGTGTAGTTGAACATAAGGATGGTGTGGTAGAAACTTTTGTTGGACGTGGATTGAGGGAGATGACACATCCATCCTATCAGGCTTTGACTTATGCAAACTTAATTACAGAATATAATGAGACGGTTAGAAATGAACAAATATCCTTATATCCCTGTGCCTATTTGCATAACTACATTCAAACTAACAATGACCCCTTAACTGATGTGCTCTATGAGAAGTATGTAACTGAAGCACCTGTTTTTACTAAAGGAGATGCTTTAAAGCTAAGAGGGTTTATCTCAACGTATATTAAGAAAACAGATCATAAAAAACTCTTATATCTCATTGAGCATGGAAAAATAAAGCCCTCAAAATCCCTACAAGATGCTTTGCTAGGAATGTTAGATGGTAACGATGAATTTATGATGATTGATGAGCAGAAAGTTGTGTTTGAGACAGCTATTCATATGGCTATGAAAGCTCGCACCTCCGATAAAAAACAAGTGCTTATTGTCGAGGGGGGGCCTGGAACAGGGAAATCAGTACTAGGAATAAATCTTCTAGTTAATCTAACCTCTAAGGATCTTCTGTGCCAGTATGTGACCAAGAACAGCGCCCCAAGAGAAGTATATACAAAAAAACTTCAAAAGAATCATAAAAAGGCATTCATCACCAATATGTTTAAGGGATCAGGCGTCTTCTATGAGTCGATAAATAATGAGTTAGATGTATTAATCGTAGATGAAGCTCATCGATTGAACGAGAAGTCGGGTTTATTCAAAAATAAAGGCGAGAATCAAATGAAGGAAATTATTCATGCTGCCAAGTTCTCTGTTTTTTTCATTGATGAGTATCAAAAAATTGCAATGCATGATGTTGGAAACAAAGAACAGATTAAGAACTATGCCTTGCAGTATGGGGCTGAGATTGTTGAAATGGAACTAGAATCACAATTTCGATGCAACGGTTCAGATAGTTATCTAGCATGGTTGGATGATGTATTGGGAATACGAGAAACTGCTAATTTCGAGGGATTTGACATTGAATATGATTTTCAAATATTTGATGATCCTAATGAGCTTAGGAACCAAATTTTCGAGAAGAACCAACTTGATAATAAAGCTAGAATTGTTGCAGGATACTGTTGGGACTGGAAGTCTGACGGGAAGGGCAATAGCAACATCCATGATATTTCGATTGATGAGCATAATTTTCACATGAGTTGGAACTTAAGCAACACAACTACATGGGCGATCGATCCTGAATCGGTTGAACAAGCAGGCTGCATTCATACATCGCAGGGTCTTGAATTTAACTATGTTGGTGTAATTATTGGTGATGATTTGCGTTATAGAAATGGTGAACTTATTACAGATCCGTTTAAACGTGCTAAAACTGATAAGTCACTCTCTGGTTTTAAAAAGATGCATAAGGAAGATAGGCATAATGCATTAAAGATCGCTGATCAAATTATTAAGAATACATACCGTACATTAATGACTAGAGGACAAAAGGGTTGTTATGTTTATTGTGTAGATCCTGATTTGAAAGAGTATCTTACTCGGAGAATACAGAAGAAGCATGAGTTTGTTTATATGCCTTTTTCGAATAGTACGCTTCTTGCTGCGGAGCAAGCGGCAGCTTATCGGTTGAATGAATATGATTAAGGATGAAAGCTGAATAATATTAAATATGCCTTCCGGAGAACAAATCGTATCTCTTGAGGGCTTTTTGCAATAAAACATCAAAATGTATAAAATTGAAGGGTTTTGTCATTATTTGGAGAAAGATATAAGCGACAAGATAATAGTCAAGTTTCCTTTGGGGGTTAAGCGATGTCTAGTGGTTTAAGAGAAGCTTTACAGTATTATATCCGATATGAGGATTACTCAAGATTCATGAATTCTTCTCTTAACTCGGAAGAAGGGGAGCAACTCCACGAAAATGTTCTTGAGCATTCATCTCTCCTGAAAGAAACCATAGAGAAAAAAGAAATAGATGCTATACAGAGTAAGTTAGAAAGTTATCCAGAATTCAAGAATTTATCAATCAAGGAAAAAAAAGATAGAAGTAAGTGGAAAGCACTAATTCAAAGCATTATCTCAAAAGAAATAGATGTTGAAGAGTTCATTAAAAAAACTCCATTATCATACCCAGATAACATTTCAAACTTTAAATCTTATATTAGCCAATTAATAAATCATGATGTAGTAACGATTTGTTATCCATTGATGATAAAGCGTCTATCTGCTAACAAGAAGCCTTTGATTAGACCAGTTATTACTTTTAAATGCGAATTAACGGAAGAAGGCTTATTCACAAACTCTTTTGTCCTCAATCGAGAGAGCTTAGAGGTTATGCTGGCTGAAGCCGAGTCTTGTCCAGTAGAAGATGTGAGACTAATCGCAGCCCGAAAATATCAAGATATTGTGACTGCTATTGATAGTATTGAATCATCAGATATTAGCCAAATTATTAGTCTGATAGATCAATGTATAAAAGAACACATACCCAATTGGTCTATGAAGAGTTTACTTGATTTTAGGGAGTATTATGGATGGGTAATGACTCGTCGTATTTTTATTACAAAGGATGAGTTGAAGGAAATAAAAGAGTCTATTTTTAGAAAAGAGCTGGAACGCCTCGTTGAGAGGCAAGCCATCCACAGTGCACCTTTGTTAAGTAATTATGTATTTGGCAACCAGCAAGCCCTTGATTATCAATTTAAGCCCGAGCCTTCTGGAAGAGAATATCATTATGGAAGTTACACAGCAGAATACCCTGTTAATATCAAGCAATGGAGAATTATTCAGTCCTTAGAACATGCGAAGCTGCTTGCTGTGAATGGACCACCAGGTACAGGGAAAACGACGTTAATTAAGGAAATGATTGCTGATTATATGGTGCGAAAAGCTAGGCTTCTAATTGAAAAATGGGATCAACCATGGGAGTTAGTTGATGAGGGTCAAAAAAGGGAGCATTATCGATCTCCGTTTGGTGGTAGGAACCCATACTCTATTGTAATTACCAGTACAAACAACAAAGCTGTCGATAATATAGGTATTGAGTTATCAGAAGAAGTAGATTTATTCACTTCATTAAGCTTACTTTCAGTTGAAGGAGATTTTCCATTAGATGAATTTCTAGATGATGAAATTGGAGAATATGTTGGAGATGATGAAGCTTTAGAAAATCCAACAGGATTTATCTCTTTGTCACAGGACAATGTTAAATCTGTAGCATCTGGCTTTTTTTGTGCACGTTTAGGGAATATGTCAAATATGAATGAGTTTCGGCATAAAATTTTTAATCGATTACAGAAAGGACTCAAACATTCTCAAATTGAATCTTTGAAGAATGAGGCAGTCCGCGCTCATTTCAAAAATTCTATGGATGAGCTCGATGACCTTCAGCAAAACATTATCAAGTTTTGGGATTTACTTCAGCATTGTCTTTCAACAGCGATTCTAGACGATAACCGAGATCTTAATTTAAGTATTACTAAGTGCAGCAATGAAATAGAGAGAATTGCTTTAGAGTTAGAAGAGTCTACTATTGCACTAGAACTATTAAGAAAGCATAAGGGTATAAAAGAGGAAGAGTTTAAAGAAATTGAAGATGAACATCGTATTCGGAAAGAAGAAAAAGAGGTAGCCACGGATAATCTACGTCAAGCATATGATGATAAACAACTGCTAACGAATTGGAGTAAATTTCCTAATTCCCTTTTTTTCTTATTGCCTAAACGAAAGAGATTTAAAAAAATTAATCCATCCTTAGATTTCATACAAGAGATACGTATCCAACCATTGCAACAAGAAATAGAAAAGTGTAATAGTGTTATAGATGATTACAAACAAAATCATCCTACGCTTCAAATTGAAATAAGTAGTACTTCTGAGAAAATGAATGAGACCAACCAGAAGATAGATGAACTTGAAACCGTGATAACAAAACTGAATGATCGTTTAAGTTCTCTTCAATCTCTTTCTCAGCAAGAATCAGAATTAATTAAACGATTACAACTCCCTTCCGTAATTAAATTTTCTTACTACGAGTTAACTAACACTCCAATAGTTGTAAATCATCGTAAACACCTATTTGAATTAGCGTTAAAGGTGAATGAACAATATATTATCGAGCATCGTAAAGAAATTATATTTAATTTAGAAAAAATGGGAGAGCAACAAAGATGGTTTCAGGCATTTTATAGCGAAAAAGGCAAAAGATTGGATAATTATCAAGAGGGTATTAAAGCAATATGGGAGACATTCTTTTTGTGTTTTCCAGTCGCTACCACTACGTTGCATTCTTTTTCTGAAAATCTATTTCAACAACTTCCTGAGCTAATTGATACCTTGTTTGTTGATGAGGCTGGGCAAATAATGCCGCATTATTTATGTGCGCCTTTATTTCGAGCTCGAAAAGCTGTAGTGGTGGGGGATCCCGAACAGTTAGAACCAGTTCGTCCATTTACTATGAATTTAATTGAAGAAAGTAAAGTTGATGAACATTTACATGACAAAATATGTGTTTTGAAAAATAATGCTCAGGACTACGCAGATCGGGGAGGAGATTTTTTCGAATACATGGGAAATAAGAAAAAGGGAGTTATTCTTGATGAACACAGACGCTGTGAATCAAATATAATGAAGTTTTCTAATTTCCATGTTTATAACGAGATGCTTCATCTCACCAAAGCAGATAACCTGGATAAACTTTTTGGAGCTAACTTGGTTGCATTTGATATTAGAGGACTTAAAGATCAATATGCGCATCGTAACAGATCAGAGATAAGGGCGTGTCAAAGAATTGTAGAAATGCTTGTTGAGAAATATGGAGTGGATATTCGTAATAATATTGGTATCATTACACCATTTTCAGCTCAAGCGCGTGAATTAGCATCGGCTATAACTGGTATTGAAATAGGGACTGTTCATACATTTCAGGGGAAAGAAAAGAGGTTCATTCTCTTTAGTTCAGTAGTGGATGGTATTCATGCAAAAAACTTGGGGCTTTCTTATGTTATTGGCAATAAACCTAATATGCTGAATGTAGCCTTTTCGAGAGCAAAGGAACAATTTATTTTTGTAGGTAATCTAGAGACCGGTTTGGCCAGTGCAAACTATTTGGAACTTGCCATCCAAGCTATTCAAAAGAATGGTCTTATCTACAGCCTGTTCAACGAAGAATATGAGCAAGGTGTTACTGATAGCATGCGGAATGTTGCTTATGCTATATATCGGGATGAAATCGGGATCAGCGATGTGGATTCACGCTTTATTGAGGTAATAAACAGTGAACTGAATAATAATGTATTATTGAATCCTAAGAAGCATCACGGATTAATGACCAAAGCATTAGAATATTGCCGAGAGTCTCTAGGCATTGTGTCCCCTTGGACTAGCAGCACTGTCATGAATGCATCATTTTTCACATTATTAAAAGCTGCTCAAGACCGTAAAGTAGATATTCGTGTCCGTTTCGGTTATCAAAAAACTAAGTTTACGATCGATGATATTGATAAAATAGTAGAACGGGATAATTATAGTTTCAGTAATAAGGATGCAACTAAAACAGCTCTAAAAGAATTGCGTGGTATCATAGGCCAAGGACTTGCATATACACCTCCTCTTCATACAAAAGTAATGTTAATTGATAACAAGATTCTATTTATTGGCTCTCATAATTGGCTATCTAATACAGGAAGGCAAGCTCGTGAGGAAATAAGTTATCTTATTACTGATAAACAAGCCATTGAATATGTAAAGGTGAAATTTGGATTGTAAGTCTTGTTAGTTAGGGCTTTATTCTAGGGACGGATGAAGAATCCTCCTTGGAGTAAGCCCTTTCGTCTTCATATAGCGGCGATTAAACCTAGTTCACCAACAGCATAGTGTCATACGATTGAGAAATAAATCAATTAAAAGAGGAACAGCCAGTCGAATAGAACGATTCTTTATTCCATATCCCATTATATCCAGTATAATAAAACAGGAAGCATTTTCTAATTCTAGGAGGAACAACGTGAGAGAGCATCAAGGAGTTTTCGAAGAGATATTACATAAAAACAAAGAATATCCCTCCAATCAAATTACATATAACCTCCTACCACAGAATCATAACAACGCATTAATACAACAAGTCATGAAGGATATCAGTAAATCGTTCAGATATTTAGCAGATCAAAACCAACACGCTAAAATACTAGAATTAACGAACCAACTAAGGGCAATCATTCCTGATTTGGCCTCATATGACTTGGATATGCCGCTCAAAGCAATTCATTACAGGAATGATGATATTTCATTGCCGATGTATCCTGAATTATTCCTATCGCATCCGCTTCTACTAACGAATTCAACTGCGGACCCTATACATTTATTTAAGGCCCTTAAATATGAGTTGTTAACCGCGGACAATGCGTTTTTTATGGTTAGTTTTGTGCGGTGGTCAGGACTACAACTGCTAATTAGAGCCCTAGATGATCTAAGAAGAGAAGATCCAACCAAGAAAGTTAAGATATTAACATCAACTTATCTCAAGATTACAGAGCCTAAAGCGCTTCGTCGCTTATTAGAGATGCCAAATGTGGAGACAAAAGTATTTGACTCTGGTCGAGTATCTTTCCATACCAAAGCATATATGTTCGAGCGTAAATCAAGTCTAAATACGGTGATAATTGGTTCTTCTAATTTAACGTACTCAGCGCTACAGACAGGCCATGAGTGGAATGTGAAATTACCAGGGGATACGTATTATTCGATCTATGAGAATGCCAGAAAAACGTTCCAAATGTATTGGGATGATCAGAGGGCGATCCAGCTTAGTTTAGATTTGATTACAGCTTATGAACATGAATACAACAATAAAAAAATTATGTTAGTCAATCCATACTTAGCCGCGCAACATGTTGATCTGGTAAATGTTATGAATGACGACAACAGCCCAACAAAGAAGGAGATTTTACCGAATAAAATGCAAGAGGGAGCCCTTCATGCACTCGAGCAGACTAGATTAAATGGTCACAACAAGGGCGTTGTCATAGCTGCGACTGGAACTGGTAAAACGTATCTTTCTGCTTTTGACGTGAAGAATTTCGGGGCGGATAGGGTATTATTTCTTGCCCATAGAGATGAAATACTAGAGAGTTCTAGAAAAACATTTGCAAAGATATTTGATGATGCTAATAATTTATGCGGTAAGCTCACTGGAATTGAGAAAGATTGGGATAAACCGTACTTATTCAGTACTGTTCAGACTCTTTCTAGAGATGGTGTGTTAGAGAAATTTACGCCTGATTATTTTGATTATATTATCGTTGATGAATTTCATCATGCTGAAGCAGCTACCTATAGAAGGGTAATTGATTATTTTAAACCTAAGTTCTTACTAGGGCTTACGGCAACCCCGGATCGCATGGACGGCAGGGATGTTCTAGCAATTTGTGATAATAATGTCGTATATGAAATTCGTTTAAGGGATGCACTTAAAGAAGGGCTCTTAACACCTTTTCGGTATTTTGGTTTGAGTGACCCTACGATTGATTATGCACAGATTGAAGTGCTAAGTAACGGTCAATTTGCTGAAAAGGAGCTAGTACGTGCTCTGAACACGCATGAACGTGTTGATTATGTAATTAATATGATTAACAAGTTTGGACATGATGGTAATGTTATGACGGCTTTGGGTTTCTGCGCTTCAATTGAACATGCTCGTTATATGACGGATGAGTTTACAAGTCGAGGCTATATGGCAGCTTGTCTAACAGGTAACGATTCTCCGGACGAAAGGCAAGATATCATTAGTAAGTTGGAAAACGATAGTGATCCCCTTCAAATCATATTTACAGTAAATATTTTCAATGAAGGTGTGGATATTCCTAAGGTGAATTTGATTTTATTCTTGCGACCGACGGAATCGGCCACTATATTTATACAACAACTTGGTCGAGGATTGCGGAAAGTCGCAGGGAAAGAATATGTAACCATTTTAGATTTCATTGGGAATTATCAAAAATCATTTATTGTGCCGCTAGCCCTATCTGATCAACATAATCATAAAGCATTTGACCGGGATTCATTGCGAATCGCTATCGAAACTGAGTTTGCCGACTTACCAGATGGCTGCTTCGTAGATTTAGAAGAGGTTTCGCGGAAAGAAATTCTCAAGAAGATTGAGAATATTCGTATGGATCGAGACCTGCTACTTATGGAGCTTTATAACCAATTTAAGAGAGAGTTGGGTTATTCGCCCGAACTAAATGACTTCCTATACTATGATGGAGCTCCTAGCTTACACTTTTTTATAGCGAAATATGGCTCGTGGGTCGAAACTAAAAAGAAGATGAAGGATGTTAATTCATTCGACGTAGACCTATTGAATAGTAATGTAATGTTGGAAGTAGTTCAAAGATTAGAAGATATGTTGCCACTCAAATGGCCTTATGAGTTTTCAGTTATTTCCGCAGCTTTTGAGAAGGGAACTATTACAAGCGGCGATGTGATAGATGATTTAGGCTATAGATTCGGAATACGTGTTTCAGAGGAAGTACAAGGTAACAAGATTGATAAAGCTATGGAAAAGCTGGCAACGAAGCTGGCTAAACAGACTTGGTCTTTTGGGAGTTATGATAGTGGTAGTTTCACTGGGTCAGCTATTTTACAGCAGATTAAGGCAAATAAGGAGTTATTTAATTATATTAAAGATCGCTTAGAATATGGCTTGGCTGAATTTAGAAGGTTCTATAGACCGGATGTGTTTTTTGAAAGTCAGAAGAATGTAGTGCGGTATCAAAATTACACAAGAAATGATCTCATCTACTTGTTTGAGTCACCTGCGAAAGAAGGTACTTGGCGAGAGGGGGTAAGTCGGGTTGGGGATCATTACTTACTCTTTATTAATTTGAATAAAGGGGAGAAGGTTGCCGATCACTTACTGTACCATGACTATTTTGTAGATCAGCAACACTTCCATTGGCAAAGTCAAAATGCAACTTCTCACGAATCTCAACGCGGACAAGAGTTTATTCATCACACCAGTAAGGGAATTCATATACACTTATTCGTTAGAAAATTTGAAAAGATGCATAACGAAGTTCTACCCTTTACTTATCTAGGTGAAATCGATTATGTGAATAGCCATGGTGATAAACCGATGAATATCACTTGGAAATTACATGATCCTATTCCGGAAGCCATGTACACTGATTTTATCCGCTAATGATTGATTAGCAAATGACTGCGAGGGTGGGTAGATCGGCAGGTGCCCACTCCAGCTCTTTAAGTTTAGTTAAAGGCAACCAAAGTAATTTCTCGTGCTCACTGGCAACTGCATCGCCATCGATAATTTTAGCTTTATAAGTAATTAATCTAACAATAACGTTGGGATACTCATGAGTAGCATCGGCAACAAGTTCGCCTACCTCAATTGTACAGTTTAATTCTTCTTTAATTTCACGAGCTAGGCTTTCTTGAGGGGTTTCATTGTCTTCAATCTTCCCTCCAGGGAACTCCCAATAACCAGGCAATGACATTTGTTGAGAGCGGAGTGCACATAGCACTTCGTTCTTTTCATTATAAATAACTGCGCCGACAACATCGACTTTTTTCATGTTTTGTAATCTCCTACTCTAATTTAGATGTACTTATATTATAGCTTTAATTTAATGAGGTTCAAATAACAGGATAAATCCATTCTAACTTAGAAAAGAGCGACCTCGAAACCCAATTCGATGTCGCTCTTTTGATTTCATTTTTTCGTAAGTAAAATATCTCTAGATATTTTATGTATCAACTTAATTTCATCAACGCTTCTATCTTCAAGGAATTGTTTATGTACCTCTAACACTGCCGTTTTATCAAAATCATTGGATGTAACATCAATCTCATCAAAGTTAAAGAAAGCTCCAAGATCCATATCAAGAGCGGTTATGATTTTATCCAGTGAGTCGAGTGAGATGTTCCGAGTGCCTCTTTCAACATCCCCAATATATGAATTCTTCAATAGAGCCAGTTCTCCGAGCTTTTCTTGTGAAAATCCTCTTTGTTTTCGAACCATTCGGACTCGTTCGCCAACTAATTTACGTAAGTTACCCAAAATAACCACCTCAGTAATAGAGTAGGTTTTAAATAATGTAGCAAACAGACCTGTTATAGTGTATATTATTAATAATTACACTTATAAGTAATACCTTATACAAAGAAGTACCAATTAACTGGATTTACAAAGAATGATACAGAAAGGAGATCATTTCCTCATTTTCGTAGGAGCCTGCACGATAGCTATTGTGAGCTACTAAACTCAGCATTAACAGAAAAGAAGTTGGTTAAACATTGCCTATCATCGGAGGTGAGCCACATGAACGATATCCTTGCCAAATACAATGAAACCATTAAAGAAGAACAAATACTCATACAAAGAATCAACGTGTGCAAAGAATTCATAGAAGTTATCCTGACGTACATCTCCGAGAAGGCAGATTCTATTCACTTGCTTACAGCAGAGGACATTGTTACTTCGGTTCATACCATAGGTCAGGACTTGGATACGGAATTGCTTCATTTGAGGCTGGAGAAGGGGATTTTGGACAATAAGCTCAAAGGGTTAATGGAGTAATAGGATCTACTCAACCTCTCTATATGAGAGGTTTTTTTCTTTTCCACCGATTTCGTCAAATTTATTTAATAGAACAGATATTTTGCGCAGCGCATAAAGAAGGGTTTTTCATAGTGTTAAAAGAAGGATTATGTTAAGGTATCTAGCACCGCGGTTATTAAATGGTACTGAATTTAGAATGGAGGAATAACATTGGACAACATCGAGCGGTACAAGCAATATAGACAAACACTAATAGAACTGCATACAAAAATTTTAAATGATTACGTTGCTGAAGTTGATTTCAAGCAAGCCGCTCATATTTTGGGCATGCTTAACAACCGGGATCAGGTGGTTATTGAACATGAGACTGAGAATGATGCTCTATATGACTTTAATATTTATGAAAAATTCCGTGCTGGAAAGAATATATTATCACGTTTCGCGGAGAACTATTCCTCAGAGAATCAGATCGAGAACGACTTGATAGCGGCAATGCTGCAATCAAAGGCCTCCTTATACGAGGTCATACACGTCGATAAGATGGAAGGGGTGCTTATGCTAAATGACATTTTGAGTGACTCAGACGAGCCTATTAAAATCATCGATATTAGTTTAAGCAGCAACACAATAAGCAGTCCTCTGATCTACACACGAGTGCTCGATCTTGAGGGATTTAGCATGACATCTGGCTTAGGATTTGTTTTTTCTATTGATCATAAAGATTATATTTTGAAGCGAAGCCGGAAAATGCTTAAGAAACTGAAAAGTGGCGATTCCTCGCTAGACAACTTTATCACCTATTTTCATTTGAATCGTTCGGACGGGATTTTAACGAGGTTTGAGAATGTAAAGTGAGGGCCATGAGCAGATAAAACATCTGGGAGTGTCTTGACTCTCCTTCGTGTATGGGAGGAAACTAATTTTGAAAGCATATGTCTACTGCAATAAATGTGAATATAAAACTAAAGAGCATGACGTAATGTTCATGGCGATAGTAGAGGCCCTTCAGCATGGCGCAGTATACACGTATAAGCATAATAACGATAGATGCCCCATATGCAAGGCTAAAAATTCATTAAAGCAATCACAATAGTTGTTGCAAGATAGCGCAGCGACTCAATCACGAGATTAGCAGGTCTTCACAGCCTCTCAAGATGAGAGGTTTTTTGTTTTTTTGCCGAACAGCAAACACCCCTATGATACTTTCAAAATCACATTTAGTATGCTAACGTAGAAAAGTGGTCATTGTCTATGTGGGATTATATGTATTTCTTTCGCGTAGATGAGGTCCCCAATTAAATAATCTTTGAGGTGACATCATGAGAAATGTGCTCGCTATTTTGTTGTTAGTTTCGCTTCTTGCTATTAGTGGAACATTGGGCTACAAACTGTATGAGAAAATCACGGACCAGCCTGTCTACGTAAAGTCTGAACCATCTTCCTCCATACCTCCTGGTCAGAACGCTTCAACTGTCCTTGCCAATGAAAAGTTGCCGGACAGCGCCTCCAAGGCTGGAGAGAATGGAGCAGCAACTGCCAGCATGCCAGCGGCTACATCGTCAGTGCCTGCCAAAGCCGATAAGCCTGGCGCAGCTGTGAAAGAAACGACGGTCAAAATGTCTGATATAACATACAAATACATAGGTGAGGTAGTTAATGGTGTGGCGCATGGACAAGGGGCAGCTTATTACCCGAACGGACAAAAGCGTTATGAAGGTGAATTCGTGAATGGGAAAGCCAATCTGGTCGGCAAAACGTTTTTCGAGGACGGGAAACTGCGCTCAGAAGGAAAAAGGGTCAATGGAGTCATTCAAGACATAGGTTACAACAAGGACGGCAGCTTGTATTCGGAAATGACACGTCCAGATAATAATAAATTGGGAGATGCCAAAATTTATGCTCCCGAAGGCTATCTGCAATACGCAGGGCAGGTTACCCCAGATTCGGTCATTCCTGAAGGAACGGGAATTGAATACCATCCGAATGGAAAAACAAGGTATTCGGGAACGTTCAAGAACGGTACGTACAACGGAACGGGCACATTTATTTCCGACGATGAGCGGGATAAGTATGTAGGCCAGTTCACATCTGGTGTCATGTCAGGGAAAGGCAAGTTCTACGAATATGGAACGCTTTATTATGATGGCGAACATCAGGATGGTATTTATCAGGGTAAAGGCAAATTTTATATGAATGGCGCGATTGCCTACGACGGTGATTTCGTGGATGGAAATGCCAACGGAACCGGCAAGATGTACGATAATGGCAAGCTTGCGTATGAAGGAGAAGTTGTAGAAAATATACCAACAGGCAACGGAACAAGCTATTTGGGAAGTACCAATCTGAAGATCAGCATCGCGATCCGGAATCCTGGCGTACAGCAGTCTTCCGGCGTATCTTCCTTTAATGTGCCACAGGGAGTCCGTATTCCGACAAAGGGTGATATATTGAAGTAACTTTTTTAGGCGGATTGAAAGGACCCAATGGAAATTATTAAAAACAAAAAGGAGATTTGCATGTATGGATGCAGTCTCCTTTTTGCTTCTTATCAAATTTTCTCACTAAAGAATTTAAATTTGGTTCCAAGTAAATAAAGAATTGGTGTTAATAAGTAAAGGTTGAATACACTTGGAAACTTAGCAACCCCAAAATATAAGCACAATGGCAATGTAATAATTGCGGCAATAATGGCTAGCAGTTTCTTATTCATAAGAGAGAACAAAAGACTCACAATCGAAGGCAAGATGAGCAAGCAAGTAAGTGAAATAACATGTCCTAAATTTATGTCTTCTTGTTTGTAGGGATTGAAAAACAAAAAAATAATAGTCAGTATGATTGTATTTACTGTAGCAACGAGATTTAAATAATTGCTAATCGTATTCTTCATTGTGTTTTCTCCTTTAGACAAAGATGAGAATAAATCAACTACTAAATAATAACATTTATACAATGATATATAAAATTACGGGGAAAAATGTCGAATTTCACTGAAACTTTATAGAGAATTATGTAAAACTTTATCCTTTTTTAGTGAAAATGTTGTAAGATATAGTTGACGACAATTATTTCATCGTTTTTTTATGAATAAGGAGGACTAGAAATGGAATGGTATTTGAAGGTTTTAAAAAATTACGTAGGGTTTTCAGGCAGAGCGCGACGCAAGGAATACTGGATGTTTATGCTCTTTCATTTAATCGTCGTTGTAATTCTAGCGATCTTGGAAGCAATAACTGGGCTAAAATCAGTTTTAACTATTATCTATTCTTTGGCAATCTTATTGCCATCGCTAGCCCTCACTTTCCGGAGACTGCATGATACTGGAAGGAGCGCCTGGTGGATTTTCATTGGTTTAATCCCATTTGTCGGCTCTATTATTCTTATCGTATTTAACTGCCAAGATAGTCAGCCCAATGAGAACCAATACGGCCCGAATCCTAAGTTATTCGGATAACGGACTATATTGCTTGGTCCATTAGAAAATATTTAATCTATACAAAAAGAGCGACCTCGATAAATTCGATGTTGCTCTTTTTTGTATCATACCCGTTAAAGGTATGGATATGGGTTGTCTGAAACTTTATATCTTATGATATAATGAATGTATAAATTTGAGTTTGAGGAATAATCTGAATCCCTCGAAAATGGATTAAGTAGGGTTAATTCTATTTTTAATACGTATGTTTGTTGAAAATGTAAATGAAGGGGATATGAGATATGAAATGGCCAGAAATTTGTAACCATTACCCCAGTCGATTTGTTCTAGTGGAGGCGATTAAAGCAGTTTCAAAGAATCGTATGCGTACGATTGAAGAAATGACAGTTGTTGAAGAATATGATAATCCAATGAATGCTTGGGAAGGCTATAAGTTTCACCATAAGGAAAACCCTGAACGTGAATTTTATGTTTTTCACACAAGTAAACAAGAAATTGAAGTTATAGAGGAATACTTTACAGGAATTCGAAAATCATGATGAAGCTTAGAATTGATGACGGTCTTCCATTAGTTTCATTGTCATTAACATATGGGAAACAAACAATTAAGCTGAGTAATGTGTTGTTTGATACAGGGTGTGCCTCAACCATTTTTGACACGGATTTAATGGTCAATATTGGGTTGTATCTCGATATGATAAATGGAACTGCCAAAAGAATGTATGGTGTTGGTGGAGCAAGTGAGCTGTGTTATGAGCAAGTGGTAGAAGACTTACAAATTGGAAATTTTAATTTACCTTTTTTAAAACTTCAATTAGGTATGACAAGAGAGCCTTATGGTTTTGATGGAATATTAGGTATAGACTTCATGACTGCAGTTGGTTTAAAGGTGGACTTTAAAGAATTGAATATTAAGCATGATTAGAATCAAACATTGAAATCAAACATGGTTTAGTACGAAATCCTCTTAACGATTAGTTAAGGGGGTTTTGTTGTTATTTCAACATGAAAATGGCTATTTTTACGACCATCGCCATACTTCCACCATGTTCACCCCCTCCAAACTATGGGATGATAACGTTACTTCAGGCTATTGCCGTCCTTCCTTCTACAACTACCCGGATCTTAGGGCAGCAGCTTTCTAGAAGTGACAACGAATCAGGCTATTGCCTCTCTTCCTTCTAAAATCATCGGAGACCTAGAGAGGCAAGTTTCCTGATTGTATCCAGAACTTATGAGGAGGCGTTATGCCACAATGAGAAATACCATTTATCTAAGAAGAAATAGGAAGATCATGGTGCATCCTGGTCATAACCGTCTTCCTCACACATACATCGCAACAGCAATGAAAAATGTAGAGTACTTAGGATTTACCTTTTCAAAAAAGCTGGTAGACGTTCTTCAAACGTTGTCGGTTGATGAGTTTCTAAGCATGTATCATCCGTTGGTGGAGGATTTGAAGTCGCTGGTAGGGGCGAATACCGTGTTCCGGCCTATGTATCCCAATTTCCCGCAACAAGTGATGATGGCAAGTGATGCAGAGCTTTATTTGCAAGCGATCCATCATTATTTAACGCTGAAACTGCCCGAGCATGCTGCGCTGGAGAGATTTCTTTTGCTGGATCAGGTTGATTTGGAAATGATTGATCTAGGTAGTTTGGAAGATTTTGATCAAGTTATTCGGAATCTGATCGGAGCGAAAAGTTCGATATCCGAGGCGGACAAAGAAGATATTCAGCGGGTTATCGCTTCTTATGAGGATTGGAGTACGGTGCTGCCGGACGAGATTCCTTTAAAAGAGAATGTGGGATTCGTCGTGGCCGCGCTTCTTAAGTATGATAAGGCTGACATCAAGCTCATCGGAAAATATATGAAAACGGCAACGGATATCCTACGATTAGCGGCTGCGCTGTCGGAGGGGGATGTAAGCCTTGCAACGAATACGAAGTTCCGCAAGTTCAGGCGCCCAGAGAGGCGGTTGCTGCTGGAGTTGCTTGAGCAATGTGGGAACAAGGTAGAGGATATGCTGCGCTATAAAAATCGCTGGATTCGACTCGGAGAAATCCTGCATCCGGCTGAATACAAGCATAAGTATGACGGCTGCAAGGCAGCTTTTGACATCCTGCGCAATAATAAACCCTATGCAACGTTCGGTGGCAAGGTTGAGCATGCGCTTCGCCAGATGGATGCAGGCTTAGCTGCGGATCTATTGAAGAGTCGCGCCGGCGAGTTCGCCAGACGACTGGATCATTTGCTCAGGATCAGCGAGAATGCTCTCCCTATGGTTGAGAAGTTCACTGATATTGCCGCAGATGTGTCAACGCCAGTGCTGCTGCAAGTGATGGCACATTTTCAGCATCGGAATGAAAGGCAGGAACTGCGGACATTTTTCCCAAAAGGAAATGTAGGTAAAGCTGTAGCGATCCAGAACACGCTGCCCGATATTGAAGCCGAAACGTGTGAGGCGATTGTACACATATGCCAAAATACGCTAATAAAGCGATTCTCCGAACTTCCCGCGCTGGGGGACGTGTATGTCGATGAGAGGCTGAGGCGGTATGTGATGCCTTTTGCTCAAAGGTCGGCGAGTAAGGCACTGCGTACCCTCGTTCGTGGCAGTCGGCTGGAGATGCCGGAAGGGGACACGATCCGCTTTTTCTTATGGTGGAAGGAAGGAATCGTTAACGGCAAGCATACAGGAAGAGTGGATATTGACCTCTCGGCTGTGATGTATGATGAGAAGTGGCAGTATGTCGAGCATATCTCCTACACGAATCTGCGTTCTGATCGATATCAAGCGGCTCACAGCGGGGATATTACGTCGGCTCCTCATGGCGCTTGTGAGTTCATCGATATGGATATTCCTTCTGTTGTGAAATATGGTGGACGCTACATTGTTGCTTCGCTGAATTCGTTCACGGAGCAGCCTTACTGTGAGCTGCCGGAATGTTTTGCTGGGTGGATGATGAGGAAGTATCCGAGTTCGGGGGAGATTTTTGAACCTTCGACGGTTCTGGATCGCATTGATCTTGCCGCAGATACGAGGATTGCGATTCCCGTTATTATGGATTTGGTGGAGCGGGAGATCATCTGGTGCGACTTGGCCCTGAAGAAGCATCCTCACTACTACAACAATGTAGAGGAAAATCAAAAAGGGATGGTAGTCATGGGGAAAGCCATGACCTCCTTGAAAAAGCCTAACCTGTATGATTTGTTCATGCTGCATGCTGTGGCTAGAGGGCGAGTCGTGGGGCAAGCAGATCGTGCGCAGACGGTGTTTTCTGTGAGTGAAGGGATTACTCCTTTTGATATGGATCGGATTATGGCGGAGTTTATTGCTTGAATGTAAAAGAAAGAGCCTGCAAGCTTGCGGGCTCTTTCTTTGTTGTTCTATTTTGAAACTTCTATTTAGATTCATGGAATGTCATGCTATCAAGGATTTGTTGAAATTCTTTACTGGAGCTTTTATAAGTAACCTCATAGGACGAATTCAAAATGGTGTAGAAATGGGAATCCGACTCGAACACCAGGAGGGTGTCAATTCGTTTGTCCCAGTCGTTATTGTTTACATAGGTGATTTGCAGGGCATCGAGTCCGAGCGCCTTAGTCTGCTTTTCTTCGATGGTTGTTTCCTTGGTAATGCCTCTATCCTGTTTAACTTTATCTAAATATTGCACTAGTTTCATGCTTTTCAAGTCCTCGGAAGATTTAGGAGCTGAATAGATGAACAGCATTGTATAGTTGAAATACCGGATAGCAAGCTGAGCACCATCGGTGTCCATTTGACCCGTTTCAACTGATTTCGCTTCGTCTGCCATATCTCTCCACAAGCCATAAGCGGTAAAATGAAACTTGCCGTCTTTAGTCGCAAATCCTCTTTTCGTTTGGATGGTGACGAAGCGGCTTTTGTCATCCCATTCAACCTTGGCATCCACCGATTCCGATATGAAACGAACAGGAACAAACGTGTTGCCATCGACCAAGGTCGGAGCTACAGGCAGCGTGATGGCTTTGCCATTGACAAGTGCAACAGGATTATCAATTTGCAACTGGATTTGTACGCCTTCTTTTTTTCCTACGATAGTCTGCGTCTTTTCTTCCCAACTGATTTGAAGCCCTAAGCGATCAAAAATGGGTCTGAATTGAACGAGAGTCGTCGAATTCGTAATAAAAGGTGGAGAGTTGAATGGGACGGGATTGGCGTCCAGGTTTACTCGAATACCCGAGGCTTTAGGTGCATCGGCTTTTACTGTTTGAACGGCTACACCTTTGGCTTTTAAAGCGTTGATCACAGAGGCTGCGTTCTCATCTAAAGGATTATTTTCAAGTTGGACATCCTTCAAATTCGGCAGATCCAGTAATACATCGATATTGCTAATGTTATTCTGCCCGACATATAAAGTCTCAAGGGATGTTACATGGCGTAAAGGAGACAAATCCTTAATTTGATTGTTGTTGATGTGCAGATCGGTCAGTTTGGTTAAGTTGGACAAAGGCTCGATATTCTCGATTTCATTCCTGCTGATGAGGAGACGATTTAAGTTGGTGTTGCTCTTGAGCGGTTCGATATTAGAGATTTTATTCCCGTCTACAACAAGAAAGCTCAGGCTTTTCAAGTTATGAAGTGGTTCTAGTTGTTGAACATCATGCCCAGGGATAATCAGGCTGCTCAAATGCGTTGCATACTGAAGCCCTTCGATGCTTTTGATTTTTTTAGAGGGATCCTGTGGATAAAGTGAAGTTAGTTTCAGTAAATCAGCCTCTTCCAGAGGCTTTTGAAGCAAGTTTAGTTGCAGTCGAACAGCCGCTTCCAGATTCGAATCCGGGACTAATGATTCTTTTGCTTTGACATTTGCTGGGACGAAGAATAGAAGGAGAAGAGCAAGCAAGATGGAGACGGGATTCAATGAGGTTTTCGACAATTAGGTCACTTCCTTATGTTATGATTTACCAAATCTATTATAGTTGGTTATTGGTGAGAGTAAAGCGCTTTTTTCTACTTATCCAAATTTGGAAGGAACTGTGCTATTTTATGTCGAATTTATTCAGATGGACGATTAAAAAACTTAAATTGGACCATTCGACAGCCCTCATGTTTATTGAACATGAACGATTCCGTATATGGTATTATGGTACTACGCAAGGAATCATTATTTTTCGATAGGTCGGGGTGTATCCATTTGGCAAGCATCAAGGAAATAGCCCAGCACGCGGGCGTATCTCAGGGCACAGCTTCAATTGTTCTTAATGGAAAAGGAGACCAATATCGGATCTCGGCCAGTACGCAACAAAGAATTATCGAAGCAGCAAGACAATTAAATTATCAGCCGAATATATCTGCCAGGCGTCTTCGTAGCGGAGGGGAAACGGTGCTGCCGATCATCGCACTTTTTTGGGCATTGGACACCCGCACCGCGTTAATAAGCCGATTTTTGAAGGGGCTGCAGCACGCTTTATCCTCTATAGATGGAGAGTATGAGCTATTGATTCAACCCTATGTGGGAACGAAGTTGCATGAGGTGCGCAGCTTAATTACCGGAACCAGGTATAACGGAGCTATCATTGCCAATCCGACGGAAGAGGACGAGGCGTTCCTGGAGAATACGCTATTGAATGTTCCAATCGTCTTATACCAGCGAAGCTCGGCCAAATATTCCTCGGTGAATGTTGACAGTTTCAAGACAGGAGAGGAAGTCGCAGGTTTATTTGCCAGTCGGGGTCATAAGCATATTGGCGTTATTGTGCCAAATGTGTCCTCAAGTGCAATCAGGTTTCGCAAAGAAGGTTTCTTAGCGAAGGCAGCTGAGCTAGGCGTAGAGGTGAATCCGGCGCATATAGTTTTCTCGGATTTTTCCGAGCGCGGCGGGGATGAAGCCATCCGGCAATTGTTTAGGAATCAGGCAACTCCGCCTACTGCGTTATTTATCATCAGCGATCAGATGGCGGTGGGCGCTTTGGCGGCTCTGAACGAACTAGGTAAGCGGGTGCCGAATGAAATCGAAATCATCGGTCACGACGATGATGAGGTCACTAGCTATACGATCCCGACGTTGTCTACTGTGCATCTTCCTGTTGAGCAAATGGCTGAAGAATGCATACATCTACTAACGGGTCTAATGCATCACAGAACAACGGTCCCCGTAGCCAAAATGCTTGAAACGCATATAGTTGCTCGTAATTCTTGTGGTGGAGATCCAATTGAATAGGTCTGCAGAAAAGGATCGTTGATGTGAATGTTCACATCAACGATCCTTTTCTGCCTTCACGAGATTAGGTTGCTAAAACGTATTAACAAACGTATTGACATGAAAGCGCTTCTAAAATATAATGGGGACATATTAGAAAATACGTATTAGCAAAACGTATTAGCATAACGTATCAGCAGTCGTAATTATCGAACAGTTGCATGTTTGGAAGCGTGAGGTGGCGTATGGCCAGCATCAAGGAAATTGCACACTTAGCAGAGGTCTCACAGGGAACTGCTTCTATGGTACTCAATGGTAAAGGCGATCATTACCGGATATCACAAACGACCCAACAGAAAATTCTTGAGATTGCGAGACAGCTTAATTATCAGCCGAATATCTCGGCTAGGCGTTTGCGAAGCGGAGGCGAAACGGTTTTACCGATCATAGCCTTGTTCTGGTCGCTT
The DNA here is from genome assembly GCF_013204855.1 of Paenibacillus alba. Classification (GTDB taxonomy): domain Bacteria; phylum Bacillota; class Bacilli; order Paenibacillales; family NBRC-103111; genus Paenibacillus_E; species Paenibacillus_E alba. The sequence goes on along the minus strand of NZ_JABMKZ010000028.1, from coordinate 65,753 downwards.
GATACCCGTACCGTCTTGATCAACCGTTTTTTGAAAGGACTTCAAAGCTCGTTTGCCTCTTTGGATCAAGAATACGAATTGTTAATCCAGCCTTATGTAGGCACCAGATTGCATGAGATTGACAGCCTGCTGACAGGAACTCGTTATAATGGCGCAATTATTGCGAATCCTACGGAGAAAGATGAAGAATACTTGGAGAACACCAACCCGATGGTGCCCATCGTGTTGTATCAACGAAGCTCTACCCGATATTCTTCGGTGAATGTCGATAGTTATAGGACAGGTGAACAGGTTGCAAATCTGTTTGATAGCCGTGGGCATCGCGATGTCGGACTTATTGTCCCCAGTGTTTCTTCCAAGGCGATCCGACTTCGAATGGAAGGGTTTATGGCTAAGGCCAAGGAGTTAGGCTTGAACATTTCTGCGGAACATCATGTGTTCGAGGATTTCTCTGAAAAAGGTGGCTATCAGGCTATACAACGATTACTGAATAGTGGAAGTCGGCTGCCTAGCGCCATATTTTGCATTAGTGATCAAATGTCAGTAGGCACTTTAATGGGGTTGAATGAAGCTGGTAAGTCAGTGCCGGATGATATCGAAATCGTCGGACATGACAACGATGAAGTTACACGTTATACCATTCCGACATTAACAACCGTTCACCTGCCTGTTGAGGAAATGGCGGGCGAATGTTTCAGATTATTGACGGAGCTGATGCAGCACAAGTATCAAGAAGCAGTTATTCAACGATTTGAAACTAGTTTGGTCTTCCGCAAGTCCTGCGGGGGCTATAAGGATTAAACTGGATTTGCTTATTAGTGGCTTTGAATCGTGACGTTCCAACTCTGAATTCAAAGCCCTGTAAGACATATACAATGCATAGGGAGGATTCATATGAAACTCAAAAGGGTGTCTGCATTGCTTGCTTCAACCGCACTTCTCACATTAGTAGTCGCTTGTCAAACTAAGGAAAGCACACAAGCTGGGGCAACGCCTGCAGCCAGCGGATCCGCGCAGCCAAGCGGTCCAATCAACATTGATTACTGGGGAGGCTGGACGGGGCCGGATCTGGAAACGATGAAAGGGCTGGTTGGCAAATTCAATGCTGAGCAAAAAAAGATTCATGTCGAATTTACTTCCATGCAGTGGACGCCGCTCTTTACAAAGTTTCTGACGGAAATGAAAGGTGGGCAACCACCGGATGTGTTAGCGATGCATCCATTTGAAATCGGGCAATTCGCAGAAATGGGAGTTCTTGATGCGAAGGCCTTGGAGTCTGCGAAGTTGACCAAAGCGGATTACTCCGATTTTGCATGGGGGGGCACGATGTACAAAGGGAAGCAGTACGCAGTGCCGTTGGACGTCCACATGCATGGTTTGTTTTTTAACAAAGAAATGCTAGAGAAGGCAGGAGTTGCTGCAGCGCCGAAGACTGGGGATGAGTTGATCGCGTTTGCGCAGAAGCTGACCCTAGACAAAAATGGTAAACACCCAAATGAAAGCGGTTTCGATGATAATAATATTACGCAATATGGCCTGGGCTTCAATATGAATCACCACGCCTTCTATCAGTTCTATGCTTTGCTCAGCCAACAAGGAGAGAATCCATTTAAAGAAGATATGAAGAAATTGGATTTCGACGAGCAAAAAGCAGCCAAAGCGTTCGGCTTCCTGGAGGATTTGATTTTTAAGTATAAAGTAGTTCCAAAGGGCGAGAAGTCCCCCGTGGATGATTTTATTTCCGGTAAAGTGGCGATGATTGTTGATGGCCCATGGCAAATGCCGAAGCTGGAAACTTCCAGTGTGAAATGGGGCAGCGCACCTTACCCTAAGGTGTTTGATAAACAAGTGGCGTGGGGAGCGGCTGAGGTGCTGACTTTCCCGGTTAATGAGAAAGCGAATGCCAGCGAAAAGGCGGCAGCGGTCGAGTTCGTCAAATGGTTGGATAAAAACTCGGGTGAATGGGCGAACTCCGGACAATTACCTTCGAGCAATTCAGGTATGGAAGTAGCGAAGAAGATGCCTGGCAGAGAAGCGTTTGTAAGCAGCTTGAGCAATGCGGTGCTGTTGCCGGCACATCCGAAATCTGCCCAGTTGTTCTCCAGCACGGCACCAAGTCCGATCCTTACAGCTGCGCAGGATGCTGTTTTGAACAATAAAAATCCTCTTGAAATTGTTAAACAACTGAAGAAGGACATCAATGCCATTTTAGCCGAATAGCAACAAGTTCAATCATTCAGGATACGGTCGAACCAATCGATCGATCGTATCCTTTTCCTACACATGCTACTAGAAAGGGTTGTAGACTCTATGAAAAAACAAGGAAGGATTGCAGCGCTGTTCCTATTGCCTTACTTGTTAGTCTTTATCGTGTTTCGTTTGGGACCAAGTGTGGCAGGCTTATTCGTTAGCTTTTTGAAATGGAACATCGTTGGGCATGCAACCTTCACTGGCCTGAGCAACTTTAAGAAGATGTTTCACGACCCCTATTTTTACATATCGCTGAAAAATACGCTGGTTTTCTTATTAATGACTTTGCCGCCGCTTGTTGTGTTTAGTTTGCTGTTAGCGGCACTGCTGAATCAAAAGATCCGTTATCGCAATGCGGTCAGAACGATCTCGATTATTCCTTATGTATTGATTCCCGCTGTGGTCGGGATTATCTGGAATTGGTTATACGATAATAATTTCGGTATTCTCAACTATTATTTGAAAATGGTCGGGTTGAACCCGGTTGAGTGGCTGACGAATGAGAAGTATGCGCTTTTTTCCGTGGCCATTGTCACGGTATGGTCCTTCCTAGGCTACAACATGATTCTGTACTTAGCGGGACTGCAGGATATTCCCAAAGATCTGTATGAAGCTTCAACCATTGATGGCGCAAGCAAATTCCAAACCTTTGTGCAAATTACATTGCCGTTATTGAAGCCGATCACCTCGATGATTATTACGCTGACACTGATTAACACGATTCAAGTGTTCGATCAAATCTTCGTTATGACGAACGGGGGCCCTGGAACGGCTACACTGACGTTAGTTCAGTACTTATATGGTACCGCATTCCAAAATTATAACCTGGGTTATGGATCCGCACTGGGTATTGCAATCCTAATCATCCTGGTCGTAATGGTTCAACTACAATCGAGATTGCTTAAGCTGGAGGATTAGGAGTGAATGAAAGCATGAATCTAAAAAAATTACCCGTTTACATTGTCATGATTTTCGTCAGTGCTATCTTCCTGTTTCCCTTACTCTGGTCGTTGATTTCTTCGCTGAAGCCGGAAGCTCAAATCGTAAGCTATCCGCCGAAATGGATACCAGAAACGTTCACGCTGAATAACTATACACAAGTACTGAATAATTTTCCGTATATGAGCTGGATGATGAACAGCGTTATGATGACCGTTCTCTCGACGGTATTCGTGCTGCTTTTAACAACACTTGCCGCATACGCATTCGGCCGACTGCAATTCAAAGGGAAGAAGCTGATCTTCACCCTTGTTGTCTCCATGCTTCTTATTCCGATTCAAGCTTATATTATTCCGCTCTTTCTTCTCGTATCCAAGCTAGGCTTATTGAACACTTATGCGGCTATTGTCCTTGTAGCCGGAGCCAATGTGACCAGTGTATTTATTCTGACCAGCTTCTTCAAAAGCATACCCAGAGAACTGGAAGAGGCTGCCCGGATTGATGGTTGTCAGGACTTCGGCATTTTTGCCAGAATCATGCTTCCGCTTTCCAAGCCTGCGCTGTCTACGGTGACCATTCTGATGTTTATTACGAACTGGAACAATTTCCTCTGGCCGTTGATAGCCATCAGGGCAAATTCCTTGAAACCTCTAGCTGTAGGTATCGCTCAATTCATGGGGGGAGCGAACTCAACAGCGCAATTTCAGTATGGAACTTCGTTGGCAGGGGCATGTATGGCGATCATCCCCTCGATCATCGTCTTCCTTTCTTTACAGCGTTATTTCGTTGAAGGCATCGCCAATACGGGGATTAAGGGTTAATACTCACACAGGAGGTAGGCATGATATTTACAACGGTATGTGAAGAACATATTTTTGATGGCAATCAGCCCTTTGCAAGCTGCCATGCTTCTCATTTGATTACCTTGCCCCATGGAGCGTTATTAGCCGTTTGGTTTGGCGGAAGCGCGGAAGGGGCGGATGATATTGCCATCTGGAGCTCAAGGCGCCTTGACGGAGCTTGGTCGGAACCATCGCAACTGGTCGATCAAGAAGGGCTGCCTCACTGGAATCCCGTGCTTCATAAGAAAGCTAATGGGGATCTGATCCTGTTCTATAAAGTGGGTCGTTTGCTCAAAGAATGGGTTACGATGACTAGAGTTTCACAGGATTATGGACGTACTTGGTCGGATCCGCAGGAACTGGTTAAGGGCGATCGTGGCGGGCGAGGGCCAGTTCGCAATAAGGTGATTGTTCTTGCTGACGGTACATGGCTTGCGCCTGCTTCTTCCGAGGACCTGATCTGGCAAGCGTTCGTCGATCGTTCTGAAGATGAGGGGGAGAGCTGGGAGAAAAGCGGGGACATTCGCATCCAAGGTCTTGACTATGAACAGATCCAGAGAGTCACAGATAGTCATATCCCAGTATCTGAACAATCCTTTGTGGGAAGAGGCGTAATTCAGCCTACCCTTTGGGAGTCAGAGCCAGGCAAGGTTCATATGCTGCTGCGCAGTACGGAAGGCTGGATTTACCGCAGTGATTCGGAAGATGGCGGTCTGACTTGGTGTGATGCCTACGCAACCTCTCTTCCTAATAATAACAGCGGAATCGATTTGGTGAAGATGGACAATGGCATGCTGGTGCTGGCCTGTAATCCAATTGGATTGAATTGGGGTCCGAGATCACCTCTCCTCTTGCGGGCTTCTTTGGATAATGGTCTCACTTGGGAGACCAAGATGATTTTGGAGGACGATGAGGGAGAGTATTCATACCCTGCTATTATCGCGCAAGGAAACGATGTATTCATTACTTATACGTGGCGAAGAGAACGCATCGCTTACAGACAAATCTCCGTCTCCTAGAGAACGAAGAGATGAGCCAGATCGGAATAACAGACTATGGGAACATGAGGGAGAAACAAAATGAAGAAACAAATTCCAACGGGTGTTTGGCCAACGATGATTACCCCTTTCACAGAATCAAACGAGATCGATTACGCTGCACTTGAGCGTTTGATCAACTGGTATATCGGTCACGGAGTGGACGGCTTGTTTGCAGTCTGCCAGTCCAGTGAAATGTTCTTTCTCAGCCTGGAAGAACGGGTACAGCTTGCCAGGTTTGTGAAAGAAAAGGCTGCAGGACGGGTACCGGTCATTGCATCGGGCCATATTGCAGACTCTTATGAAGATCAGGCCCAAGAATTACAGGCAATGGCTGATACGGGAATCGATGCGCTTGTATTGATTACGAACCGTCTTGCACTTGAGGGTGAAACGGATGATACCTGGAAGTTGAATCTGGACAATCTATTGAAAGAAATTCCTCAAGAGCTTCCTCTCGGCTTTTACGAATGTCCATCTCCTTATAAAAAAATCATTTCACCTGAAGCCTTGAAGTGGTGCGCGGAGACAGGCCGATTCTTGTTTCTGAAGGACACCAGCTGTGATACGAACAATATGAAAATGAAATTAGAAGCGGTTCAAGGTACCGGCTTGCATATATATAACGCTAATACAGCCACATTGCTGGAAACACTAAAGCTCGGCGTTACAGGCTACAGCGGTGTTATGGCTAACTTCCATCCGGAACTGTATGTATGGTTAATGAAATACGGGGAAGAAAAGCCGGAGGAGGCAGAAAATTTAATCAGCTTCCTCAGTATGGCGTCTTTAATTGAAAAGCAGCTGTACCCGGTCAATGCCAAATATTATCTGATGCTCGAAGGTGTACTAACCAATTATCATTGCCGCTCCAAAAACCATGAGGAATTCACAGTGACCAATCGACTTGAAGTGGAGCAGCTTCATCGCTTATCCCAAACTATAGCGAAGTCGTACATCATCTAAATACAGCGCAGGAGGTAAAAACTATGCATACAGCCCCACTCGTAAACCGCATGCAAGGAGATATGCCCAAAATCGGTATCCGCCCCGTTATTGACGGACGAAGAGGTGGAATCCGCGAATCACTTGAAGAACCTACGATGAATATGGCGAAGGCTTGCGCACAGTTACTGAGCCAGACATTACGTCATGCGAACGGCTTGCCGGTGGAGTGCGTCATTGCCGATACGACGATTGGCGGTGTCACGGAAGCCGCGCGAACAGCGGACAAATTTCGCAAGGAAGGCGTTGGTGTAACGATTACCGTGACGCCCTCTTGGTGTTATCCGATGGAAACGATCGACACCGACCCTTTAATGCCCAAAGCGATATGGGGCTTTAATGGGACGGAGAGACCGGGAGCGGTTTATCTGGCATCGGCGCTGGGGGCCCATAATCAAAAGGGCTTGCCCGCTTTCAGCATTTACGGCAAAGACGTTCAGGATATCGGGGACAGCTCCATACCGGAGGATGTACAAGATAAGCTGCTCCGTTTCGCTAAAGCAGGGCTAGCTTTGGCAACTATGCGCGGTAAATCGTACTTGGCGCTAGGAACCGTGTCTATGGGGATCGCAGGATGTATCGTGGATGAAACGTTCTTCCAGGATTATTTGGGTATGCGCAATGAATATGTGGATATGAGCGAATTTGTCCGGCGTATGGAGCGAGACATCTATGACAAGGAAGAATATGAAAGAGCGCTTAGTTGGACAAAAGAAAATTGCCATATCGGCGCGGATGTCAATTCGGAAGCATTGAAGCGGACATCCGAGCAGAAGGAGCAGGATTGGGAAGTCGTAGTCAAGATGACGCTGATCGCCCGTGATCTTATGATCGGTAATCCGAAGCTTGCCGAGATGGGCTTCGAAGAGGAAGCGATGGGACATAATGCTCTTGCAGCCGGCTTCCAAGGGCAGCGCGCCTGGACGGACCATTATCCCAACGGTGACTTTATGGAAGCCATCCTAACCAGCTCGTTCGATTGGAACGGCATTCGTGAGCCGTATATGCTAGCCACTGAGAATGATAACTTGAACGCGGTGACGATGCTGTTCGGGCATTTGCTGACCAATAGCGCACAAATTTTCGCTGATGTAAGAACGTACTGGAGTCCGGAAGCTGTGAAACGAGTCACTGGGCAAGCCTTGACGGGAGCGGCAGCAGGCGGTGTGATTCATCTAATTAACTCGGGTCCGGCTGCGCTTGACGGCACCGGTGAGCAAACGATTAACGGAAAGCCTGCGATGAAGCCCTTTTGGGATATTACAGAGAAAGAGGTCAAACAATGTTTGGACGCAACGTTATGGTGTCCGGCTGTTGATTTCTTCCGAGGCGGTGGATATTCCACGGACTTCACGACGCGTGGCGATATGCCCATGACGATGGCAAGGATTAACCTGATTAAAGGATTAGGGCCCGTGCTTCAAATTGCAGAGGGTTATTCGGTAGAGCTTCCTAGTGAGGTACATGATATTCTTGATCAGCGTTCCAATCCAACGTGGCCAACTACTTGGTTTGTGCCCAATCTAACGGGGAAAGGTGCCTTTCAGGATGTGTACACGGTGATGAATCATTGGGGCTCTAACCACTGTGCTGTAAGCTATGGCCATATCGGTGCAGATTTAATTACGCTGGCTTCTATGCTGCGTATTCCTGTATGCATGCATAACATTTCGAATGAACGGGTTTTTCGACCTAGCGCTTGGACAGCATTTGGCGTGGATGAGCCTGTGGGAGCGGACTATCGAGCTTGTGCAGCTTTTGGACCCTTGTACGGGTAAGGAGGGGAGGACAGCAGGATGAAGCAACGATATGCGATTGGCATCGATTATGGGACAGAGTCTGGCAGAGCGGTTGTTATAGATGTAGACAACGGAGATGAGCTTGCCGTTCATGTGACCCACTATCCTCATGGAGTTATTGAGGAACGCTTGCCGGGCTCAGGAAGGATGCTTGAGCCGAATTGGGCTTTGCAGCACCCGGATGACTATATAGAAGTATTGAGAAAGTCGGTCCCTGAAGTACTGCGTATTTCCGGGATTGATCCTGAACAAGTGATCGGAGTAGGAATCGATTTTACAGCATGTACCATGCTGCCAGTTGATGCCACCGGTAACCCTCTATGTAATCAGGAAGCTTATCGCGATGAACCCCATGCCTATGTGAAGCTTTGGAAACATCATGCGGCACAGGACGAAGCGAACCGGATCAATGAAATGGCGGAAATCATGGGGGAATCGTGGTTAAGCCGATATGGGGGTAGGACTTCCTCGGAATGGATGGTTGCCAAAGCCTGGCAAATATTAAATGAAGCGCCCGAAATCTACGAAGCCACGAATCAGTTTATGGAGGCTGTGGATTGGGTTGTACTCCAGATGACGGCGAATCCGGTTCGAAGCAGCTGCTGCGCCGGCTATAAGGCCTTTTGGCACAAAACAGATGGTTATCCGCCGTCCTCCTTCTTCAAGGCCTTGGACCCGAGGCTTGAGAACTTTGTAGAAGCTAAATTGCCTGGGGCTGTTAGTTCTCTTGGGGCTAAAGCGGGCGAACTGACGGCTGAAGCCGCTTTGATAATGGGCTTACGTTCCGGAACGGCAGTAGCTGTAGGCATTATCGACGCACATGCGGGTGTAGCAGGCACGGGAGCCGTGAGCTCCGGCCAAATGGTTATGGCGATGGGCACATCCGTGTGTCACATGCTGCTGAGCGATCAAGAGATCCATGCAGAAGGCATATGTGGTGTTGTTGAGGATGGCATTATCCCTGGTCTCTACGGGTACGAAGCGGGTCAGCCTGCTGTTGGGGATATGTTCGGATGGTTTGTCGAGCATGCTGTTCCGGCCTATGTGCAGCAAGCGGCTGGGGACGAAGGCTTAACCGTTCATGCTTGGCTGGAACAACGTGCAGCTGAATTGAAACCGGGGCAGCATGGATTGTTGGCTCTCGATTGGTGGAACGGCAATCGTTCTGTGCTGGTAGATGCCGACTTAAGTGGGATGATAGTTGGGTTGACTCTGCAAACGAAGCCGGAAGACATCTACCGCGCTTTGCTGGAGTCAGCTGCATTCGGCACGCGTAAGATCATCGATACCTTCGAGAAGGCGGGACTAGAGGTGAGGGAGCTGTTCGCCTGTGGAGGATTGCCGACGCGGAATCAACACCTCATGCAGATTTATGCAGATATAACCGGTCGGGAGATTAAGATCGCAGCTTCGACCCAAACCACGGCGCTTGGCGCAGCGATGTTCGGTGCTGTAGCGGCCGGGCCGGAGCGGGGGGGCTATGCCAATATGGCGGAGGCCGCCACGAAGATGACTCATCTACGTGAGGAAACCTACCTGCCTACTCCGGAGCATTCAGCTGTATACGAGAAGTTGTACCGGGAATACGACAAGCTGTACGATCTTTTTGGTCGTGGAGGCAGCAGCGCCATGAAGGAGCTTAAGCGAATTAAGCTTCAACAGGATGCTCTCTCATAAGTAAGCTATTGGAAAGGGTACATGATGATTTTAGGCGATATTCAACATTATGAAGATGAGCGGCACTTATACCATTCATCCATTAGGAAAGCGATCGATTACCTGGTGGCCCATAATCCTGGAGCATGGGAACCAGGTAAGTATGAAATTTACAGTTCCCTTATGTTCGTTTTGGTGCAGGATATGCTTACTCTATCTGAACAGGAATTGCGATATGAATCTCATGCGACATATATGGATATTCAGTATTTGGTTAGTGGCGAGGAGCGTATTGGGGTTGTTAAGCACTCATCTGAACTTCAAATAGCAGAAGATACACTTGAAGAACTGGACGTTATATTTTATAACCACGTACAACGAGAAGCAGAAACCAGCATTGTGCTTAGGCCGGGGCAGTTTGCCATCTTTTACCCTTCGGATGTGCATTGTCCATGCATGTTCGTGGGGGAACCCGGCAGCATCAGGAAGATCGTCATCAAAATACATAAGAATCTCTGGCAGACGTAAGAGCAAATATTAGTTAACGGATAGTTTGGAAACCGCTTTCATTCATCCTTGCTAAACAACATATACGAGTTGAACTTATCTAAGGAAAGGTGGGCTAAGGCAATAGGTTACTGAGATTTAAGATTCAAAGAGGTTGATTAATGATGGCTTGCAGCTTAAACATTTGACGATGAATAGGAAGGAAGTGCAGGGAATTGAGAGTAAAGAGACGGATCAGCCTTATCTTATTTCTAATGATGACATTCAGTCTGCTTCATACAGCCGCCGTGTCTGCAGATGCTGCAGAATTGCAAGGCATAACCAAACGGGACATATTTGATTGGGATAAGGAACACAACCATGGCCCTTCGATGGTGGAGTTGAATGATGGCAGTTTGCTTAGCGTTTGGTTTAGAGGAGAAGGTGAAAGGGACGCAGACACGACCAGACTTATGGGAGCAAGATCCAAGGATGGGGGGAAAACGTGGACAGAACCCTTTCTCGTGTATGATACCTATGATTTTCCCGATATTAACCCCGTCTTATTCGTCGATAGCCAAGACCGATTATGGCTTTTCTATTACATTGTTTTAAATGGTCAATGGGTTTCTTCACAACCTAGATATATGTACGCGGACATTGGAAATTATGAATACGCGAACAGCAATGGAGGCAATCCGAAGTGGCATTATCCGGAAGTTATTTATATGAATGTTGGGGATACGATGTCAGGTGCAGGGTCATATTCCAATGGCCAGTGGAATTATCGGATAAAAGGGTCAGAAATTAGACATGTCATGCCCAGCAAGGTGACGGCAGCTTCTCCCTTGGACCCTTCGAAATATGCGGCGGTAACCTCATGGTATAACCAAGGGGATACTCGGTATATTACGGACAGCTTTGTTGTGGAGATGAAAAATGAATATGATAATTACCTCAAATATTTAGCGGATAAAAAACCATACGATGATGTTTATGCAGGAAGAACCCAGGAGATCATTGATTTGCTCCAAAATGGCTCATACGTCCAAAAAGCAGATGGCAGCTATTCTAAATATGAGCCTTCTATTATCAAGAATTCTATTGAGCGTGCGGCTGGCGCAGATAATGACTGGAAAACCTGGAATCCGGCTTATAACAGAATCGGTTGGCAAACGAAAAATAAGCCCTTAGAGATTGATCACAATGGAACAAAAAGATTAATTTTACCGCTTTATTCGGATTCCTTGTCATGCACCGTTTTTATATACACCGATGATAGAGGGGCGACCTGGCATACAAGCGAGCCTGTCGTGGGTTCGGGTACGATACAAGGCTCCATGATTCAACTAAAAGACGGCACCTTACGTACGTATTTCAGAAGCGGTAAGCTGGATGGTAAAAATGGGCGGCTTGCCTGGCATGTATCCTATTCCGAATCCCAAGATGGCGGTGCTACTTGGAGTACAGCACAGGTTGACCCTTATTTGAAAAATGACGGCGGCTTTGAGTTCGCCAAGCTTGCCAATGGGAACTGGCTGGCTCTTCATAATCAAGAAGTGAAACGGGATGTGCTGCAAAGCGGTCATAGAAACTCGGTAAGTTTATCTATGTCCAAGGACGAAGGGAAGACGTGGAAATCTATTTTGATTGATGAAGACCCTACCAAGGATCAATCGTATGAATACCCTTCGGTTATTGTAGATAAGAACAGCAATCTGTTTATGATTTATTCTCATTTTTCTTCATTAGGTAAAACGATGGGCTTTGCAAGTATTGCAGCTGACGAAGTCGATCGCTTGTTTGAGGCGACGATGACTGCTTCTGACGCAGGAACCCCTGTAGGTTCATCTTTAAGCATGGTGACTGGCAGCAGCAAATCTTTAACTTTAAGTTTGACTGTAGACGGCAATGTCAGAACGGACGGTAATCTAATCTGGAATTCAGATGACGCCGATATCGCATCCGTAGATCAAACGGGGACTATTACAGCGAAAAAAGCAGGTACAGCCCTGATCCATGTAAAGAGTACCAAGTATGGATCGATGCTGAAATGTCTGGTAACCGTTACCAATACTCCTTAAGATCATAGCTCTATGGAACGATCCGAAGAAGTTAATTTCAAAGGGGAAATGAATATGAGAAGTAGGACAAAGTTGGCGATATCACTTGCCGTCTGTTTGGGGATAACTGGAGCAAGCTTGCCCGTGTATGCTGCAGATACGGCAGCCCTTACAGGCATACTGAAGGTTGAGAATGGAGCTGTAAATATATTCGCACCGATTATAGATGATGGTGACAACGGAGACCACGTTCACGGTTCCAGTATTACGGAGCTGCCTAGCGGCGAGCTGCTGTCTGTGTGGTTTCAGGGAAATGGGGAGCGCGATGCAACTACGACAAGAATTATGGGGGCAAGATCGCAGGATGGGGGGAAAACGTGGAGCACTCCATTCATAATGGCCGATGCCAAAGACATTGCTGATATTAATCCTGCTGTTTATGTAGATGCGGGAGAAAGGCTTTGGTTGTTCTGGTACCCTGTTCTGGCTGGCAGATGGGAAACCTCTCAGCCGAAATATGCTTACGCCGAGAAGGGGAGCTACGAGTTTGCCAACGTTGGCAACAACAAACCGAACTGGACATGGTCAGAGGTTATTAATGTTAAAATCGGGATGAATATCGGGAATGCGGTAGATCCCAATAGTCCAGATGACTACATCAGTCCCCGCTTGCAAAAGGGATATGTGAATACATTGAAAGCGAAGCTTGCTGAGTTTAAAGAATACAGCTTTAAGCCTGTAGATCAAGGCGGGGCGGGCGTTAATGTAAGGATTAATGAGGAAGACTGGGAGGGGTTTGTCGAGGATAGGCTGAAGCTGGCTGGCGGCAACCCACTGGATGATGCATTCACTCCAACTGTTGCCGATAAGATATGGGCAGGGCGCTCCGGATATCCTCTGGCACGACGTCTGGGCTGGCAAACCAAGAATAAGCCATTGACTATTCCTATTGGTGGCGGCAAGGTCCGCATGCTGCTGCCCTTATACTCCGACACGATGGAACAAAGCATGATGGCCATTACGGAATATGACCCATCCCAGCCGCTTGGGGATAATTCTATTCGTTGGGATTTCAGTGAACCGATTGTAGGGGCTGGGATCATTCAAGCATCAATGGCTCAACGATCAGATGGAACTATAGTTGCCTATCTGCGCGATAACGGTCCACTGCCTAACCGAGTTGTATCTTCCGAATCGAAGGATGGAGGTTTTACTTGGACCATAGGCAAGGACATCCCTGAATTATTGGATCCGGGAGTCGGACATGATCTGCTGCGGCTCAAGAATGGGAACTGGGTATTCGTACATGTAGATGCGGAAAGGAAAAGGAACAGCTTGGCTGTGGCTCTTTCGGATGATGAAGGAAAGACGTGGAAGTACAGAAGGCATATCGCTATAGATTCAAGAGCTAATCAAGGGGATTACCACTATCCTGCTGTGTCAGAGGCTGACAATGGGGATGTTCTGATTACCTTTACCCGTGATTTCACGGTGGATGATAAGCAAGCATCGGGAAGCTCGCTAGGTGGATTCAATAATATCATGTTTGCCAGAGTGACGGAGGATTGGATTCAGCAAGGGGATTCGGACAATGAGGCGAGTAGGATCGTATACGATTATGGCAAAATTGAGCTTGATATTGCCGTTCCTACAACGTTTTCCATTGGATCAGCTTCTGATAAAGCGCTCAAAGCTTTACTGCCAACAACCGTAAAGGGATATTTGACATACGGCAAGGGTGCCGTTAATGCAAAGATGGCTTATACGGAGCTTCCCGTCAATTGGGATCTTAATGCGCTAAGGTCCAACTTCAAATTGGATACGTACATTGACAATAAATTCTACGGAGACATCGATACAACGAAGCTTCCGGAGGGTACATTGAAGGACCAGCTTCCCGCCTTTAAGCCTTTGCTCAGGGCCTACTTCTATCAAGATGCTTCCGCCTATTTGATCGTGGAAGTCAAAGATGAAAATATCATAACGAATGTTGGGAAAGCACCGGTACTGCCGTCTGTTGTTACTGCTGTATACAGCGACAATAGAGAAGCGGCCGCAGGCGTTAATTGGCAGCCCATCGATCCGTCCAGTTATGCGGCGGCGGGGACATTTACTGTAACCGGAGTGGTATACGGAACGACTATGAAGGCGACAGCACATGTTACAGTTGTCGATTCCCAGCAACCAAGAAAGATCGTGAGGCTGAAAGACGAAAAAATTAGAACAACTGTAGGAAGAGCGCCTGTCTTGCCGTCGGTAGTTACAGCCGTCTATAGTGACAGCTTAGAAGAACCGGTAAAGGTGACTTGGAACCAGATCGATCCGTTGCAATACTCGGCGCCAGGGGATTTCGAAGTACAAGGCGCAGTCCAAGAAACGAATTTAAAAGCAGTCGCTCAGGTATCCGTACAGCCTATATTGGTGGATAAGGTAACTCTGGATCGCAGCAACCTTAGCTTGTTCCAAGGTGGCACGGCCGAATTGAAGGCTACCGTAACACCAGCCAATGCGACGAATCATAATGTGGTGTGGAGCTCAAGCCGTGCAGGTGTAGCCAGTGTAGATGCCAATGGGAAAGTAACAGCAATAACCGAGGGAGACACGACCATCACCGTGAAAACCGTCGATGGCAACTTCGAGGCGACGGCAACTGTACAAGTGAGGAAAAATGAAGATAGCGGCGGTCGTAGCGATTCGGGATCATCGACGAATCCACCAGTTAAGCCTGATCCGAAGCCTGATCCCAAACCTGAATCAAAGCCTGAAGAACCGAAGAAGCCTGATCCCAAACCGACCTTTACCGATATTGCCGGCTCATGGGCTCAAGAAGCCATCCAAGCTTTGACGGCAAAAGGCATTATCAATGGCACGTCCGAGATAACTTTTGAACCGGATAAAAACATCTCCAGAGCTGATTTCCTGATGCTGCTGGTGAGAGCTTTGGGCATAAAAGCAGAGTTCCACTCTAATTTTGAAGATGTAAGTCAGAGCGATTACTACTATGAAGCGCTGGGAATATCCAAAGCGCTTGGCATTACCAATGGCGTAGACGGCATCCGATTCAACCCAAAAGAGGAAATTTCCAGACAGGATTTGATGGTGCTTGCAGCCAGAGCATTAAAGAACTCTGGCAAGATAAACGCAATCGGAACGGCAACTGATTTAAATGGCTTCACTGATGCTTCAAGTATTGCGGATTATGCAGTGGAAAGCATTGCAGTACTTGTAAAAGAAGGCATTATCGAAGGAAGCGGTCATACAGTCAATCCACTGGGTAAAGCAACTAGGGCAGAGGTGGCCGCGATGGTATATAGAATTTTAACCAAAATCAAATAAGGACTGCTCCGAATCTCCTATGAGACCCCCCACTACTTACGCGAAAGTTACTAACTGACAACTTTTTCAGTTCTTATGCAGATTTTGGTTTCCCTGTATAATAGCAGTGAAACCAAAGTTAAGCGATGGAGGCTGAGCAAATGAACATTAGAACTCTTGGGAAAACAGGGTTGAAGATATCGGAAATCGGGTACGGCGCATGGGGGATTGGCAAAACGGCTTGGATCGGTGCATCCGATGACGAGTCAATTGAGGCGCTGAATCGTTCCATTGAGCTCGGACTGAACTTTATTGATACTGCATTGGGCTATGGAGATGGTCACAGTGAAAGACTTGTCGGGCAAGTGGTGAGGGCGCACAATAAGCCGATCTATGTTGCGACGAAGATCCCTCCTATCAACCGTCAATGGCCTGCGCGGGATGGAGTGCCTGTGGAAGAGGCGTTCACGGCGGAGCATGTCATGGCTAGTACGGAACAAAGCCTGCGTAACCTGGGCTTGGATACGATCGATGTTCAGCAGTTTCATGTCTGGTCGGACGAGTGGGTAGGTCAAGGAGATTGGCTGGAAGGGATTCGCAAGCTCAAGGAGCAAGGGAAGATCCGCCACTTTGGCATCTCGATTAATGATCATCAGTCGAACAATGGGATTAAGCTGATTGAATCAGGGCTTGTTGATACGGTGCAGGTGATTTATAACATTTTCGAGCAAAGTCCGGAAGATCAATTGCTCCCTGCCTGCGCAGCGCATAATGTTGGCGTTATTGTCCGAGTTTCGCTTGATGAAGGCGGCTTGACGGGGCGGATTACGCCTGACACGACATTCAGTGAAGGTGACTTCCGTAATACCTATTTCCAAGGCGACCGCAAGCAGCAGGTATATGATCGCGTTCAGAAGATCGCGGCTGATCTGGATATCGCTGTTGAGCAAATGCCGGAAGTCGCTCTGCGATATGTGCTTAGCCATCCTGCTGTTTCAACGGTCATTCCAGGTATGCGTTCCGTTCGGAATGTGGAGAACAATATGCGGGTTGGAGACGGACAAGGATTAACCCAGGAGCAGCTTGCGAAGTTGAAGCCGCATCGCTGGATTCGGAATTTCTATAGATAAAAAAGGCGGCTAATCCTTCAGCGGATTGGCCGTTTTTGTCGATACTGAAACCAAATCTGGGCTCAGACGTATAGAATAAGACGAAAGTGATAAAACTTTCATATTAACTTACGTGGAGGTCATGACATCATGTTCAAGAAATTAGTAATGCTGATTATGGCAAGTATGCTGGTGTTCTCTTTTACGGTGCCAACACTGGTAGAAGCGAAGTCTTCTTATAAAGCGCCACGCAAAAGCTACACACCGACAGAGCAACAAAAGGCGCCTGCTAACAACGCTCCAAAAAATGAGCCTAGCAATTCGACGAGCAAAACACCTGGCGCTACAACACCAACCACGAAACCTGGCTTTTTCAGCGGCGGTTTGATGAAAGGGCTGCTCATCGGGGGAATGGCGGGTCTGCTGTTTGGAGGCCTATTTGGCGGAATGGGAGCACTGGGTAATATACTTGGCTTGTTAGTGAACGTGCTTGCTGTGGTTGCCTTGATTGCCGTTGTTGTGAAGGTGATCTCTTTCTTCAGACAAAGAAAGAAGACTAATCAGGATAATCCGAGGTACTAAGCATGCGTTTAACGGAACAAGAAATCGTGAATGCCGTCTGTTTGAACATGGCGGAACGCAAAGGTCTCAAGCCGAATGAGGTTGACGTTGAGCTGATGTGGGATGAGGACTTAGGCTTCTCTGCGGAAGTATTTGCCGGAGGACGCTCCCAAATTCTGACGGAAGGCAATCTGTTTGAAGCCATAACGCAATATTTGTTCAATCAATACCAGATGAGGGTTTTCCGGGATCAAATGCGATTCATTTTGGATGAAGAGATCATCGCTGAGATAGCGGAATAATCGACTAATTATGAGGCTGAAATTTAGTTGATAAAGGAGATGCGTTTATTAAACGCATCTCCTTTTTTTTATTTTTACATGTGTAGTCAAGTAGTCTGTTTTATTATTTTGTGGAAAATATTGACAAGGAAAGATGAATTGCATACTATATATTTAGATATCTAATTAAAATGGTGAGGAGGTGAAAATCCATGAAATCGTGCCCCATCAACCCTCGAAGCAGCTTGTTAAAGCCCAAATTTTTTGGCTGTTTGATTTGTTATACGGCTAGTTGGATGATGTATTGGAACAAGAAGTGGAAGCAGTCTAGAGGTATATGATAAGTGGACGCAATAACAATATGTTCAAAAATGAGGTGATCGAATATACTGATAATATAACATAAGATGAGGCTTGAAAAAGGGAGAACGCTATGAGTACGACTTTGCATGGATCCATTGGATTTTGGCTAAAAAAGAACTTTCGGAACGCTTGCAACTATCTGGATCAGCGGTTGGAGGAGCAAGGTGTCACAAATTCGCAGCTGGGTGTGCTCATTATTTTGTGGGAACAAGAAGGACTTACCCAGAAAGATATGGTTCAAATTCTCGGCATTCAACCGGCTTCCATGACCTTCCTGCTTCGTGGTCTAGAAGTGAAGAATATGATAAGTCGTGTACAAGACAAGGTGGACACACGAATTAATCGAATCTATGTTACTGAGAAGGGATTATCGATTAAGCAAGCCTGCTTGGCAATAGTTGAAGAAGGCGAGAAGATGATTAGACAAGGGTTTTCCGAACAGGAAATTGCTCTAATGCTGCATTGGATGAAGCGGGTGGACAGCAACTTTCATGAGTAGATGAGCAGAAGAGCGCTGGTTGGTTTAAAAGCTCTCTTTATAAATAATTAGTTAGATATCTAACTTAAATGATATGAATTTTAGTTTGATATAATTTATTGATCTTAATAATTATGCCATTAAAATGCATGTAAACTCAATAATTTTATTAAAAATTAATATTATAAATTTAGATATTAAATTATTGACAGACGTAATTAAGTTAGATATCATAACAAATGAAAACGAAATAAATGGAGGAATGTGGAAATGGAACTCAAAAATTCCAACTCTTTGTATGAGCGCAGCAATTTGAAGAGAGTACCGGAAATGCAACAGATCGTACCTCAAGGGGCTAACTCATTTTTCCAATTCATGGGGGAAGCCTTTGCGGGGAACGCAATCACGTCCAGAACGAAGGAATTAATAGCTGTAGCCGTTACACACGTCACAGGCTGTCCGTACTGCATCGACGTTCACACCGGCAAGTTCAAGAAACAAGAAGGCTCCGTGGAAGAAATCGTGGAAGCTATTCTGGTCGCAGGAGCAGTGAATGCTGAAACTGTTTTGTTTCATAGCGTGAATGCCTGGAATACGATGCATGACCTCGTAGTTAATGAACTTTACGAAACGACGAATGCAAGCAAACTGCCTCTTGTTAAACAAACACGTCCAGAGACGTTCGCAGCCTTCGATCAATTCCAGTCGAATGCGATGAAGGACGGTGCCATCGATGCCAAAACGAAGCAATTGATTGCCGTGGTTGTTTCTCACGTCAACGGATGCGCGTATAGTATCGACAACCATACGAAGAAGTTCAAAGAGTTAGGTGGAACGATGGAGGAGCTTATGGAGGGGGTGCTCGTCGGCGGTGTAGCTAATGCTGGTTACGTCTTGACGCATGGCATCAATGCCCTTAATGCTTACGATTATCAACCGAATGCTGTTGCCCAGAATTAATGCGACGGTAATATGAGATAGGAAAGGAGGAACTACATTGTCTACGACAACCATGATTGTTGTTGGATGTTTGGTTGTGTGCTGCTGCGCAATTGTCATTATGAGAATGATGCGCAAGAGAACGAAATAGCCAAAGCAAGGATCTCTCGTTAGAAACGTTCAACCATCTGTGGTTGAGTCAGAAGCATGCAACGATGGTTGGACGTCTTTTATGACCAATGGAAGGTGAGTTGCGTATGCAGTCTGAGATTAAGGCTTCTGCCTCCACGGCATCAGGAATGAGTCAAGTCTTCATCATCTCGCTAGGTTTGTTCGTCATTTTCCTGGACAGTACGGTTGTCAACATTGCCCTGCCCAGCATGATTGAGCAGTTGGCTATTACGCTCAGAACGGCTGCTTGGATCATTAACGCCTATACGATGACAGTCGCAATCCTCTTAATCTTCATGGGTAAATTGGCTGACCTCCACGGGAAAAAACGGCTGTATGCTTGGGGTCTTATTATGTTCATGCTAAGCTCCTTGCTCTGTGCCCTGGCACCCAATGCTGTTTGGCTCGTCACCGCTAGAGTACTTCAAGGCATTAGCGGAGCAATGGCCATACCAGCGAGTATGAGTCTAGTTCGCTCGGTTGTTCCCAAAGAAAAAGTCGGAGCCGCGATGGGGATATGGAGTGCTGTAGGTGCTTTAGCAATTGCCGTAGGTCCGAGCTTAGGCGGGGGCATTACGGAAGTATTTGGCTGGCGGTGGGTGTTCTATATCAACATTCCTGTCATACTGTGCGCTCTTTTCTTGCTAAAGAGTGGATTCACGTCTTATCAAGATCAAATGCAGCCAGGCAAGCTGGATTGGCTCAGCACGATCATCCTCAGTGCTGGATTATTCCTGTTAATTAACGGTTTCCTTCAAGCAACGGAGACAGGCTGGTTGAACTGGTTCACATGGTGGCAATTTATTTTGTCTGTAGTACTGCTAGGCGGATTCATTTGGGTACAACGGGTCAGAGTTCATCCCTTATTGGAACTTGCCATTTTCAGCAATCGCCAATATCTAGCAGGAATTCTTTCGAATACGCTAGGTGGTATTCTGTTAATGGGATCCATGATTATTTCCCCGCTTTTTTTAACACGCATCATGCAATTCAGTACACTTAAAGCATCTCTAATGATTACTCCTCTATCTGTCAGTCTACTTCTCATCGCACCTTTCATTGGCAAAATGATTGATAAACGCGGTAGTCTCATCCCACTCATTCTTGGCTATACAATCACGATTAGTAGTTTTGGTCTGCTCGGAACACTCGATTTGAAATCTTCGATAGCGCTATTTATGATTTGCATGGCTTTCGCAGGAATGGGGATAGGCATGATCGCGGTCGCCAGTCTAACGTTAAGTACTTATTCCATTCCTGAGGATCAATTATCTATTGCTTCCGGCACGTTCGCTATGTTTCGTAACCTGGGTGGAGCCATCGGGATCGCGCTCTTCGTGTCCATATCCATGGGAAGAACTTCTACGCCCGTCGGGACGCAGCCATCCTACGCCGTTGTAGGATTTCAAAATGCTTATTTAAGCGGTGCTGTTCTCGCCGCCGTTTTCATGTGTTCCTTGTTCCTGCTGCGTCGGAAGAACGACAGGAAGTGAACCGGATTCATCCAAAACTGAGGGGGTATACGATGTCAGAGTATGGATTTTTTTTTGATTTATCGAAAAATATGGGAATTGATCCAGTTGGGAGCGTCATAGCATCGATTAAATCCATTTACCAATTATCAAATGACAGGCAAAATGAAATCAAATTGTATCTGATTAAGCAAAATTTCCAATATCATTATGAGCATAACGCGCTGTATCGCAAAATCTGTGAAGAGAAAGGAGTGACATTGACGAATATTGCATGCCTCGAAGATGTGGTACGTATCCCAGCCATTGGAATCGGCAAATTTAAAGATGTTAATGCTCATTTGCTGCTTACCAAGCCTATTCATGAATTGCAGCATGAGCTGAGGAGCACAGGGACTAGCGGAATTCCCAGCATCTCCCGCAGGGATGAGCAAACCTTAACGAGAAGCGTGCTTAGCATTTTCTCTATGTTTCGCGAGATGTTTGGATTTTTTGGTGGGGCCGCTATATTCTTAGCGCCATCTTCCGAAGAAATGCCGGAGATGGGCCTGGTGAAACTGATTAATATGTTCTCCGGATTGCTTGATTCCAGCCGCTTTTTTGTCAGCGGCCATGCTTTCCAACCTGAGGCTGTCGTTCAGCAATTGAAAGAATGGCAGGATGTTCATACACGCCATATTATCGGCCCGCCATTCTTGGTAGAAAGATTAGTTCGTTATGTGAACGAGCATGAACCGGATATGAAACTGGACCGTCAAACGCAAGTTATTACACTTGGAGGATGGAAAAGCTTCACAGGCAGAGAGATCAACCGTCCTGATTTCTATCAGCAAGTATCGCAGGTCTTTGGCATTCACGGTGAACAAGTACGGGATATGTTTGGCTTGGTTGAGACGAATTTCATGGCTATTGAGTGCGAAAATCATGCCAAGCATGTTCCGCCATGGGTCCATTTCTCCGTGCGCAGCTTGGATGATCCGAATAAGGAGGTCCCTGTTGGCGAGCCGGGACGGCTGGTTGTGTATGATCCAACCTCGTTATCCTATCCGGGATTTATTCTGACAGATGATCTTGTGTATCTGGATCCCAACGCTTGTTTATGCGGTCGGAACGGACAGGTAGTGCACTATATGTACCGAATCAAAGGTGCTGAAATTGGCTGTTGCGCGATTAATTTGGAAAAATTCATGTCGGATAAGGAAGCCCAAGTAATCCAATGCAGTATCGGATAGTTGACCACTCAACCTAACAAGAGGAGAGTAGATGGATTATGTATAATGCAATCATTTCGGATCATTTTATGAATCCGAGAAACATTGGAGAGATCGTTCAGCCTGATCTGGCATTTCGCATCGGTAACCCAATATGCGGTGACACGATGCATGTTTGTGTGACCTTTCATGAAAGCCAAATAAAGGGAATTAAATATAAAGCATATGGCTGTGCGGCATCCATTGCGACGGCGAGCATTTTCAGCGAGTTTGTGCAAGGAAAAGCGATAGCGGAATTGAGCCGTATGTCTCAGACAGGAAGACGAGAACTGCTTGGCGAGCTGGAGCCGAACCAGAAGCATTGTCTGGATATTTTGGATGAATTGTTTGATTCCTTATGCACTGTAAAAGAGGTGTAAGCGGTGATAGGTCGTTACTTTGATTATAACTCTACAACGCCGCTGGATCCTCGGGTTTGCAGGATTATAACGGAATCATTAGATATTTATGGTAATCCGTCGAGCGCCCATGGTCCTGGCCAACAGGCAAGACTAGCTATCCAATCAGCAAGGCAACATGCAGCTGCGTTGCTGCATGGCGATCCGGAAGAATTGTACTTCACTTCAGGCGGAAGCGAGAGCAATAACTGGGTATTGAAAGGATATCTCAGTCAATGGGTAGGGACACCTGTACATGTCATCACATCCGTCATTGAGCATCCTTCCATTAAGGAGACCCTTAGACATTGGAGTCATGATGGAGGAGGCAAGGTCACCTACGTTCCTGTAGATGCAGAAGGGTTTATTTCCTCGCAAGCCGTGATTGACGCCATTCGACCGGAAACCAAATTGATCAGCATCATGCTGGCTAATAATGAGATAGGGGCGATTCAACCTGTGCGGGAGATAGCCCAAATAGCAAAATCAAGGGGGATCTTTATCCACACAGATGCCGTTCAGGCTGTAGGGAAAATGCCAATCCATGTCCGAGAGTTGGGAGTGGATTCGCTTTCTTTTTCCATTCATAAATTGTACGGTCCCAAGGGGGTCGGCGGGCTTTATGTCCATTCAGCCTACAAACTCGAGCCACTTATACATGGGGGCGGGCAAGAGCGAGGTATGAGAAGCGGCACAGAGAATGTTCTTTCGCTGCTTGGTGCGGCAGAAGCATGTCGTGTAGCGATGCTGGATATGGAGCGTACACAGGCCAAATTACTCTGGTGCAAAAGACTCCTCGTGGAGAAGCTGCACGCGCTTGCTCCAGGTCTGAAAATCAACGGATCTCTCGATGCGGAACGTACCCTGGCTAATACCGTCAATCTCTTCATTCCTGGTATCCGGGGAGAAGCTTTGGCCGCTTACTTGGACCATCGGTATGGCATTGCCGTTTCTGTAGGCTCTGCCTGCAGCTCAAACCACGAGAAGAAGCTCTCTTACGTGCTGCAAGAGATGGGGCTGGACGAGGCAGATATCCGTTCATCCTTGCGAATAAGTATGGGCAAATTTACAGATGAGGTGGATATTCATTATCTGGTAGAGTCCATAGAGAGTGCTTTAACGCATTTCCATCAATTAATGCCAACCTAGTCGATAAGAAGGAGAGGTGTCCTCATGGACTGCAAGCACCGAAATTACGATAAAGCTGAAATAGCCAAAATCATTAAAGAGAAGATCATCATTGAGAACCTTGAATTAAAAGGGGTAACTCCAGATGACATTGTGGACCATGCGCTCTTGTTTGGTGAAGGCTTATGTTTGGAATCGGTTGAAGCCTTTTATATTGCAGGAGGTATTGAAGAAGAGTTTGGATTTCACATTGATAGAACGAAGCTTCATCAATTACGCCACCATTTTCAATCCGTCGATACGCTGACGGCGTATGTCTATGAGCATGTCGCGCCATCTATATCATAGAGTAGGAGGAACTTATGGGAATTGGTTTCATGAAAGATACTATGCATACCAATCTTGTGGATCTGCTGCAATTTCGGGCGTTGATTACGCCGGATTTGAAGATGTACACCTACTTGGTGGATGGCGAGCATCAGGAAGTGAGCATGACTGCATCGGAGCTGAATAAGCGTGCGATGGCGATCGCTTCTACTTTGCATGCGCGCAGCAAGACATATAAGACTGCGCTGCTGCTTTATCCGACGGGGCTGGAATTTATTGCAGGGTTTATGGGTTGTTTATATGCAGGGATCATTCCAATTCCTGCCTATCCACCTCATATGCGCCGTCCTACACCGCGACTTGATGCCATCATTCGTAGCGCCCGAACGGAGATTGCCCTTTCAACTGCTAAACTGATTGCTGATGTACTGCCTAATGTCAGCGAGGATTCCCTCCTTTCAGGCATGGCTTTTATGGCAACAGACACTATAGATGATAGCAATATGTTTTTCTGTATGCCTTGCAAGGCGGAGGACATCGCGTTCTTGCAATACACTTCGGGGTCAACAGCTGATCCCAAAGGAGTTATGGTCAGCCACGGCAATTTAATTCACAATATGAGCTTAATTGCCAAATACTTTCAACTTTCCGAGCAGACTCGTATTGTGAATTGGCTGCCCGCCTATCATGATATGGGATTGATTGGACAGTTGCTGATGGCTCTGCATTTAGGTTGTGAACTGATTTATATGTCACCGGTAAGCTTCATGCAGAAGCCTGTTCGTTGGCTTGAAGCGATCTCTCGATATCGCGCGACTTATAGCGGTGGCCCTAATTTCGCTTATGAGCTATGTGCAGAGAAATTTAATGCTGAAACAGACGGTGATGTAGATCTAACTAGTTGGCAGTTGGCTTTCAACGGAGCGGAGCCAGTCAGAGAAGAAACCTTGCATACATTTATTCGGACGTTTACCCCTTATGGATTTCAGGCCAAGAGTCTGGTCCCGTCGTATGGATTAGCGGAGGGAACGTTGTATGTTTCCGGTTATAAACGGGAACACCCCTATACAACCTTATGGCTCGATGCAGAAAGCTTGGAGCGCGATCTGGCCATAGTGGTAACGAAGGAGACGTTATATGCTCGGGCTGTTGTAGGATGCGGAATCCTAGTTCCGGAACAGCGAACGGTCATCGTACATCCTCAAAAAGGCGAGCTGTGCGGCGAACTTATGATTGGCGAGATTTGGGTCAGCGGTCCCAGTGTGGCGCAAGGTTACTGGGAACATCCCGAAGCGACTCAGCTTACCTTTCAAGGCACTTTGGATAGTTGCCAAGGCGAACGATTTTTGCGCACAGGAGATCTCGGCTTTATTCATGATAATGAACTATACATTACTGGGCGAATGAAAGATGTCATGATTGTTGGGGGCCGCAATATTTATCCACAGGACTTGGAGTACACGGTACAAAATTGCCATCCTGCTGTGCGCAAAGAGTATATTGCCGCCTTCCAGGTGGACGTCAACGGTCATCAGAAGGAGATCGCAGGAAGTAGCGGAGAGATCGTCATTGTCGCTGAACTTAACAGGGAATTCCGGCATCGTGGCCAAGATGGCGAGAGCGCTGACCAAAGGAACGTGCACCTTCATCGTGAAGTGCTAGCAACCGCTCGTCAAGCGGTGTGGGAGCAGTATGAACTTCCATTGAAGGATCTCGTTCTGATCCGTACGGGAACGATTCCCAAGACGTCCAGTGGCAAAATTCAACGCAGATTGACGAAACAATGGTATGAAACGGATAAGCTTCAGCGTGGATAAGCGATTGATCGGAGGCAGTTATGAATGAAGTCAAGTGATGTGACGAATTGGTTAGTAAAAGAAATAGCGCTTCTGGTGGGTAGAAACCCAGAGGGGCTTGATATACGTGAGCCCTTTAGTAGTTATGGACTGGATTCAGCGAAGTCGATGCTGCTATCTGGAGAACTAAGCGCTGCTTTGGATATTCCGGTATCTCCAACGATATTCTGGGATTATCCAAGCATTCAGGAATTATCTCTTTATTTGTGCGAGAGAGGAGCCAAAAGGAACAATGAAGTGGCTGCGGCTTCAAGTATCGCTCCAGATCAGCGTGAATCTATCGCTATCGTGGGTATGGGCTGCCGGTTCCCAGGTATTTCGGGTGTGGGTGAATTCTGGGAGCACTTACTGCGTGGGACGGATGCCATAAGAGAGTATCCGCCGGATCGCGAGAAGCTTGGAGAAGTGAAAGTTGATCGTCAGGGCGGTTACCTCGATGGCATTGATGGTTTTGACTATCCGTTCTTCCATATCTCATATCGAGAGGCAATTCGTATGGATCCCCAGCAGCGTCTGCTGCTTGAGGTCGCATGGGAAGCATTGATGGATGCAGGGATTTCGCCGGAGCTATGGGCTAACACGCGAAGTGGTGTGTTTATCGGAATTTCTAATAGCGACTATGGAAGGCGGGAATTAGAAGCGGCGGATGGTTTTCATATTCATTCTGTTATGGGCGGAGCGCTGTGCATTGCAGCGAATCGACTATCGTATTTCTTGGGTCTGCACGGGCCAAGTATGGCTATCGATACGGCTTGTTCATCTTCTCTTGTCGCTGTTCATCAAGCCTGTCACAGCATATGGTCAGGTGAAAGTCAGCAAGCCATTGCAGGTGGTGTGAACGTCATACTTTCCAACGGGGTAACTTCCAGTCTAGTTAAAGCGGGGATGCTTGCATCAGACGATCGCTGCAAAACGTTCGATGCACAAGCGGATGGGTACGTTCGTGGGGAGGGCTGTGGGGTTGTTATTCTCAAGCCGCTATCTAAAGCTTTGCAGGACGGCGATGACGTATACGCAGTGATCCCGGGGAGTGCGTTGAATCAGGATGGTCGAAGCAACGGGATTACAGCTCCGAATCAATCGGCTCAGGAGAAACTGCTTTTCTCGGCGTATGCGCAAGCAGGCATTCAGCCAAGCCAAATTGGCTATATTGAGGCTCATGGGACGGGGACATTTCTAGGTGATCCTATTGAAGTTAAAGCTTTGGGGCAAGTGCTTTCTAATGGCAGACAGGCAGATGATCCCATCTACCTCGGCTCGGTGAAAAGCAACATCGGCCATCTCGAGTCGGCAGCGGGGATTGCGGGACTTATAAAGACAGCGCTCATTATGAGACACGAAGTAGTCCCGCCGAACCTGCATTTTCATACGTGGAATCCCGAGATTCCACGTGCTGGCTTCCCTTTCTTAGTACCTATAAAGTGTGAGGCTCTGAAGCCGGGAGACGATGTGTATGGAGGTGTCAGCTCGTTCGGATTTGGCGGGACTAACGCGCATATTGTCATTGGCAAGCCGCCTCTTGTTCGGAATGTGGATGACACTTCGGAGATGGAACCTTTTGTATTCACGTTATCCGCTGCTCGTAAAGATGGACTATCCCTATTAGCTCAGAAGTATGTTGATTGGTTGCAGAAAGCAGAAAAGTGTGATCTTCCAGCCATAGGGGCAGCACTGTTGCGAGGCAGGAAGCATCATGAACATAGATTGGCGATTGCTGTATTCTCTAAGGAAAGTTTGATTGCTGCTTTGCAAGATTATGTCGGTGCATCTGAAAGCAGCCCTCTATGGCATTATGGGTATGTAGGGAGCCAACCGACGGAGGCTGTCTTTTGTTTCGGTGATTACGACGGGGAGAACCTGGAGGATACCGGAGAGGAAGTAACCAGTAACGATGCTGTGTTTAGGCATTCGTACTTTGTGGTGAAACAATTATATCGTCATCTGACTGATGAGCCCCTTCAGAATGAAAGCCAATTCAACGTGTTTGCCAAGCAATATGCCTATGCACAGATGCTGCGTCAGTGGGGGATAACCCCACAAGTATGTATGGGGGAAGGGCTGGGTCGCCTGACAGCAGATGTTATGGACGGTAGATTATCTCTCGTGCAGGCGATTGAATGTCTCGTTCGCGGCGAGCCTATGGATGTAGGGCAGTTGGAGATGGGAGCGGGTGTCAATGGCATCACTATTTGTCTGTTGTCAGTCCCGTCAAGGGTGGCGCAGTGCGGAAGCACCGTCATCGTTAGCGAGTGCCGTGATGAGCTTGCGTGGTTGCAATTACAGTGCGACTTGTACGCTAAAGGACTCTTTGTGCCTGAGGGTTTCGCCCGCACCCGAAAGCTATCCCATATGCTTCCGACTTATCCGTGGCACCATCAATCTTGTTGGAAGACGACGATAGCGAATGCCGGAGAACCGAATGACATCACTTGTTTTTGTTAAATGGGGGAGTGGGGGTTGTGGTGAGACGAATCGATATCGTTGTCATTGGCGGCGGGCAAGCGGGTCTTTCTGTAGGTTATTATTTACACATGGAACAGATCGAGTTCGTCATTCTGGATCAAGGTCCCGAAGTGGGACATTCCTGGAGCAGTCGCTATGACTCATTAACACTTTTTACGCCTCGAAGGTACAGTGCTTTACCGGGTTTGCCGCTTCCTGGAGATCCATGGGATTACCCGACGAAGGATGAGATAGCTGATTATCTGCGGTGCTATCAAGATCGCTTTGCGCTTCCGGTCCAAGTGGATACTGAGGTGATTAGTCTTGCCTATCGGCAGGGCCGCTATTATGTGGCGACAAATAAAGGAATGTGGATAGCCAATCAAGTTGTTGTAGCGACAGGCCCTTTTCAATCACCTTACGTCCCAGCGATCGCCGAATCCCTAAGTGAAGATGTAATGCAGGTGCATACGTTTGATTATCGCAACCCTGAGATGTTGCCTTTGACAGATATACTGGTAATCGGAGGAGGGAATTCCGGCGCCCAAATTGCTCTTGAGCTTTCCCTCAGCAGGCAGGTTTATTTGTCAGTCGGCCACGACATTCAATTTATGCCTTATCGATTTCTTGGCAAGAGTCTTTTCTGGTGGTATGAATTAATCGGATTGCTGCGTAAATCACCGAATTCATGGGTTGGGCGACGATTTCGGAAGAAGAAAGATCCGCTTTACGGTTATGAGCTGCGTGAAGCCATAGCGAGCGGTCGTGTCAAATTAGTAGGCAGAGCTATTCAGGCGCAGGGTAAGCAAATTTCATTCGCCGACGGATCCAGCCTAGAAGTGGACACAATCCTATGGGCAACTGGTTTTCGGACGGATTATCCTTGGATTCGCATTCCCGAGGTGGCCCGCGATCATCTAGGGATCGAGCATGAACGGGGTGTGGCTTCGATACCCGGCTTGTATTTTGTAGGGCTGCCTTGGCAATCTTCGCGGGGCTCAGCGTTAATCGGCTGGGTGCATCGGGATGCCAAATTCATAAGCCGCATGATTATACAATACGGAGAACGCAATGCCAATGAAGATTATAGCCACGAAGATTTGTCCACATACGGAAGTTAAGATTTGGCATTTACTTGAGGCTCTTCTCGATGAGGCGAGAAGGAACAAGATCGGCAAATGCCTGCAGAAGAAACAGCAGCAAAGAATGACGATCGGAAATGTTTTGCTGCGATATGCGCTGCATCAAGGTTTTGGCACTGAGGCCGGGTTGTCGCGGATAGGCTACAGCCCTTATGGAAAGCCATGGCTGTGCGAACGACCCGAGCTCTTCTTTAACATTTCTCATGCCGGGGAATGGGTAACGGTTGTCTTGGGTTCACGTGAGGTGGGAATTGATGTTGAGATCCAAGATCCACGGTTCGCGAAGTTAGCTGAATGCATACTTTCACCCTCGGAACTCAGAGACTTCCAAGGGATTCAAGATCAGGAAGCTTATCTTTGCCGACGTTGGGTAATGAAAGAAAGCTTCGTCAAGATGATTGGTCTCGGGCTTGCTTGTCCTTTAACGAGCGTGTCCTTCGCTATGATTTCACATCAAGATGCATTCACCATGTACGAGGATCAAGGCTATTTTTGCCGATTGTATGAACTGGAGTCCTGCTACCCCTTGGCGGTAAGCTGCATGGACTATACGTTTCCCGACAAGGTGACGATCCTCCCTTTTGAACAATTGCTTCGCTGGGCACTTTTTGCCTCACCCCTCGTGTAACAAGCTGAAAGGCGGCGAATCCCTTAGGGATAAGCCGCTTTTTTACATGGCTTGTCATTTGGCCAAGGTAAGCTTCGGGAGTCGGTTTCCTTTGTTGGACTATGGTGTGGTATGGGAGTTCATGAGTGCGAAACAGTTAATTCAGAAAGCAGAGAAAGATTATTTTAGCGATGATTCCATCGAACAATCGACGAATTTTTGGTACAAGCAGGATTTTGAAGTTGTAGGGAAAACGGTATAGATGTCGTATAATTAAGTTAATATTTAAGGAGGTTAAGTAGATGGGAACGAATGAGAAAATAGGCGGCGGCGGCTTGCACCATATTGCGCTGAGAGCGAATGATTTTGATGCTACGGTGAAGTTTTATACCGAAGGGTTGGGTTTCAAGGAAGGGCATAGCTGGGGAGAAGGCGATAGTCGCATTATTTTGCTGGATTCCGGCGATGGCAATTATATCGAAGTTTTCGCTGGCGGCTCTGGCGAAGTGAAGCCAGAGGGTTCCTATTTCCATGTTGCTTTTCGCAGCAACAATGTGGATGCGGCCGTTGCCGCGGCTGTGGCAGCAGGAGCTGTTGTGACGGTGGATCCTAAAGATGTGGTACTAGGGAGCAATCCGCCGACACCGGTTCGTATTGCTTTTGTTAAAGGATTGAATGGGGAGATTATTGAGTTTTTTCATAGTACGGGGGAGAATCAGTTGTAAATTCCTCCTCTCGCCATACTTTCACCATGTTCACGATCCCTCAAATAAGCGAAGATAGATCCATAAGACCGGCGAAAATCAATCGTGACGTCTTTTATAGTTGACAAGAACTGGTAAGAGGCTTTAGTATGAGCAGTAATAAATCCCAGATAAAGGAGTTGATGAAGATGAAATCCAATTTATTCGTTAGTTTAAACCAAGAGCAGAGCAGCCACGTTAACAAACAAATAAATAGTGGACGTAATCTCATCGGCACACTGGGATTCTGTTGACGGTATCTAGACTAGCTTTGTTAAGCTAGTTCTGGACGTTTTCTGGAATAACTGGTCATGGACGCTTGAGTCCGTGGCCTTTTTTTATGTGATGAATTCCAATAATTTGGAGGAGATTAAAAAAATGGCAGTCATTCAGGTAAAATCTACAAATCCGAAGTTTTCTTTTATGATCAAGAAGAATCCACAATCCGGCCTCATGCTTAAATCAGTCCGCAAAGGAATGACGTATGGCTGGTACACGAACGATGCTACGTTCAATGTTTATTTTAAGGATGCAGATAACGAAGTTTCTTATAAGCAGCATGAGAAAGATCAATTCGAATATCTGAATGTCTCTCGCTACAATACGCCGTTGTTTCCCTTAAATGCGATTAACGAGTACTTCTCGACACCTCTGAAAGTGCATAACGAGCAGGATATCGAGGGGTATGAGCACTCATTTTTCATTAACATGATTCATATTGAATTGGTGCGGTATGTGGAGTTCTTTGAGAAGCATCTGAAGGACTTTACATTTGAGCTGACACATCAAGCACATAAGAGTTACTCTCTTACCGTTACGACTCGGAAAAGTCTTTACCAACTGCTGCATGTTGTCAGCGTATTGTGCCTATTTTTATCCATGTTTGGCGATGAATTTATCGATATTTCGGATAGCATTTTGGACAAATATATCAAAAGCGTTAATGTGATTGATCCACCCTTCTATATACGCAGCCTATTCGTTAGAAACTTTTTGCCTTCCAAGGATCGCTTCAAAACATATAAAAAAGAATTAGAAAACACCAGCCGTTATGACATTCAATTTGATTTTGGCGGGACAGGACTCCAGCGGAGGAACTTTATTGCTAGGGCATTGCCTTTTAATAAAGCGATCCTGGATATTGGGTGTGGAGAAGGCTACTACGCAATTCCGTATGCTTCGAAAATCGAGGATTGCTATTATGCGATTGATATTAACGAAGAATTGTTAGAAGTTGTTAACCGTAAGGCCAAGTCCAAAGAGATCGATAATATAATTACGTTCCACTCTATTGATCATTTTCTGGAGCAGTATAATGGTGAGCTTGTAGATGTGATATTAACCGAAGTTATTGAGCATATGAGTGAAAATGAGGCAAAGGCTCTTATTGAGCACGTTTGTAAGCATGTGGCTTTTGACCACTTTATAATTACAACGCCGAACGCGGACTTTAACCAGTACTATGAGCTGACCGGATTCAGACACGATGATCATAAATGGGAAATGGGTGAGGAAGCGTTCAGGCAGTGGTTCAAACAGATCGATGTTGGAGATGACCATAACCTCGAGTTCGCAGCCATCGGGGATGGCGTGAATCAGATTCAGACGACACAAGGCGTTATTCTTAGGAAAAAGGAGGCGTAAGACGTGGAAATTCGAACGAAAATCCATACGATTTTTATGATGATTGGATCGACAGAATGTGGCAAAACGACTTTCGCCAAGGAAGTTCTAATCCCTCAACTTCAGTTCGAGGATGCCGCGACTACCTATAAAACCAATGTGCAATATTTATCTTCAGATAGCATTCGGCAGGATGTTCTTGGTTATGATTACGATAAATACGATCAAGTAATGCTGGAAGCCAGTGAACAGGCTTTCCATCTGTTGTTCGAAAGACTAAAGATGGCAACTTCTTTCCCCATCAATGCGGAATTCGTTGTTGTTGACACGACAGGCTTGGCGGAGGAGTTTCGGGAGAAAGTACGTGAAATAGCCCTCCAGAACAATTACAACCTGGAAGTGATCTTGTTCGACTATCGCAAAAGGGAAGACTATTACGCTTCCGATCGCTCGAAAAAGCTCATTACGCATCACATTAACCGCTTGAGAAGAGATGTTATGGGATCTTTATCAAGGGAAGGTTACGATCGCATTCATAAGGTAAGATATAAGGATTTCTATTCCGTGACGGATCGGATTCCAAATCCTGATTATCAAGTGATGATCGAGGATCGCGATATCTACCTAACGAGGATACTTCCTCAAGATTCCAAATATTTGATGATTGGCGATGTCCATGAATGTATAGGAGAGTTGAAGGGTCTCTTGCTGGATTATGGGTTTAAAATAGAGGCTAATCAGCTCATTGCCCCCGATAAGCTGAAGGACACCAAAATTATTTTAGTTGGCGACTGGATTGATAAAGGGAAGAAGACGAAGGAGATCATCGAGTTCCTGTATGCAAATCAAGCCCACTTTTTATTCATTCTTGGGAATCATGAGAATTTCGTGTATAAGTTTCTTCGTGGAGAAATTAATGGTGTTAATGAAGAATTGCTGCATTCCTATTTTGATTCTACCCAAGTGCTTCTGCACGACGAGGGGCTTCGAGGGAAGTTTGACGAATTGATAGCCAAGTCACAACCGTTCTATCGGTTTATTGGCGTTCATGGTCCTTCGTATTACATCACACACGCACCATGCAGGAACAAGTATATCGGCAAAATGGACACAAACTCCATTCGACACCAGCGCAGCTTACGAATTGATCGCGAGACGCCGTATGAGAACCAGCTCGGTTTTCTGAAGGAAGAAGCCGTACGGAATCATCCTTATCATATCTTTGGACATATTGCGGCTAAACAGTCTTTTCGAATCAAAAACAAAATTCATATCGATACCGGATGCGTGCATGGCAACGCGCTGACCTCGGTAAGCATCACATTCAAACCCTTTGTAAAAACCTTCAAATCGGCTCATGCGATTGTAACGGAAGAACTCAAAACGTTGTTTCACGAAGAAAGAAAAGTGTCTATCCAAGACTTGGATGATGAAGAAGTTCGCAGACTGCATTATGTTTCCCGGCATAAAGTGAACTTTATTTCAGGGACAATGTCCCCCGCGGATAAAGATGAAACTGCACATGAGCTTGAGTCCTTGAAACGCGGCTTGACGTATTTTGCGGAGCACGGTGTTAAACAAGTTGTCCTGCAGCCCAAATATATGGGTTCCAGATGTAATATTTATTTGCATGAGGATATGGAGCAATGCTTCGCGGTGAGTCGTAATGGGTATAAAATCAAACAAGTTGATCTGACCGATACTTATCAGAAGCTGCTGCATAAATTCAGTGGTTATATGACGGAAAATCAAATTCAGATGCTCATTTTGGATGGAGAACTCCTCCCGTGGAAAGCTCTTGGAGATGGGCTGATTCAAAGGCAGTTTAAGCCGATTGAGAAAGCATTGGAGAGCGAATTGGCATTCTTGAAGCAAAATGGCTTTGAAGAGGCATTTGGTCATTTGGCTGAGCAATATCAAGCAAGTGAGTTTGAGAAAGAGCAATTTAACATGTCCAAGACAGCATTAAACGATAAATACGGCTCCCATCTGTATCAAAACTATAAATATCTGCATGATATTATAGGGACCTATGTTTCAGTAGATGATCATCTGAAAGCCTATCAAACGTACAAGCGACAGTTGGAGATATATGCCGAGGATGGGGAGATGGTTTACAAACCATTTGCTTTATTGAAGGTGGTTTATCGCAACGGTGAAGAGGAAATTCCTACTTGGAGAACTTCTGAAGAGTACGACTTCTTGTCGGAGGATGAATTCATTACTATAGACTTAACGGAACCGGATAGTCTCGAAAGAGCGGAGCAATACTTCTCGAAGCTGACCGTAGACAATTATATGGAAGGTGTCGTTATCAAGCCCGACGTATTGGAAACCAGGGTGGTCCCGCATATGAAGGTTCGGAATCCAGACTATTTGTCCATTATCTATGGGTATGATTACAAGTTCCCACATAAGTACAAGAAGCTGATGAAGCAGAAAAGCATTAATCAAAAGCTGCGCACTTCGATGAATGAGCATCGCTTGGGGAAGAAAATGCTGCAAGTTAAGTTTAGTGATATTGTGCCGGACAATGAGGCTTATAAGGAAGTAGTTGCGAGCTTATTGTTTGAAGTGGCCAAGGAGAAGGAGATTGATCCTCGGTTGTAGGTGATATCCCAAATAAGCAGGAAAGACAGACATCATGTAGAAAATCATATGAAGACGATCAAAAGGCCATGGAAGGAGAATTCATGGAAAAAAACAAAGTCACTTATGAATCAATCGATAATTATATCGCACAGTTTCCTCCAGGGGTTCAGGAGATTCTTCAAACGGTAAGAAAAGTTATTCAAGAGTCAGCACCAGACGCAAAGGAAAAGATTAGTTATCAAATGCCTACCTTTGAGCTGTATGGAAATTTGGTGCATTTTGCTGCTTACCAAAATCATATTGGCTTCTATCCGACTCCAAGTGGTATTACGGCATTTAAAGAAGAACTCTCGCCGTATAAAGGGGCCAAAGGGTCCGTGCAATTCCTTTTAGAGAAGCCAATGCCTTATGAATTAATAAGTAGGATCGTTAAATTTCGAGTCGCGGAAAATATTGAAAAAGCTGAAGGTAAATTGAAAAAAAAGAAACAATAATTTCATAGGGATTCAATATAGCCTGCCTTCTAAGCCTCAACACTTAGAAGTGATGGGCTTTTTTATTTTGCAACAACTTCTCTCAATGTCATAGCAAGGATTTTTTGATACAATGATTTTAAATGTAATAGAGTTGCAGAGGAGAGCCGAATATGCCACCAATGATAAAAAGTTTACTTAAAATAGTAATTGTGCTTGCAGTAATTGTAATCGGGTTTAACTATCACTGGATGATAGGCGCAGCCCTCGTGGTAGTAATAGTAGGTTACTTCGTTTATACGAACCGTTCCTCCCTATATGCGCAGAGGGGTAATCTGGCTTACATGAAGGGGGATCGGGATCAAGCATTGATTTTGATGGAGAAAGCTTATCGTTCAAAATCCATTCAGCCCAAACACCAGATAGGCTATGGTTATTTGTTGATGAAAATAGGCGAACTTAGCAAGGCTGAGAACATTTTCGAGGAGGTTCTTCATAGAACAACAGCCAGAGATATGCTCATGCAGGCAAGGCTCAATTTGGCAACCGTGCACTGGCTCCAGAACAAACAGGATGAAGCTTTCAGCAGCTTGCAGGAAATAGCGCAGGACGTTAAAAACACGCTGGTTTATGGGAATTTCGGCTATTTTCAAATTTTGCGCGGCGAGCTGGAAGCGGCTCTTGTGTATAATCTCGAAGCCTATGCGTATAATGACAGCGATTTGACGATTATGGACAATTTGGCGCAAAACTATTATATGCTCGGTCGCTTGGACGAGGCAGATGAGATGTACACCAAAGTAATAGCCAAGACGCCCAAGCATGCTGAGTCCTATTATTACTATGCACTAACACTCCAAAAACTTGGCCGAACGCAGGAAGCGCGGGAACAGATTGAGAAGGCGCTGGAGAAAGAGCTCGCGCTTATTACTCCTTTGACCCGTGAGGATATTGCGTTGTTGGCAAGTGATTTGGGCAGGGAGGATGCTGGTCAGGATCAGGTGTAAGAGGGTTTTGGGGAATACAGCGGTATGGAGCTATAGAACGAACAGAAAAAAAGGAAAGGTTGTGATTCACAATGCCCAAAGTGTCCAAAATTTCGATACCAGAAGTTAAGAAACATTTGAAAACATATAAAGCCGAAGAGCTAGTCTCGATAATCATCGATTGTTACAGATCCAGTGAGGATGTAAAGAAATATATTCATATGATGCTGGAGCCTGAAGGCACAGAGGATCAATTATTCGAGGAAGCAAAAAAGAAGGTTTTGCAGCAATTTTTTCCGGAACGCGGTGTAGCAAAGCTTAAACTGGCAGATGCGAAGAAAGCTATTTCTGAATTCGGCAAGCTGAGTAATAATCCAGTGAGAACGTTAGAATTAATGATTTATTATGTGAAGTTAGGCGTTGAGTTTATAAAAGTTTACGGATATTTTAGCGAGCCTTTTTATAATAGTATGGCATCTATGTTTTACAATGTTCTTAACAAAATAGAGGCTGATAGCGGCAGGGGGCTCTATGATTTATTTCATGATGAGTTAGAGGCGATTGTTGGAGAATCGAAAGGAGTAGATTGGGGATTATTTGAGCAGTTTTTCCAAATGTTTTGTGATTTAGCTAGAAACTATGAAGATGAAGATGAAGATGAGATAGAGTGAGGGCATGTAAAAAACGCCTCCATCCACTTGAGTAGTGGCTTTGGAGGCGTTTTTGCTTGTACTCTGGGCATCGTTTATACACGGTTCCCTATGTGGGTGGGCTTGGCCGACAAAAGTTTGGTACTAGCTGATAGTTTGCCTAGAGTCAGATGCGTATATGTCACAAATTCCTGCAAATATGCATCCTTTTCGTCTTGGGAGTAGGCAAAATGGTGGAAAGCCTGCAATTATGCATCCTTTAGAGGTCATTTCTCCATTCCAGGAGAGAAAAGCCTAAAAAGCCTGCATAATCGCAGGCTTTCTGATGTTTTCACCCTATTTGATCGAAAATGCCTGCACTTTTGCAGGTTTTTCATAAAAACCGCGTTACATTACCTATCTGGTGATGCATTCACTATATGGCTCAGCCGCTTGCACGCAATAGCAGAGCTGGAATCATGTCTCGCAAAGTAGGAATACTTGTCTCATAACGCACATATCCATAATCAAAAGCATACAGGTCAGGCAAGGTGCCCCAGGTCCAGGAACGTCAAACGGTTCTATGCACCTTGGCACCTTTTTGAGTCTATTCACGGTGAAGAGGTGAAAGGAGTGAACCAACATCCGATCAGGGCTGTTCCGCTCGCCATCAGGATCATCTCCAACGTCGATGCAGGCTTAGCGCAGCAGCTCGATTTGAAGCCAGGCATTCGCAGCCTGGGTCTACTAACGTCGAGCATCGACGACGTCGGCTACACGGCTATCGATGAAGCGACGAAGCACGCAGCCGTCGAAGTCGTGTATGCCCGCTCTTTTTATGCGGGATCGGGACATGCTTCCGGACCACTGTCCGGCGAATTTATTGGCATCCTTGGCGGCGCCTCGCCTGCTGAGGTGAGAAGCGGGCTGGATGCCGCTAGGCAGGTGATGGAGACGGGAGCTTGTTTTTACGCTCTTAATGACGAAGGAACCCACGCATACTATGCGCATGTGGTTTCCAGAACTGGTTCTTATCTTTCCACCTTGGCGGAAATTGCAGAAGGAGAGCCTCTAGCTTACCTTATTGCTCCGCCATTGGAAGCGGTTTACGGGCTTGACGCCGCACTGAAGGCTGCGGATGTGCGAATGTGCAAGTTCTATGGGCCTCCGACGGAGACGAATTTTGCAGGTGGATTGCTGACAGGCAGTCAATCTGCTTGTCAGGCAGCAGCGGAGGCATTTGCAGACGCTGTCAAAGGCATAGCGCTAGATCCGAAGAAAATAGGTTGAAATAAAGAAGCGGGTGATTCCCATGAATGAAAAGCTTATGTCTCTAGGCATGATTGAAACTTATGGTCTGCCTGCTTTGATAGCTGCCGCAGATGCTGCTGCGAAGACGGCGGATGTGAAGGTAACGACGTATGAGAAAGCGGATGCCGGCATCGTAACGATTTATATTTTGGGCGATGTTGCAGCAGTCAAAGCCGCCGTAGATGCGGGGGCAGCTGAAGCGAAGCGAGTGGGCAAGCTGTTGTCCACACATGTAATTCCAAGGCCAGATCCTTCGGTGCATGCGTTGATTCAAGAGGCTTGGGCAAACAACAAGCCAATAGCCTCGCAGCAGCAGAAGGAGGAACCTGAAGCTGAATCTGTCTCCCCATCGCCCGCAAAGACACCGCCAAGCTGGAGCAAAATGACCGTCGCTCAGCTTAGAGAGCTCGCGCAGATTACCCCCCAATTCCCCATTACTGGCCGGGATATTCAATTGGTGAGCAAAGCTGAGCTGGTGAGGCTGTTCACGGAGCGGGATGCTGAAGGGGGAGATCCTGGGACATGAAGCTGGATAGCGATTTGCAAGCAATTCAGGAGGTTCGGCATTTCCTCCAAGAGGCGAAGGCGGCACAGAAGCAGCTGGAGCAAATGACGCAATCGCAGATTGACGCCATCGTAGCAGCTATGGCGCAAGCGGTGGAATCGGAGGCAGAGCGGCTGGCCATCCTCGCTGTAGAAGAGACAGGCTTCGGCAACGTCGCTGATAAAAAGGCCAAAAATCTCTTCGTCGCAAGAGACGTCTATGCCGCCATCAAAGATATGCAAACGGTCGGGATTATTGGCAAAGATGAGATGAAGCAGGTTTGGGAAATCGCTCAGCCCGTTGGCATTGTGGCTGCCATCATCCCTTCAACAAACCCGACATCGACGGTCATCTTTAAATGTATGATCTCACTCAAATCAAGAAATGCCATCGTGATTAGTCCGCACCCATCCGCGCTGCGTTGTTCGCAGGAAGCGACAGCCGTCATGCGGGAGGCAGCGGAGAAAGCGGGAGCCCCGCAAGGGCTGATTCACTGCCTATCGCATCCCTCCATTGAAGCCAGCGGCGAACTGATGAAGCATAAGCTGACGGATCTCATCTTGGCCACGGGTGGAACGGCCATGGTGAAGGCTGCTTACAGCTCAGGCAAGCCCGCCTACGGTGTCGGACCCGGCAACGTGCCGGTTTATATCCACCGGAGCGCGAATATCAGCCGCGCTGTGGGCCATATTTTGCAAAGCAAAACGTTCGATTATGGAACGATTTGCGCGTCGGAACAAGCGCTCGTCGTCGACGAAGCGGTGAAGGCGGAGCTGGTCGCGGAGTTGAAGCGGCAAGGTGCTTACTTTTTGCACGCGGAGGAGAAAGAGAAGGTCGGCTCGATTCTTACCGCCGGGAAAGGAATGAACCCGCAGGTGGTTGGACGTTCCCCGCAGGTGATAGCCGGCAAGGCAGGCATAACTGTCCCGGAGACGGCCAGGGTACTGATCGCGGAGGAGTCGGAAGTCGGTCTTGAGCACCCATTTGCTAGGGAGAAACTAAGTCCTGTCCTCGCTTTATATACGGTTAAGGATTGGCAAGAGGGATGCGACCGCTGCATGGAGCTGTTGGAACTTGGCGGACTTGGACATACGCTTGGCATACATGGCGAGGATTTGTCGATCATTGAGGCGTTTGGCCTGGAGAAACCGGCATCGCGCATTGTCGTCAACACGGGCACAACGTTTGGAGGCATTGGCGCAACAACGGGAATCATGCCATCGATGACGCTTGGCTGCGGTGCTTATGGCAACAACATCACGTCGGACAATATCGGTCCCCAGCATTTGATGAACATCAAGCGGGTTGCTTTTGGCATCAAAGAGATGCAGACGGAGCCTGATGAGAATCGAGTTATTGCCCAAGTGGCGCAAGTGGCAGATAGCTTGGGAAGCTCTCATCAGCTTAGCATTACACGCGAAGAGGTTGCGCAGATCATAAGAAACGTGCTTTCTGAGATGCAAGTGATTACATAATCCGAGGAGGAATGTCCAATGGCCGGAGAAATGGCAGCGTTAGGTTTAGTAGAAACCAAGGGGCTCGTAGGTTCAATTGAAGCAGCAGACGCTATGGTAAAGGCAGCAAATGTGAGATTGGTTGGCAAAGTGCATGTGGGCGGAGGCTTGGTAACGGTTATGGTTCGAGGAGATGTAGGCGCTGTTAAGGCGGCTACGGATGCGGGCGCTGCTGCTGCGGAAAAGGTGGGAGAGCTGGTTTCTGTTCATGTCATTCCTCGCCCGCATTCAGATATTGAGTTCATTCTTCCTAAGCTTGAAGGATAAGCACGTCTATGGCGCTTATTACGGAAACGCAGCTGCGCACTCAGCTGGTGAAAGGCTTGCCGAATCCTTTTCCGGTCAAAGAAGAGGATAAGCTGACGCCGGCAGCCGCTGATTTTCTCAAAGATCGAGGGATCGCAGTGATGCGGTGTACTTCCTCAGCGGATACCCTCATTCTGCCCGTAAACCACATGACAGAGCGCAAGCTCATCCCCGTCGGCGTGTCCAATCGGCACGTCCATCTGTCTCCTGAGCATATCAACGCTTTGTTCGGTAGCGGTTACACGTTAACGCCACTTCGCGAGCTGTCTCAAAAGGGTCAGTTTGCCGCGCGCGAAACCTTGACACTGCTGGGTCCCAAAGGCATCCTCCAGCATGTACGGATTTTAGGACCACCCCGTGGGGTGTCTCAAGTAGAGATCTCGCGAACCGATGGATATGCGCTGGGCGTTCACCCTCCGGTGCGCTTATCCGGTGATGTGCAAGGCACACCTGGGATTACACTCATAGGAGTAAGTGGAGCGGTCGTTTTACAGGAAGGGTTGATTCTTGCCAAAAACCATGTGCATATGTCTCCGGCAGATGCTCAGGCTTTGGAAGTCACTCAAGGAGATCGTCTTATTGTCCAAACATTGGGGGAACGGCGGCTCCTTTTTGCCGATACGATTGTCCGGGTTAGCGAGCAGTTTTCGCTGGATTTTCATATCGATGTGGATGAAGCCAATGCGGCCTTTTTGAATACGGGAGATCAGGTTCAGCTTATCGGTAGAAACGGTACGATCACGAGTGCCGAAAGGGGGTAGCTCTTGGTGGAGATCAAGCAAATGGTCGAATCGATTGTGCGGGAGCTTTTGAATTCCTTGGAGCAGCAGTCGGTCAAACGGCCAAAGGTGCTTTACATTTTCTATGACAGTACGGCTCATGAGGCTTTCACGGATCATTTTATATGGTTAACTAATCACCATGTTAATTATGACCGCTTGTGCCTGGATGGAGAAGCTTCCTCATGGCTCGGGAAACACCAGATTGAATGCGGCGGCTACGGCAAAACGATTGCCTCTGACGAGTTCGCGCCATCCCCTCTCGAGGTGCCTCTTGACTATGAGGGGATCGTAATCCCGGAAATAGATCTGGATAATGCGGCACGCGCTGCTCTAGGGATGAAAGGGACGATCATTTCTGAAATCATTTTTTCCACATTGGTTCAAAATAAATTTGTTCTCATCGGCGACGATATCTCTGGACTGAAGCGAGCTGACCGCCGAACGCTCCGAACGCTGACGCTGCCCAAGGCTTATGTGAATCTTTTTGATTATTACAAAATGGAGCTGCAAATGTACGGCGTGGAATTCGGCCCATTGAAGCAGCTCGCGGAGATGGCCGTGCATAAAATTCAACCCGGTCCAGAAGTCCCTAACATAGCCATCAACATAGAAACAGAAGAGCGGATAGAAAAGAATAATTCTATGGTTTACGAAGGAAGGC
The DNA here is from genome assembly GCF_013204855.1 of Paenibacillus alba. Lineage (GTDB taxonomy): Bacteria > Bacillota > Bacilli > Paenibacillales > NBRC-103111 > Paenibacillus_E > Paenibacillus_E alba. The sequence continues at coordinate 23,673 of NZ_JABMKZ010000028.1, read as the reverse complement.
TGATCTCAGCAGATTGGGTGGAGCGGGAATTCAAGAGCAAACCTTTTGGCTCCCTGCGTGTCGGCAAGCGAACGATTATTTCTTCACTAGCCCAAGATATGCTGAAGGATAAAGGGATCACAATCGACTATGCGGCTGGAAGGTGAGGTCCTATGTTTTTGGGGAAAGTAATCGGCAGTGTCTGGGCTACGCAAAAAGAAGTGGGCATGGACAATTTGAAACTATTGGTGATCCAGCCGATGGACTTCAGAGACAGCGAAGCGGGTACTCCGATCATTGCCGCAGACCGCATTGGCGCCGGTGTCGGGGAGAACGTGATCGTTTCCAGAGGCAGTCCGGCGCGAACCTTGTTCACGGATAAAAGGGTGCCGATCGATGCAATGATCGTAGGCATTGTAGATAGCTATGAGGTCGCTCAAGAAATCGAGGCGAATGTATGGAAGAACAGAAACAGCGAGTGATTCAGGAATATGTGCCTGGCAAGCAGTTGACGCTGGCTCATGTGATTGCCAATCCCGATCCGGTATTGTATACGAAGCTGGGCATTGAAGAGCGGAATGCCATCGGCATCTTAACGCTCACCCCCACAGAAACCGCGATTATTGCCGCCGATATTGCGACCAAAGCGGCCAACGTGGGTATCGGTTATTTGGACCGATTCACCGGCTCGCTCGTGCTCACGGGGGAAGTGGCCGCAGTCGAGATGGCGATTGAGGCAGTGAATGTTTTTTTGCTGGATAAGTTGAAATTCACAACGGCACCTATTACGAGGTCTTGATTTTATGAAAAAAGTGATGATCATCGGCGCGGTTGGAGCTGGCAAATCAACGCTTATTAAAGCTTTGTTCGGGGAGACGGACCCGGCCATCAAAACCCAAAGTCTCCTCTACAGGGACTGGGTAATTGATACCCCTGGTGAATACAGCGAGAATCCAATGTATTATCGTTCGCTAATGGCGACCTCGCATGAGACTGCGGCTGTCTTGCTTGTGCAGGATGCCACGCGCAGCAGGAATTACTTTCCTCCGGGTTTTGAGCAAGGGTTCCCTGTGCTAACCGTAGGCGCTGTGACCAAAATCGATCATCCGAAGGCCGATGTGGACGAGGCCATCAGGCTTCTGAGGCAGTCGCTGCCGGAAGGGGAGATCTTTGTGACATCAGCGGAGTCGAAGGAAGGGATTCAGCGGCTGAAGGAACGACTTATGGCGATAGTCCATAAACAGGATGGGTGAAGGGGAAGATGCAGAATCAGTGGATCACAAGCGTAGGTCTCGATATCGGCACAAGTACGACCAAGATGGTGGTGAGCCGTTTGAAATTAGTGCGTTCCTCCGGCGCGCTAAACCTGCCCCGTTTCGAGATTGCGGAGCGGGAATTGCTGTATGCGAGCCCGATTTACAGCACTCCGCTGAAGAATGGCAATGAAGTGGATGCACAGCAGATCTGGGGAATCGTGCAGCAGGAATACGAGCAGGCTGGCATTCGTCCCGCAGATCTGAAGTCCGGCGCCGTGATCATTACCGGAGAAACGGCGAATAAAACAAATGCCAGCCAAATCCTGCATCTCCTCGCCGAGCGCTCAGGCGATTTCGTCGTTGCAACGGCGGGGGCCGATCTGGAGGGACTGCTCGCCGGCAAAGGCGCCGGAGCGGAGCGCCGCTCCATGCAGATTCGTGGCGCAGTCGCCAATATCGATATTGGCGGAGGGACGGCGAATGCTGCTATTTTTCAACGAGGCAGGCTGGCAGGAACGGTCACCTTTCATGTTGGTGGCAAGCTTATTCAGTTGAATGCAGCCGGCACTGTCACCGACATATCGCCCTCCATTCTGCCATGGCTGAAGGCGAGCGGATACAACCTTAAGGCAGGCGATAAGCTTCAGTTGGCTTTCGTAAAGGACATCTGCGCAGCCATGTGCCGCTGCATGATGGATTATTTAGCCGGGCGCACCCATCCAGACCAGAACATGCCGCTTCTTTCTTTATTGAACGGTCAACCGCTCACTACCGCTGTGTCCATTGAAGAATGGATGGTTTCCGGAGGCATCGGGCTTCTCATGGAGGCCAAGAAACCGGAGAGCTTGGCGGATATGACGCTGCATCAAGATATCGGGCCAATGCTGGCGCATTGTTGGAACGAACTATCGAGCGAGTATCCCATTCGCAGGATACGTGCGGATCAGACGGTCAGAGCAACCGTCATCGGGGCCGGGATGCAGAGTACAGAAATTAGCGGAGCGACCGTACATTTGGATGCATCGCTGCTGCCGATACGCAATCTCCCTGTACTGAAGCTGGATGTAACGCTTCAAATGCTCGAACAAACCGGTCTGCTTGCGTACAGGCTGGATGAATTGATGAATAGCGGCGCAAGCCTTTTTGACCGGGAGCAGTCCCCACCGTTTGGGCTGGCTTTGTCCGGAATGAATAACCTTACCTATCCATCGCTTCAGTACTTAGCGGAGCAGCTGCATGCAAGCTTTGTGCACCATTTTCCAACCAGCGAGGTACTCATCGTCATTTGTGAAATGGATATCGCCAAAGCGCTTGGACAATCGTTAGCTAGACGCAGCGGAGAAAGTCCAAAAGTCATTTGTATTGATCAAATCTCTGTCGAGCATGGGGATTATGTCGATTTAGGCGAGCCGATATCGGGGATCATGATTCCGGTCGTGGTGAAGACGTTGGCCTTTCCTAACAGAGCGGAGGGATAAGCCCGTGAATCTGAAAACTACGCTGTTGGGTACAACCTTTCAGTTTAAGCATTTAAAGGAAGTCATGGCGAAGGCGAATGAGGAGAAATCCGGTGATCAGCTGGCCGGTATCTCGGCGCAGGATGCGAAGGAACGGATCGCCGCCAAGCTGGTCCTGTCCGATTTAACTATGGCTGATATTCGCAATCATCCTCTGCTGCCACCGGAAATCGATGAGGTTTCGCGGGTTATCGAGGAAGGGCTGAACGAGAAAATTTATACGGAGCTGCGCAATTGGACGGTGGCGGAGCTGCGGGAATATTTGCTGCGGCAAGAAACGGGAAACGATGAAATTCGCCGAATTTCCCGCGGTTTAACGAGTGAGATGGTCGCTGCTGCGGCCAAATTAATGAGCAATCTCGATCTGGTGCAAGCTGCGTCCAAAATGGAGGTCACTTCGCATTGCAATATTACGATTGGTCAAAAGGGTGTGCTGTCCGGCCGGGCTCAGCCTAATCATCCTACGGACAATATCCAGGGCATGAAGGCTGCTTTATTTGAAGCTCTCAGCTATGGCATCGGGGATGCCGTCATTGGGATTAATCCGGTTATTGATTCCGCAGATAGCGTCAAAAATATGTTGCTGGCCACCAAAGAAGTCATGGAAAAATGGCAAATTCCAACGCAGAATTGCGTGCTAGCTCATATTAAGACCCAGATGCGGGCTATTCGCCAAGGCGCTCCTGCCGATATGGTGTTTCAGAGCTTGGCTGGAACCGAAGAGGGGAATCGAGCGTTTGGCATTGATGTGGCTTTGCTAGACGAAGCCGATGCGCTGATTGCCAGAGAAGGTACCGGGACTGGGCCGAACTTGTGGTATTTTGAAACAGGCCAAGGGTCGGAATTGTCAGCTGAAGCGCATCATGGTATCGATCAGGTCACACTGGAGTCCCGCTGTTATGGCCTCGCTCGCAAATATAAGCCATTTATCGTCAACACAGTTGTCGGCTTCATCGGACCTGAATATTTATATGACAGCAAGCAGGTGATTCGGGCAGGTTTGGAGGATCATTTCATGGGCAAGCTCCAGCAGCTGCCGATGGGTGTGGATGTTTGCTACACCAACCATATGAAGGCGGATCAGAACGATATGGATAACTTGGCGGTGCTGCTTTCCGCAGCGGGCGTCAATTACCTGATTGGCGTGGCTATGGCAGATGACTGCATGCTTAACTATCAATCGACCAGCTATCATGATATCGCTACCTTGCGTGAATTAATGAGATTGCGCCCGGCTCCTGCCTTTGAGCAGTGGTTGGTGAAGATGGGCATTATGGACAATGGTCGATTAACACCGCTGGCGGGAGATCCGACCCTTTTTATGTAGGGCCAGCGCGAAGGAGGAACCGTCATGAACTCTGCTGTTCCGATAGACCAGCTTGTGGATAGGGTGATGGCTGAGCTTGCGAAGAAGCTGTCCGCCTCGCAAGCTGCTGAGCAGGCAGCGTCCGAGCAGGCTGGCAGCCGAAAGGAATTGCAGCAATCCACCCCAGCGGAGAGTGAGTCAGGAACAGACTTGGTCTCTGAGGAGGATGTGATCACCTCTCCGATTCCCAGCCCCAAATGGGAGGAAGGGATGAGCGAGCTGCTTGCCAGCACGCCGGCCCGCATTGGCGTATGGCGAACAGGAACGCGGCCGCTGACCAAAGAGGTGCTTAAATTCCGGCGTGATCATGCTGCTGCCGTCGATTCTATTTATGGTGAAGCAAGTCAGGAAATATTGAAGCAATTCGATTTATTTACCGTCGAAACGCGGTATGAAAATACAGAAAATTACTTGAAACGCCCCGATATGGGTCGGATTGTCACTGATGAAGGCATCGCCGCTATCGAGGCGGCATGCCGGATGAAGCCGCAGGTGCAAATTGTCGTATCGGACGGACTGAGCGCCAATGCGGTGGACGCCAATTTGGGTGATGTTTATCCAGCGCTGCTTGATTCGCTCGCCTCATATGGGTTATCCACAGGTACTCCGTTTTTCGTACGAGGGGGCAGGGTTGCTGTTATGGATCATATCGGCGAGATTGTGCAGCCAGAGGTGCTAGTCCTGTTGATCGGGGAAAGACCTGGTCTCGTTTCATCGAAATCGCTGAGTGCCTATATATGCTTCAAGCCGCGCAAAGGCACAGTGGAGAGCGACCGCACGGTTATCTCCAACATTCATCGTGGAGGAACGCCTCCGCTTGAAGGCGGCGCGCACATCGGCACGATTGTGAAGAAAATGCTGGAACAGCAAACCAGCGGCATCCATTTGGACATCTAGCGGGTACATCCCTTAAGAATGTGCTTCTTTCAGAAGCTTTTCTATAAGAATCGTCCGAGAAGGAGGTGGAGGCGCAATGGGACTGACGATTGGAATCGTAATCGTAGTGATCACGTGTTTGTTTGCTGTATGGATTGTGAGAATCGCCAATAAAAGCATACGCGAATTCGATGAAAGCGAACACGAAAGTTTCCTGGGGAAATAAGCCTGAGCCTTGTTTGTACAAATCGTAGGTATCTGATGAGGAGGATTCAAGATGAGCGTACCTTCCAATCATCATGAAAAAGACAAAAGTGATTTAAACAAGTTCGGCTATGCCCAAGAGCTGCTGCGCAGCATGGGCGGATTTTCCAACTTCGCGATTTCATTCTCAATCATCTCCATTCTGACCGGCGCTGTATCGCTGTATGGTCACGGATTGACCTACGGCGGATCGGGCATGATGGGCTTTGGCTGGCCGATCGTCGCTCTCTTTGTTATGTTTGTGGCGGCCGTTATGGCGGAGCTTGCTTCGGCGATTCCGACGGCGGGCGCCTTGTACCACTGGGCAGCTATTCTGAAAAACAAACGCTGGGGCTGGTACACCGCATGGATCAATCTCATCGGACAAATCGGGATCGTAGCCGGTATTGATTATTCGGTCGCCCTCTTCGCCGACCCGCTCATCGCGAGTGTATTTGGTTACGAATCCAACAACACAACCGTGTTGATCTGTTTCACCATCATTTTGCTGACACACGGGATTCTCAATCATATCGGGATTCGCATCGTGTCGAGGCTTAATGACTTCTCGGCCTGGTATCATATCGCTGTGGTGGCGGTATTGGTTGTGTCCTTGGCCTTTTTTACCAAAGGTCACCTCAATCCTGTGACATATTTGTTTAAGGTGGGCGAGACATTCTCTGATAAACCGTACATGTTTGCTTTTCTGATCGGCCTTTTGCAAGCCCAATGGACCTTCACGGGATTTGACGCCTCCGCGCATACGATTGAAGAAACCGTCAACCCGCGTGTGCGTGCGCCTTGGGGGATTTTCACATCCGTAGCCTATTCGTTCGTTATCGGCTTTATTATGCTGGCTTTTGTTACCTTGTCCATCAAGGATGCCGGTGCTGCAGCGAGTTCAGACAATGCGTTCATCTATGTCATCAGCCAGGCGCTGGGCGGGACATTCGGCTCTGTTATTCTCTGGCTGGTTACTGCTGCGATGTGGTTCTGCGGCCTCGCCTCCATCACTTCTTTTTCCCGGATGATGTACGCCTTCTCTCGGGACAAAGGGATGCCGCTGAGCCATCAGTGGGCGCAAATCTCCAAGAAATACCGTACACCGGCCAAAGCCATTTGGCTGGCTATCATCCTCTCCTTCCTGCTCGCCTTCATCGACTATATTATCAAATTAGTGAATCCTGATGCGACATACACGACGATAGCATTCCTAACGGCTGTCAGTGTAGTTGGTTTATATGTGGCTTACGGCATTCCGATTTATTTGAAGCTGAGAGCTAAGGCAGAAGGAAGATTCCAAAAGAAGCATCTCGGACCGTGGAATCTCGGAAAGTACAGTACATTCATTTCTGTTGTTGCGCTGCTGTGGATCATCTTCATCTGCATCGTCATGGTGATACCTCCGAACCAAATGGCTGGCTATGCGGTCGCGGGGATGCTGATTCTTCTCATCATTATGGATTTGGCTTATTATAAAAAACATTTCCCAGGCCCGCAGGCTGCCCTGAATACCTCCATGGACGAAATTTTGCGCCGTGAAAAAGAGCTTGAGACCACATCATCATCAAAATCTTAAATCTACTTGGTTTAATAGTTGCTAGATTTGGGCATCCTTCTACTAGAGTTGAAGATTCTAGTGAAGAGGTGCCTTTTTATATGCAGAAAATGTGGTTAGTCTCCGTTATTTGGATATCTCTTGCAGGTATTATTTGTGGCTGGGTTCGTCATGCGGATGCTCAAGGTGAGCAAGAAGCGCTTTATTTATTAGACACGGTAAAACCTTATATGATCAGCGACAATCAAATAACCTTCAAATATACAGGCTATTATGGAAGCTGCGGCGGCGTAGAGCAGAACATGCTGGCCGTTGGGAAGACATTATCCCAAGCCTTCGGTATGCCAGAGACGGATGTGCTGAGTGAGTCTAATTCGCATTCGATCTATAAAGCGAAAGCTGAAGCAGCGCCCGGAGCGGTCTCCACCGTAACGATCGCAAGCCCGCAGGGACAAGCTTCTTGTTATGTCGTATTGCGATTAAATGCTTCACAAGAGACCAATCAGGCCGATTTGGTGAATTGGCAGGCGCAAGCGGATAAACAAATGAAAAGGCTGGGCATCACAGGAACATGGAATACGATGGTGCAAGGTTATGTATCCGAGCAAGAGCAGTCTCGCCAAATAAGCTCCGCAGAGCTGGCAAATCAGATAGCTCAAGCCTACAAAGGCAAAATCGTAGAAAGCTACACGGATCAGAATACGATAAGTTTGTCACTGGCTTCGAGGGAGTTCCAATCTTCTGTGAAGAGCGGTGATCAAACGGTGAATCTGCAGGTTGCCTTGCATCAAGAATCAACGACAGGCCAATGGCGCTTAACCGTGGGCACGCCAATTATAACCATGGAGTACTAGCATCAGAAGAAATGAAGCGAGGAGGTGAATTACATATGCTAAAGAAAGCCAATGCCAAGAGGCCGATCCTGCCAACCGATAATCCTGTCATTATACATAATCGTTATTGTTTTCTGATGTGGGCTAGAACAGGAAATAAACGGTATCTGACTATATTTCAAGGGGTGGGAATATGACGACGATAATAAAGCCGGTTATTCCCGGCATCATTGCGGAATCCATTGAAAACCTGCGAAGCGAAGGGTGGGAGGATGACGATTTCTTTAACTTTCCGCGGTATGATGAAGAATGTCCGGAAGCGCGCATTTTATTTCACTACTTTCGAAACAACCGCGTAACCTTTGCTGCGGCTATCGTTAACAGCTATATCGTTCATGATGACGGCAAGCAGCCGTTCAGCTAAACGCATTCAGAGATCTTGACTCCGCAACTGCTGAGCCAAGATCTTTTTTGTTTGCGGAGGGATTCAGCTTTCTTCTATTAATGAGCTTCAACGAGCTGTTCTTCCATATACCAATAATCGGCGGGGATAAGTGGAAGATGAATATTCCTGCTGCAGTCGATATACTGTGGATAGACAGCAAGGGTAACTTCTCGTACTTCTCTTTCTTCTCGCTCTTCTGTGCGGGCTGCTTCTTGGTGAAGGGGAAAAGTGAGGAGTTTGTTCTTTTTGATAATATCTATACAAAGCAGCAACATCATTCCGATCGTTAACAACCCAATCGCGCATAGTTCTACATTTTGATTCATCAAGTAGCCCTCCTATGAAACCTTTTTCATAGATTAACGGATGTGGGTTAAAATGTCGCTCGAAAACCGTTGTCGTTTTATAACCTTTTAACGATGACATTGTTTGAATAGAAGGAAACATCTGTTTAAATAAAGAAAATAGTACAGACCTATCGCAAGCAACGATAGCTTTCAAAACTCTCTTACAGGACGGAGTGCTCAGTATGCCAAATAACAATAGTCAAATTCAGGCCTATCTAGATCGCATTGGGGTTGTGGGACCACTCGATGGCAGCATTAAGACGCTGGCCAAGCTGCAGGAATGCCATCTGCACACAGTTCCGTACGAGAATTTGGACATTATCAATCACATCGCCTTATCCTTGGATCCACAAGATGTGTATCAGAAGATTGTCGTACGCCGGCGCGGGGGATATTGCTTTGAGTTGAATGCGTTATTCGGCTGGCTGCTGCGGGAGCTAGGCTACCCGGTCACTGACTTCGTGGCCCGGTTTTGGCGCGACGAGTCGAATACGCCGCCGAAACGGCGTCATCACGTTCTACAGGTCGAAGCCGAAGGGGAGACATACTTGTGCGACGTTGGCGTAGGGGGCATTGTTCCCCGCAGGCCAATCGCATTAATTGAAGGATTAGAACAGCAGCAAGGCGATGAGTGCTACCGGATGGAGCGCGATCCTGATTACGGCTGGGTGCTTTGCGAGCAGAAGAAGGGGGACTGGCACCGTATTTACTCGTTCACAGAGGAGCCGCAGTTGGCGAAGGATTTTGTATTTGCCTCGTTTTGGTGCGAGAAAGCCCCTGATTCCATCTTCACCCATAGCCCGATGCTGGCGATTCGTACCTCAGAGGGGCGAAATACGGTAGCAGACCAGGAGTTTCGTATTTTCACTTCAGATGGCGTCAAGACCTTCACACCGCAGACCGATGAGGCGTATAAAGAGGCGCTGCTCGTACATTTTGGAATTCAACTAGATTCATAGCTTGTTGCATTTACAATACATTCATGCAAAGTTGATGCAAGGATAACAAAGCCTTGTTAAAGTGAAGCTAATAGATACAAATGAATACTCAGGGTATGAGTCTAGGAGAAAACCCTTTTATTCGGCTAAAGAAAAGTGCGCCCTTAGGGAGCGCGTGCTTTCCTTTTGTTGAATGAGGGTTTTTTTGTGTTGTTCACCTATCAAAACTTTGAAAAGGATGATGTGCGACATGAAAAAAATGTCAACAAAGCTTTTAGGGATTGTGACGATTACAACTTTGGTCAGCGGGCTTTTCCAGCCAAGTGCCTGGGTACCTAGCGTTCATGCGGAGGAGTCGGGCAGGAAGATGATGGAGGTCAACAAAACGTTAACTGCTCCTATCATCGACGGCAATCTAGATGAATCCATGTGGAACCTGAATCAAACGCTAAACGTTAAAGTTGGACAAGGTTCTTTTAAGGCATCGAAATTTGGCCTGCTTTGGGACAATCAGTATTTGTACATTGGCGTCAAGGCAGATGATGACAGCTTGTTGACCGGCCAATCCGGCAGCTGGTTCGAGCAAGACAATATCAACGTCTTTCTAGATCCAAGCTTGCACCGCTCAGCTCCGTACAGCAATGAGGATATGCAGATCGGCCTGGTCTATCAGCCTGGAACAACCATACCCGAGTTTCATTTCGGTGCTGCGCTGAATAATCATGCGGGCAAGGATGAGAAGAAAATACTGCGAGCGATGAATCAGACGGCTTCAGGCTGGTCTACGGAGATCGCTGTTCCTTGGGAAATGCTTAAATTTGATCCTATTCTACAGAAACAGTTGGGCATGGAGATCGGCACGACAGACCGTTATGGGGCCGCAACAACAGAGCAAAGATCCAGCTACTGGAGCGCTTTTGGGTCCTCCTCCTTCTGGAACGATACCTCCGGTTATGGCACGCTTAAACTGGTGGATACAAGTCCAGTCTCAGGAAGCCCCAATCCGGTGCTTTTGGAGGAAAACTTTGACGGCTATGCCACAGGGACGATACCCCCAAATTGGATTTCTAATGTGAATGAGGGAAGCCCGTCTTTTACCGTTGTGAAAGATACGTATGGCAACGGGAGTATGACGTTCGATGGAAATGCTAAGTCCAAACAAAGCCGCATCCTTGCTCCGGTCCAGTGGGATAACTACACGATTGAAGCAGATGTGCGTTTTAGCGGCTTTTTGGATCCGGGAAGATGGGCATCCATTATGTTCCGCGCACCCGCTAGCGGGAAGCCGCCATACCCGCAGATGGCCATTAAGCAGAATGGCACCATTGAGACCGCTTATCGCAATTCGGACGGGAATTGGTATTCTCCCACACCGATAAGCGCAACGGGCGCTGGGCTGCTGGTGAATAAGGATTACACGATGAAAGTAAGGGTTTATGACAACAATGTGAAGCAGTATTTTAAAGCCAAAAGCGATACAAGCTTTACGCTGTATGGGGACAAAAATCTCGCAGCTGCGGTGCTCCCGGAGAAAGGGAGAGTTGGCTTTCAAGGAGATCAAAGCAAGGTATCCTTCGATAATCTGAAGGTTACCCGGATCACGGCAGAGCGGCTTACGATTACCTCAGTCAGTTCGTTGGAAGCGTTAAGCGGCGCGACAAGCGTGACGAGCAGTGTCTACTATTCGGATGGCCTTACGGAGACGCCGCCTGCGGATCGAGTGAAGCTGTATTCATCGGATGAAAGTGTCATCAAAATCAACAACAACCAGATCTATCCTATTAAGCCAGGGAAAGCAACCATTAAGGCTGTATATGGCAATGCAGAGACTTCGCAGGAAATCACAGTGACGCCATCTCTGACGGGGGTCAAGGTTGTTTCCTTAAAGGGTGATGACAAAGGGTATGTACTTGCAACGGTTGGAACTTCGCTAGATCTAAGCGCTGTAAAGTTTCAAGCAGACTATAACAATCTTACTACAGGTACAGTAAATGGGAATGAGCTGACTTGGACATCGACCAGTCCATTAGTTCTTATTGAGAACAACGTACCCAAGGTGCAGCAGAAAGGTGTTTATACGCTGACAGGCACCAAAGATAGCGCATCTATCAGTATGCTGGTTGTCGCCAAAAATGCAGCAGATACCGACTATGTCCTGTACGAGGAGAATTTTGATCATCTGGCGGACGGTACCCTTCCTGCCGGCTGGACGCGGAAAGAAGGAACGACAGCTGCCAATGCTGTAGTGAAATCCGGAGCTTTTGAGATCAATGCACTCGCTGCGCCGGATAACCCATCCCGGGTCATTTTACCTTCGTTTCTAAGCAAGTTTGGCAATTATAAGATTGAAGCCGATGTGACCCACTTGCAGGCAACTGATACGGCAAGATGGCACTCCATCATGTACCGTATTCAAAACAACGATTATCCTTACTACCAAATGGCCGTCAGAAAAGATGCAACGGCAGCAAATGGCATCGAATTCGCCGAGAGAACGCCTGCCAACGGGTGGAACGTGATCGACAGAGGTTCTAATACCGAAGCTATTGATCCGGCCAAAATGTACCATTATACGGTTAAAGCGTACGGAAACCGTGTTCAGGAATGGATCAACGATCGTGTCATGGTGGATACGGATCAAGCGACAGTCTATGCGACAGGAGCGGTCGGTCTGCAAGCGAATGGCAGCAAAATGAAGGTGGATAACATTCGCGTGACGCTGCAGCAAGAAGCTCTCCCTCCTATACCGAATGGTCGCTTCGTTGAAGTGACAGAGCCGGAAACCCGCATTGCGATGGCCGCATCCGTCGTAAGCGAGCTTCAAAGTGCGGCAGATTTAGCGAAATTAGATGCGCCTGCGCTGCCTTCGAATCTCATTATTCATGTGGCTCCAGGTCTAAAGGTAACAGATTCTGCAGGAAAGCTTGAAATAGGCAGTCTGGACACACTTCTTAGCAAAATTGATGGACGAATCATCCCTGCCTTTTATGTAAAGGATGAATCCACGGTAGATCAATTGGTGGCATACTTGAAAACGAACAGTTGGGAAGATGCGGCTATCGTGTCGGACAACGGTGAGTTGATCAAACGAGCGAGAACTGCCTATCCGATCATCCGAGGCATCTTGGATTTCAGCGGTGACAGCAGCTTGAAGGCAAGCCAACTGTTGGATGTTCGAAGAAAAACAGCAGCAAGTTTAGCTAGAATTGCCATTTTGCCGCAAGCGATATCAACCCGAGAGAACGTTGCCTACCTGCAGCAGCGAAGTATTATGGTATGGTCGAAGGAAACGGCCAGCGCATCCGAGAAACAGATTGCGATGCATCAATTGATTGCGACTGGCGTGAACGGGATCGTGACAGATTCGCCTGCTGTACAATGGGCAGCTTTGAAAGTCTACAACAAGAATACGACATTGATTCGCAAGCCGTATATCATCGCTCATCGGGGGATGCCGGCGAATTCTCCTGAGAATACAATTGAAAGCAATAGGCTGGGATTAGAAGCGGGCGCGGAGTTCATCGAGAACGACATGTATTTGACGAAGGACGGGCATATTGTCATTCTTCATGATGGATCACTGGAGCGCACGACGAATGGAACAGGTTTTGTTGAAGACTATACGCTGGAGCAATTAAAGAAATTAAATGCGAACAAGCCATATCCCGAAGGATTCCCCGATGTGAAGATTCCAACCCTGAATGAGCAGATCGAACTTGCCAGGGAGAAGGGGGCTATGGTCATGTCCGAAATTAAGACCAGCACTCCCACAGCTGTTGATGCCTATGTCAAATTGCTTAAGGATATAGATGGCGAAGCTTTGGTGGACACCATGTCTTTCAGTGCTGATCAGTTAAAACGCATGGCGCAGCTTATGCCGGAGATGCCTCTGGGATTGCTGACTAGCGGATATGCCAATGAGGCGAATGTGCCGAAGTCGCTAAGGGAAACATTGAAGCTGCTTCAGGGACTGAACGCTTCATTTAACACGAGCTATAGCGGCTTGGGCCAGAAATTCATGGAGGCTGCCAAACATCGCGGTCTGATCATTTCACCATGGACGCTGAACGATAAGAGTGCTTTTATGCAATACATGGGTCTGGGAGCTTTCGGAATTACGACAGACTACGCCTACTATGCTTCCGATTGGGCAGCTTCCATCAAAGCTGAGAAAGAGAAGTATGTGCTCGCTAAAGAGGAGAGCGCTACGCTTGCAGCTGTCGTTCAGTCCTACAAAGGGACGAAATCGACGATTGTCCCTGAACTCGTATTTCTGGATGGTCAAGAGCTGGTTGCTCTGGACGGAGCTAAAGTGACAGCTAAGAAATCAGGGACGGCTCACGTTCTGTTAAGATACACAACAGCGATGGATGATCGGAATAAATATGACATCTATACAGCGCCTATCTCGATCCAAATACCGGGTCAGGATGGTGAAGGTGGTGGTGATGATGGTAATGGTGGATCAGCTACTGGCTCCTCCGTTACAGGAGGCAGCCCAACACTACCTGCCACTCCAGCCGCAGCAGTTATTGAAGCCAAAGAAGGTAAAGTCGCAGCACTCGAACTTAAGCAATCTTTGGGTGCCCATTCTAAGGTAGAAGTGAAGTTTAGCGGTGCTTCGCTGGAACTGGAGGCAGCTGGTCTGATCGAATCAAGCAAACTTACTGGTCAAACGCTGCTCGCCTCAAGTGAGAACGTCTCCTATACGCTGCCTTTATCTGCATTGAAGCTTGATGAACTGGCTAAGCAGCTGGGCGTAAACATGGATGACCTGCGGATTCGATTTACACTCAAGAAACTTGATGGTCAAGATGCCTCAGTCGTAGATCAGGCCATCAGCGCTGCTGGAGGCAAACCGATGACTGCTGCTGTTCATTTTGAGGTGGAAGCGGCTAATCAAGCAGGACAAACGGCACCTGTGACACTCGGAGCAACGTATGCTTCTCGTACCATCCTCTTGGATAAGGCGATTGATCCGAAGAAAGCAACCGGCGTACAAGTGATTCCGGGAACGAATCGACTTCGCTTTGTGCCTACGCTGTTTGTGACCAAGGATGGGAAGACAACAGCTACACTGATTCATAACCAGAATGGCGTATTCACCATTGTGGAAAATCATAAAAGCTTCAGCGATCTAACGAATCATTGGGCCAAAGCTGACATTGAGCTGCTGGCAAACAAGCTAGTCGTAGATGGGGTAAGCGACAGTCGTTTCGAAGCGGATCGTTCGATCACACGCGCGGAATTCGCAGCATTGCTGGTTCGCTCCTTGGGGTTAAGCATGGAAGCATCGAAAACTACTAGCTTCAAAGATGTTGCAGCCAGCGACTGGTTTGCAGATGTTGCAGGTTCCGCTGCAAGCGCGGGTCTTCTTAGCGGTTATGAGGACGGAACGTTCCGCCCGAATCAAGAAATCACACGTGAGGAGCAAGCAGCGATGGTCGTCCGTGCGATGAGCTTTGTGGGAATCGACACCCGCGTAAGCTCCGCCAAGCGGGATGAAACCTTGGCATCGTTCCAAGATGCTGACCAGATCATCTGGGCCCAATCGGAGATGGCCGCAGCAATTCAATTAGGGTTGATGAATGGGATGGCAGCAGACACACTAGCATCTAGCAGCTATGCAACACGCGCGCAATCGGTCGTCATGTTGAAACGTTTATTAGTCAAAGCTAATTTCTTGAATGAATAATCCAGGGTTTATACTCAGCAAACATACGCATGTTACGCTTTTGGATGAAGGTATGTTTCTTTTGGAGGTGCACAGATGAACCCGTTCCCGATTATCGCTTCAGTCACGAAAGAGGAACAAATTCCGAAGATGCTGCAGAGTAACGTGGAGAGAGTTAATTTAATGACCGGTCATATTGGGAATTTGGAGTCGATTATTAGACAAGCCCATGATTCGGGCAAAAAGGTTTACGTCCATATGGAGATGGTTGCGGGTCTAGGGAAAGATTCTTATGCGATCAGTTATTTAGCCGAGAAGTTTCAGATAGACGGCATTTTGACAACCAAATCAGCAGCGGTTACGGCAGCGAGACAAGCTGGACTGAAAACAATTCAGCGTATTTTTGCGATTGATACGGCTGCTATTCAGACAGCCATTCGCATGATCAACAGCAGTCAGCCCGATGAGGTCGAGCTTATGCCCGGTTTAATGCCAAGAGTGATTCGCGAGCTGAAGGGAACCATCAAACAGCCGTTAATCGTCGGTGGATTAATTCGCTACGAGCATGAGATTACGGAAGCGTTGGCGAGCGGAGCTGATTACATCTCAACCGGGGATCCGGCCATGTGGTAATTAGATTTACAAATTCTCTACATGAATTTAATACACCGGTGATAAAACGGGATTATAATCAACTTAATAATTAAATATTCAGCACCTAACCGGTAATGATGGGTTGAGAATTGGAGAAAACCCTTGTTCTGCAAAGTGCGAAAATAGGCTGGAGCATTTCTTTTTGCGATGTTTCAACGATGCTTATTTTTGCATTTTCGAACAAGGGTTTTTATTTTTCTGTGAAAAGGGGTAGAAACTGTGTCAGAGCACGTTGCACATCCTAAGAATGGCTTCGAACCCTCATGTGGAGAAGAAGTTAACCGAGAGCAAAAGAAAGTGCCAAAAGGAATCTTTGCTTTTGACGGCTATTTGTTCGATCTGGACGGTACCGTCTATGCTGGAAATCAACTTTTGCCAGGTGTGTTGTCTACAATTGACAAGCTTCGCGAAAGCGGGAAATCGATTCTCTTCGTGACGAATACGACAACACATACGCGAGAGGGAGTTCATGAACGTCTTTCGCAGTTGGGCATTGCTTGCTCCAAAGAAGATATTTTAACGGCCTTATGTGTGTCGAGAATGTACTTTCAAGAATATCTGCCGGAAGCTAAGGTGCTGATGATTGGCGAGCAAGCCATGAAGAATGAGCTGGAGCAATATGGTGTAGAAACGACGAATGACCCGCTCAGCGCGACGCATGTTCTTGTCGGACTGGACAGGCAGTTTACGTATGAGAAATTAACACTCGGGATGAGCGCTCTGCGCAATGGGGCACAATTGATTGCTGCTAACCCGGATCCATTTTGCCCGCTGGAGGATGGGGCGATTCCAGATACATGGTCTTTGGTCAAAGCACTGGAGACGGCAAGTTCGCAGTCGGTTTATAAAGTCATTGGCAAACCCTCGGAGTACTACGCCAAAAAGGCATTAGAGAAGCTGGCTTTCGCGCCAGAAGCGTGCCTGATGGTAGGTGACCGAGTATCCACCGATATATGCTTCGGCAATACCAATGGCATGTATACAGCACTCGTTTTGACTGGAGCAGATTCTCGCAAAGACATTATGCTCCAAGGGATCAAGCCTGACTATGTACTGGCTTCACTCAGCGAAATCAAATAAAACCTATTCTCGGGAGGACATGAACATGAAAAAAGTATTTCTTGTATTAGCGGCGGCAGCGCTCGTCACAACGGCTTGCGGACAAGGTGAAAGCACGCCGAAAGCTGCGCCTGCCAGCGAGGCTGCTGCTACACCAGAGACGAGTGTTAAACAGGACGCGAAGCCCGTAGAGCTGCAGTTCTATTTTCCGGTGGCTGTTGGTGGCCCCATTACGAAGTTAATTGATCAACTGGCTGCTGATTTCCACAAAGAAAATCCCACGATTACAGTGAAGCCAGTCTATGGAGGAAGTTATCAAGATACGATGACCAAAGTCGTCACCTCCGTGCAGGGCGGGACTTCTCCCGACTTAGCGGTCTTGCTTTCAACGGATTTGTACAGCTTGCTTTCAATGAATGCCATTGAGGATTTAACACCGCGTTTCAACAAAGAGTACTTCAACGGTTTTTATGATGCTTTCATGGGGAATACGAAGTCTGGCGAAACAGTATGGAGTGTTCCTTTCCAGCGCAGCACGATCGTCCTTTATTACAACAAAGATTTGTTCAAGAAAGCAGGGCTTAACCCGGATAAGGCCCCGGCGAACTGGACCGAAATGCGTGAAGCGGCGAGCAAGCTGACTGTGAAGGACAGCGCTGGCAAAACATCGCAGTGGGGAATTGAAATTCCAAGTACAGGTTACCAATACTGGATGCTGCAGGCACTATCTCTGCAAACAGGCACGAACATCGTCTCTAATGATGGGAAAAATGTATATTTCAACAAGCCTGAGGTGCAAGAAGCGCTGCAATACTACACGGATCTGGGCCGCAAAGATAAAGTTATGCCGGAAGGCACACTGGAGTGGGCAACGGTGCCATCGGATTTCATCAGCGGGAAGACGGCTATGATGTATCACACGACGGGGAACCTGACGAAAGTGAAAACGGACGCCAAATTTGATTTTGGGGTATCGTTCCTGCCGGCTAACAAAAAATATGGCTCTCCGACAGGCGGGGGCAACTTGTATGTGTTCAAAGGCATCCCAGAAGACCGCAAGAAAGCGGCTGTGAAGTTCATCGAATTTTTGACGCAGCCGCAGCGTGTTGCGCAGTGGTCGATTGATACTGGGTATGTAGGCACAACCAAAGCAGCTTACGAGACAGACCTGCTCAAGAATTACGTGAAGGACTTCCCGCAAGCCGCTGTCGCCAGAGATCAGCTTCAATATGCAGACAGTGAATTATCCACGTTCCAGAACGGGCAAGTGACCAAATTGTTTAACGATAACATTCAAGCCGCTTTACTCGGCAATATGTCGCCCAAAGAGGCCCTTGATAAATCCCAACAGCAAGCAGATGACATTTTAAAAACTTTTCGCAAATAAGCAGTTGAATTTTTAGTAGAAGGGTGTGGCTATCACGATGAATGTGCCGGGATAGCCACATCCAAAATTTATTTAAGCTTTTCATACAGCCCAAACATTAGCCGTTTAATATACAGATATACAAGGTACGGGGGGATTTATTTGAAACAGCAAGCGCTGCTAACAAGAAGGAAAATCAACTGGAAAGAAAATGCTTTTGCCTATGCTTTGCTTCTTCCTTCCCTAATATTGCTGGCGCTTTTTACATTCTATCCGACGATTAAATCGGTGTATTTGAGTTTCTTCAGCTCTACACTATCCGTCCAGAAGTTTGTTGGATTCGAGCAATATGCCCACGTTTTACAAGATGAAGTGTTTATGAAAGTAATGAAAAACAATATTCTTCTGTCCATCGGCACCGTGCCGACAAGTCTATTATTGGCCATTTATTTAGCCGTTTGGGTGAATAACAAGCTGAAAGGAACGAGCATTCTACGAGCTGCTTTTTTCTATCCGACAATAATCCCGATGATTGCGATAGCGAACATCTGGTTGTTCATTTATACGCCTGATTATGGCTTGCTGGACAAATTTCTGGGTTTTATAGGCGTACCGACCCATAACTGGCTAGGGGATCCGCATTGGGTTACTTTTTCGATGATTATCATGGTCATTTGGAAGGAAGCCGGGTTTTTCATGATTTTTTATTTGGCGGGCTTGCAGAATTTGCCTAGGGAAGTGTACGAGGCTGCCGAAGTGGAAGGTGCACGGCCGTGGCACGTTTTTCGCAAAATTACGTTTCCGTTATTGATGCCAACTACGTTATTCGTCCTGATCATAGCGATTACGAATTCCTTCAAGCTGGTCGATCACCTGTATATTATGACGAAAGGCGGACCGGATAATGCCAGTAATCTGCTGCTTTACCACATATATGAGACAGCCTTTAGCTTCTGGGATATGGGCAGGGCATCCGTACTGACCGTTGTGCTGCTTGTTATTTTACTTGCGGTTTCTATATTCAACTATGCTTATTTGGACAAGCGTGTTCATTACTAGGGGGTAATCTGACTTATGTTGGCTCGAACATTGCATCGATCCATTGTTGTTGTATTAGGCATTGTATTCCTTATCCCGCTGGTGTGGACCGTGTTCACTTCATTTACACCATCGAGCGAAGTCATAACCAGAGCGAACCCGTTCGCAATCGTGAATCCGACGTTCAGCAACTATGTGTCGGCCTGGTCAACCGTTCCCTTTCTAAGATACTACAGCAATACGCTGATCATTGTCGGGGGTGTTCTCGCTGTACAGATAGTTACAGCAACATTGGCTGCCTATGCCTTTGCGCGGTTGCGTTTTATTGGACAAGGTGTTGTATTTATCTTATTCCTCGTGCAAATTATGATCCCGGCTGAAGTTCTTATTTTTCCAAACTATACCGTTATCAAGCAACTGGGATTAGTCGATACCAAATTAGCGGTTATGCTGCCTTTTTGGGCATCGGCCTTCGGTGTTTTCTTGCTGCGGCAAACGTTCAAGCAAATTCCATTAGATTTGGACGATGCTTCCAAAGTGGATGGATGCCCGTGGTGGCGCACCTTATGGCATGTATATTTCCCATCCGCCAAGCCAACCTACATTGCTTTTGGATTGATTTCGGTCAGTACGCATTGGAGTAATTTCATGTGGCCGCTCATCGTGACCAACTCGGTAGAGAATCGCTCGCTCACCGTGGGACTAGCTATTTTCGCCCAAACCTCGGAGACCGGAGCGCAATGGGGGACCGTAACTGCTGCAACATTGCTGGTTGTTTTACCGCTGCTATTAGCATTTTTCGTCTTTCAACGTCAATTTGTAGAGAGCTTCATGCATTCCGGTCTTAAGTAGGCGTAAGGGGCAATAAGACAACTTTATTGAAAAGGATGATGAGCATGAACTGGAATAGCGGGGCACCTTGGGTATTTGCACATCGAGGATCTTCTTTGGAGGCGCCGGAAAATACGATGTCTGCCTTTCAACTTGCGGTAGATCAGCAGTGTGACGTGATCGAACTCGATATTCATCTGACAAGCGATGGACAGGTGATCGTCTGCCATGATGAGACACTGGGGCGGACAACGAATCAAAGCGGCATTATCGGGGAATTGACTTTGGAGGAGATTAAGCAAGCAGATGCAGGCAGCTGGTTCAACCCAGTCTATACTGGGGAAAAGATTCCGCTGCTGCAAGAAGTGCTTGAGCGGATACCTGCACGAATCGGTCTAAACATTGAACTGAAGCAAAGCTACAGTGGCCGTATCGTAGAACCTTTAATTAAGCTGCTGCGCGAAAATGGACGGTTGGCAGATGTCTTATTCTCATCTTATGATCATAAACTGCTGCATCACATCAAACAGAAAGCACCCGAATGCAGGATCAGCCTTGTGTATGATGCCAAACCGGTGAACCCGCTTAGGTTCATTGAGGACTTCGGTCTAGAAGTGTTCTCCGTCTCTCTTCATGCTTGCATGGTGGATGCCGAAGATGTAGCTGCTATTCGCCAGAGTGGCAGACAGGTGATCGTTTGGACAGTAAATGAAGCACCCGTCATGAAACAGATGCTAGCCTATGGCGTATCCGGCATTATTACGGATGATCCGAAGGCGCTGCGAGATTTGATTGTTGGCAGCTGATTGGCTCGACTTCGTTCAAATAACGCATTGCCAGCTGCTCAGCCGGCAGAGCGGGATCAATAAAGTAGCCTTGAATCATGTCGCAGTTCATCGTTCGCAGAAAGTCCAATTGCTCCAAGGTCTCAACGCCTTCCGCAATGACCCGAAGGTCCATGCCATGCGACATGTCGATAATGGCTTTCGTAAGAACTGCGCTTTTGGAATCGCTTGTCAGTTCTTGGACAAAGCTCTTATCGATCTTCAGAATGTCGATGGGGAACTGTTTGATATAACCGAGGGCCGAGTAGCCCTTGCCGAAATCGTCTATCGCGATTTGGAAGCCAAATGATTTGAGCTCGTGCAGGATGGGCAGCACCGACTCAATGTCGTGCATGCTGCTGCTCTCCGTTATTTCAATTACGATATGCTGCGGGTTGCAGCAAGTTTGGTAAACAATATCGTGAATGGAGGAAGCTAAGTCCGGCGCTAGAAACTGTCTAGCTGATAAATTAACGGCAATCGAAGGAACGATAAACGAAGCAGAGAGCCAACGATTGAGCTGTAAGCAAACCTCTTTCAATACCCATTTGCCGATATCCATGATGATCCCTGTTTCCTCTGCAATCGGAATGAATTCTCCGGGGGAGACAGGTCCGAGCGTAGGATGATTCCAGCGGATCAGGGCTTCCATTCCTTTCATGTGGCCAGTTTCTGAACTGACCTGCGGCTGATAATGGAGAGTAAACTGATTCTTGGCAATCGCCCACCTGAGCTCGTTTTCCAGATCAAGCTTTCGCAGGAAGGTACTGCTGATGCTTTCGTTGAAAAACTGGTAGCCGCCATTTTGGATTTTGGCTTGGTACATGGCTAAGTCTGCGTGCTTGAGCAGCGTTTCGAAATCCTCGCCGTGCTTCGGATACAGGCAGATTCCAATGCTTGCGTTAATATAGAGCTCATTGTCCTCTACGGAGAAAGGCTTTTTGATACTGGAAATAAGCTGATTGGCAATAAGAATCGCTTCTTCCGGCTCCTGCAAATCTTGGAGAACGATAATAAACTCGTCGCCGCCTAGACGTGACACGATATCGTCCTTTCTCACAACGGAGCTTAGACGCTTGGCGACCTGCTGGAGCAGCTTGTCACCGACATTATGTCCCAAGGAGTCGTTGACCATTTTGAACCGATCGAGATCAATGAAAAAAACGGCCAGCTTGCGCTTTCTTTCCAAAGTTCTCGTGATGGCTTCATTCACCAATTCGCTAAGCAAGGTTCGATTAGGCAGATCCGTCAATTTATCGTAATGGGCCAAATATTTCAGATGCTCCTCGGTCAGTTTACGCTCTGTAATATCGGTGAACATGCCAATGTAATTCGTAATACTTCCCTTATCATCTCGCATGGTCGTTATAGACAGCCATTCGGGGTACAGTTCCCCGTTTTTCCTTTTATTCCAAATCTCCCCCTCCCAGAAGCCGGTTGTGTGAATTCGTTCCCACATCTTAATGTAGAAATATTGATTCTGCAGGCCGGAGTGAAGCAAACGCGGCGTATGCCCGGCAGCTTCCCGTTCCGT
This sequence comes from Paenibacillus alba, assembly GCF_013204855.1. Classification (GTDB taxonomy): domain Bacteria; phylum Bacillota; class Bacilli; order Paenibacillales; family NBRC-103111; genus Paenibacillus_E; species Paenibacillus_E alba. The sequence continues at coordinate 1,335 of NZ_JABMKZ010000028.1, read as the reverse complement.
GTATCCCGTCATCGTCGTGAAGGCTTGATTGACAGATAGGATTTTGAGCTGTTTGTCCGTAATCATAATCCCATCGCTGGCATTGCTGAACACCTGCGCGTGCAGCTGAAGCTTAGAAATCGTGTTCTTCCGCAAGGTAATGTCAGAGAACATGCCCACGTAATTGATCAGAACTCCGTTATCGTCCTTGACCGAACTAATGGAGAGCCACTCCGGATAGATTTCCCCATTTTTCCTGCGGTTCCAGATCTCTCCACGCCACGTTCCATCCTTATGAATGGATGCCCACATGTTGACGTAGAATTCGGGATCCTGGTAATGCGATTTAAGCATGCTGGGGGTTCGCCCGATGACTTCCGACTCATCATAGCCTGTAATGGATTTAAAAGCAGGGTTTACACTGACGATTCTCGAGTGGCAATCCGTAATCATAATGGCTTCCTGTGAATCGTGAAAAATTCTGTCGTATGACAATACGAAGGTTTCCGGTGTTTGTTTATCCCAAAGGGCTTCATTATGTGGCGTATGTCGATTCATGTAAGAACCCCTCTCTGCTGCAGTGCCGTTGTATCCCTTGCGTTATAACCGTATGCCCGCCATGTATAAACGTTCTTTGAGCTGTTCGTGGGCGTCTTGAAACGAAACGTTAGCCTTATAATCCGCAGCGATCTTCTGCACGGCCAGTAATAGACCAAGTCCTGAGCTATCCATTTCTGTCACTGTCCCTAGATGGAAAGTGAGGCTGCGGAATTCTTGTTGGATGAGCGGAAACAATTTTTGCCTGATGGAGGTTGCTTCTTTTACGCCGATAATTCCAGTTAAAATGACGTCAATTCGTTGGTCGCTATCCTTTATTTCATAGCACATAAGCAAACCTCCCTTTTATTTCAAACGAAATTGTTAGCATTGAGGTCTTTTTCGCAGGGGATTTCCATTTGAACACATATAGCTGATTATACCTCGGTACTTCTTGATGTATCTGTGATATTAATCACAGTAGTTACTATATAGATGATACGATTTGTGGCCTATCCTATTGTTCATCACTGTAGGAACATTCGAAACAATGGCAATAGTGGAACATTTCCAAGAGGGGTTGTAATTGGTTGCTGAGCATGTTACATTAGTCCTCGTTGCTTTTGAAGCAGCAAACACCGACAGACACCGACAGAAATTGACGAGAAAAAAAGTGCTTGCAATTGATGAACGAGCTGTGGTATATTACTTCTCGCTGCTTCGGTAACACGGCAGTGAACGAAAGAAATTGATCTTTGAAAACTGAACAACGAGTGAGTAAGCACGAACGAGCAATCGTTCAAAAAAGAGATTGTAAAA
>NZ_JABMKZ010000027.1 GCF_013204855.1 Paenibacillus alba | reverse complement strand
CAGTTCAATGTTACTCCTGTGCCTGTGATGCCTGAGGTGCTGAGCGTGCCAACAGACACTACGGGTGCTGTGACGTCTAGAGTGACAACCTGCTTCGTTGTATAGGCCGTCTTATTGCCGGTTTCATCCTTCACGATTACGTTGAAGTAATAGGTCGTGCCTTCCGTTAGTCCCGTCACACTATATGTGCCGATATCCGCTGCGTAGCTGCCGATTGCCGTTCCGTTCGTTTCGATATTCGCTACCGTGCCTAGATTATTACTGCTGGAGCGGTACACTTGGTACTGCAGGGCGCTTTGCGCGCTGACCGCATCTGTGGCTTTCGCCCAGTTCAGCGTTACTCCAGTTGCGGTAATGCCTGACGTGCTAATCGTACCGTCAGATACCGTCGGTGGGGTGACATCCGCGCCAACCACATTGGCAATCGTAATATGATCAAAGTTTAAATTCGAAGGTGCCAAGGTGTTTGCGAATTTCCAGGTTATCGTTATTGAGGCTACATTGTTGTAATTATAAGTTGACTCTCCAAGCAAACTGCTCAATTGAGAAGCAGTAGTTGTAAGGTTTACAGTCCCCGACTTTGAAAGCGTAGCAATTGTAGCACCTCCCAAATCTTTTAAGACAACAGAAAGAGAGGTAAGATTCCCTGAAGTACCATAAGCGCTTATCCCCAAATCCTTAAAGGTAAATGTCTTGCACGTACTCGTACCCGCTGCCTTAATAACAAGGGTCCCTGTTGTGTCAGGAGCTTGCTGATTCTCCGACCATAACTGCGTTCCTGTAATGGCAAAACCATTGCTCACAACGAATTTATCAGCAAAGATCGCATATCCTGCACCTCCACTATTATTCACTTTCAAAGGACCGCTGAAGTCGTAAGTGCCGTCCGCTGTACCACTGGCTGCTGCATACACATTTGAAGAATTTATACTAAAAACAATTACAAATGCGAACGAGATAACAATCAATGACAGCAGGCTGAATTTCTTAAACTGTTTTTGCATGACCCTCTTACCTCCAAAACTTGATTTTTCTAATCATCTCTATTCTAGATCCCTGAGACTGACTCTGATTCGATTGGAGACTTCAACTCATGGATGGAATGATAAGACTTCATAATTTAAGTTTATAATAGTCAAATGAAAGAATAATGAAAGACTTGGCTGCTTCTCTTTTGAAACGCAAAAAACCAGCAAACTCAAGAGTTTGCTAGTTCCTTAACTTCATTTATTAATTGATCAATTACTTTTCACTGTTAAAATAGCACCATTTCTCCTCTGCAACGCGTGAACCGTAGCCGTGATTCCCTTTTCGAAGGTTGTTGCCCGCAACGGTCCAATCAGCCGCTCGTATTTGTCCCCGCTCAAAACAAGAGGCTCTTGCGTCAAATAAAGCATCTCCACAACTTCCTTCATAACGGGCACAGCCATACCTAGCAAAGACAACCCCACTCTTCCAAGTGGAATAACCAGCTTGGCGCTTCCGCTTGCCTGCTGGGCTAGTTGCACGATCTCGCTGCCAGCGATCAAGCCTGCGCCAGGAATATGCCAGTTCTGCCCATACGCATCATCCCTGTCAGCGAGCTCCACGATCATGAAAGCTGCGTCTGGTAAATAAATGAACTCACGGGGGACACGCATATTGCCAACGAAAAATGTCATCTTGCCAGCCGCAATTGCTTCAAGTGTAGAACCCAGATAAGAAGCCTCATTGGCCGTCGGGCCATAATAATCCGGCAAGCGGACGATCATAACCTTAGCCCGGCTCCACCGTGCATCGAACAGCATTTTCTCATAAGCGAGCCTGACTTTCCCCTTCCTCGTATGCGGCTGCTTAGGATGTTCCTCGGTCGCCCGAGCCATCTGTCTTCTTCCATAGGGATAAATCCCGTCAATGACTATTATTTTGATACTTAGCCGATCCGCAGCCTCCATCACCGATTCACCAAGAGGAACCAGCTTGTTTACCATCTCGTGATAAGGCACGTTCGCGCAATGGAACAGGACATCCGCACCCTCCGAAGCAGAAACAATATCGTCTGGCCGAAATGCATCACCTACGGCAATCATCAAATGCTCAGGATGACCCAGATTAGCTCTAAGATCCTCCAGTTTTTGGCGAGATCGCCCAAAGGCTACCGTCCGAATCCCTCGCTTGACTAGCTCTTCCACAACGGATGCACCTGTACCTCCTGTTGCTCCAACTACAATTGCTTTTTCCACAGGAATCACCTCTTTTTAATTTTGTGATTGATCAATCACTTACATAAAACCAATATAGCATCCAATAATTGATTGGTCAATCACTTTTTTTTGAACAGTGTCTTCCCTCACTGTAGCTATTACAGGTTCCGATAGTCTCTTGATGAGCCTCCTACTTTCTTTGAGCTCTAGCTCCAGTTGCTTTCTCTAAACCTGCAATTATACATCTTTTTTGCTCTTGAAATAGCCTCAACTAGTAAATTCCTGCGTTTGTGCAGGTTTTTGAGGCTTATTCTGGATGAGCGGCTGAAAAAGATAAAAATGCCTGCACAATTGCAGGCATTTCCACTTTTTAACCGAATTCGCCCGGAAATTCCTGTATTTACGCAGGCTTTTACACTTGGGTGAACTGATCTCAACTCAACTGTTCTGGAAACCCCATCATCTATCGACACTTATCTACCAAATTCGGCTTATTGGGTAGCCTCTATCCTACATTACTTAATAGTACCCAGAAGAGCATTCAAATCCGGATTTGCTTGCAAAACATGCAGCACAATAGTCAAAGCCTCTGCTCGAGTAGACTGTTTGTTTGGAGAGAACAAGCCGTTACCTTCTCCACTAATCAGGCCTGCGGAAGCTGCCGCTTCAATTTGTTCTTTGTTCCACGCGCCATTGATGTCCGTAAACACAGTCGTAGCTGGCGTGCTTCCCGCTTTAATCGTTATCAATTTGCTAATCATAGAAATAATTTCAGCACGTGTTATTTCTTTATTTGGTTTAAAAGTGCCGTCTTCGTAACCAGAAATAATTCCGCTTGCTGTTAACGCATTAATGGAAGATTCTGCCCAATGCCCCGAAGTATCCTTCAGCTTATTGCCAGATCCAGTGGCAGATAAGTCAAATACTTTGGCAATGATGGTCGCAAATTCAGCACGTGTAATACTTGCATTAGGATGGAAAGTGCCATCCGCGTAGCCGTTAACAACTCCAAGCTTCACGAAAATAGAAACCGTCGCATCTGCCCAATGAGAATTTGTGTCTTTAAATGTAACACTAGGAGCAACCTTAGCTTCTTCAATTTTTTGATTGAGCTTCGCTAAGACATTTGAAAAATTAACAACCTTATCGTTAAATTTCACTTCGGTTTTATTCTCTGGTTTATTTTCAGGTTTTGTTTCTGGTTTAGGATCGACTGAAGGAGGAGTAACTGAACCTGAACCTGAGCCCGAACCTGAACCTGAAGTAGTATCATCTGGCTTTTTGGCTACAGTAACAACTACACTACCCTTTATAGCCGCATTCTCAACAGACGTTGCAGTAACCGTAACCGTGCCTGCTGTTAAACCTGTCAGCACTCCTTCAGCAGAAATGCTAGCATTTCCGCTTCCTTGACTAACGGTCCAAGTAACACCAGTGTTTGTCGCATTACTAGGTGCTACAACGGCATTCAATTGCAGCTTCTCCCCTACGTATACACTGTATGTATTACTGCTCACGGTAATTGCTGTAACAGGAATACTTGCAGGAGTGTTTTCCAACCATCTCGAATATAAAATGGTGTCACCTGTTATGGCTATTGTTGATCCTGCTGCATAGCTGGTTCCGCTGCCATCCGTTTTTGTATTCCATCCTGCGAAAGTATAGCCCGTCTTCACTAAATCTACGTCTTGGCTATATACATTAGCCGTTACTCCCTTTGAATAGGCTTTGCCATCCGTCGGAGGCGTCCCGCTCGTGCTGCCGTTCCCATCATAGTCCACATAGAACTGTACATCTCGCAAGTAAGGGTACCCGTTATTTCGTGATGCGTGTATCGCCCATATACTAGCAAAATCCCATTGCTCATAGGTTTGTTGTATCTTCATTGCTTCAGTAGAGAGCCCTTTACCTAATCCATTATCCGTTTGCCCTGTTGTTTCGGTGTTGAAGTAACTATTTATGATTTCAAATTGAGAGTATGCGGTCAATCCACCCAAATTATTGGGAGTACTGTTAGGATGTGGTTTGATGTTACCTATCGCATATGAATTGCTAATTCCTCCATTACTGGAACCGGCCAAACCGCCGACCCCATTATAACCATAGACACTTCCCGCTGCATAGCTGTTGCTTATGGTTCCCTCGGTAGCGTTATTGCCAACTAAACCACCAGAACCATAGTCACTGCTTACGTTCGCTTCAGCAAAACTGCGGCTAATTGTTCCTTCGTTTACGCCAACTAAACCGCCAGCCGCTGAACTGGCTTCCACACTGCCTGTTACGGAACTGTTACGAATCGTTCCCTTGTTGTAGCCAACCAAGCCCCCTGCTTGGGAACTGCCAGCTACATTCATATCTTCCAAACGGATATGACTGATTTCACTATTCGTTTCCGTTACTCCGAAAAGTCCTAAATAACTATTCTGAGGTCGATTAATCGTTAAATTTCTGATTATAAATCCATTGCCATCGAAGTTCCCTTGAAATCCAAAATCGTTGTCACCAATTGGCTGCCAACCGCCTTCAACGCTAGGGAACGAAGTAATATCAGCAATCAATCGGTAATTCTTATAGGTATCCAAATGATATCTAATTTCGCTCAACTGCTCAGCGTTGGCAATTTGAAACGGATCACTTGGTGTACCAGATCCCCCTGCAAAGGCTTCAAGAGTCGGTTTAATTAATATCGTTTTAAAAGCAGCTGCTTCACTTTGGTCATTTGCGTGGGCCAATACGGTTATCGTGCCAGCTGAGGTGCCGGTTAACACGCCGCTTGCGTTAATAGTAGCCGAACCGGTGCCATTCTCAACGGACCACGTGACTGCCTTGTTCGTAGCGTCGATCGGTAAAATCTCTGCACTCATAGCCAAGGTATCGCCTATTGTCAAACTAGACACATTGCCAGGCGTGGTTATATTGATATCAGTTACAGGTGTCGATTGTATCGTCATTATTTTAGAACCGAACTTTGCACTTTCATCATTAGCTGCAGCTTTCACGGTTACTGTACCTGCAGAAGTGCCGGTTAACACGCCGCTTGCATTAATAGTAGCCGAACCGGTGCCATTGTCAACGGACCATGTGAATGTCTTGTTGGTAGCTTCTACCGGCATAATGGTTGCACTCATTGCCACGGTGCCGCCTATTTGCAATGTAGACACATTGCCTGCAGAGGCTACTGCCATACTCGTTACAAGATTAGTCCCAGTACGGAAAGGATCATTGGAAATTAACTTTGAACCGGAATATAAAGATAACGGTTCGGTTGTGATCGGATTATTAGTTGATTTAATAAGAAAGGTAGCTTCTCCATTCACTGTAAACGTGGAAAAGCCTTCATTCACCTCATTAACCCGATACCCGCTCTTGTCAAAAGGGTCCGTATTGTAAAAAATGGATCCAAGCTTTGCCGAATGAGCAAAAACCTCAGTTTGCCCATCCACAAGTTTACCTTCTTTATCATAGACGGCAAATGTGACAGATACATACTGGCCTTGAGTTTCTGGCGGTTTAGTTAACTTGACATGGTCGGCAACGAGTACAGGTTTTTGCGCAGCAATCCCACTAACATTTACCGCAGAAGGTGGATCTCCGACAAAAGAGTAATTAGGAACCCAACTTACTACCCCGTTACTTACATACCCTCCTACTATTGTTTTAGGCCCCGGATTATTTACGGTTGTCGTAGATGCTCCCGCATTGTAAGGCACTTGAGTTACGTTTCCATCCGAAAATCTGACAAATAGTTGCTCGGAATCGTTTAATTTATCATTCGGAAAATTAAAGGTGATTGGACTGGTGGAACTCACGCAGCCACTTAATACAACCAAAATCAAAGTTGAAAGCACAAATAAACTTCTTAATGAAAATCTCTTCATAAATAAACTTCTCTCCCTCACTTTATTATAGAAGTGAGTATACCACCCCTCAATGACAGCAAAATGACAAACTTCGACAGCAACAAGACATATTTCATTTGTCTTTTGCTGAATTAAAGCATTTTATGTATTCCCTCACAGCGTACCGTCCAGGTACCATCCTGTGGAAACCCGGGAGTTGTCGTATCAGGACCTCCCAACCAGCCGCTCGCCATCATGGCAACAGCCGTAAGTAAGCCAACATTGCCAGGCAGATAGATCGGCAGCCTGCTGGTCTGAAAGTTATGGCCGTTCGGCAGATTAAGCCGAGCCTCTCCTTCCAACGATTCGCTGTGGATAAGCCGAAAGATCAGTAAGCAAGCTCGAAGGCCTGATTCATCGTTACCGCATGATCATAGATTTCCTGCGCTGGTGCAAGCGGCGGCCCCAAAACATAACGCTTGCCAGCGTCATCCCATTCTGCGAAGGAAGCCATGAAATCTGCACTTTGGAAGACGATGTCGCTATAGCGTTCCAGCGTTTCACGATCTTGACCAACCGAGTACAGCAGTTCAGCAAAGTAGATGGGGTGCGGCTGCTGCCAGATCAGAAACGGCTCGATAAAGCATGGCGCATTAATCCCCTCCTCCGTTACGCACTTTGGCCAACGGGCCCCTTCGTATCCTTGGACTGTGCCAGTCCTTGCGCTTGAGGAAGTATCACACGATACCAGCCAAGTTATTCTCCAACAGCTCAGGACGGTTCCATAGCGCAAAATGCACGGAATGCCACCAATGCATCTCAAGATGAAATTTGCCAGCCCAGCTATTCATCGTCAGTCCCGTCTCCTGAGGCGGAAGCGATCCGGACGACTGGACAGCGGTTGCTTCTGGGCATGCCACATAAAGAAAGACCGGCCCAAAAGACCAGTCTTTGATTACATCGCTTGAATTTATGAAAGCTTATGTCCAGCACTCTGCAGATATCTTCTTGAATACCTACAATCGGTATCCCAATCGTCTAGAACCACTGTCGTCACAGTCAAAATGAATAACAACTCGTTATCTCTCCCAAAGCTCGACCAGTCGACCTTCAGGATCTTCAATCCAAATGAATTTCCCAAATTCACTCATCTCTTTTTTCTTTGCAAGAGGTACGCCAATATGTTCGAGATGCTTAATCGTCTCGTCTAGATTATGTACTTGGAAATTTAACATCACTTGTTGCTCAGTTGGAAAATAACTGTCATTTTCGGTAAAGAAAGAAAAGATAGTCTCATTTCCTAATTGGGGCTTTATCACAGTCCCATTCCAATTTTCTATTTCAATCTGCAACACTTCACTGTACCATTTTTTTATAGCTTCAAGATTCTTGGTTCTCCAAAATATTCCTCCGAAACCTTTTATCATCGTATCTAACTCCTGTCTGTCATCAAATTTTTAGTCACAAAATGATGCGCGATGTGCGTCAAACTAGAAAACCGTCTCTCGTTACCCGAGCGACGGTTATTTGTTTTTCGATCATCAGATCAAAAAACATATTCGGTTCCAGCCATTGTCCCAACAGTCAAACAGGCAAATCGGTCTCCTTTATACGCCAATTCATCGCAATTGTCTTGCCTGAAGGTCATAAATGAAGTTCTCAGCCAGTTCCCTCGGGACAAGCCCCGCGGGATCGCGTCCGCTCAGAATCCAAAAGAAGCTCGGTCCGATCAGCAAGGAGGTTGCCTGTTCGATCCGAAGTGACCGCGCTTCCTTCCCGATCACTTGCTCGAGCACGAATCGAGCACTGTCGCCGAGCGGGTCCTTCGCGGAGAGCAGTTCCGCTACAGCGAGGTCGTGCTGCGCTTCGCCGAGGAGTGCTCGGTAGGCGGCTCCGGCCGGTGAATGCGCAAGGAAGCGCACAAGCGCTTCCACGTAGGACGTTAGATCGTCCAATGGATTGCCTGTAATTGTAATCGCAAGTTCCTCGGCCGCATCGGCCGCGCTTGCCTCAAACAAGATCTCCGCTTTGTGTGACCACCACCGATAAACGGTCTGCCGAGACACTCCTGCCCTCTCGGAGATGCTCTTCATTGTCATTGCCGCATAGCCTACTTCGACCAAGAGATCGTCAACCGCATTTAGAATAGCCGTCCTCGCTTGCTCGCTCCGGGGACGACCGCCATGATAAAGTTCTTTGTCCATAGTTCAACTATACATGGAGAAAGTGCTCCTTGTCCACTTCCTAGACAAGTTGTCTCGAAATTGTAACGGCGTCAAACCGGTAGATTGCGTATTCTTTGGTCGCGGGACATCCCAATCGATGCAGCGGCATCATTTTCTCGGAACCTCATCCGCACGCGATGTCGCGCGACAAGAACACGGGCTACGGCGGAACCGCCATTTAAGCTCGTCCCCGGGGTCCTCACGCCGTTTTGTTCCTACCCCAAAATAATTACTGGACACAATGTATCGTTTCTTGTATATTAAGTTACACGGTGTCTCGTAATTACAGGGAGCGACCAACATCGCGAACCCAAACCATGCGAGTAACCGCAAAATTGAAGCCGTAGCCAGCAGAAGGGCTACTAAGGAGGAAATACGGATGAATGTATTTGTAACTGGAGCAACAGGTTGGATCGGATCGGCCACCGTAGATGAATTGCTGAGAGCGGGCCACAAGGTCGTCGGATTGGCAAGGTCGGACGCCTCCGCAGCGTCACTCGAGGCGAAAGGCGCGACGGTCCTGCGCGGGGATCTCGATGACCTCGATTCCCTCCGCCGCGGGGCGGCCGAGGCGGAAGCTGTCGTTCACCTGGCGAACAAGCATAACTTTGCAAATCCGGCGGAGTCTGACCGTGCTGAGCGGGCTGCAGTCGAAACCATTGCCGAAGCGCTGGTCGGTACCAACCGGCCTTTCATGGTCGCGACTGGATTGTCCGGTCTGTGTCAGGGGCGGCCGGTACTGGAGACGGACCCGTCGCCTGACGTGAGCCCGGACTCTCACCGAGGCGGCGCTGAGAACCTCGCTCTCGACTACGTCGGTCGCGGAGTACGGACTATCATCATCCGGTTCGCACCGACGGTTCACGGAACCGGAGACTGGGGCTTCATCAATTTTGTAATGTCCGCCGCGCGTAAGCAGGGCGTATCCGGGTACATCGGTGACGGCTCCCACGCATGGTCCGCGGTGCACCGTTCCGATGCCGCCAAGCTCATCCGGCTTGGACTCGAAAAGGCGCCGGCCGGATCACGCCTGCATGCGGTCGCAGAGGAAACCATCTCCACCCGGACGATCGCCGAAGCCATCGGACGCGCACTCGATATTCCGGTAGCTTCAATTGCGCCGGAGGACGCTAAAGCACACTTCGGATTTGTCGGCAGCTTCTTCAAACTATCCATGACAGGCTCCAGCGAACGAACTCGCGAACTGCTTGGATGGAAACCCGCCGACCTCACTCTGGTAGATGACATCCTAGGCGGCGCGTACAAGGAAGCCGGACAACAATGAGCGTCCCTCAGACAATATCCACTGTTACCGTGAACCCGTCACGGCAGTCTGGGTTGGTTCTGGCATGTGTGTGCGCGTGCACCATCTTGGTCGTGGGCCTTGTCGCCGCCATCAATCTGGCGGTTCCAATGCTCGCGGTCAGCGGGTTGCACCCGAGCTCTTCGGAATTGCTGTGGATCGTTGACGCGTATGTCGTCGTGTTCGCCTGCTTGGTCATCCCAGGCGGCGCGGCCGGCGACAACTTCGGACGCAAGGGCGTGCTGATCGCCGGGCTCATCACATTCGCAGCTGGTGCGGCGATCTCGGCCGCCTCGGCTAACGTGATAATCCTGCTCCTTGGCCGAGCCATAACCGGCGTTGGGGCGGCGCTAGTGCTTCCGAACTGCGTGGGAGTACTGGTTCACGCGACCGCGCCCGAACGGCGCGGCCGAGCCCTTGCCATCTGGGGCGCTATGACCGGCATGGGCGGGCTCGTCGGCAACATCGCCGGCGCGGCGCTGCTGACTGCCGGATCGTGGCGGACCCTATTCGGGGCCATCGTGCCAATCGCGCTTCTCTGTGCTCTCTGGACGGTAGTCTCCGTAAAAAGAAGCAGCCGTAGTCCGCGCAGCCTTGACCCGGTCGGCACCGCCTTGCTAGTCGCGGCAACTATTACTCTTCTAATCGGCATCATCGAAGGGCCGGAGCTCGGTTGGGGCAGCGCCATCGTCATCGCCGCGTTCGCAGTCAGTGTCTTGCTCGGTGCCGCCTGGGTCTTCGTCGAGCTGCGTGTTCGTCACCCTTTGCTAGACCCCCGCCTGTTCCTTATTCCACTGCTTAGTACTGCCAGTCTGGGCATGCTCGTGCTGTTCTTCGGCAGCTTCGGCCTGTTCTACCTCAATGCTTCGCTCCTGCAATACGGCCGCGGGTACTCTGTCTTACAAGCCGGACTCGCGATTGTACCTATGACGGTGCCAATGCTGTTGGGAGCACGATTCGTTCCCGACCTGGTGAGGCGCATCGGCATTCCCTTAACGCTGTCTGCAGCCTTCCTCGCCATTGGCATCGGACTGTTCGGCTTGACCTTCGCCGCACATCAACCGTACCTCGTCTACGCTGCCTGGCTCGTCCTAATCGGGACCGGCTTCGCGCTCGCTCTTCCATGCTTGACAGCCGAACTCACTGCGGCGCTGCCCGCCGAACAGGCCGGCGTAGCAGGTGGACTTCAATCTGCGACACGGGAACTTGGCAGCGCCCTCGGCGTCGCGATCGTCGGCACCGTGCTAACCGAGAGCTTTACCCGGCATCTGCCGGCAACCCTTCAGCACCAGGACCCAATCCCGCGCACGGTTGCTGAGGCAGTCGCTGCAGCCCCCTCACAGCAAGCCGCTATCATCGGCTCCTTCACAACTGGGGCCGAGTCCGCATTGCAGGTAGCGAGCGCCGTCACTCTCATCGCTGGCGTCCTCGTCGTCGCGGCAGCCTTTCAGACCAGCCGCCGCCGCAAGATAAGCTCAATCAATTGATAATTTGCAAAAAAATCCAAAATCCAGTTGGTGCTATGATACATTTCACTCTTGTGTAGCTAAGAAAACGGATGCCGTCGCGTATACCCAAACACTGCGATATTCGCATACTCCGACTACACAAAAACGCTACTGACAACAGGATGTCAGTAGCGTTTTAACATCTTTTCTATTCCTTCACTTTATCCGCCACGTCATGAATAAATTGAAGGCGGATTCGGAGGTGCCAATCATCCGAAGGCTGGTACTCTCTTCAGTTAAATGGGGCCGGCAGTTCGAATCGATCTTCCAAATCGAGAAGTTCGGTCATTCGGAACAGACGGAAATAGCCATCCATCAAGGAATATCCTGTGCCTGGGGCACCTATAATCCCTCTACCAAGGATCGGTTTTTTTCCGGAATTGCACCTAGACCGACGTAAAGGCAATTCCATATTTGATGCTCCAAAATAGAGCAAGAGGCTGCCCTCCCAGTAGAATGTTCTACTAGAAGGGCAACCCCTATTTTCATTATCTTTTTCATAAAAGCTAAGTTCACTCCGGAATGCCTGTAGCTAAAGGTTTTGCTGGGTCATTAAATAAATTGAAGTTAGCCACTTTACCAGGTGTAGACCGGTTAGAGGCTTCGCCACTTCCGAGAAGGCCATTAGTAGCGTCGCCCCACGTCCAAACATCACCATTGGACTGCAACGCAATGCTCGTACTTCCTTCTCCACCTGTTATAGCTAGAACATTGGTTAAGTTCGTTGTTATGAGAGTAGGCGTATTCCGGTTATCATTCCCGCCTATGCCTAGACTTCCATTCCAGTTGGCGCCCCATGAAAACATTTTGCCTTGATTATCAATGGCGAAAGAATAATAATTCCCAGCCCCAATTTGAGTTATGTTAGATAAACCCGCCACTTCATAAGGCGCTAATTGCTTATTTATTGTACCATTTCCAATTTGCCCCGCATTATTGAAACCCCACGTATAAACGGCGCCAGTTACACTTAAAGCTAAGGAATGTTGATCCCCATTTCTGATATCAATGATGAATGGCAGGCCCTCAACTTTGACTGGTGCCGGTTTATTTGCACCTGTTCCATCGCCAAGCTGCCCATTGTCGTTAGCTCCCCAAGCCCAAACTGTCCCATCAGCCTTTAAGGCAATTCCTGTATCGGACCATTCGCCTCGAACGGCTATGACATGATCTAATCCCTGAACTTGGGCAGGAGTTGCATAAATCGCAAATTTCCATACGGTACCGTCACTTTTCAAAGCAAAGACATTAGTTCCCTCTGCAGAAATGGAAACGACATGATCAATTCCAGTTATTTTTTTAGGACCCGTTATATCATAGTAGCCCCATTTCCAAATATGTCCATCAGCTGTTAGCGCTGCCGTGTATCCTTCACCAGCTTGTACGGCGATGATGTTTACAGACAAGTTTGGAACTGCAAATATTTGTGTTCGAGGCAATTGCGTCCCGTCTCCAATTTGCCCGCCATAGTTAGAACCCCACGTATAGACTTGACCATTTGTAGCCAGCGTGGCAATATGTGCTTGGCTTTCAGAAATCCGATTTGCTGGCAAAATGGAAATGGCATGGACGGTGTAGCTCACTCCTGCCGAGACACTGGACTGACCTGATGCATCTACGGACTTTACTTTTAGCGTGTGCGTACCCACTGTTAATGGATCAATTGCAATGGTTACTGACGCTCCTGTTGCCTGACCGGATCCAATCACAGACGTGCCATCTGTATCATTGACAGTAATCGTTTGACCAGCTGCTACATTAACAACCGTGATCAGCGGCATGTGATTAGATAGGCTGCCATCCACAGTAAATGTAGGAATGGGAGCACTAATAATAGCTGCTTGAAAGGCATTAGTAGCTGAGGATAGTGCCGCAATGGCCGCATCTACCTCATTTTGTGTGGCAATTGAAGAGTTTTGTACAGCAGTTGCTGCTGCAATTGCACTTTGGTAGGCGTCATGAGCTTCTTGCGAAACTTTCCCTATCTCTATCCCAACTGAGTGATTGCTAAGCAACGTAGTTGCTTGAGAGATGACTGAGATTAAATTTGTTTTGTTAACAGGAGGCAATTCATTTTCTTCGTTGACATCATCAATCATCAGCAATATATCTTCTGCCGTATCAAGGTCACCTGCCCCTGCAGCAAGAATAGCATTTCTATAGAAGGTTACATTAACGGGAATAGCTGTATTCCTTCCAGTTGCTGTATTGAGAACGTGAATCAAGTCTATATCTTCCCCATGGTAAGCTTTAATCGTTGCAATGGCCGCTGCTTGGGCCGCTACGTCGACTGCTAGCCGATGGACTTGAACTGAGTAGATGTCATAATAAGACATATCCGCATAGTTGACGTAAATTTGGACTTCATTAGATCCTACTAGTAACTGCTTAGTATCATCCTCATAGTTTAAATGTATGGATGCATGCTGATTCATCGGTGTAGCTGTTATTGTTGTGCTCGTTACATTAAACGGTACGGTTGCTTCATAATGCTGAATATCCGGTGAAAAAACCGGACTCAACGTGACATCGCTTAAATGTAAAGCAAGTAATCGACCATCCTTATCCGTCGTATCCTTCAATACCGTTGCCTCAAACTCTTTCGTTTGGGGTGTCCCTGCATCTTTGGTGATTGTCGCTGTCAAATGAACGGTACCATTGCCATCTGCAAAAGCAGGACGTGTAACCGCACCTGTATTCGCAACGATTGCCGTGTTGTCTGAACTCCAGGCAATGGTAGTACCATTTGATCCCGTTATACTTAGGTTCAAGTTTGCTATTACTGCAGTTAATGCTGTGTTGGTGTTGCGAATTGTATCTGCTGTAAGCAAAGCCTTTGCCGCTGTAATAGATTCATTAGCCGTTTCTTGCGGCGGGTTACTTGGTGTTGGCGTTGGCGCTGGTGTTGATGTTGGTGCCGGTGTTGACGTTGGTGCTGGCGTTGGCGCTGGTGTTGACGTTGGTGCCGGTGTTGACGTTGGTGCTGGTGTTGGATCTGACCTTGAATCTGATGATGAATCTGAAGTTGGTGCTGACGTCGGCGCCGGTGTAGGCGTAGTTGTGGTCGTTGTTTTGGTCGGAGGTGTCTCGAATGTAGAACCATCTATATTCATAGTTGCCAACACAATCGTACCTTTACCTAGCATTTTTATGATAGCATCTAGGACAAGATCATTAATTTTAGCTCCCTCGCTAAGGTTAAGTACCATTCCTGTCGCTGTCGATGCTACATTCATTTTCTGAATTGTGCCTTCGGGCATATCTATTTGTAATTGCTGTGAGCTCACGTTTACCGTATTGAAGGAGCCTGCCAACGTAACTTTTGAACCAGCCGGAAGTGATGAGCTAATGTTGACATTACCAAAACCATTCCCTGTTGAATTGGTTTCTTTTAGAATAGCCGAGGATTTTACACTTACTAAAGCAACCGTCGTGGTTCCTTCAGAAACGATACGTACTGTACCAGTCCCAGACTTCTTGTCAATAATAATGTCGACGAGTACCGAGTTATTAAAATGAATACTGTTATCGCCACCGCCTTGTACGATAACTTTACCAGTGACTTTAACATTCTCTAGAAACGCATCGCCATTGCCAATGCCCTCAGCCAATAAGAGATCACCCTTAATGACCATATTCCGAAGCGTGACGCCTGCTGCATTCACAGTTACATTCTTATTCATAGTCTCAACGCCAGTTTCCGGACCGTACGTACCTGCTGCTTGATAAGCCACGATTTGTGCGTCTTGAGCGCGATCTAAGGTAACAACCGCTTCCGCACGTGTAATAGGAGCCGATGGTTTAAAGCTATGATCGGCATCATAACCATTCATAATTTGTGAAGCCACCACTTCATCGATGGCGTCCTTGCTCCATGTTGCCATTTGGCTGGCATCTATGAAAGCTGCAGCCGTAGTGCCAGTTGCCGCGTTTAATGTCAATAATCGGCTTACGATTACCGCAACCTCTTGACGACTAATC
This sequence comes from Paenibacillus alba, assembly GCF_013204855.1. Lineage (GTDB taxonomy): Bacteria > Bacillota > Bacilli > Paenibacillales > NBRC-103111 > Paenibacillus_E > Paenibacillus_E alba. The sequence continues at coordinate 97,040 of NZ_JABMKZ010000027.1, read as the reverse complement.
GGTTTATTGATACCAATCGTTCCGTCTGCATAGCCAGTGATATAGCCAGCTTTAACAGCTTTGGCTACTTCGGCATGCGCCCAATTATCTGATGGCACATCGCCGAATGCGATATCTGACGCTTCTGTAAATCCAAACGAACGATTGATCAAAGCAATGAATTCTGCTCTTGTAATTTGGCTATCCGGCTTAAAGCTGCCATCGTCGTACCCTTTAATAAACCCTTTATCGATCCATGCCGAAATTTTACTAGCTGCCCAATGCCCTTGAATATCCGATGTCCCGGCTGTAGTAGCACCAAATGCGACACCAAACGACGAAAATAATAGGCATGCCATGACGATTATGGATAGCAGCTTTTTGACTAATGTATTCCTCACAAAATTTCCCCCTATGATTAACCTAGACTGTATCTCTTATTTTTCGGCAAAAAATTCCCCCATTCGGGGGAACCACCAATTAATTACCTCTGATTTAGACATAAAATTTAGAAAGTAATACGGATTCGTCTTGTTCAGGATAACTGTTTTTTACGGTTTACTTCACTTGCTTTTTTGCGCCAACACGTTCATCAGCACCGTTACAGCCTCTGCTCTTGTTGCATGGTCCTCAGGGGCAAAATGGTTATCGCTTTTCCCTTGCACGATGCCTGCTTGTTTGACGTAAGCAACGCTGGCTTTTGCCCACGCTGGTATGTCCTTGTCATCTGCGAAGTCAGTTGAAGCATTGACTGCAGTAGACTGACCCAAAGCACCGCCAATCATCACTGCCATCTCTGCGCGTGTAATGACTGCATCCGGACGGAATGTACCATCCTCATAACCTTTAATCATACCTGCTTGCACCGCTTGCTCGACTGCTGTCTGCGCCCAGCTTCCAATCTTTGCTTTATCTGTGAATGTTAGTGCCACTCCTGCTCCTTGCGGCTTCAATGTGTTCATTAGCATCACCGTAAATTCCGCACGTGTCACTGTCTTCCCAGGCTTGAACGTTCCGTCTGGATAACCGCCGACGATTCCTCTGCTTACCGCTTGCTTAATGATCGCCTCTGCCCAGTGCCCAGAGATATCGCTAAAGTTAATCGTTGGCTTTGTGTCAGGTGTTGGCACAGTTGCCGCTTGACCTACAGCGAATACTGCATACTTTGTAAAGTGGTCTACCTGTACGGTGATATAATTTTCGTTAATCTTGCCGCCGGAAACTTCCACCCATTCCTTCTTCGCTTCGTCAAAATAGTATACAGCTGCTGTTTGGTTGCCACTCAATTTGGTTTTGTCGAATGCAAAAGTCAGCGTAACCGGTTTACTGAAGTTCTCCGAGAAGTTTTTTAGAATCTCAAAGATCGGGCTGGCTAGAAAATGTTTATCCGTTATCAGGTTTTGAATGTTCACCAATTTCTCTATCGTTATTTTTAGTTCTTTAGCTGTCGCACCTGTGGGAATAGATACCGTCACTTCTTTTTGCAAACTGACCTCGCCTGATCTACCTACAGGAAGCGTTAATGTACCATCTGTGGAGGTAATTGGTGACATTGATCCTGTCGAACCGCCGCCGCCACCGCCACTGCTAGGTGGATCACTTGGTGCTATCGGCGTTGCGCTCACTTGGTTCGAAGCCGCACTGTCTCCTCCAGCATTGATCGCCTTCACGACAAAATAATAGGTCGTGCCGTTGGTCAGGCCGGTCACCGTACTTCTATAGACCGAGTCTGTCACATTATAGCTATACACCGAGCCGCTCACTGTGGTCACTTCGGTTCCATACGTTGCGGAATTTACACTTTGGTAGACTCTGTACCCTGTCGAACCATTGACCGGATTCCACGTAAGTGCTACATGCGCATTGCCTGCTACAGGTGTTGCTAACAACGGAACACCAGGTATTGGAAGTTGTGGCGTTACGCTCACTTCGCTGGAAGCCACGCTATTCCCGTCTATATTCGTTGCAATTACCGTAAAGGAATAGGTGATTCCATTCGTAAGTCCTGTAACTGTAATCGGACTCGTTGTCCCAGTCCCTGTCTTTCCACCCGGATTACCAGTTACTGTGTAACTGGTAATCGCGCTTCCCCCGTTATACGCAGGTGCCGTAAAGCTGATGGCAGCTTGTTGGTCACCAGCCATTGCCATTACGCCTGTAGGAGCATTCGGCACAACCCTCGTTACCAGCTTCTGTATGCGGTGGTTATTCGTATCCGCCACATACAGATTACCGTTGCTGTCTACCGCCACTCCAGTTGGAGAAGCAAACTGGCCTAAGTCACTTCCATATTGGCCTCCCCACTGGCTCCAACCCCCTGTGGATGCCGTCAGCTTCTGTATGCGATCGTTATCGCTATCCGACACATACACATTTCCACTGCTGTCTACCGCCACTCCAGTTGGATAAATAAACTGGCCTAAGTCATTTCCATCTTTGCCGCCCAACTGGCTCCAAACCCCTGTGGATGCCGTCAGCTTTTGTATGCGGTTGTTATCGTTATCCGACACATACACATTTCCGCTGCTGTCTACCGCCACTCCAGTTGGATAAGCAAACTGGCCTAAGTCATTTCCATATTGGCCGCCCAACTGGCTCCAATGCCCTGTGGATGCTGTCAGTTTTTGTATGCGATGGTTATACGTATCGGCTACATACACATTTCCGCTGCTGTCTACCGCCACTCCACTTGGAGCGGCAAACTGGCCTAAGTCACTACTATTTTCGCCGTCCAACTGGCTCCAACTCTCTGTGGATGCTGTCAGCTTTTGTATGCGGTTGTTATTCATATCCGCTACATACACATTTCCGCTGCTGTCTACCGCCACTCCAGTTGGAGAAGAAAACTCGCCTAGACCACTTCCATCTTGGCCTCCCCACTGGCTCCAAGCCCCTGTCGATACCGTCAGCTTTTGAATCCGGTGGTTATTCGTATCCGCTACATACACATTTCCGCTGCTGTCTACCGCCACTCCACGTGGACTATGAAACTCCTTCGGAGCAGTACCTGCACCTATTCCCATGGTGCCCCACTGCTTCCAGCCCCCTGTGGCTGCTGTCAGCTTCTGTATGCGATTGTTATTAAAATCCGACACATACACATTTCCGCCACTGTCTACCGCGACTCCAGTTGGAGAAGTAAACTGGCCTAACTCACTTCCATTTTCGCCGCCCAACTGGCTCCAAAGCCCTGTGACTGCCGTCAGTTTTTGTATGCGGTTGTTATCTGTATCCGCAACATACACATTTCCGCTGCTGTCTACCCCCACTCCATTTGGATAGTAAAACTTGCCTAACTTATCTTCATCTCCATTTTGACCGACCAACTGGCTCCAAGTGGATGCCGTCAGCTTCTGTATCCGGTGATTATTCGTATCCGCCACATACACATTTCCGCTGCTGTCTACTGCCACTCCACGTGGATAAGCAAACTGGCCTAAGCCACTACCATATTTGCCGCCCAACTGGCTCCAAAGCCCTGTATCTACGCTTAGCTTCTGTATGCGGTTGTTATATGTATCCGCCACATACACATTTCCGCTTTTGTCTACCGCCACTCCAAATGGATTCATAAACTGGCCTAAGTCACTTTCGTATTGGCCGCCCAGCTGGCTCCAAACCCCTCCCGCTGTTCCTGTGGCTCCGGTTGCCCCAGGATCACCAGTATCTACGCTTAGCTTCTGTATGCGGTGGTTATTCGTATCCGCTACATACACATTTCCGCTGCTGTCTACTGCCACTCCACGTGGATTAGCGAACTGGCCTAAGTCACTTCCATGTTGGCCGCCCCACTGGCTCCAAACCCCTGTGGATGCCGTCAGCTTCTGTATGCGGTTGTTATTCGTATCCGCCACATACACATTTCCGCTATTGTCTACCGCCACACCGCCAGGATTAATAAATCCTCCTAATTCTCCACTTGAAACCGGTACTGGCTTTCCATATTGACTCCATTGTTCAGTTGCTTGTACCGGGTTTGCAAACAACCATGCACCTATTAATATGAACAGCGCAAAGCTCAGCATGTACCATTTGGTTTTTTCCCGTTTTATTTTACTTTGATTCGTGTTGGTCATCAGGTTTCTTTCCCCTCCATATCTACTGAACTTGATGAAAGTTAGCAGTAAAAGTCAAACTTCTGTTGCTTTATGTCACAATATGTCGCTCCTTTCCTAACTTTAAGACTATTTCGGCAAAAAAAAAATCCCCCGAAACACGGGGGATAAGAATACAGAAAAAGGGGTAGAACACAGAAAAAGGGGGGGATATCAAGGATTCCCTTCATGCCAGTGTCATTATTTCTTTGGCATGCTCCAACGCTTGCGCTCGATTGTTGACACCGAGCTTTCTGTATATGTTTTTAATATGCGACTTTACCGTTTCACCCGAGATATTCAGACGATTGGCGATTTCCTTGTTCGACTTTCCATCGGTGATCAATATGAATATCCTGGCTTCCCGCTCGGTTAGTATCTCGTTAAGAGAGAGTTCCTCTTTCGAAGTGACATGCAGAGCTTGAAGCAGTTGCCCTACGTACGCTAATGAAACAGAGGGGGAGCTCTGTATGCGAACACCTAACTGCACCTTCATATAAGCGGATAACAACTCCGTCATCACAGCGCCTTCGTCCATAAAGCTGCGAATGTACCCCTCTGGTTCGGCTAAAAGTAGGGCTGTCTCCAACTGAACGAGGGCATCCTCTTTCTGACCTAAACTATAAAGCGCTACACTTTGCATAATCAACACCTTGATTCGATCCCGAAGACGATCTTCCCTATTTAACAAACGCTCCAACCGTTCCAACAGATACAGCGCTTCATCCATCCGTTCGCTTACTGAAAGCACTCTAGCCAACGCTAAATGCTCTGCCATACGATTCAGCGAAACCTCGTCCGTATGCGCCAGACCACACCTTTGCAACCAATCAAGCGCATCTTGACGCGAGCCTTTCTTCACAGATAGGCAAGCTTGTTCCGCTTCAATTTTCAACCTAAATAATTCAACATCTGGCGAGTTAATCTGCGACTTCAACTGTTCCAACAGCTCGGATGCCCGGTTTATATTGCCTTTGGCTTGCTGAATCCGAGAGGCGCTAATGGCATTTTGCATCAAAATCCGCGCATAAGGCTGTATATCCTCTCGACCAAGCGCCTGATTGACATAAAACTCTGCCTCATCCAATCGATTCCACTCATACAACAATTTGCTATAAGAGGCATATAAGAATCCAATGAACGGATATTCTCGCTTGTCTTTCCAGATTGTAATCCACTTCAACAGGAATGCATCCGCTGCATGCAGATCGTTAATAAGCGCCAACTGATCATCGAACGAATCATGGCCTTGATACCGGTTGCGCCCCACCGTCTGGAAAAAGCTGCCTTCCGGCATATATCGTTCTACCCATTCGAAGTATTCTGACGTTCGCTCCAAATCCTTCTGAAGATACGAGGTAACCGCCATAAAAAAGTAAATATTGCCCATGGCCTGCTTCCACTCTGCATCGGTCCAGTTCCCCTCCTGCGCTTGAAAGCGGCTTGCGGCTTGCTCCACTCTACTGAAAGCGGCCTTCCATTCCCCTACACCCAGCAATACGGATATATAAAACAGTTCGATCATCGGCTTCTCCACAAAGGAGTCTTCCGGCAATACAGATACCCATCGGATCAGCAGCACACTTTTGGATTGCACGAACATAGGCAGCTTCTTCTCAATCAACCGAACAGCATCCTCGGTCTGTTTTCCCTCTACATAATGGTCCACCGCTTCTTCATCAAAATCATGATTCTCCAGCCATTTCGCAGCACGAATATGCGCTTGCATCCATTTGTCCGGATCGGTTCTAAGCAGCATTTGTTGCAAAAAATCGGAAAGTAACTGATGGTACCGATACCAACTCCTGTGATCGTCCAGAGAGATGACAAACAAGTTCAGCTTCTCTAATCTCTCCAGAAGCTCTTGACTGTTCACTTGACCCGTTACAGCTTGGCATAAGGAACCATTCATCCGACTCAATATGGAAGTTTCCAATAAAAAAGCACGCATAGATTCCGATTGATGAAGGAACACTTCTTCCAGCAAATAATCAGCTATATGATGCTGGTGACCGCTGAATTGTTGAAGAGTCTCGCCTATATTCATACTGCGCTTCAGAGAGAGCGCCGCAAGCTGCAAGCCGCTGATCCAACCTTCGGTCTGATGGAACAGCACTGTCACTTGCTCTTTGGTTAGTAACAAATCCGTCGTGTCACTGAAAAAGGCATGCCCCTCATCCAGTTGAAACCGCAAATCCTGCATCATGATTTGAATTAATTCACCTTTTGCCAGAAGCCGAGCCGTAGGTATCACCATATCACTGCGACTTGCAATAAACAGATGAATATGGGGAGGTAAATGCTCAAGTAGATAGATCATGGAATGTTGAATATCCGAATCATCAATGACATGATAATCGTCGAGAATGATGACCAACTCACCGGTTAATCGATTAAGCTCGTTTAGTAATGCCGTAATTGCAGGCTTTAATGATAGCAAGGGCCCTTTTTCAAGAAGAGGCTCTACCGTTTGACCAAAGCCTGAGACCCTTTCCTTAATGGAAGCTGTGAGGCAGCTCCAGAACTGACTCCAGTCATTGTCCTGCTTATCCAGCGAAACCCACGCTACAAGCGCGCCGCATTGCTTCACCCATTCACTTAACACGGTTGTTTTCCCGTAACCAGCTTGCGCGGAAACAAGCGTCAGCTTGACTTGCAGCCCCTCATTCAACTTGTGCATCAGCCTCGGCCTAGACACCAAGACCTTACGCACATGGGGGATATGAAGTTTCGTACTTACAATCAATAGAATCCCTCCGGGCGAAATTGAACTTTAAGTTCAATCTATTAATCATAGTATATCAGACAAGACAAGTTCGCGCCCTATTTGAGCCATACTGTCACATCTCATTCGAAATCGTCTATCCCACGGTTTTTCCACATTTCGTCCAAAGTTTTGCCTATGTTGAGCGGTACAATGAATCATGTAAGGCAAATAAAAACTTAACTTTAAAGGAGCTGATACCATTGAAAAAAGTAATCTTTGCGTTCTCACTCGGTCTGCTGATCGGATCAGCAACGACGGCCTTGGCCGCGACGAACGAGACGGTGCAGGCGACTGTTACGAAGTTCGTTATTAAGGTCAATGGAACCGAGAAGGCGCTGCAGACCTCGCCTATCGTCGTGGACGGCAGGTCCTATCTGCCAGTCCGCGAAGTCGCCGGGCTGCTCGGTGCCGAAGTAAACTATGACGATGCAACACGCACGATTTCGTTGCAAATACCCGTTCTCATGGATGATAGTAAGAAAACGAACCTGGGTAGATTAAAATAATCTTTCAGATTGGATTTCCCGTAATTGAACAAAAATCTGTGTATGAAAGCTGCTACGATGATCTATGCGGACCGTGAGAAACTGCTGCAAGCGCTCATCAACACTTGGGCAACGCGGCTCGATATGCCAAGGAAACGATTCGTATCCAAGCTTCCGCTGACGCCGAAGGGATTGACATCGGAATCACCGACGACGGCCAAGGGATTCCCGAACCGTTATTATCCCAGCTTTTTGAGCGGTTTGCGAAAGGAAAGAACGGCGAGACGGGGCTCGGCCTCGCCATTTCCCGCGCCATCGTTGAGGGGTGTCGTGGCCGCATTTCGGCCCATAACGAGCCGGGCGGCGGTGCGGCGTTTGTTTTGCGGTTTCCATCGCTACAAGTGAATGCATATACATTTTGAAACTCCCGAGTACAAGTTCGGTTATAAAGCAGCTCATTGAGCTTTTCTTCTATATCGCCACTTGCTTATTAGAACGCCTCGGCTATGCCTTATGAGCTGCGAGCGTACTTCGAAACATATTTGTCCTCCAACACCTTGTTATCAATTAACAAATAAGTGCAGGTGTAACATTATTTTCATTCCCAAGCTTCTCCGCCATTTGCTGTGAGGTATGTTAGCGACGACTTATTATTGTCTGTTACAAATTCAATAACAATGGAGCCATTTTTATTATCTGTAAATATTGGAGGATTTTCATTGCCGTACTTGAAGCCACTAGAAATAGGTATGGTTTGTATTCTCCATGTCTTTCCCTCTATCGATTGTGTGGTATAAGGAAAGTTTTTGTGTATCAGATGATTTGTATAATTGCCACCTTTCTTCCTTAACCAAATTTTTAAATATTATATCTTCTTTTTAATAATTGCGCAGGTGAATGTGATGTTTATTTTCAACATGCATTTAGCAATAAATAGCATATATAATGTGACTCAATACGGTACAACGTAGTTGCATATAAAATTAAAAAATACAAAATTTGGATAACAGTCTTTTTGTTAGTTAAGATATATGTATAGAACATTTTGGGAGGAAGGAAATTGAAATTCAAATTTGTAATTCCTATTCTCGTCACAGCCTCCTTGTTAACTGCCGGATGTCAGGCAACGACTAGTAGCGCACCAAAAAAATCAAATGTAACTGAGTCGTCTGCTTCGCCAACCGTTGGAACCGCTAAAAGGAATCCTATACTTCTATACAGCGTAGTAGACCTGAAGATTCCTTTAACAAGTATCCCCTATTATTCCCGCAGAGAAGTTTCTGTGTTACCTGAAACTACATTTAAACAATACGATGAAGGTCATATGCCAACTCTTGGGGATTCTTTTACATGCGCTGTAATCAAGACGTCTAATTTAACCTCCGAGGATATTGTAAATGTTAACCCTAGTGAGGCTAAAAACACGAATACCATAACAACTAAAGAAGGAATTCTTATCAAAAGAATAGATAAAAACACATTTATTGATGGTGATGAAAGAAAAGCTGAATATGATATTACGGTCCCAGATGTAGGTGAATATTTAATATCCGCCGAGAAACCAGCTGGAACTGACATCTTTTTTATCACAAAGATTTCCTTAGTGTTGCAAGGTTAGAATTCATATTATATAGAAAAAAGACTACCATTGGGATTATTTTTATGTCTGTGTTCGATTGCAATATCTGAATTGTTCAGCTCCACCGATGACATATAAATTCTGATATTACAAAAAACGGGCACTCCCACTAACTCGGAGTGCCCGATCAAATAATCAAAAAATTAGAATTACAACAGAATCAAGATAGCGAACTCAGCACTTCAGGGCTGAAAGGTTTCAGCTCGTCAAGTCGGCCATCGCGGTCCTTAGCCGCCCATGCCGGATCAACCAGCAGCGCACGGCCGACTGCAACCAGATCGAACTCTTCATTGTTAAGCTTGTCGGTCAAGGCATCCACGTTCGCCGTACCTCCATTTTCCCCTCTAAACGAAGATAGAAACTCATTATCCAGACCTAGAGCCCACAGTGATTGTAGGTTTGCCGATTAATTTTTTAACCCAGCCTGCAAAATTCAGATCAGAACCGACGAACTCCGGTTCCCAGAAGCGGCGGGTCGAGCAGTGGAATACATCAACGCCCGCTTCTACAAGCGGCGCAAGGAATTTGGCCAGTTCATCCGCGTTCCAGGATGTCAGCGACCATTTGACGGGTACCGCCTTCAGGGAGATGAAACCCACGCATAGCTGCATAAAGCAGCATACAAAGCGGAACAATCAATCTGGCGGATGTAGCAACAAGTGTAAAGGCGTAGCTGCGAATCATCCAAATCCGGTGCTCGGAGCATTGCTTGGAAACCGCGTACCGGAACCCTTTCAAAAGAAATTCCGACACAAGTCATCCAAAACAAAAAGATACCTAAATATTTACCGATGACAATTGCCATCTTCGATGTTTTTGTGACTAGGAATCGAATTGTTTGATTCTCAATTTCTCGATTAAGGAAGTCATGGGAATGAGTTAGTACAAATAAAAACCCGAGCACGTTTATTAAAAATCGCATCCCGGACAAATACGGATTCGACTGATTGCCGAACCCTTCAAGTAGAGCTTGATTGTTTTGCACAAACTTTGCTATGGACATTGACACTACAACGAATAGAAGAATAATTGCTACTGACTTAAAACTTTTGAACATGCTTATAAATTCTTTTTTCACAATTGCGAAAAAATGGCTTCTCTCCTTCTCTAATTTTTAGAGCTGTTCTGTGTAGCTTTTCGCTTAAATACAAAGGATGATATATCCAACAATACCAATGACCATTATGATATAAGGCATTCGTTCTCCTAGACCATCATGTGAATTACAGCTCCCTAGAATATGGGCACCGCTGCCTTTTTTGTTTCATGAGATGTAAGCTTACGAGGTCCCTATCGTTTATCGATTAACTTCATTGACATATAGGTAATCAGCGTTTCTTTTAACTGACCATTGACTTCAATCCACTTGTCGTCTAACAGAGCAAACACAAGTTCATGCGTGGAATCATTTGCAAGAATATAGTGCTGCTGATTATAGTACGTTTCATAGTTAACAGAAAAATATTGCTCTGTATTAGATGAACCTTTTCTGTATACTATGTTGTTCACGTTTGTAATGATACCTACATGCGGAAAGATAACATTGAAATTTGTGTTTGCCGATCCACCAAAGAGTGGAACAGAACCTGTGATTACCCTATACTCCCCAATTACTTCAAAAGACCAGCTCAACCAGTCTAATGGATTAAGCTCCTCGATTAAATTAGAAGTTCGTGGAATAACTACATACTGTGTAGAGGACTGATCGGGATATAGAGATTTAATTAAAGCCTCCGTATTTACTTTCGAGCATACCCTTAAGCCTGTATATACAAAAACGATGATAAGGACTGTATATAAAACTAGAAGACGTTTAGGTGAAATGAACACTATAAGTACGCCTACTGCCAAAGGCAGCCATATCCAAGGATCTCCAAGCAAGAGGATGCTAGCGCTTATTTCCATCTTACTAAGCGGGAAGAACAAAGCAACCTCATGCCCTAAATAATCAACTAATAAGTGTCCAATGATAAGAGCAGTTGTAAAGGAAAGCCAGACTCTTATAAGGCTTTTATCTTTGTAAACTATCCTGGAAACTAGAACAAGAGGTATGACAAGAATTGGCGAAAGAAAAATAGAATGACTCCACGTGTAGACTGTCCCTGGTCCTAAAATGTCTGGAAGAACACCTGCAATGCTTCCTGAGATGATAAAAAATAGTCTTCGTCTTATCGTACTAGTATTTGAATTCCTATCTAAAATCAAAATAACTAAGCTTGCGCTTACCAACATGTGCGTTAACACATGGCCGAATAGAACCATATTTTAAACCTCCACAGCATATATCCACTATTTCCAAAAACCTAAAAGGAGAAAAGAAAGCTCCTCTTTCCAAGTTTCTGAAGAGAATAGAGCTTTCTTAGCTTTCTACTAAACTATTCTTGTTCAATGAACAGTTTGGCTTGTTCCTGGAGATATTTCACTGCACGATCTCCGCTTGTATTTCCTTTTACTATCTTGCTTATTTCCTCTTGAACCGCAGCATTAAATGAACGGCTAAAGTTTAAAGGTACGTTAATAGACCCATAACTTCTGGTGTCATAATTAAGCGAGTAAAATGGTTTTAAGGAATGACCATACTTTTCTTTAGAGTAGTTCACTCTTGTAAATAAATTATTAACTGATTTTGATTTAATTTTAGCAACTTCTTCACTATTAATAAATTTAATGACATTCCACGCCTGTTCTTTATGTTCAGAATCGGAGTTCACACCAAAGATAACATTAGGTCTTAGTGTATATGTGGCATCACGCAAACTTGGGTCAACTGGAAAACTAACTATTCCTACGTCTAGTTTGGTCTTCTGTAAACGATCTAGCAATGCTTCCGATTCCACCGTCATTGCAGCCTTTCCATCTACAAATAAATCTGTAAATTCGGGGGTCAGCTCCCCTGTTTTTTGCTTTTGAGGATAATAAACAGTATTTGATCTGTAAACTTCGGCAAGTGAATCTAGCAAGTTCCCCCAAGCTGCGCTATCGGACATCACCTCTAAAGGGGCTGACTGATTTTTATGAAGGATACTTAGGCCATTTGTTCTACCCAACATATTAAGTAAATCATACGGAGAATACACCGTAGAAAATCCATATATCCCTTTATCATTACCGTTGAACCTCTTCGATAAGTGAAATATCTCTTCCCATGTCATCTGATCATGAGGATAGTCAACGCCATAGGTACTAAATAGCTGTTTATTATAATAGATAACATTACTTGAGAATGTTGGTGCCAATCCAAAGATACTTCCTTTTTCCTTATCTCTAAGAATAGAAATAATACCTTTTTGCATGTTCTCGATATCCAGCTTATCCTTTCGAATCCAAGGATCTAGATCCATAAGTAATCCTTTTTCGATATATTCTAAATACTCATCATAGCTTCTTACAAAAATAACATCTGGCTTTTCATCTCGAATAAATTGAACGATTTCATTTTCTGGATTTTTTGCGTTACGAACCATTTTTTTTATAGAGATAACTTCAAACTCCAAATTTTTAAAATTTGAACTTAACAGATCTCCATATTCCTCATTGAACAGCTCTTCATTGTAATATAATATTTTAACCTTTCCTTCTAATTTACTTGACTCAGGCGTAGAAGAACAACTAGTACAAATAACTACAAGAAGTATGGCATTAAGAAAAACTAGAAGTTTGTTCTTCATATGCAATCTCCTTCTGTTCATAAATCTCTTCCACCATACGAACGTGGATGGGGTAAATTGAAATCAAAGCCCCGTCTACAAACAATTCAATCATGTGGTTTCCTGTCTTGCAAAAAATAGTAGTTAGTCTAACACAAAAGTCTAAACCTGATATCTGATCGTTACTCCGTGGGTTATATTGTGTAATAGTTTCGGACTTAGTAATATCTTTTTGATTATCATCTTTGATCACAATTTGTATTTCAACTGGTACGTCTATGGGAATAAAACTTAGCTTTATAAAAACTTCTAGCTTATTTACAAAGGGCAAAGCATTAGTTTCAAGTTTATTCAACACCCTGTCAAGGGTGTACATTTTAAGACTGGGATTAAAATTTGCCTGATTGGTAACTATCATTTGACCGTACATTATGTTCACTCCTTAAAGATATGAATAGAATGATCTTTTACTAGTCCCGCATTCCTAAACAGGGGATGATAACTGATACATGTTGGGAAATTTACAATACCTAGCAACTGTGAAATTTGCCCTTTCTCATCCTTCAACACCGTAAATTGGAAGTTGTCATATTTTTTTAGAGCATGGACTTTCCAGTCAGGGCCTTGATAAACAATAATTATCTGATAATCTGGCCAATTCTGCTTTACTGCTTCAAGGAAGATTACATTTCTCTTATCCGTATAAATCAGGAATAATAATATAGTTTTTCGTGGTAACGTTTTACTATCGCTAACTGTCTTTTGACGAGATAATAACAATGAACCTATTTTTTTAGATTTAATATAATAAATGATAAAACCTATACATAACCAAGAGCAGCCATAGAAAATATAAATCATTGGGCATCTCTTGAAATCGAAATTACTTTTTGATATCGCTTCGAAACATTAGACTCCTTGTATAACTGAAACAAGCATGCGATCGTAACGAGTGGCAATGTCAACTGCAATGATTCTACCTTAATCTGATCATTATACGCCGGTGCAATTGAGCCAGTAATTGATACGATAACTAGAATCAGATTTCGAATGATCGAATGTTTTATATTTGTTTGCTTTGTGCTTGATCCGAAACAATTGCAAGTTACCTGCTTTTGTTGACGTTTTGCATGTACGAATAAAATTGTAAATAACAACATTAGAACAGCAGAACCAATGAACGCCAACCTTACATGGATGTACTCAATAAAACTTACACCTAATCCAATCTCGATAAAAATTACAGAGCAGCCAACAAATACGATCAATCGCCCTTTAATAATACCAAAACTTTTAATAGAATGATAAAATTGGATAAATGAAAGAGATTTAGCTGTAGCGCTAGATAAATACATAAACCCTAGTAACATAGCTAAAAAATTCGAAATTATAGACATTTATACAACCTCTGTCATTTGGGTTAGTTTAATAAAATCTTCTGCATTGTAGATAATCCCCTTACTTTTAACGATCCCATAACCATCGACGACAATAACAAATGGATGATGTGAAACTTGAAAACAAGAGAACATTTGGTCTATGGAAAGCAAAATTAACGAGAAATCCCATTGAAAATACTCACTCAGCTCTACCAAATCTTCCTTGTCTCCATCAATAAAAAGGTACACTTCCAGCCCACTTTGTTCCCTGATAACACTTATTTGAGGTAATAAATCTACGCAATGTGAGCAATACAGCGACAAACAAATTAGTGTAGCACCATTTGAGGCAAAATTAAGTTCAATATCATTCCCATCATAGCTTCGAAATGTTTGAGTTAAAATCTCTTCGCCTTTCTCTGGGCCTGTGTCTTTGATTAATTGACTTTTCATCGGCAACCCTCCACTAGGATTCATACCATTCTTTCTGTTGAATCCACATTTGATAATAATCTCCCTTTGCATGCAGTAGCTCTTTATGACTCCCTTGCTCTTTTATTTCTCCACTCTTCATATGAATGATCCTATCAACTTTACTGGAGATACCAACTCGGTGAGAAATAATGATTACCGTTTTATTTTTAGTTAAAGATAAAATGTTATTGAAAATTTCCACTTCACTTTGAGGGTCTAATGCTGCAGTGGGTTCATCCAGCACTAAAATTTCAAAATCCCGAAGCAATAGTCTGGCAAGTGCTACTTTTTGCCACTGCCCTCCTGAGAGCTCTACAGAATTCCTGTCGAAATCACCCAATGGCGTATCGAGATGTTGATGGAGATGGTATAAATCAAGAAGTTTCAGTGATCTTAATAAAGAATAGAGGTCGTTATCGTTACTAGCATTATTACCTATAGTAATGTTATCCCGCACAGACATCTTATACTTCATAAAATCTTGGAATATGGCACCACAACGTTTCCATATGGACGCTTTATCCAGATCATTAATGTCAACATCGTCATAGAAAACGGTTTTGGAGGGAGATTCATACAAACCGAGCAGTATTTTAGTCAACGTTGATTTCCCTGCTGCATTATCCCCAATTATTGCTACTTTCTCACCCTGTTTGATTTTGAAGTTAATCCCCTTTAAAGCTGCTGTTGTGCTATTGGGATAGTAAAAAGATAAATTTTTCACTTTAATGCTCATCTTAAGTTCAAAACGCTTTGAAGCATTTACATGAAGTGCAGGTATGGGAACAGCAACCTTATGATATTCTTCAACATATCTTAAGTTTTCGACTAAGCCTTTGATATCTAATAAATAATTTATGATGCTTCTATCAGCAAGAAACGCAGCCAAAGAAATGGAAACGTAGTCCCCAATTGTCATGCTCCCTTTTTGGGTTAAATAAATAATTAGAAAAAGGATAATCAACTTACTGAAAAATGTTAATATTACACTTGTTATTGAAGGAACTAAATTAACTTTGGCAGCACCTAATGTTAAGTTCAACACGTCTTTCTTTGCTCTCATCCATTTACTTTTAAAATATGCAGTAGCGTCAAAAAGTAAGAATTCTTTCTGTGCATCTTTACGCTTTAAAAGACTGGAAAAATATTCACTGATATTATACTTTCTCGCCATTTCAAGATTAAAATTTACAAGTGGATCAATAACTCTATAGACCACCATTCCGCGGAATAGGGAAAACAAAAGAATGATTACTGCGAATAAATAATCACTTTGTATGATCAGGAACAATGAGATAGCTGCTGTAAACAATGACTTAACACTCTGTGCAGTAATTTGAAAAGTCGCTTCCAACTTAGACATTCCTAAAGACCACACCTGCATATTACCTAGAAAAGCAGGATTTTCTCTTTCCAATAAAGGCATTTTCGAAATCATTTCGATCAATTTCTCTTCTTTAAATACAGTTAGTTCTTCGCTCCACTTCTGATTCTGGTACCTCAATATGATATCAATTAACTCTTCAATGAGTCCTATAGAAACCATTATCGCTACAAAAATCATCGCCATATCATATTTAGATGCTGTAAGATTATCTATAATGTACTTATTCATCTGAACGGTGATATTTGATTGGATCGCCATAATTACACTTGTACCAATTGCAAAAATTACATAGAGGGGCTTGTAGTTCCATATATATTGTAATGAAAAGTGCAATAATTTCAGCATTTGTGGGATTTTAACGAGTATACTAAAAGCCGTTGACTTTTGATTTGTTTTCAAATTATTTTCCATTATAAGCTTCCCTTATTCCACAGGGACAGAGTAAAAAACCTCAAGAAGAGGCCACATCTTCTCCTCCAGAGATACCTTTTTATTATAAAAGTTTCCACAAGAAATAACCTGCCCTTTTTTATTGAGGATAATAACAAATGGGACTGAATCAAAGTTAAATACCTTGCGTATATGAGTAAAATCTGTCCGTATAATTGGAAATAAAAAAGCATGCATACTTAATAAAGTCTCTACACAATCTGGAGCCCCATTTAAGAGCATACAATATGAAAAAGAACTATAGGATTGAACGATTTCCTCTATAGCATCATAACGGCAAGCTCCACAGCTTTCGCTCATCACGAAAATAACCGTTCCACATGCCTGTTGGGCTACCCAGGCAAAGTCAATAGGTTCTTGGTCTTCAAAAGCTCTCAGTTTAGCAGGGAAACCAAAACCAATTTCATAAGATAAATGTGTTGATTTTTTCAGGAATTTTCTATGATTCTTTTGGTCTACTTGCATCATCTCTCACCTCAAACATAATAATAGTTTAAGGGCGCTCTACACCACGTGTGGATTATAGAGCGCCCAACAAAAATATCAAATATCTGAAAACGTACTATTTATTAGCAAGAACCTTTAAATTCTGTTTTGCAGTATTGATTGCTTCCACTGTTGCAAACTTGGTATTGATGACGATACCATTGTTTTCGATCCAAGTGACATATGTATCCCTCAGCTGGATCATAAACCCACTCTTTTACACCATCTGGACAAGTAGTTTGACAAGCCATAGAATAAAACCTCCAATTAATTAGTAATAGTATTAGTTCATATAGGAAAAGGAATCACTACTACATTAGAGTTTTGTAAAGTTACCTAACCCATGGATAAGCGAGCGCGCTATAGGAACTTTACTCTCTAGACTAAATGTATGATGGAATATACAGTCATTCCAACAAGCTTCGTCCTCTACCTATTAACTATACTATCAGATTTACCATTATATAAATATAACCCATATTAGGTATTTTTTGGTTTGTTGATTTATTTTACCACTTATTAAATTCATGGTAAATATCGGTAGTTTTCCAGTTTTGTCTTTACCCAAAGAAACATGGCGTAATGCTTGGGCCAATATAAATCAATAGTCTTGCAAGCTGCTATACCTCTGTGTCACAATCAATAGAGATTCGCTTTATGCCATTGTTGGTGTTGACGTGGATCTGGCAACGAGTGTGTACGGCCGCGAACCATTTCACCGTGGATGTAGCCTCTATCATCACTTGTTTTTTATTTGTTTAATTCGTGAAGTGCCACAGAGAGTATCGTTTCTGCTGTAAACATGAGCTCAAAATTAGCATGGTGATGCGCCTCCGATTCGAGTGGCATTTTTCAAAAGCCAATTCCTGTTTGGCTGTGCGTAAAAACACTTCAATCCGCCAGCGCTTCACGTAGGTCCGTAGTGCTTCCTCAGAGGCATTAAAACGGTTACTACTCAGTAGATATGCGCCTTTGTACGTTACAGGATTCTCGTCTTCTAGAGCTACTTCAGCTTCAATCTGAGTGATCTTACAAAATAATGAAGTATTTCGCTTCGCTTTTGTAACCCAATCAAATTCGTGTTCCTCCAGAAATGCCAAAAACTCCTTACATAAATACCAACGATTCATGGTGACCCACAAACGGGAAGCCTTTGATTCGCGCAACATGAGTAGCATTTGTTTAGCCAAATCGATCGATGTTATGTCTTCGCCTTTTGTTCAAGCTTATGCCAGACACGATAAAACAAGAGATACTCTAGGCCACTTTGTAACACGGCCTGCAGGACAACCAGGTTCATCGCCCACACTTAACTTTTCTTCGATGAATCAAATAACAAGGCTAGAAAGGGAAGCTACTTGGCATAAGGATGGGCAAGATGCGTATCGTCCAGATTAATGACATCGCCATCTTGAAGATTAGTAGTGTCAACCTGCTGCTGACGTTCCTCACGTTTTCCCCAAAACGTCGTCCACGTAAAAGAATTCGTAAAGAAACGGCTTATCGTATATTGAGCAAGCTTCCATGGCTGAAACATTTCTTTGAGCAAAGCGTCTTTGTCTGCTAACTTCGACATTTGGATGACCGAGGCGCAATTGGAGACGAGACCCGTGACATAAAGAAAACAGATCAGCCAAGATGGTGCACCGCTACGCTTCATAATCCCTGACTGAGTGAGAAACAATGAGAAATCAAAATCATCCCACATTCTTTTCAAAATAGGTGCGCCTGCACATTCGCCATGATTTAAATCCTTAAATTTCGGTTTTTGTAACACTGACATTGGAAACCCCCTTATAATCTTGAAGATATACCTTGTTTGAAAGGTATCCTTCGTAATTATTAGAGTCATTCTGAAATGACAAGCATTTTCTTGTGGAACGCCATACATTTACTTCAACTGCATAGGTCATGTTTATTTATTTGCTAATATGACTGGACTTTTCTAATAAAGTCAATTCTATTCCTCACGCCAGTTTTGGAATAAATACGTTTAATATGTGTCCGAACTGTTTGAATAGAAATAAATAAATGATTTGCAATTTCTTTTAATGCTACATTTTCATATAAGTAATTTGCTACCTCTTTCTCTTTTTTAGTCAGCCTAAAATGCTGACATACATCAAGCAATTTATGATTACTCTGATTACGTGATTCATGTTTCCCCACATTTCTTACAATATAATCAAGAATTAATTTTATAAACTTTCCCTCTACGGGCGTTTGGCAAGTAAGGCACAAAAATACATCTTGCATTAATTTCATATTAATCGGAACCCAATGGCTAATCCAACTAGCATGAATTGATTTTCCTTCATTTTGTATAATTCGTTTTTTTACACTTTCTACTATATCTTCATAATAATTCACATCTAGAACTACAGGTGATTGAATATAATGAATCGTTCTTTCTTTGGCACAAATTAATAAAAAGCAATAATTATTAACTAAATAGGGGTGGATAAAATGAACTTCTTCTCTTATTAACTCTGTTAACCAGTGAATATCCAACATATTATTTACTTCTTGCAAATACATTAAATTTTACACCTCAATTCAGGTAGGTTGTCCTTCCCTATAAGAAATTACCAACATTTCCCAATTAATTAAATTATCTAGTAGGACCTATGCAATTAAAGATATATTTTGGTAAAAGACCGCAATGGATAGATAACACTTGACTTTTTGAATTCACCACAATAATTGCGAAGGATGCCTTATCCAAGTTGTTATTTCAAAATTATAGGTGTTATTCTAATGAAAACGCTACAAGAATCGAAATATCGCGATTTACAGCTGAGTGAGTGTACGGGTGTCCCTATGTTACGTACTTATTTGGAAATATTAGAAACTCTTCTACTCTTATATTCAGTCTGCCATGATGAAGTGCAGTGGAACTCCGACCTGCTTGCTATGTTTTCTCTACGTTGTGGGTCTCATTTCGAATTGCTCTTCCGTTGTCCAAAAATGGCAGATATGGCTCAAAAGGACTGTAATTAAAACTCATGTTTAACTCATGGACTCTTGCACAGTATACAATGAGCCGCTTTTTCATCACTTCATTTGCGTGGAAGACGTTTGGGAAAAAAGCGAATCGAACGCCTTTAGTAAGATGGGCAAACTCGGCTGCAGGAAGGAGATGTTGTGAATTTAGATGACACTTCCTGTGCTCATCCTTACCATAAACAACTCCCGTTTTTGTCACGGTTCTTCGATCATTCTACTAAAACTTATTCTTGGGGGATGAATCTGGTCGTGATTCAAGCTGTCTTGAAAAGTGGGCTAGAGTATCCTTTGTTTTTATTCGCTGTGGCACAAACCTGAAACCAAGGGTGAAGGTCTTACGAAGTTGGATCTCGCAAAATAAACGCTCTTGCTGCTGCGTGAATCTGTGAAATGCCGATTATGGGTAGCCATGAATCGTTGATATTTGTGTAAGGATTTTTTCGCATTTCTAGAATCGAATCAGTTTGATTGGGTGACCAAGGCAAAGCGTAATACGGCTTTATTTCGAAAGGAAATCGAACCCTTGACTCCGATCATGCTTATTCGAGAAGTGTTTAAGCAGATAACTAGTTAAAAGACATCAGGTCTGGCATCCGTCGCGATTCCAGGTATTTATATGAAACAGCCTCATGCCGTAACCAATGCCACGGGAAAACAAGTTACTAAACAGAGATATGTTCAGATTGCTGCTGTTGTGTCCATACGCTTGAAGAAAGACGAGCAATCTTTAAACGTAGAAATAAAGTGCCACTCCGAATCCAAAAACATAGCATTACATCCTTTTTTTACCAATATATCATAGTATGAACACATTGGGCTATATTTGTTTTAATTTATCATTATTCATGAGTTATGCAGTTCGAGATAAATATTGGTAAAAGCCAAAAAGCATAGTTAGATAAAAAATACTTGACTTTTGGAATTCGCCACAATAATTGCGAAGGATACCTTAACCAAGGTATTACTTCAAATATGCAGGTGATTTTCCAATGAAATATCGTGATTTACAACTGAGTGAGTGTGCAGGTGCCCCCATCTTACGTACCCTGTGGGAACGTTTTGACATGTCGCTACTCTTAACTCAGTCTGGCATGATGAAGCGCTGCGGAACGCCATCCTGGTTGCTATGTTTTCTCTACGTTGTGGGTCTCATTTCGAATTGCTCTTCCGTTGTCCAAATGGCCGATATGGCTCAAAAGGACTCGTTATTAAGACACATGTTTAAGTCACGGAAACTTGCCCAGTACACGATGAGCCGCTTTTTCACCACTTCTTTTGCATGGAAAACGTTTGGTAAAAAGCGAATTGAACACCTACAGCAAGATGAGCAAACACAGCTGCAAGAAGGGGATGTTGTGAATTTAGATGATACTCACTGTGCTCATCCATACGCGAAACAACTCCCGTTTTTATCCTGGATTTTCGATCATTCTACGGAAACATACGCATGGGCGATGAATCTAGTCAAGATTCAAGCTGTCTTGAAAAGTGGACTCGAGTATCCTTAGTTTTATTCTATTTGGCCTAAGCCAGCTACCAAAGGTGAGGGCCCTTCGAAACTGGATCTCTCTAAACAAATGCTCTTGATGCTGCGTGAATCTGTGAAATGCCGATTATGGATTGCCATGGATCGTTGGTATTTGTGTAAAATTTTTTTTGCATTCCTAGAGCTGAACCAATTTGATTGGGTGACGAAAGCGAAGCGCAATACAGCTTTATTTCAAAAGGAAATCGAGCCTCTTACTCGAAGAGAACGTTACGTGCCGCTTACGCCCATCATGCTGATCCGTGAAGGGTTTAAACCGTTGACACGCCAGGCTACAGTCGGCCTAGCATCTATTGCGATTCCAGATATCTATCTGAAGCAGCCCTATACCTTAACTAATCGCAAAGGGAAACAAGTGACCAAACAGAGATATGTTCAGATTGCTGCGATTGTCGCCATGCGTTTAAAGGAAGATGAGGCTTCTTCGAACGCTGAACAGCTAGACGACGAGTCTCCAGCTACCTACAAAGGTGCTTACCTCATCATTAGTAACCGCCATGTCGCCCCAGGAAGCTTTGCAGACTTATGTTAAACGGCTGGCGAATTGAGGTGTTTTCCGCACAGCTAAACAAGAACTAGCTTTTGAAAAGTGCCACTCTGAGTCCGAAGCACATCACCATGCTCATTTTGAGCTGCTGTTTACAGCGGAGACCTTGCTAGCCGTTGCTTTATTTGAAATGAACAAAGAAAAAACGAGTGATGATAAAGGCTGCACCCACGGCGAAATGGTCCGCGGCCTTTTCCATACTCGTTGCCAAACCCGCACAAGAAACCACATGGGTCAAGAGTGAACGTTAACTTTGACATAGAAGTGAAGTGGTTTGCAAGACTTATTCGTTTATTTTGGACGCCGCATTATTTAATGCTTCTTTGGAATACAACGAAACCTCAGAATTACCATTCGTTACCACGAAGTGCATAACTCATGCTATAAAATGGAATAAGATTGATTGACCTATGTAAAGTCCTTTGACTATTAAACATCTCCAAAAGTGAAATTCTTGATTAGAACAATAATTTAATTAAAAAAACTATGTAACAAATGAAAACACCATATAAAATGATTGTTTTAATTCGTTTTCGTTTATTCATAATACCTCCATTTTTCATTTCACCCCTGCTTATTCTCTGACGTTCAGTTTATAAATGAAGTTCACGGCTATACACTCTTCTTCGAGAAATGTGATTAGTTTACCTTCTTTATTTCCATGAGGTCGTGTACTGATGCATTCCGAAATAAAAAAAGCCGAATGGATCGTTCTCATCCACTCAGCTCTTAGGGTTATTTTACAATCATTTGTATAACATCACTTACCTTTATTCCGCAATGCCGGACTGGCGGAATGCCGTTCGAACTTGACGGCATCAGCCCTCGTATAGATCATATCGGCAGGAAGGGTTGGCGGATCTACGGTTGTCGGAGTCTCCCTGGTTAAACGAACATACTCGCTGCCGTCTCCTGTAAAGTCGAACGTTCCCAGATTAACCCAACCCGATGAGCCGATTGTCGCGTCGATATACGTAGCCTCGGTAACCGACTGATGCTTCACTTCCACTTTGACATGATTATCGTTTGCCGTTGTGTGGACGAGCTTGTAAATGGAGACCGTATATCTTCCCTCAGGAAATTGAGCCTTCCACGTCGCCGATGATCCTTGTACGGTAGAGTACCGAGACTTAACACCAATTTTGTAGCCGGCTAAATTGCTTTGGCTCCAAGACCCTTCCGTAGTGTATAACCCGGTGGTATTCGTGCTGTCGACAATAACCGTCAGGTCCTTGATCGTTATAGCCAAAGGCGGTGTCGTTAAGGTCACTCCCTCCAACGTTACAGTGGCCCACACCGTGATATGGTCTGTGGCTCCATCAAGGCTTTGAAGGGTCAACAAACCGCTGCTGTCCACTGCAGCCAGATCGGTTCTATCCACATAATACTGCACATTGGCATGTGCCAGATCACCGATCAGACCGTTATCCAAATGACCGGTTACACTCAGTTGAGCAGCTCGAGTCATTTGCAGCTCATCCTGATTCGACAGGATGGCCACCGATTCCAGCAGCGGTGTCCGATTCGGATCCACCCACATCATCGCATCGGCAACTACCCGTGACTTATTGGCATTGTTGGTTAATTCGACATACCCACTATCGCCTGCTGCAAAAGGGTAAGCCCCCAGGAACACCCAAGTCCCATTGGCCGTTGTCTCATCAACGGTAACCGTCTGTGAACCACCGCTGTAATAAACGGTAAAAGCGGCATTGGTTGCCCAATTTTCACTTGTGGCGGTTATTTGCGGAAGCTTGTAATACACGCTATAAGTGACACTTTCCGGCAGCACGGGCCGCCAGACAATCTTGCTAGTTGCTGTACCTGAAGTTGATTTGGCATACACATAGTTATCGTAGTAATAGTCATTAGCCGTTGTATCTCGTATCCAGACGCCTTCTGTTTCCGCCTCTGTATTATCCACAATGATGGATGACCCCGCCTGCCAATCCGGTTGGACCGGCGTCGCCGTTACCTGATCAGGCAGATATAGCGTTCGCTTGCGGGTCTGTTTCCCATCCGATTCCACATAATAAGTGAAGGTTTGGGATAAATCGTTTACCCGTATCGACCATTCCATCGGATAGATCGTATCTGGAACGGTTGTGTACGTGACCCCGCCGTCCAATGAGTAATGGATCGTCGCTGGTTTCGTCGTTTTGGCCTCTACATAAGCATCGTAGGACGTTTCGTCGGGCTTGACGATTAGCATGCCTTTAACGGCATCAATGGGACTGTGAACATCGAAAAAATAGCTTGCATCCGATGTATCAGCCGTTCTAACCTGATGCAGCGGCACATCAATGTGAAGACCTTCCACAATGATTGCTGTCATTCCCTTGCTTGAAACTGTGGCCTGAATGATTCCGCCACTCATAACCGCTTGCTCTGGTGTGCCATTATCGCGGATGATGGTTACGTTATAATCTTGTGCTGGGTTGAACCCAATGAGCTGCGCATTCAATTTGATTGGAGTCTGTACTTCAGCAGTCGATTCGTTGCTTAATCCAATGTAGAACTTATTTCCGCTCTCACCTGTTATCCAGTTCAATTGCGGATGGTTGGTCTGGATAATTCCTTTGGGCATCCAGAGCCAAACGTTCGAATTGCCGTAGAATTGACCTGGTTTATTCCCATAGAGGTGATATTTAAACCATAGAAAATTAGTTTCGAAAACAGATGGAAATGTAATATTCCCATTCGATTTCAGCGATTGTTCGCTGATCAAATAATCCATCGTTTGCCCGAGCTGCGCTGGCATGTGGTGATAATAGATGGATGTAGCCCCGCTGGGACCTTCCAAAGCAAAATCCGGTTCCAGCTGACTAACGGCGAAGCCCTTATAGTAATAACCTGGATAACTGGAATAGCGTCCAATGACCGCATTATGGGCGATATCCTGCAACAGTTTATCTCCTGTGTAGAGCGACAATCTCAGCATGAAAGGAGCTTCCTGCGCATTCATCCGATAATAGCTGGTTGTACTTCCCGCCTCAAACGTCAACCCGTTGGGTGAAACAAGCCAACTGTCCGCTTGTACGCCACCGGCTACGTCTTCAGGGAGCTTGCTCCTGGGATAATTATACTTACCGCTTTCTGGCCAATGGAACGACTCCGCGTAATTATACGTCTCCGGCTGCGGAATGGTTACGGTGCCTTCAGGCACCGGACGAGCAACGAACATGGTCGCGTACTGTTTGGCTTCCTTGTAAGCGGCATTCAAGTATTTGGGATCCTTTGTTTCTTCGTAAAGCTCCAAAATCTCCATCCACAGTTTGCCATAATAATAAATAAACTCATTTTTACTCACATTCACAGTTTCAGGAGTATCAATATTTTGAAGGATATAACTGTCAGCTGCATCCTTCGCAGCCTGTAAATACTGCGCATCCCCGGTCATACGATACATCATCAGGGGCTGAATGACAGGCCCGCGATCTTTCTGATCCGGATTGCGCACAAGGTACTCTTGTTGTCCCAGCGCCCCAATTCCAGGCGAAGTGCCCATCATCTGATTGACAGCGGCTACGCTAGAAACATCGAACGGCAAAGTTGCCATTTTCCATAAGGACGGTACGCCATATACGGGCTTCTGTGTCGGTGACCAACCGATACCATTTCGCGATACACCGTACTGGATGGACGGCAGCGCCCTCGTATCGTAAAGCTGGTCGTCTCCGGTCAAATAGTAAGCTCCCAGAAGAGCCGCATTCGATGTTGTTCGAACGCTATCCTCATTCTCGATGTCAATGAAGCCCTTGGCCCGATTCCACCACCCGCTGGGCGATGGTACATAATTGACAGAGTCGTCACCCTGAGGCTCAATCTTGAGCAGATCGATCATATTGAACATCGCATCCGTAAGCGACTGTTCAGCGACATTTTCCCGGTAGGCCGAATAACCGTATTCACTGCGAAGAATATCCCCGTAGGCCTTATACAGACTGCTGCTTTGAGCGATTAGCCCCATATGGAATTGATACGTGCTTTCCGCAGTCATTTGCGAATAATTTCCTAGTTGAGGAGCATACAGGATCGGCTGGACGCTTCCTTCGTTGTTGACAAGACTCATGCCCAGCCGTTGTTTCGCAACGCCTCCTGTCGGCTCAAATTCAACCGGAAGTTCGTCCGACGGTACAAAAACACCATAGGTCAAAGCTTTCCCCGCACCATCATTCTTTTCAACCAGACTCATCGGAGCGCTCAGCTCTCTTAAGCTTGTTGATTCCACCGAACCTACCATTTTGGCATGCGATCTGAAACCATTTAGCACTTCATTGATGCCAGAGATTTGCTCTGTCGTGAAAGACTGATAGCCGATCACATAATTGCCATCCCGGCGAGGGGTAAAAGCGAAGGAAACATCTAGTTTGTCCCCAGACAGGGACCAGTTCACTTGCAAATCGTAATCGCTTCCATGCGAAGAATCGGTTAATACCGCCGTGTGGCTATCAGGGAAATTGATCCCGTCGAATGTAATCCAGCGTTTGTTCATCGTATCGTAGTAATTGGTACGACTTCCCGCATTCCCATCCAACAAGACCCATTGTTCTTCAAGTCTTTCCGCCACATTATTGATTGCCACCCAGTTTCCCGTATCCGTGTCCTTGTAGAACAAATCACGAACGATGGATTTGCCTCCATCCCAAGCAGCTTCATAGAAAGTCGCCTTATAGTTGGCGTTCTCGATGCTGCCTTTGTCCGTATAACTAAGATTCGCCAATGTGCGGCTGCGCAGTGGAGGCAGCGGTGGAGCCTGCTGCCGAATATTCCCTTCGAACTTGACCGCGTCGGCTCGCGTAATGATGGTCCCCGTCGTTGGCTGCATGCGGGTCAGTCTGACAAATTCAGTATCATTGCCGCTGAAATCATACGATCCCAAATCAACCCATCCGGCAGTTGGTCCCGATGAGGGCCTGAGATCCATAAATATGACATCCGTAATCCCATTGTGCACAATTTCGATTTTTACATTACTATCTGCTTTATCCGCCCAATTCAGCTTGTTGAACGATATTCTCGCCGTTCCTGCTTCCAATCGCGGATTCCATGTGATGCTTCTTCCCACCGCATCTGTGTAGCTGGAACTCGAATTATTATACCCCTTCACTCCTGTACTCGTGCTCCAATAAGGAGCCGAATATCCGTTATTCTTGTTATCCACATCAGGAGTGACGACACCATTAATCGTGATGCTTCCATCATCAATGATGATCGTCTTATGAGGCTCTTTCTGCTGAATATTCCCTTCGAACTTGACCGCATCAGCACGTGTTAGAACCGTACTGCTGCTGCTGGCAGACCGAGTCAATTTAACGAATTCCTCGCCAGACCCAGAGAAATAATACTCGCCCAAATCAACCCATCCCGCAGGCGCCCCGAATGAAGGTCTCAGATCCATAGAGACAACATCAGTCATCCCGTTATGAACGATTTCGATTTTCACATTACTATCTGCTTTGTCCTCCCAATTAAGCTTGTAGAACGATATTCTCGCCGTTCCAGCTTCCAAGCGCGGATTCCACGATATGGCTCTGCCTGCTGTGCTCGTATATTGGGAACTGGAATTATTATACCCCTTCACTCCTGTACTTGTGGTCCAATTCGGAGCCGAGTATCCGTTATCCGCATTATCCGCGTCAGGGGTCACAACCCCATCGATCGTGAGGCTCCCGTCATCGATGATAATGGTCTTAAACGGTACAGTCTCCGCACTAGCCGTCCTTATTCCGAATAGGCTTAATGGAACTATTATTGTCATGATGACAACGATTAAGCAAAACAGCTTCCTTTTTATCATACGGCTCACTTCCTTTCCTTATTTTGGTAACGCTTTCAGAAATTCGCAACCCCCTTTATTCACATGATTGCAAAGAAGCAATTATCCGCATCCTGCTGGTTAATCCCCCCTTCGTCTTTGATATCATAGCATGCCGCTTAACCGTGAAATTTCTTTAATTTCTAGAATTTCTTATAAGATTTTAATAACAAATAGACCTGCAACGTATTCATCTGCCGAGCAGCAGTCAGATACGTTGCAAGTTTTACATGAGGAACCAAACGGCATTAAACTACACTAATGGCGGCTGCACCAACAACAGCTTGCCAAGCTGAATCACGGTTTGATCGTACCAATCCGGATGCTGCCGAACATGCTCAATGCTTCGTTCATTACCGCATGCCTCAAACACAGCCGCTTTGTCTGTCTTCTCGGCATCGACTTCGAAGCGAACCGTATGTTTCCCATTCGGGAGCTCCGGCAAGAAAACATACTGATTCCGATTATGATCGTTATAGAGTGTGAATCGATCCACTAGGAAGGGATCCCCGCCGTCCACCGTCACCTTCAATCTGCCGGAATCCGGCCCCCCGATATCGAATAGTCCAATGTGTGTGCCTTCAAATTGCACCGTGATAGCCTCCCCCGGATCGACCGCTCGCCATAAGCCAGAGAACAACCAGTCGTACTCGCGGGCCAAAGCTGAATCATCGGGAGTTACGTAGGACCATCCTGCCGATAACTGGGCATGACCATCCAGCGGCAGCATTGTCGCGTACTCCCAAGGATTCGCCGGGACCAAAGTGGCCAGAGGCAAATTATGTTCGACTCTTCCCAAGGGACCACGATGTTCACTCATTTTCTCTAACGATCGGGTGATCGTATCCGTATAAATCTGGTGTCCTTCGGGAATTGTCGGATGGACCGAATCATGCGTAAAAACAATCGCTCCGGGAATGGACTTGTCTGCCCCTGAGGTAAAAATGAGTTTTCCTTCGGACACCAAATGGCTGACCGCTACGCCCAGATGAATCGAAGGAATACCGTAATAATCGGCCACTTCCTCTTGCATAAGCGCGCCCTTCTGGTATTCCCCGGATTGAAATAAGGCCACATCCCGCTCCTTCAGCGTATAAACGAACAGGATATCGGTAAACAGGCTCATCTTGCGGATTTGACGGACGATCCCTTCGATACGAGCCTTGGACTCGGGCACTCCGCCATCGTTGCCGACAAATTCAACAAACACGAGATCAGGCTGATGACGCAGCACATCCCTCTCCACACGGGCGCAGCCCAAATCCGATCCAGTTCCGTCAATGCCTGCATTCACACAGCGAATATCCGCCTTGGGATATTGCTCACGAAGCCAATCCGCCGTCATGACTCTATATCCTTTAGAACGCGTATTACTGCCGCCAAAATAGACGATGGTCACGGTTTCCCCATTTTCCAACTTCTGAATGACATTAGGCAGCCCTCTTCGAGGGAATAATTCCTTCATCGCGACTTCACCTGACCCTCACTTATCGTTGTAGGAGCAAACAATTTTACAGCAAACACTTCATGATAAGGCGAACCGAAAGTCGCGCATAAATCGAAGCGGATTCGGGTTACGCCTTCCGCATCCACCTTATGTTTATTCAATGTGAGATAATTGCCACGAATTACGATTTCCCTCTCCGTTCCGTCTTCTAAGGTTAAGATCACATCATAATCTTGGATAAGAGACTCGATTGGATCGTCGAAATGCTCCAAATCCAACTGCGAATTGAAAACCAGATGGATTTCGTCCAGATTTTTGGGGCTTGCAAAAGAGAATTCCAACCATTCCCGTCCTTCCGTACGTTCGGAAATCCAGCCATTCGGCAGACCATAAGGTCTGGAGTAGCCATTGACGACATTCTCGGGATTATACATATTCTGAAGTGGAAGCAGGTCCTTAAAGCAAATACTCTGATTAAATTTCTTCAGCTTGGACGGCACTTCCGGCTTATAATGGAAGCTAACCGCGCCTGTAATCTTCTCTTCGTTGACATAAACGGCTAACCTAGCCGTACCTTCTAACACGATGTAGATTTTGTCGTCCGCCGGCTTCTCGCAGCTCATGTCCAACGTAATCCAGTCATCATGATCAGCTGCAATAGCCAATCGGTAGTCTTTCAACTCGCAAGAAGGAATGTAATTTTCCTTCCGTTCCCCGCCAGACAGCTTCACATGCAAAGTTTCCGAATGCTCGGACATATTTTTAATTTTGATCTGTACGCTTTCTGCCACGGATGTCTGAATCGGAAGGACCAAACATAACCCTTTCTCCAAAGGAATCGCTTCGGTTGGATGAGGATTGGCATAGCTGCGCTGAGACGAGGCACGAATATGTAATCCGTCAGCGAAGTAAGGATCCAATTCCTCTTGAAGTCCTACAATCGTTTGTCCGTCTCGAAGCAGCAGCGCCTGCAGCTCTCCCATATGAGATTCGACTATGGCTGCGGGGTCTACCTCATATTTCAAACATAACGAAGCTGCCGTTCCAACCGCCTGCCCCATACAACCGCAGGTAGCCATTACTCTTGTAGAACCGAAAGCAACATGGGTAGCACTTATATTGCGACCAGCGAACATGAGATTGGGAATATTCTGGGAAAATAAACTGCGGAACGGAATATTGTACAAGCCAGGCACGAAATTCCAAGCTGTAGCTGGCCCCTCATCATAGATGCCTTTGGCAGCATGCAAATCCATATACCATCCCCCGACGGATACCGCATCTTCGAAATGCGGCTTTGTGGTAAGATCGTTCTGAGACAACATGTGATCCCCTATAAATCGCCTCGACTCCCTTTTCCCCGGAATCGGGCAGACATAATCCAAAATGAGATTGTCCACATCGTCAAATTCGCCGCTATTTTTGATATAATCCCAAATCCCATAAACCAATTTCCGCAGCTCCAATGCGATGTCTTCATTGTTGGCGATAACATCCATATGTCCGCCGTATTCCAGCCACCACAATCCGCCGAGCCCGTTGATTTTTCTAGGAAAAGCCCGGTGGTTCAAGCCTTTTCTGATACTATCAAAAAAGTCCAACTTCGTAATATCATACGCAAAGCCAGGCCGCTTGTACGGAACGGAATATTCGACGTCACGGGCTTGAAACAGGATCGTGTCTCCCATGGTGTAATGATCCGCCACTTCGGGAGCCAAGTCTTCCTTGTATTCATGCCTCGCTTCTCTCCCCCATCGGAAGAGCGCACCTGCCTGATATCCGACAACCCCGTCTCCGGAGCAATCGATGTAGGTTCGGCTTTCAAAACGGAATTTCCTTTCGGAAGCTAATTGAAGACCTTCCACCCATTTAATTCTTCCGTTCTCCATTCCCGTTTCATGCACGCAGGTATTCAGAAATAGAGAAATGTTAGGCTCCGCATAGACCATATCCAATAGGACCGTATCCGAAAGCGAGAGCATAAGCTTCTTGTTATATAGCGGATTATAGTGGAAAATCCTCAGTTTGAGTTCTTCCACCAACCCGCCTTCACGCGCATAATAGGATGGACTGTTTCCAAGATAGGCCGACCCGTTGATATGAACCCTGACCTCGCTGCTGGCATTTCCCCCAAGAACCGGTCGATCATTAATAAGTGAAACTTGCAGTCCTTGACGTGCGGCAGCAATGGCGGCGCATAGACCAGCAATACCTCCGCCTACGACGGTTACATCCGCTTTAATAAGCTCCATTGTGATAACCTCCATGATTAGATACATCTATCATGGTAATCCTTTTGAACCCCGTTTTTTTACATGATTTCGCGAAAAATTCATACATTTTTTTGCAACCTTATTTGGATTCATACCGTGTCATTTTTATCCGATATTGTTTAGGTGTATCACCTGTATATTCTTTAAATAATTTGCAAAAATACCCTTCATTGACAATTCCGACTTCCTCGCACAATTCCAATAAAGAATAATCCTGAACGTTTAACAGCTCAAGCGCCAATTGAATTTTTTTACGGTTGATGTAGCTGATAACGCCTTCGTTCATTGTTTTTTTGAAAAGACTGCTAAAATACGATGGAGCTAAATTCACTTCCTCGGCAATAGCCTCCAACGTTAAACGCTGTTTCAGGTTTTTCTCTATAAATCGCATGGCACTCATGATTTCTGCCCGATGTAAAAGTTGGCCAGCGTGTACATATTCGAATGTGAAATCGCCAATATAGGCCAACTGCTCCCGAAATGCCATGAATTGGGTGGGAAACTCTGCTGCATCTGTGGTCAACGTGTTCCCCGATTTAAATTTCGCAACAATATCTCTATACAAGTCTCGAAGCATTGGTGCCATGATGGACTTATGGATTTTGTGATCCATAACAAATTGGTTTAAATCCGCAAACTCTTT
The DNA here is from genome assembly GCF_013204855.1 of Paenibacillus alba. Lineage (GTDB taxonomy): Bacteria > Bacillota > Bacilli > Paenibacillales > NBRC-103111 > Paenibacillus_E > Paenibacillus_E alba. The sequence continues at coordinate 64,973 of NZ_JABMKZ010000027.1, read as the reverse complement.
CTCCAGCTCGTCCTTGGAAACCTTTCTTTGCAGCCAGGCAAGCAAATCAGCCAGCTTCTGCTGAAAGTCCTCCTTTTTGTCATTGCTGTAATGGAACCGATGCGCGGGTGTCTTCACTACTTTCTCTGCATGATAATAGAAATCGTCACTCACATTATTAGCTTCCGTGTAAGCTTGTTTAATGGATTCCCAGCCTCGGTGCGGACCGCCAAAAGCGACGGATACCCTTTGATTCAAATATTGATGCAAATGAGAGACGATCTGACTCCCGAGTGTCTGGCAAGCATATTCCGTATCCATCCTACTACGATTATTTTCCCAGGAAAGAAAGCCAATAAAACGATTATCGGAGAGATCCGCAGCTACCCCCCTGCCACAATTCATCACCGTTTCTTCGATGACATTCGTAATCGCATATTTCAAGATGTTTTGGTCAATCGCTGAATATTCATGGCGAAAACTTTCATACAGATTCATTTCAACAATAAAACAGCAATAGTTGGCTTGAAAGAAGTGGAACTGCATACGATTCGCGAAATCGGATGCCCGATGAGAAGGGATTTCGCCTCTGATCAGCTCGTTAAAAAATTGTTTACGGACTCTATATTTATTTTCAAGAACGGATACGTTTAAAGATTGAAATTCCTCTTCTTTTTTCTTAACCTCATCCCAAATTCCGGCTGCCTTATCCAAAGCTCGCTCCAAATCCGCTTCCCGCAAGGGAACCTTAACGATGTACTCCAATACGTTGGCATGAATAGCTCGCTGAGCGTACTCAAAAGACGAATAGGCAGTCAAAAGAATGTATTGGGTATGGGGCAGCTGCGGCTTTAACTGCTCAATCATGGAAATTCCATCCATCCGCGGCATAACGATATCGGTTATTACGATATCCGGCTTAAGCCGTAAGATCTCCTCGATCCCCTTGTGCCCATTATTCGCTTTGCCTACCAAATGGAATCGCCCTTCCTTGGGGGAGAGCTCGCTAAAAAACAGTTCCAATCTTTGGATGATTAGGTCTTCATCATCAACGATGAAGCAGGTGTAGTCTCTCACCATCATGCATCTCCTTTAAACATCCCTGCTGGGAATATTGCGCGGACACGGGTTATTTCATTCGGTATACTAATGATTTGCAGCCCGAACTGTTCGCCGTAGTGAAGTCTTATTCGACCATGAATATTGTTTAACCCAATTCTTTTCCTTTTTAGCTCTAGATCACTCGGTTCTGAATCTAGAATGTGCTTTATTCGATCCGCTTGAATTCCTTCGCCTTGATCAACAACTTCGATCATGACGATGCCGCCCTGCTCGTAGGCATGAATAGTAATCGAACCTTCGATTCCCCCTCCGTTATAGCCATGGAAGATGCTATTCTCCACAATGGGCTGCAGCAGCATTCGAAATACGGGAAAATCCATTAATCCCTCTTCGATATTCTCAATCAAGTGGAAGTGCCTGTTATAACGGATGTTCTGGATCGCGATATAGTCCGCTACATTTTGCAATTCCTGACGTAGTGAAACCTTCTCCGAAGCGTCGGCTATCCCATATTCCAATATGGAAATGAGAGACCCGATCACCACATCTACTTTCTCTATTTGTCCCAGGCGTATAACATTGCTAATAGATCCAAGCGTGTTATACAAAAAATGAGGATTTATTTGCGATTGCAGGACTTGGATCTCCAGCTTCCGCTCAAGTTCATTATGAAGCTCTGCTCGCCGAATCAGTTCCACAATTTGTTGCAGCATACGGTCGAAGGCTCGGGAAAGGTCGCCGAATTCATCATTTCGGTTCATCGTCACTGTCGTTGTCAGATGGCCTTGCTCCACCCGCTTCATTTTTATTTTGAGCGCATAGAGCGGATTCCTTATATATTTGGCAACAAAAAAGGAAATGAACAGACTTAATACAAGACCGGCAACCAGAAGCCCAATATAATAGGTTTCCAATCTGGACAACGCAGCTTCCAAGCGAGATTCATCGTTGATCGAGATGATGGACCAATTGAACTTCTCTGTCGATTTCTTCAAAATGGAGACCGGTTTGCCATTCTTGGTGTGCAGTTGAAGGCTTGTTCCTGTCGTATCAAGAATCTGTTCCGCCGACATTTCCCCGATTGAAAACGTATGATCTTGAATATTCAGGGGTCCTCTATTCTCTGAAAATCCGGCAATAATTTTGCCCGATGTAGTAATCAGGGCCAGATTCATTTGTTCTTCTTTATTAATCTTGAACAAGGTTTCTTCAATGGCATTTAGATCCAAATCGATCGCAATGGCCATAGGAAACGGAGAGCCATTCAGATATCGAACCATCGTAACGGTCCAGCCGGAATACTTGGATTTATAAGGATCACTGACAAAGGTAGTCCGTTTGTTCTTGTCGGCCGCATCAAACAATGGTTTTCTGTCAGATAAGGGTTCATCGAAAATTCGCGTCAGCGTACTTCCGCCTAGAATGGATAAATCGCTATTGATCAAGTAAAGGTTACTGACGTAATTACTATTGAGCTCATACAGCTCTCTTAATTGCTTTTTAATCACTTCCGTATTGTTAATGTTTGCTTTCACCGATGTTTCCACCGAGAACAAGATCGTCTGGAAAGAGGAGAAATTAACCGTTAAATACTGGTCAACTTTGTCCACTATTTGTTTTGTGTAATAAATATCATTGGTCCTTATTTCTTTTTGGACATAGCGATAGGACAGTTGGCTTATCAAGATGATGCAGCTTAATACAAATGCAAACACGATCAAAAATAGTTTTAAAGGCAAGCTGATTCTTCTTCGCATCGGTCATCTTCCTTTTAAATCTGTATTAAACTAAGAATAGCATAGGACAACAAAGAGAGGGGCTATTAATCGCCTCTCTCTTTGTTTATTTACTTGATTAGGCCTGCTTCTTTAAATTGCTTGATGGTTGTATCCTTATATTTCTGCATGTCAAACTTGGTATCCAAGGTTTTGAGGAAATTATCCCAGTTGGTAAGAGGGTCTTTGCCCGTCATAAATTTGACTAAGCTCTCATTAATGAAACGTGTGCGGTCAGCTGCCAAAGTGTCGCTTGGGTCTGCCGTCAATAAATTTCCGGGCAAAGTAGGCCCCACATATTGCTGATTGTTCGTGAAAGCTTCTGCCGTCTTCGGATTCTGGAAGCTGAAGTACTCGGCATCATCGCCACGGCGTGGCATTCTATAATGATCAACCCATAGATACTTTTCTTTCATTTCCTTCGATAACTCAGAGGTTTTGTTTTTGACCTTGCCATCCACGATATCCCAATGAATCCCTTTGATCCCGTATGCGAAATTCGGATAGGCTTCCTTGTCCGTAAAGAGATATTCCAGCATAGATAAGATCCGAATGATTTTGTCCTTATCCGCTTTCTTGGAAATGGCCCATGAATTGCCTTGGAACGATTTTCTCTCCACGATTTGATCGCCATAAGGCCCTTTCATTGGAGGAATGACGATCCATTCCGGCACTTCTCCGCTGATTTCTTTCATTTTCTGCTGATAATCCGGTTCCAGTCTGCGGGCATCTCTGATCATGAAACCAACTTTGCCTTTAAATAACTTTTGGTCCAACAAATCGGGCGTATTCATCGTCACCCAGTCGGGGTCTACAACTTTGGCTGTCATCATTTTATTGATGTAAGCGAGCGCTTCCTTCATTTTGGGATCGATAAACAAGTACACCGGTTTATTGTCTATCACATCAATGGCTGAGGGAGGATTGACGCCAAACATCCACATTAAGCTATCGAAGCCGTAGGTTTGCAAATTGCCTTCTTTATTCATACCGCCTATGAATCCGTACGTATCGTTTTTGCCGTTTCCGTCCGGGTCTTTCTCCGTAAAGGCTTTCATCACTTCGAACAGCTCATCAGGGGTTGTCGGCACTTTCATATTCAGCTTTTTCAGCCAATCGTTGCGTATGAAGAAGCTTCGACTGATTCCGTTTACATTATCATAACCTGGAACGCCAATGGTTTTCCCCAGATATGACATCGCATCCCAGGAGTCTTTGCCGAAACGCTTCTGCAATTCGGGAAATTGATCCAGGTACGGAGTCAAATCCGCAAGAACGCCTTGGTCATAATACTGCGCGAGATCAGACCGACTCTTCAAGAAGATCAAATCTGGAATATCCCCGCCTGCAATGAGCGTATTCAGCTTGGTTGTTGCTTGCCCAGCTTGAGGAATCATCATATCCAAGTCGATATTCATCGCCTTTTCCAACATTTGGCGCTGAATATCTTCATCACGCGGAGGTATTGGAGCGGCAGCATTGAAAGTACCTTGGTTAAACATCGAAATTTTCATTTTTTTCGCAAACTTGTTTGCCTCGGATTGAGGGCTGCTTGAAGTTGTCGGCTTCCCTACTTCTTGGTCCCCGCATCCTGACAATAGCGTTCCCAGCGCTACTACAGCAGCCAGAACAGTAAATGAAAGCTTTGTACGTTGCATATTGACCTCTCCTTTTGCTTGTATATATATTATCATGGTGTCCCCGTAACAACCTAGGTAGGAATTGCCTTTAACCTTAACCTTTAATCGATCCCATGAGCACCCCCTTCGTAAAATGCTTCTGCATAAAAGGATAAACGATCAAAATCGGAACCGTCGTCACGACAACAGCCGCCATTTGCACAGCGAACTTGCTGACCGTCCCGGAATTGGCAATCGAATCAGCGCTTTGTGTTGCGACGTTAAGCAGAATGTTGCGCAGGACGACTTGAAGCGGCATTAGGTTCGAATCATTCAAGTAGACAATCGCATCGAAATAACTGTTCCAATGCCCTACTGCGTAAAATAAGGAAACGGTGGCAAGAACGGGCAAGGACAGAGGTAAAATGATTCGCCATAGCGACTGAAGTTCACTGGCGCCGTCAACCCTCGCCGATTCCTCGATTTCAGCAGGCAATTGCTCGAAGAAGCCTTTAATGATTACTAGATTAAATGCACTAATGAGCTGCGGTATAATCAATACCCACGGACTGTCTAGCAATCCCAGAGAGCGAATTAACAAATACGACGGAATTAACCCTCCGCTAAACATCATGGTAAACACAATGAATAGTAAAAATGGTTTGCGCCCCGGTAAATATTTCTTGGATAATGGATAGGCTGCTATGATCGTAAAAAGCACATTAAGCGCAGTGCCTACAATCGTTCGAAACAACGTAATTTTATACGCCTGCCCGATACCATGAGAAACGAATACTTCTTTATAGGCTGCAAAAGTAAAGGATTCTGGAATAATAACAATTCCTCTTCTTAACACTTCCGATTCTGGCGTCACGGAAACAGCAACTACATATAGAAAGGGAAGCAAACAAAGTAAGGATAGCACAATAAGAATAATGTACACGGCTGCTTGCCATACTTTTTCCCCGATTGTCAAATTAATCATACGAAAACCACCTCACCAAATTTGCCCATCGAATTTTTTGGCGAGCTTATTTGCAGCCAAAACCAAAATAAATCCGATGACAGCTTTAAACAATCCTACAGCAGTAGCCAAGCCAATCTTAAGACGCTCCAACCCTTCACGGTAAACCCATGTGTCGATAATATCAATCTTCTCCTGGTTAAAGCTGTTGGCAAACATGAATATTTGGTCAAAGCCAGCGTCCAGAATATGGCTTAATTTAAGAATCAGCATCAGAATAATGACCCCTCGAATGCCGGGTAAGGTGACATGCCAGAGCTGTCTCCATTTGGAAGCGCCATCAATTCGAGCCGCTTCATATAAGCTTGGATCGATTCCTGCTAATGCGGCAAGGTACAATATCGCTCCCCATCCAATATCCTTCCATATTTCAGATAAGATAATCAGCAGTCTGCCCCAGGCAGGTTCCGTTAGAAAGGAGATCGGCTGAGCACCATTTTCCTTCAAAATCATATTAAAGAGGCCATCTCCTGGGGCTAATAAGGCCACCATCAGTCCATAAACAATGACCCATGACAGAAAATGGGGCAAATAAGTGATAGTTTGCACGATTTTCTTAAACCATTGGGTATATACTTCATTAAGCAGTAAAGCGAGTACGATGGGAGCGGAGAAACCGAACAACAACTTATACAGCGATATGATAATCGTATTTCTCATAATGTCCCAGAAATAAACGCCGTTAATAAAATCTTTAAAGTTTCTCAATCCCACCCATGGGCTATCCCATAACCCCAAAGCCAGATTATAATTTTTAAAAGCAATAATGATTCCCGCCATAGGAATGTATTTGAATACAGCAAAGTAAACTAATGCCGGGAATAAAAGAGCATACATCACTTTATGCTTTTGTATCGTTCTTATCCATGAATTCCGCTTGTGGGGGAAGGGAATGGCGTCCTCTGCCAATTTCGCTTGCATATCATCACCTCGTCTTTATTTCTATTTGTATAATAGCATCCCCCTATCGGATAAATTTCTGTAATTTCAAGAATTTCTTATAAGATATTAAGTAAGTGGGGCTTGGATATTTCAAATACAATATCGGCCCCGGGTTGACTGACTTGCTTCCATACGACTATGAACTTCCTCCATACAAGAAATTAAATAGACGTTCACCCAATAGAAGAGTGAGCGCCTATTTATTTACAATGCTTAATTTGTCACTTCAGGACTTTGTTTGTCACTTCAAAACTTATTTGTCAACCATCACTTTCATACCGAGCTCGGCGGTAAGTGCAATTTACTCCCTCATTCTTCGGTTTTCCATAGTTGTTCAAGCAAGATCACGATCATCGTGCCTACAAGCAGTCCATTGCTGAATACATATTGCAAAATAGATGGAAGCCCTTGGAATATTGTCGTGGGTAGAAACATAAGTCCAATACTAATCAGCAGCGTGATACCCAAAATAGTCAGTCGGCGTTGATCCAGTGTATCCCTCAAAATAGACTGAAAAGCGATTCCAATCATTTGGACAAAGGATGCCAGTAATGCAGCTGTAGCGATTGGTCCTGGAAGCAGCGCCAAAAAGTTAACGATAGCCGGAACTAATGAAATACCTGATAAAGCCAGACAAGCCACAAGGAATGGACGAACTCGTGTCTGTTCGGTTAGTCGAATAAAACCCGCGGAGATCGGTAACGGAACGACACCGATCGTTGAAAACAAAGCACATAGCATATGAGAAATTCCGCCTGCTATTCCGCCGCGATTCAGCGTTTCTTTCAAATTCCTCGGAGTTTCCGGCACGACTTGACTGACTGCCGAAACCGCAGCAATCGTATTGGAGACTAAAATAAAAGTAAACAGAATCGCTGTGATCACAATACCGGCATTAAATTGCGGAATTCCCCAAGCAAAAATTTCCGGCAGCTTAACCCAAGATCCGTTCGCGCTGAGCACACCTGAGCTTTTACCCAACAAAGTGTACAGTAACCACCCAGATAAGATCCCAATCAAAACCGCATAATTTTTGATCCATCCTTTGCCTTTGACAGATAGAAGGATGACAAGAATAAAGACACCAAACGAAAGAGCTGCAGTTCCGTAATCCGGTAGGGACGCTTCCCCGTGTAAAGCCATCATTCCTTTCATGAAAACACCGCTAAGTTGAAGGGCTAATATCAAAAGAAAGGAGCCAGTAACCAAGGGGGTGAACAGGAATAGCAAACGATGGAAATACCCGCTCAAGCCAAGAATGAGGAGCAGCAGGCCTGCAATAATGAATCCACCCTCCAAAATTTGCAGCGTTTCCTTCAGGCTTTGGCCCTGTCTGACAGCTACGTCAGCTAAAATCACAAACACACTGACCCATGAACCTGCGGGGCCATCCGCAATCGGATACCGATGCCCCAACCATCCTTGGATGAAAGAACTCAAGCCAACTATCAAAAATGTTCTCTGCATCAACGCCGATACTTCCTCCATCGACAAGTGAAAAATGCCACCGATCACGATAGGTAGTGCGACAGAATTGGCCAGCAGGAAAATAAACCATTGAAATGTGCTTAAGCTGCCGTAGAATCGTCGATTTTGTATTTCCATTTTACCCACCTAATATAGGGATCTTTGAGCGTAGCTCAAAGTCTCTCCGCTTTTACTTTACGGTAACATCGTTTAGCATGAGATATCCTACCGGATTTAACGCAAATCCTTTTACATTTTTAGCTGTTGCTGCAACGTGATCAATCGTGCGGATCGGAATCAGCGGACTATCTTTCATCTCGATTTCTTGCGCTTTAGCGTAAATCGCTTTACGTTTTTCCACATCTTTTTCACGACGGCCTTCTTCAATTAGCTTATCCACTTCCGGATTGGTATAGAAAGCAAGATTACCTTTGCTTCCGTGGGAGGAGCTGTGAAACACATTATACTGATTATAATCCGCATCGCCGGTCGCGTTCCCCCAACCGCCGATAAACATGCTGTGCTCACCTTTTCCAGTTACATCCAGATACGCGCCGTACTCCATCACTTTAATCTCGAGGTCGATGCCAATTCCTTTCAACTGAGATTGAATGACTTCCGCCAGATTGATGCGTTCTTTTCTGTCATCTGTAACAATCGATGTTTTAAATCCATTTGGGAAGCCAGCCTCGGCAAGCAGTTCCTTCGCCTTATTGATGTTGTAATCATACTCGCCCAATTTAGGATTAAAGCCTATCATCTTAGGGGAAAGAGCTGATATGGCTTTGCTGCCCACGCCGTTATAGACACCTTTGATAATGGAGTCCTTTTCAATGGCATAGGAGAATGCCTGACGAACGCGCACATCATCAAACGGTTTTTTCTTCACATTAAACCCAATGTATTCTACCCCAAGCCCTTCGGTGCGAGCCAGTGTCATAGACGTTGAATTCTTCACGCGGTCTAATTCCGTTACTGGCAGTTGATCGCTAATCTGAACTTCTCCCGATTCCACCATGGCGACCCGCGTAGTATCCTCAGGTACTACTTTGTAAACAACCTTATCTACTTTCGGAATCTCTCCCCAGTAGCTATCATTTTTGACAAGGATCATCTCTTGCCCTGGCGTCCAGGACTGGAATTTGAATGGACCTGTTCCAATTGGATTTTTCGACAGCTTGTCAGCCTGTTCCGCAATAGCTTTCGGGCTAAGGATACTGCCTTCATTGCTGGCAAGAATGGACAAAATAGGGGCATACGGATAGGACAGAATGAATTGTACCGTATAGTCATCAACAGCCTTCACTTCTTTTACCATGGAGAAATTGCTTGCTCTTGGCGAATTTACTTTTGGATCCAGAGCACGCTCCATGGTCTTCTTGACGGCTTCGGCCGTGAACGGCGTTCCATCGTGGAAAGTCACACCTTGGCGCAGCTTGAACTCCCAAGTTAAGTCATCTACCTGTTTCCACTCTGTCGCTAGAGCAGGCTTGTACTCCATGTTCTTATCCGTCATGAGCAGACCTTCGTAAACCTTGCCAAAGATATAATTGGCTGAAGGAATGTTAGTTATAAACTGGGGATCCAGGTTATTCGCATCCGCCTTCCTTGCGATGGTCAGTGTACCGCCTGCTTTTGAAGCTTCCGAAGCTTTCCCGTTATCTGCCGTTGAATTTGGTGAAGAGGAGCATCCGGCTAACACTGTCATACCGACAAGAGACATTGCGAGAAAACCGCCAAGAATAAGATTTCTTTTCATAGTAAACCCTCCTGTTTCGATCATGTTGATGAGGCTGTTTATTTGCTTATAAGCATTATAGAGAATATTAGCCAAAGTGCCTTGCACATTCTTTACGTTTATTTACAATATCTTTACTACTTTCGTTATGCTAACCATCCATTATTTCATTGTCACATCATTAATTTCAATGTACCCTGAAGGGCTAATCCATACACCTTGCACATTTTTGGCGATGGCAGCCAAATTCTCCGAGCTGCGATAAGGCAGCAACGCTACATCATTGATTTCGATGGCCTGCGCTTTTTCATAAATTTGTTTGCGTTTTTCGGGGTCCGCTTCTTTACGTCCACTTTCGATCAACGCATCTACTTCTTTGTTGGTATAGAAGGAGTGGTTTCCGGGAACACCATGAGAGCTGCTGTGGAACAAATTGTACTGATTATAATCCGCATCGCCTGTCGCATTCCCCCAACCACTAATGAACATTTCCGTCTGAGCTTTGGATGCTGCGTCGATGTAAGCTCCAAATTCCATGACTTTCACTTGGAGATCGATGCCAATCCCTTTTAACTGCGATTGAACAACTTCCGCCACATTAATTCGAGCTTTATTATCGTTCAAATATACGGTAGCCTTTAATCCGTTCGGATAACCGGCTTCTGCGAGCAATTGCTTCGCTTTGTTCAAATCATAGGCAAACCCTTTTATATTTGTACTGTAACCGATCACTTTTGGCCCAAGACTCGAATTCGCTACTTTTCCGACGTTGTTATATACACCTTTAATGATCGCTTCTTTATCTATGGCGTAAGCAACGGCCTGACGTACACGGGCATCGTCAAACGGCTTTTTACTCGTATTGAAGCCGATATGATCCACGGCAAAGGCATCGAATCGGCCAAGACTCATCGTTGAGGAAGAGTTGACGCGTTCGATTTCGGTAACCGGCAACTGCTCGGCAACTTGGGCTTCTCCGGTTTCAATCATGGCAACGCGAGTCGTATCCTCGGGAACTGTTTTAAAAATGACTTTATTAAACTTTGGTTGATCTCCCCAATAGCTTTCATTTTTCACCAGGACAATTTCTTGACCGGGAGTCCACGATTCGAATCGGAACGGCCCTGTGCCTGTAGGGTGTTTCGTTAATTCTTTTCCATACTGTTCAATGGCTTTAGGACTCAGTATACTGCCTTCCGCACTTGCCAAAATAGAAAGAAGCGGTGCAAACGGGTACTCAAGAAGGAACTGAACCGTATATTCATCCACCGCTTTGACTTCTTTGATCATCGAAAAAAGATTCGCTTTTGGCGTAGGTTCCTTCTTATCCAATACGCGGGCAATTGTTTTGCGAACCGCTTCTGCGTTGAATGGCGTTCCGTCATGGAACGCCGCGCCTTTGCGGAGTTTAAATTCCCATGTAAGATCATTTAATTGTTTCCACTCGGTGGCAAGTAAAGGCTTGTACTCACTGTTCTTATCCAGTTGAACGAGACCTTCATAAATCTTATGCTGAATCACGGCCATGGAGTTGATCTGTGTGCTGAAATGCGGATCAAGGTTGTTCGCATCGCTCAATCGCGCAACGATTAGCGTGCCGGTGTTCTTCTGTGCTGTCGGGGTTGTTTCTTTGTTGCCGTCACTCGCTTCTTTAGCGGAAGTACAACCAGCCAGTGCTAAAGTTAAAATTAAGAAAGCGCTAACAATTTTCCGGTTCATACAAGGTCCCCTTTTTGAATGAATTTTCTTCATATTTAGATAATAAATAATTTTCAGATTTTTTATTTTCACAATCTTTACTTGATTTTATATAATCTTTACTACTTTCGTTGAATAAATGCGGATAAACGACTTCGTATTCCTGAGAGATCAGCCTCTTAGTAGCGACAAAACCTGTTAAGGGAACTGTAGGACGCTATATAGGCAAATGGCGGGGATGCTATGGCATTAGCGGAACTACAAGGTCTTATTTCCACGAAAAACGCTGAATTTGCCTTGAAACAGCAAAATAGCGGACTGGAGTTCCCTCACCCCCGCGATATGGATACTTTTGGCTAGAATAGCGGACTGGAGTTCTCTCTGTTCGCACAAGGCGGCTGGAGTAACTCTGCGCTCACTCCAAAACATATAAACTCTTATATATTAAAAAAAGGCATAGCCCCTCCCGAATGGGAGAAAACTATGCCTACCTCACTACAACGAACCGGAAACAATATTCCCGCGATACAGCACCGCTTGACGCTCGGCTCTTCGCGCTACCGCTTCCGCCGAACAACCGGCATGAACGAGCACCGCGCTTGCTTCATCGCCAACTGCCGGCCAGACGCGGGCACCCTCCGCGGAAAGCGGAAGCTTGCCACCTGTAATAAAGCCGAGAGCCTCCGCAAGCGAGCGCTCGTCACTCCAGCGGAATCGCTCCGCCAGACGGCCGACTCTTTCCAAGCTGTCACCTTGGCCGAATGGGGACCAGTGATCGGTGATGCTATCGTCGCCCAGCGACACGGAGACGCCTTTCTGCTTCAGAAGCGGAATCGGTATCGTCGCTCGGTTAATCGGCACGGTGGAGGTGATCGCGATACCGAGCTGCGCAAACAGCTCAGCCACTTCGCTTTGCAGCTCGACCGGAACGTCAGCAAGACCTAGTGCGTGACTGACGGTTACGCGCCCCTGCCAACCCGCTTCCTCGGTTAGTGCGGCAAGCCTTTTGAAGGTGAATATGCCTAAATGACCAGGGTCGTGAATGTGGACGTCAACGTCTGCGTCAGCCTCTACAGCTAGCTCCATAATCGTGTTCAACGATTTCTCGATGTTCTGATCAACCGAGGCCGGATCTACGCCACCCATGGATGTCGCTCCCATTCGGAGCGCCTCACGCGCCATTTCCACAACGTTGCTGCGCAGCAGCCCGTGCTGCGGGAAGGCTACGATTTCGCCAGACAGCTTGCCTGAATATGTTTCGAAAGCTTGCAGAGTGGCTTCAAGATTTTTCAAGCCGATATAGGGATCAATGTTGCAATGGCTTCGGACATAGGTCGTGCCGTTCTTCTGCAACAGCCCAAGCATCGCTTCCGCCCGCTCCCTGGCTGTCGGCAGCAGCTGCGTAAGCAGCGTCTCTTCTTCCTTTAAGCGAGTGAAAATATTCACCGGAGGTGAGCAAGCTTTCCATGGCCCTCCGTAATACGTTTTATCGATGTGAATATGCATATCGCGGAACGCGGGAAGGAGAAGCAGGTTCTTCGCATCTTGCTTAGGCAGATCGCTGTCTAAAGTCGTGTCTGCCGAAACGATTTGTGTAATCTTCCCATCCTCAATGAGGAGATGGCAGATCTCCGTTTCCGTTCCTGTGATTCTTCCATTTTCATAGCAATAGCCGCTCTCCAAACAGACGTTAGTTAGCCAATAAGTCGAAATCATACTCATGTTGGTTACACCCTTTCTCCCTGCCAAATTTGCAATCTCTTACAGCAACTCAGGATCAAAACGTTTCTCATCCACATAAGCCCTAGCGTGACCCCAGAAATATTTGGTCGGTTCCATATACTTCTGCAGCCCTGCGCGTTCAATCGTTCGCTTCGCTTCTTCATTCGCTTCATCAAGCGCCGTAAACTCGTCAACTGTGAGCACTTTGCGGTCTTCCATCACGATTTTCCCATTCACGATAACGTTGTCTACGTCGCTCGCTACCGCTTGATGGACCAACCGGTGCACATACATATATTCAGGTGTCAAATGCGGCTGGCGCATGTTAACCGTAATCACATCCGCTTTCTTGCCTGCTTCCAACGAGCCTAGTTCATCATCCCAACCTACACAGCGCGCCGCATCAATCGTGACCATCTCCAGCAGCTTGCCAGCCGGCAAATAGTAGTAATCCTTGAGTGCCGCCTGATGGATCATCTGCGTCTTGCGCATCGCTTGAAACATATCAAAACTGGCTGCCGGGGAGGTACCATCCGTGGAAATCGCCACAGTTGCGCCCATCTCCATCAGTTCCGTTATTGGCGTCCGTGCATTGACTTGTCCGAACCCTGGGGCAGAGCTAACATTGGTGCCTGTTTCAGCCAAAATTCGCGCTTCGTCAAACGAGATGCCACGGCAATGCTGCAAATGCACATCGGGCCCCAGCAAAGCGTTTTCTTTATCTTGAATCGCCAGATGAATCATGCCTCCGAAAGCATCCGAGTGAATCCGCGTCTTGTATTTCCGGGCGATCTCGCGAATCTTTTTCGCTTGATAACGATCATGATCAGTTAAGCCGTACAATTGGTCCGGCGGAGTCGGGGCGGAAGGATTTACGGAAGTTACGATAACAAATGGCGTGATAAAAGCACGAATATGGTCGTCATGCGCATGATGGAGCGCTTCAATCACCGACTCAGCACCCTTCAGCACCTCTTCGTAAGTCACTTCTCTGGTTACCCGCTTCCCATCCACCCAGCGGCTGAACGAATGCGGCCATGGCGGATTGCAAGGACCCGTGCAGACAATTTCGCGTATGCCAACTTCGGAGTAAGCTTTGGCATGATTCAGGGCAAAGATTGGATCATCGGAACGAGGCATGGAGCCAAGCACACAGGCGCCTGTCGTGATCCCTGCCTTTAAGCGTTCCAGCGCGTTCAGCTTACCTTCGTAATACCAAAACTCATCCGTTACAAAGTGCTTGTACGTATGCGTCATGATCGGCATCCAGAAACTGATGTTGTCCATAGCGATCGTCTTGAACATGGAGTGACCGCCATGACCATGGACGTCAATCAGACCGGGCAATATACAGTGATGGCTGCAATCCATCGTTTTCTTCGCCTCATACTTCGCCAGCAATTGCTCGGTGTCGGCAACTTCGAGAATTCTCCCCTCGTGGATCGCGACAGCTCCGTTCTCAAGAATGCGTCGTTCTTGATCCATGGTAATCACGACTCCATGGACAAGCAATAAATCGATCATAGCTGAAGTCCTCCTGCCACCAATGTCCCCCGATAGAAGACAGCGTTGCGTCTGGCTCTTCTCGCTACCGCCTCTGCCGTAGAGCTAGCATCCACAAGTACCATGCTCGCTTCATCTCCAACCTTCGGCCATGCCCGGTTGCCATCTCTATCCAGCGTTGTCTTTCCTCCCGTAATGAAACCAAGCGATTGTGACAAGGAATACTCGTCAATCCAGCGGAAGCGTTCCGCTAAACGGCCTGCTCGTTCCAAGATGTCCCCGTTGCCGAAAGGCTGCCAAGTATCGAAGATATTATCGCAGCCCGCAGCGACAGCCACGCCTTTCTCATGCAAAAGCGGAACCGGCGGCAGCGTTCTGCTGTGGGGCGCGCTTGTAATGATCGTAATGCCTGCCTCGGCTAAAATGGCGGACAACTCTGCCGCCTCACCGGCAGGCACTTCGCCTAAAGCGAACGCGTGGCTGATCGCCACTCTTCCTTGCAAGCCCGCTTCCATCGTAAGCGCTGCCAAACGCCTCATTGTAAAAGTACCCAAATAATCCGGATCATGCAGATGTAAATCGACGCCCGCATTAGCCTCAACGGCCAGCTCCATCATTTGCTGTAAAGAGGCTTCAATATCCCCGTCTACCGTTGCGGGATCGACGCCGCCGATCAATGTAGCGCCTTCACGAAGCGCTGCTCTAACCAGCTCCTTGGACTTGGATCGCAGCAATCCATGCTGTGGGAAAGCTACAATTTCGTAAGAGAGTTTCCCCTCATACTGGTCTAACGCCATCTGCACAGCTTCCAAGTTATGCAGCCCTGCGTCCGGATAAATATCCACATGTGTCCGCACTTCCGTCGAACCTGCACTTAATAGCGTAGCCAGCAAGTTTTCTGCTCTCTCCTTGGTCGAAGTCGGCAGTGTAGGGAGTATCCGTTTCTCCAATTCGCAGCGTTCCACGATATTGGCTACGGGAATGACTGCGCGCCACGTTTCTCCCATCAACGTCTTATCCAAATGAACATGTTTCTCAATAAATGATGGCAGCAATAGCAGGTTCTTTCCGTCTTGCTTCGGAAGATCCGTTTCTAACGGTTTATCAGCAGAAACGATTTCACTGATGAAACCGCCCTCTATACGCAGATGGCAGATTTCAGTCTCTGTCCCGGTGATCACGCCATTATCATACAAATAGCCGTTCTCCAGACGAACTTTGGTTAACCAATAAGATGAATTCACGAATTACTCACCCTTCCTTCCTTTTCCAAAAATTCGGTGTGTATTGCTCGTACTCCCTCAATTATAAAGAATATTCTGTGTTTTATTTTCACAATCTTTACTTCTATTTAAGGTATCTTTACGAGTTGTCCAAAGCTTATTTACTTCGTCCTTATTTCTGATAACTTTAATTTAACAAAGGAGGTTTGCTAGATGAATGTTGATTATGCTGAACAAAAGCAAGCGCTACCAAAACAGGTTCTCTCGGCTCGTCCAGGCAAGTGGAGAACATTTTATTTAAAGCTGCGAAGAAACAAATTAGCGATGCTGGGTGGGTACGTTATTCTTTTCTACTTCCTTGTCGCCATCTTTGCTCCGCTTCTGGCGCCCTACGATCCCTATCATATTGAATTAGCGAACAAACTAAAGCCTCCCTCAGCCGAACATTGGATGGGGACGGACGATAAGGGTCGCGACGTGTTAAGCCGGTTGATCATCGGGACACGCCTTTCTCTCTCTGTAGGATTTGTGGCCGTGTTTATCGGAGCTTTCTTCGGAATCGTTCTCGGGTTGTTTGCCGGCTATTACGGAAAATGGGTGGATACGATCATTATGCGTGTGATTGATGTTTTGCTTGCTTTTCCGGGCATATTGCTCGCACTCGCCATCGTAAGCGCCTTAGGTCCCAGTTTAATCAACGTGATGATTGCCATTGGCGTATTTTCCATCCCGATGTTCGCCCGGATCGTCCGCGGTTCGACCTTATCGGTGAAAAAGTTGGAATACATCGACGCGATCCGCTCTTTGGGAGCCAGCGATCTGCGGATTATATTCGTACACATTTTCCCGAACATCCTGTCCCCGATTATCGTTCAAGCCACTCTAAGGCTCGCAACGGCTATCCTCTCTGCCGCAGGGTTGTCCTTCTTGGGACTTGGCGCTCAACCTCCTTTGCCTGAGTGGGGTGCTATGCTGAGCAACGGACGCGACTTTTTATTCACAGTACCTTATCTGGCCTTATTTCCGGGGCTTGCCATCTCTACATTAGTTATTGGATTTAACGTATTTGGGGACGGGCTCAGAGACGCATTGGATCCAAGAATGAAACACTAAGCTCGTGCTTACGAAGACAGTTTTCTTAAAAGAAAACTCTAAGGGGGATATCCATGTTCGTATACATCATTCGCCGGCTACTTCAGATGATCCCGGTACTGTTAGGCGTCATTCTAGTCGTATTCTTGATTATGCAGCTTGTGCCTGGCGATCCGGCCGTTCTGCTCGCAGGAGAAGGTGCTTCCGCTGAGACGGTTGAACGCATTCGTCATCAACTGGGCTTAGATCAGCCATTGTTTATGCAATATTTCCAGTACGTCATCGACGTGGTTCGAGGAGACTTTGGGATCTCGCTTCGCTCCAATCTGCCTGTTTTTAACGAAATCATGATTCGCTTACCGATCACGATTGAGCTTGCTGTGGCCAGTATATTCATCACCATTGTTCTCGGGATGCTTGCCGGAATCATATCCGCTACGAAGCAATATACGGCATCTGATATCACGATCATGATTATCGCTCTGCTCGGTGTATCCTTGCCCAGCTTCTGTCTCGGGCTTTCGCTCATTTATTTTTTCTCCGTGAAAATGCACCTCTTTCCTGTCGCGGGCTGGGGAACATGGAAACATGTTGTGCTCCCGGCCATCACATTAGGAGCCTCAGGTGCTGCCATTGTCGCTAGGATGACGCGCTCCACGATGCTGGATGTCATTCGCCAAGATTATATTCGAACAGCCAAAGCGAAAGGCTTGAAATTACGCGTTATCATTTATAAACATGCCCTCAAGAATGCACTGATTCCTGTCATTACCGTGGTCGGACTACAGTTCGGCGTATTGCTCGGCGGTACGGTCTTAGTAGAATCTGTCTTTGCCATTAACGGACTTGGACGGCTAATTGTAGATGCCATTCGCATGCGTGACTTGCCTATGGTACAGGGTGGTGTACTGATCGCCTCCATCATTTTCGTCATGGTTAACCTTGCGGTCGACGTCCTGTATCGCAACTTCAACAAACGTATCGAGCTGGATTAAAAGGAGGGAACGAGATGCTTAAACAACAAGAAAAGGTTTTGGAAGTAAGCAATCTTCAGACACACTTCTTTACCGATGAAGGCGTCAGCAGAGCTGTTGACGGCATTGATTTTACGCTCCATAAAGGGGAAACGCTCGGACTTGTAGGCGAATCGGGCTGCGGTAAAAGTATTACATCGCTTTCCATTCTCAGGCTGATCGCCAGTCCCCCCGGGCGAATCGTTAACGGAGAAATCCTTTTCAAAGGACAAGACTTATTGAAAAAAACGGATAAAGAAATGGGTGCCATCCGCGGCAACGAAATCTCAATGATTTTCCAAGAACCCATGACTTCTTTAAATCCCGTGTACTCGGTTGGGGAACAAATCGCAGAAGTTTTTCGCCATCACCAAAAGCTCGGGAGAAAGGAAGCCTGGGAGAAAGCAGTCGACATGCTGCGTCTGGTCGGTATTCCCTCCCCGGAGAAGCGTGCCAAACAAGAGCCTTATGAACTTAGCGGCGGCATGCGGCAGCGGGTGATGATTGCCATGGCGATGGCTTGCAGCCCGGAGATTCTTATTGCTGACGAGCCGACAACCGCTCTTGATGTAACGATTCAAGCGCAAATCCTGGATCTGATGAAGCTCCTGCAGAAGCAAATGGGCATGAGTATCATTATGATCACTCACGATCTGGGAGTCGTTTCTGAAACATGCGATCGCGTAGCCGTGATGTATGCCGGCAAGATCGTGGAATATACCGCGGCTGGCGAGTTATTCGCCAATCCGAAACATCCCTACACAGTTGGATTACTTAACTCTCTTCCTCGTGCGGACCAAGACCAAGAAGAACTGCAAGCGATCCAAGGAAGTGTCCCAAGTCCATACAACATGCCTGTGGGATGCCGTTTTGCTCCTCGTTGTCCGCAAGCAAGAGAACTTTGTCAAACAACTGTACCGGAGCTAACCGACGTCGGAAATGGCACTCAGGTTCGCTGCTGGATGTATACACCAGAGTGGAACGCACAGCTTGATGCGCATATGAAAACGGGGGGCTCAATCCAATGACAATACCTGTGGAGCGTGGTAAGGATAAGAAGGTTTTAGTTGAAATCAACCATTTGAAACAATACTTTCCGATCAAAGGCGGCATCTTAGGGCGAACCGTGAACCATGTAAAAGCTGTGGACGATATCAGCTTTTACATTTATGAGGGAGAAACGCTTAGCATTGTAGGTGAATCAGGCTGTGGCAAATCGACTACAGGACGAGCCCTATTGCGCCTGGATGAACCGACCGGAGGAGATATCCACTATCAGGATAAGGATGTACTTGGCCTGAATAAGCGTGAACTCAGAAAGCTGCGCAAGGACATGCAGGTCATCTTCCAGGATCCTTTTGCCTCGCTGAATCCTAGGCAAACCGTCCGCCAAATTCTCGGCGAAGCACTCACCATTCAAGATGTCATTCCGAAGGAAAAGCGGACAGAACGTATTCAAGAACTGCTTGACAATGTCGGGTTACGGTCCGACCATATCGACCGATACCCGCATGAATTCAGCGGCGGTCAGCGCCAACGTATCGGCATCGCACGCGCATTAGCTGTGGAGCCGAAGCTTATCATCTGCGATGAAGCCGTTTCGGCACTGGATGTGTCCATCCAAGCACAAGTGCTGAACCTGCTGAAGAAGCTCCAGCATCAATATAAGCTGACTTATTTATTTATCTCCCATGATCTGGGCGTGGTACGCCACATCTCCGATCGGGTGATGGTTATGTATCTAGGTAAAATCGTAGAAATTGCGGACAAAAAATCGCTTTTCGATAACCCGCAGCACCCTTATACCAAAGCTCTCCTTTCCGCCATTCCTGTACCCAATCAGAAGGAAAAGAAAGAGCGCATCCTGTTGACCGGCGATGTTCCCTCTCCCATCAATCCGCCTCAGGGATGCCGCTTTCATACGCGCTGCCCGTTTGTCGTTGAAACGTGCAGATCAAAGGAGCCTGAGCTGCGCTTTACCGGTGAAGGACATCAAGCAGCTTGCCACTTGGTTGCTTCAGGTAAATATTGACTTCATTCGCTTTATCATGACGAATAATTTAAACTGGTAGAGAAAACAACTATTAAAACCGTATGCAGAAGGGATCTCATGCTTAGCTTTGAGGGTTTTACCTTACTCATTTTGCTGTTTATTTTAGCTCCAATTATTGGGGCTATTACTTTATTATTTTTGTTTGTCTTTGAGAAACGCATTGATCTCCTTGAAAACAAAACGAAGAAAATAGAGTTGGAAAAAGAGCTGCAGCAATCGCTTTACAACCAATTGAATCAGCAAATTCAGCCCCATTTTTTATTCAATTCGTTGAACGTGATTCTAACCTTGGCGCGCTTGGAACGTACGGAAGAATTGGTCAGAGCCCTTGAGGTCTTCTCCCAATTCCTTAAGTTTAAGTACAAAACCACCGAACCCGTGATTCCTCTTCGTGAGGAAATTCGTTACACAGAGTACTACATCGAGATTCAAAAGCTGCGTTTCGGTACTCGCCTTACAGTTACACTAACGTGCGATGAAGAACTCCAGGAAGCCTATATCCCGCCTTTTGTTTTGCAGACCATTGTTGAGAATGCGTTTAAACACGGGTTGGAACGGAAAGTTGGAGCCGTGAATCTTGATATCCGTTTTTCCCTTGAGCAGGAGACGGCAATCCTTCTTGTCTTCGATAATGGCACGATGGAGCAAGAGGAATCTGCCATGGAAGCGAAGAGCGGACATGGCTTGGACAACATTAGACGCCGTCTGCATCTTTACTTTGCCGATCGAGCTAGCTTACAGATTCAATCAATCCCGGAGACAGGTACGAAAGTGCAAATCAAATGGCCTTTCATCATAGAACCTAACTTATAAGAGGTGACCTAATGAATGTATTACTCGTGGATGACGAGCCTCTTGAGCTGGAACAGCTTGAATATCTGATACACCCGCTTTTTCCTTTTTGGACCTTGTACAAAGCATCCGATAGCTGCCAAGCTACCGCCATTAGCCAAAAGGTAAAGATTCATCTTGCCTTTCTTGATATCAATTTACCAGGCAAATCAGGACTGGAACTTGGCGAAGAGCTGCGTCAACATAATCAAGATATTGAGATCATAATCGTCACCGCCTACCAAAACTTCCATTATGCCAAACAGTCCATCCGTCTTGGTGTGGTCGATTACATGACGAAGCCGGTCATCCAAAGCGAACTGAATGATATTCTGAGCAAATACCGCAACAAGATGCCGCAGTCCAAGTACTCCCATGTTATTCATGACGCGCTGACCATCATCCATGAAAAATATGCAGAAAAGCTCGCGCTTGCCGACCTTGCCGCTGAGGTGCACATTAATCCAACCTATTTAAGCCGCCGCTTTCATGACGAAGTTGGTGTGTCATTCTCCGAATACTTGATGCAGTACCGCATTCAGATTTCCAAAAAGTATCTCCTTTCTCATCCCGATTGGAGTATTTCTACCGTATCAGAAAAAAGCGGCTTTAATAGCCAGCATTACTTTTGCACCATTTTCCGCAAAAGCACAAGCCAAACACCTAAAGAATATCGCGATAAGGAGAAATAAACCTTGCTTTACCAATCATTTCGTGAATATGCGCAGGGAGCAGCCAAGATTGGCATAGGCCTGGGAGTAATATCAATCTTAGCCCGATGGGTAACAGGCATTACCATCTTCGCCTCCCCCGAAGCGTTGGTCAAATATGGCATCTTTGGCGGAATTGGCTATGCGTTGATGGGAGCCATCGCGCTGATGGCTTTTGGCTGGCTTGGGAAAAGGGTGCGTAAAGAGTTCGGCGACGGCTTGACCATTGGGGATTTTTTTCAATTTAAGCTTCACCGGGTCGGTTATTGGATGATGATTGCTATCCTGCTTATCACCAGTATAGAGGGCTTATTTACGCAGGGAATGGCCGCAGGCGTGCTTGTCAATATTTTGTTCGGCATCCCAATTTCAATTGGAATGCTTTGTTTCTTCTTGTTTTGCGTCGTCTATGTCGGCTTTGGCGGAATTGTCCTGATTCAGCGTTTGGCCTTCGTTCAAGTCATATGTATGTTTGCCGCAGCCATCCTCATCCCCCTTTATTTTTTCATTGCAAAAGGGGTTGAGAACGTTTATCAAGGAATCCGCCTCTATCATCCTTATTTACTCGTGCTAAACAATCACGAAGGATTGTTTTTTATGTGTACAGGCCTATTCATTGGCTTCGGGCAAATTTTCGTCGACCAAGCAACGTGGCAACGTCTATACATGCTCGAAGGCAAAAAAATCGTGCCCACCTTCCTGCTATCCGGGCTCATCTGGGCAACCGTTCCACTAGCTTTTTCTTCGTTAATTATGGTCGTTATATTTACAGGCAGTTTTAATAACATTTATTCACTCTTATTTGATCTTATCCGCAAGATTGACACGATTTTCTTACTGGTGTTGTTCGTCCTCTGTTCATTCGGTGCCGTAACCTCAGCCTTCGGCGCAGGGCTGCATTCCATGATCAGTCTCATCGCGGGCAACGTGTATCCCCTCTTGAAACCTGACGCCAATGAAAGACAGAAGATGCGTATGGGATACATGCTTGCGATTGCAATCGGCGTTCTGTCGATTGCACTTACCTTTTTTTTCACACCTACACTTCTGGAGCTGCTCTTTTTCTTTGGCATTATTTACGCGGCACTCATTGTCCCTCTCTTGTTCATCGTTTTTAGCAAAGGAAAAGTGGACAATTTCATTCCTCTCTGCGCACTGATAGGACTAATCGCGGGATATACAAGCCGATACAAGTTAGGGAACTTAGACGCCGTCTGGGTTAGTATGATGGTGTCAAGCCTACTTGTCATTGTGCATTGGGGCAGTAAGTTTATTAAGAAACAACTGGGAAATCATTGAGAGGACTCCATTTCTATGCTTCGTTCCTACTTATTATTAATTTTTTGCGTTACCGTTTGGGGGAGCAACTTTGTCTTTGGCAACATGCTTGCCAAACAGTTCTCCCCCTTGTTTCTAGCCATGGCTCGCTTATTGTTCATCTCCTTGTTTTTACTGGGTTATACACGGGTTCGACACCGCTTCGTTGCCGTTGGCAAACAAGCGTGGAAGCTGCTTATCTTACTTGGCCTGATTGGCGTTTTTATAAACCAGTGGTCCTTTTATCAAGGCTTACAAACGGCCGACCCGACCACCTCAGCGCTTATTCTAGCGCTAACTCCTATTACGACTGCCCTTTTAGCAGCCTTATTTTTAAAAGAAGCTTTAACGGTAACGATGCTAGCTGGCTCGCTTGTGGCAATCTCGGGTGTATTTCTCGTCGTTAATAATGGCGGGAAACTGGCATTTCATATAGGCCACCTTTGGATTTTTATCACGATGATTACATTTGCCATCTCCATTGTATTAGTGCGTCTGCTGGCTCGCAGGCTGCCCCCCATTATTACCACGCTTTATTCGACCTTGGTCGGGTTCGGCACGATGGTGCCGGTCGTACTGGCGGGTGGGACAGGCTGGAACATCAGTCATGAAGCTTGGGCATGGGCTTTGCTAATTATTACCGCTATTCTAATGCACGGAATAGTTACGCTCATTTGGAACAGCCAACTGCAAAAGGTTGGCGCGGCGAAGGCAGCGATGTTCTCGAACCTAGAACCGTTTGTCGCGATGATAGTTGGCTATGTAATACTCGGCCAGCTCGTTACCTCGCAGCAAATGATTGGTTCCTTATTCATCGTTGGCGGCGTTACCCTGGCATCCTTAACTCTTTCCAAAGGAAAGTCACAGAGGGTGCTTCCCCAGTGAGCCCGACACTACTGGATGAAAAGTCTCGATATATCTATAGCTCCTCCTAATACAAAGAACCCCGAAATTATGAAAACCATAATTTCGGGGTTCTTTTGCATTAATGTAATAGTTCTTAAAGCTCTAGTTGAATGAATTTCCCGAGAAGAGAGTCAGTCTAATACTCTATTATGCTATTCTACAAGTTTATTTTTCAGTCTAAAACTATATTTTCTAATTATCGAACTTTTTGAGATTGTGTACGTCTAAAGCTACCTTCAATGAAGTCTCTCTTTAATCTGTTAAATTGTTAGCATGGTAGCATGGTAGTATAACTCCTTGAGAAGTTATGAAGGCCGTGTTTAAATGTAACAATAGCATGAAATGACACGATAGGCTTGCGTCATGGCTTAGTACCATAGCGAGAAAGAAGGCTATAGAAGTGAAAAGAACATTCATAGATTTGTTATTTATAGCAGTTGGTGCACTAGCTTTTGCGTTGGGCATTAATGTGTTTGTCATCCCTCACGAGTTGGGCGAGGGAGGGGTGGTTGGCATTACTATCATTTTATATTATTTGATGGAATGGTCTCCAGGTTGGACAAGTTTGATTATTAATCTGTTACTGTTGGCAATTGGATGCCGTTTGTTAACAAGAAAGACTGTAATATATACAATCGTTGCCGTTTCTCTCCATTCGTTGTTTCTTCATCTGACCCAAGGTTGGCATATTGCTTCAAACGATTTAATTGTGAGTTCCATTTTCGGAGGGGCTATGATTGGATTTGGCATCGGACTTATTGTTAGGGTAGGAGGTACGACTGCTGGCACTGTTATTATAGCCAAGTTGATGAACAAGTTCTGGGACTGGAATATCAGTTTTGCGTTGTTGTTGTGCGATGTTCTTGTAGCAGCGTCCTCTTACTTTATCATTGGCCCCGAAAGACTGATGTTCACCATTATTATGCTTTTCGTAGCTACCAAAGTGATGGAGTTCGTGATAGAGGGATTGAACCCAACGAAATCTATAACGATTATTTCCAAAAAACAAGACCAAATAGCTCAACAAGTAAACACTCTTATGGATCGAGGTGTTACGGTCTTAAGCGGCCATGGTTATTATACGAAGACTTCCATGAATATTCTCTATATTATAGTCAAGAAACAGGAGGTTGCCCTGCTGAAGAACATCGTAAAATCCGCGGATCAAGAAGCTTTCATGACGGTCCATAATGTGCAGGATGTGTTCGGTAAAGGTTTTGTCGACATTCAAAATTCCTAAAAATTCTGCTTTTTTTCTTCTGTTGGGTGACATACAAATAAAGTTTTGAATTGGTGTTTTCGGGCAAAAAGCTTGAATTACAAATAAGTTTTGAAGTACTTCTTACAAACATTATATTTCCGACTAAATTCAAAGAAAAAAACCACCGCCCTTTTTCGTTTTTCAGGCGATGTTTTCAAAATATGAAACGTTCTTTCTACGCCACAACTCGGCAACCGCTTCCGCATGTGCTGTCGAATCCACAAAAAAACAATAATAGAGTTCATTTATCAAGGTCGCTTTTCAGGGGTACAGAAGTCATGTCTTCGACGACGAATCTAGATAATCGGCAACATTCCAATTCATTCATCTTCACGTCGTCTATAATCTCATTTGCAGCCAAGCGGCTAACAATAGGAGCTAGCGTAATGGCTGAATGCATAACTGAAAGATATAGACCTCCTATCTGTTCATGAAATCCAACAATAGGGTAACCGTCTTCTGGCATAGGTCTCAATCCTACCTTGATACTTTCCAACTCCAAATTCTCACCTCCATTTAAATGGTGGCGGAGGGTATCAAAAGCTCTTTTTCCGATTGTTTCTGGCCCGTTTTCTTCAGACTCATCTATATAATCTTCCGCAGCTATAATAATATCATTTGTTAGTTGTCTTGCTTCAAATTTTGAATTAGAAATTAAAGTATGAATTAACTTTTCTTTTGATTTCATACGAATTATGATGGAAGGCGAAGGAGCAACAGGAACATCGAAGCCTAATGGTTTACAGAGCTCAGGTAAATCTGCACCAGTAGCTAATACAATAATATCTGATTCTATAAAACCAATTGAGGTGTAAACACCAACAACCTTAGAACTCTCTTTTTTGATTTGCGTAACTTTTGTATCGTAAAGTATATTCGCTCCATGTTCTTCTGCTTTTTTTAACAAAAGCTTTGTTGTTAATGCAGGATCTACTGCGCCTTCTCCATAAGCAAAGCTAGCCTCTTCTGGATATTCCTTTAAATTAGGTTCTAATTCTATGATTTGTTTCCGATTCAGTTTTTGTATATGAGATTTCTCCACATTTGCAGGAACTCCCCATGTCAGTGCTCCGTTCCAATTTATCTTTAAATCAGGCAGATCTTTTTCTAATGCATGATATTCGGCTAATGTTGCATCGTATAGATGTCGAAATTTTTTTGAAACTCGACCTGAAGGATGAATCCAAGCGAAAGATTTTTCAGTAACTTCACATGCTGCTGTTAAATTGCATTCGATCACAGTAACATCCTGATTCCGCTTTGATAAGTTATATGCCATTGATGCACCAACAATCCCTGCACCAATCACTACTATTTTTTGTTTCCTGATCATGCACGCCTCCTCTTGTCAACCAGTGCTTACTAACTACCTTCCGCAGAGGTCGTGATATAATAAAAAGAAGTTAATTTTGAGTGGGACTCTCAGTCAGTGGAGTCGGGAGAAATCACTTCCCACTTTCCAGCACCTTGACCCGACGGTCTTCGCTCAGGTTAGTGTTGGCTTCCACTCACGTTCACATATGCTATCATTTAACATGAACTGAGTTCACTATTTAAATACTGTAACATATTGCTCTAATCTATCGGCAGGAATTAATGCTTATAACTAATCATTACTATCCAATTTCTCAACCGTAGCCAAACCCAGCAAGATGGCACCACGCTAATTTGCCCGTCCCTCGGTTTTAATGGTTTATCTCACTATGCGGGAACAGAAGAAGCGCTTTGGAACTTTTCTCCATTCATTTTTATCCTGCACACATACTCCACTTTCTCCTTGGTGTTCACCATCCCATGGCTCGACGGATCTATGCCCTTACATTCATACGGGGCTTTCGCAGGTTAAGCTCGTTGGAATGTGAAATAGTAATTCACTAGGCAATGGGGTAGGGTCGATTGAATTTACCGCCGCTCATACTCTCTGAGCGGTTATTTGTGTCGTTAGCGACACAGTGGCGGACCAAAAGAAAACCTTTTCGAGGGTTAGTCGCAAGGAAGTTGAGTATTCTAAATACGCTCAAATAGGTCTACTTGATCCATTTTTCACTTCATCAGCTTCAATATACATGTCGTACCTCAATCGTTCGACGATGTCGACGTCAGACAGTTCAAAGGATATCGTCATAAAACGCTGCTTGTTTTAACCCTTGATCCGTTTTCCTTCCACCACTAGACGGGATGCCATCAGTCTGATAACTGGCTCCGACCAATGTCCATCGGCATTGTCGAAATTTTTGGGTTCACTCGCTATAACGATATAAACGCAATTTCCGTTTCAACGTATCTCGGCAAAGAGTCTCCTGGTTCCCGCACCTGATGAGCTATTACCCAGTTGGTTCTGCTCCCGAATTCTTACCCTTATTTCTTTATGGATAACATACCAATTTCTTCGTCTGTTAATGCTTTATGGAATACAGCAAGTCCGCCCAGCAATCCTTCATAGAAATTTCCCATCTCACCGGATCGGTTCACGGCACCCACGGTGAAATCCGCACCCGTCAGTCCCCCATCGAACAACCCTTTGTCATACAAATATGGGTTATAGATTTCACGTTCGTCCAGTACTCCGTCTACATATACCTTAGAGTAAGATCCATCGTAAGTGAATGCAAGCGCATACCATTGTTCCTTGACTAACGGTGTTGCTCCAATCGCTGTTGTCATACACCACGGATGTCCAGGTGTCGGTCCACCTTCCGCGGAGACATGGCCTCCCACCTGATCGCCGCTTTCCCAGATCCTCAGATTAATGAACATGGCGTATTGGCGCTTCTTTTCCGTTTCATTCCACATACCAGCAATAGCTTCGCACTGCCCATTTTTTCTTTCTTGACGTTTTAGCCATGCCAGAATGGTCAGCTCTGCCTCCAGTCCATGAAAATCAAGAGCCGGGCACATGTACCTAGGCAGGTTGAACCATTGCCCAAATTCCAATTTTGCCGCGTAGGTTCCCAAGACGCCGTCCTTAACTCTTGTAATAGGTCCCGAAATCTCTTCGAGTGAATAAGGATAAGGGCCTTTGGCTACTCGCAGACTCCCCGCTGGTTCTTGAAAGTCCCAAAAAGCTACAAGCGAAGGATGCTGAACTATCATTTCATTTCTAGACGTCATTCGTCTCCTAATACCTCCAAAAAGATCTGCCGCATAAGCAGATCTCTTGTATTTCTATAGAAAATAGTAGCTGGATCTGTCCTTACCTTTCAGATTATAGCGTTGATAATGCTGGTAGTGGGCCTTATATAATTCGCCGTTTTTACTAGGTGAATACGTCAAGTAAAGCTGTTTCCTACTAACTTCGGACAGGTTCGCGCCACTTTGATGAGGGGTAAATGAATGAAAGATGATCATATCACCCGGATTCGTTTCTATAATAACCCCCGTTTTAGGATCAATCTTTGTGATTTCTTCAGCGTTCATATTACGAAGCTCACCCGGCGTGGAACGTAGTCTTTCGTGATAGCCCGGGAACAATTCGAGCCCTCCATTCACCTCGGTAGCTCCATCAATGGCCACCATAATGGAGATTAAACCTTCAATCGGGAAGCCTTGCCACCAAGCCGCATCCTGATGCATCGAATAACCGTTGGCTCCAGGAAGTTTGAAGATTAATTTATCTTTGAATAGAAGAGGCTCATCCAAGTAAATGTCTCTCAGCGGCGACAAAATACGTTCGTCTTTTACTAAGTCTGCAAATACAGCTGAAATGTCATGTACAGGGTCCAGACGTTCGATGGCAACGCGTCCATCCGCATAATTCTTGTGCCCGGCGCGGATATTGAACTTATCGGTATAATCGCTTAGCGT
The DNA here is from genome assembly GCF_013204855.1 of Paenibacillus alba. Lineage (GTDB taxonomy): Bacteria > Bacillota > Bacilli > Paenibacillales > NBRC-103111 > Paenibacillus_E > Paenibacillus_E alba. The sequence continues at coordinate 36,234 of NZ_JABMKZ010000027.1, read as the reverse complement.
AAGCAATTGATCGCATTCCGTTTGAATCACATTGGCTTCTTGCTCTGTAAAGACGTTGCGGAGAACTAAGTACCCCTGCTCGTTATAGGTTTGCAATTGCTCTTCCGTTAGAATGTTTAGGGATTTCTTTTTCATAGAAATATCCACCTTTCATTTGTTTTTTTGCTTTCTCAATTTATTTGATTATTTTCTTATATCCTTATATTACAGCCTAATATTCCCTTTATCCATGCACTAGGTTATACTATTTCATATACTTTTTTGCATTCAACAGGAGCGTGAATTCGTGACTAGGAAAATCCAGGTTATGCGTTACTATTATGGTAAACAAAGAGAGCAGTTTTCCCTAACAGAAGACACCTATGAAGGCTGGAGTATGCTTGCTGCGGAATCTGGCCGATTCTCCTTCGTTTTAGATGACAATGCACAAGAAAACCGGATTGCCGAATTCGGGGAGCTTGTTTTTTGTCCGCCAGGCCATACGTTGAGGCGTCTGGCTCTGGAACCGATCTCCTTTCATTTCGCTGAATTCACATTGTCCGGCCGCTGGACGCTACCCGATAAAGTACGCATTAAGGATGTTGGGAGACTCAGCTCCACGTTTCGTTATTTGCAAGAACAGCAGGAGGAGGATCTGAGCGATCAACTGAGGGAGGACGTTCAGCATCTATTCGAGGACCTGCTTTTCATGGCATATCGGGAGCAGCTCACAGCGCAACAAAAGCGATCTGGAACGATAGATCCATTGATGAATCAAGCTGCTGCTTACATCGAGACGCAGGCTCTCGAGCATGAATTATCTCTAAAGGGGGTGGCACTCACACTCGGTCTTAGTTCATCTCAGCTTACCCGGCGTTTTCAAGCTGTGTATGGCATGTCACCTGTCCGGTATGCAACCAAGATTCGACTGTCCCGAGCACGTTTGTTGCTAGCTGAAACTCCCGACACACTTGATGCTATTGCAGAGCAATGCGGCTTTCAGAATGCCTTTTACTTCAGCCGAGTCTTCTCGCAGCATATGCAAATAAGCCCTTCAGCATATCGAAGGACATTCCGTGTGTGAACAGGCAAAGAGCAGATTCCCAATAAGAAACTGCTCCTCTCTGTTTTTCGAACTTGCACCGATCCGTTGGCGGAAGAGAAATAAGTCAGGAACATTCACTTTTGATCCTGTAAGCTATTTTTTGTTCAATTTACCATAAATTTCCTTACCTTCTTTAGTAAACCAATCCTGAGATGCTTTAATAACGTCCTGTCTGCCGGCAGCGTCCGCTTTCTTGATGTATTCATCCAATGCAGTAATCGGTAATGCACCGTTGATAATTTTGGCAATATACTCATTTCTCAGGTCGATCAGCGCTCTGCCCTTGGCGAGTTCGACTTCCGTCTGCGGTCTGTACTGGTTGATATTGAATGCAGTAAGCTGCGCACCCGCTTGAGCAAAACTCTTCATAGCTGTCTCATATCCGCCAAGTAATGCGTTAGGAAGCCAAATGTCCGGTGTATTCCACATTCTATAATATAGTTTATAGATGATCTGATCATAAGCAGGCTTCTTCGGAGTCAGCGCGCCATTTACCATATCATAATGAACACCTTCCTTACCGAAATTCACAAATTTCTGCAGACCCTTATCTTTTAAATAGGTGTTCAGTAAGTCCACAGCTTCGTTCGCGTTTTTCGAATTTTTGGGAATGATATAGAAGTTGGACACAGGAGCCGGCATTGAATAACCTTTCTGTCCATCTTTCCCTTCTACCGTTGGCAGGAAACTCAGCTTCGCATTGGCATCCGTTTTAGTTAAACCAGCTAGGTAACTAGAAGGTTCCCAGTAGCCGGCGTACACCGAAGCCGCTTTTCCCGATGACATCTTTTCAGTCACTTGCTGGGATTTATTGAATAAATACTCGTTGTCAATCAAGCCTTCTTTATATAGCTTATTCAGGTAGGTCAGTAGGTCCTTCAGATACACATCCTGTGCGTCCACCAGCTTGCCATCCTTTACGATGAAAGGTACAGCGAGGTTAGTTATGCCGGATAACCCGAAAGCTGCGGTAATGACATCCAGTCCGTCAAGCGGATTACCGTTATTGCCGCCTGCAGCTACGAATGGAATCGTTCCCTTGCCGCTTGGATCTTTGTCCTTCATGGTCTTTAAGAAGGTATATAGCTCGTCGAGATTTTGGGGAGCCTTCAATCCCAGCTTATCCATCCAGTCTTGTCTAGCTAGAAATCCTGCGCCTAGATCGACGTTATCGAATTTCTGAAACGGAGGAACCGGGATGGCATATTTTTTCCCTTCCAGCGTTACAGCCGTCCAAGCATTCTCGGTAACTAATTTACCGACCTCAGTTCCGAATTGCTTGATCGCATCGTCCACTGGCAAGAGAGCCCCTTGAGCGCTGAAACGTTTGAAAATATTCAAATCATTCGTATAAATCAGATCATACACATCACCAGAAGCAAACATCAAATTGTATGTATCCAATTGATTAGCAGCCGGAATGACATTCCATTCTATGTTACTGTAACCTGTCTTCTCTTTGATCATATTCAGAAATTGATTATCGTTTGCGCTTGCTCCCTGCTCATAGCCCTTAACTCCTGAATTATCAGGAACGGCGATCCTAATTTTAGCCGCCTTATTCAACTTCGGTCCCTGAGTTGCAGCAGCCTCATTCGTTGCCTTGCTTTCTGGTGTCGGCGTCGTTTTGTTCGTGTCATTACTGCAGCCAGCAAGGGACACCGAGGCTGAAAGTGCAACTAGTAAAGTCGTCATTGACCATCTGTTTAATCTCTTTCGCATATTACTTCCCCCTTCATTAGCTATTGCTTAACAGCACCTAGCGTCAAGCCAGTGACAAAATATCTTTGTAGAAATGGATACACAATGAGAATTGGAATCGAAGAAACGAAAATAGCTGCGGCTCTGAAAGTCTCAGAGGCGATATTGGCCAATTGTTCTGGATTTTCCAATCCATTCTTATTGGCTGCAGCCACTACGTTTTGCAAAAATAAAGGTAAAACCTGAACCTCTTTTTTCGTTAAATACATTAAAGGGTCCATGTAGTTGTTCCATATACCTACCGCACTGAAAATAGCAATTGTCGCAAGCAAAGGCTTGGAGATCGGAAGCATGATGCGGAACAGAATGTTGAGATTTCCGGCTCCATCGATTCTCGCAGATTCCTCTAAGCTGTAAGGCAGAGACTCGAAGTAATTGCGCACCAGGATGAGATTGAAAGCGCTCACCATCCCAGGAATGACAAGCACCCACAGATGATTAATTAATCCGGTATTTTTTATGACCATATACGTAGGGATCATTCCCCCGTTGAACAGCATCGTGAACACATAAAGAATATTGATGGCCTTGCGACCTACCAAATCTCTTTTCGCAATGGCATACCCCACACAAGCTGTAAAAAACACTTGAATGGCTGTACCCAGAACGGCGACGAACAAGCTGTTCATAAACGCAGTACGAAAATCGATACCTGATAATAACACTTGGTAAGCTTTTAACTGAAAGCCCATTGGCCATAAGCTAACCTGACCGCTGACGACATAAGCTTCCTCACTAACCGATTTCGCTAACAGTGTGATAAACGGTAGGACGCAAATGAGACCTACTGTTATCAACAATGTGTAATTAACAACCGTAAATACCTTTTCCCCGGTCTTCATCCTCTTGTCGAACAAAGCTATTTGCTCCTCTCTGCTGCTTATTTACCATATCCCTCGGTTCGAATACTTGCGACTAATCTTATTGGCCGTAACCATCAAGGTAAATCCAATAACGGATACAAACAAACCGACTGCGGTTGTATAGCTGTAACTACCGTTCTGAATCCCTTCGCGGTATACATAGGTTCCGATAACATCCCCAACACTGTATACAAGGGGATTGTACAGCAGTAGCACCTGTTCTGTATCGCTGCCCAATAAGGTAGACACTCTTAGAATAATAATGAAGACGATCGTGCTGGATATGCCCGGGAGCGTAATATGCCACGTTTGTCTGAGCTTACCTGCACCATCAACGCTGGAAGCGGCATACAGATCGGGATCGATGGACGTTAAAGCTGCCAAGTAAATGATGGCGCTCCAACCGGTTTCTTTCCAAGCCGTTGATGCGACGAGCACACTTTTGAAGTAACTATCGTCGCCAAGGAACGAAATCGGCGATAGGCCGAACACCTTCAGCATGACATTGATAATGCCTGTGCTGGGAGACAGGATATCCACAAAAATCCCTGCAATAACCACCCATGAGAGAAAATGTGGAAGATAGGTAAGCGTTTGTGTCATGCGCTTCACAAAGCCCGTCCTGACTTCATTCAAGAGCAGCGCCAAGATAATGGGCAGTGGAAACTGAAAAATAAATTTGAACAGATTAATCAGCAGCGTATTGCTCAACACACTAAAAAATTTAGGATCGCTCAGCAATGTTCGAAAATGCGTCAGTCCTACCCACTTACTATCCAGTATGCCGTCGAATACCCGATAGTTCTTAAATGCGATGACGATCCCCAGCATCGGGACATAACTGTAAATCAAAAGCACCAGTAAGGGAATCAAAATAATCAGATATAAATCTAGATTATGCACGATTCTTGCCTTCAGGCGATTTTTTGTTTTGGGGATCACACCAGCATCTAGAGATTGTATCGCATGGGAGGGTGTAATCTTTGCCATTTCATCACCTCAGCTCCTTGTTGTATATCTTTATTTTACGTAAATAGGCCTATCAGCCACAACAGGACAGAAGTAAGATATCTCTGACAAAAATACGGACTATACGCTCCCCGAAGTCTTGAGCTTCGCAACGGCACGGCAGCCGAGGCCTGGTCCGCTGTAAAACTGCAAGCCGCATTCCTCACCATAATAAACTTGTATACGCTGATGCACGTTCTTCACGCCGTACCCTCTGGTCTCCGTTTCAAACAACTGCTGAAGTCTCTCTGCTGTCATCCCAACGCCATCATCGATTACTTCTAGATATAGATAAGCTTCTTCCCGATAAGCACGGACGACAATGGTTCCGGCCTTCCCTTTCTTCGGCCTGATACCATGAATAACTGCGTTTTCAACTAGCGGTTGCAGAATCATTTTGATCATAATCATCTCATCCAGACCTTCTTCGACGTCCGTCATGAACTGAATGGTTCCCCGATAACGGTAATTGATGATCTGCATATACTTGCTGACCTCCATAACCTCTTCTGCAACGCTGATATGCTCCTTGCCTTCGTTCAAACTCAACCGCAAAAACTTGGCAAGTGATTCGGTCAATTCCGCGATTTCCTTCGCTTCTATTCGTAAAGCGCTCCATTGAATAATATCTAGGGTGTTGTAGACAAAGTGCGGGTTTATTTGGGCATACAACAGTTTCATTTCGGACTCTTGTTTACTGATTTGTGCCTGATACACCTCTTCAATCAGAGCTTTAATTCGCGTGCTCATCTTATTAAAAGAGCGCTGCAACCGCGCATATTCATCATTTCCACGAATATTGTCTTCCGTCTCAAAATTCCCTTTTTCCGCATGTTTGATGAGCTTTATCAGCTTTTTCAACCGTTTGGTGATACTTCCCGATATGATGAAAGCAGTGATGATCGCGATAACCGAGACTACCCCCGCCAAAGCGAGCATGAAGTTCTGAATCCACCTGCTATTCATGCCAAGATGCTTTTCTGTCATGAGCAGCGCAATTTGCCAGTCCAGACCTTTCGTCTTGCTGTAAACTGCATAATTGGTTCTCTCCGCAGGTCCGAAGCTGACAATCCCCTCTTCCTCTCCCGGCAAAGACTTCAAAAATAGGTCGCTAACATCGCTGCCCCCTGCCAGTAATTGTGTAACTCCAATTCGCTTGTTAGGAGACATGACAAGTGTTTCCGCTCCATCTGGAAGCCGAATATCGTTCAGAATAGACCAGATAAATTTGGCATCGAGCTCCACCATTACATAGCCAAGTACATGCTGAAATCGGTTGATATCCTTGATTTCTTTTATAAAGAGAACCTCATCACCTTGAACGATGCTTAAATGTTCCACGTCGCTTGCATAGAACCACTGTTCTTTGATTTTGCCTTCCAAAAGTGGCTGTAGACCAGCTTCAAGTTGAAGCTGATCTATACCAAAAAAATTAGGGCTAGCCGAGACGAAGGTTGGGTTTCCTCTCATATAATAGCTAACCTTGAGCACATTGCTCTTGCCCACGTAATTGCTCACATTTTTGTTAAGCAGATTGAAAAAATCAATCACTTCCCCCGAACTCAAAGCTCGCTCAGATACCGTTCTTAGAATGAGTTGAATATCATAATTGCTTTGCGTCAGATCGGCAATGTTATAGGCGGTTTCAATGCCGAAGGCGATGTTTTTCTCCGCCTGCTTCAAGGTTTCCAAATAAGCCTTGCCTGTCTGTTCAACCACCGACTTATGAATCGTAATATAGGAGAAATAGACCAATACCATAACCGGAATAATGATTAAAATTAAATAGGAAGTAACCAGCTTGGTTCGCAGGTTGATGTTATAGTAAACGCTAGTGAGCTTGTTTTTCAGTTTTCTCATAGCATTTTCTCCCGATATTCCATAGGGTTGACGCCTACTGCTTTTTTGAATATTTTGGTGAAATAGTGCGTATCTTGGTACCCGACCTGATTCGCTACTTCATATATTTTGATTGAGGCGTCCTTGAGCAGCACCTGCGCCTTCTTTAATCTTACATGCGTGATATAATCGTTAATCGTGTGTCCCGTTTCCTTCTTGAATAACGTCTGAAGATGTCCAGGAGACATGAATACTTCCGCCGCCAGCTGCCCGATCGTCAGATTCTGATAGTAGACTTTATGAATAATGCTCTCAACATCCCGAATAATCCTTCGGGACTTGCTGTTTCGCAACTCATTCGAAGCTTTCTCCAAATAAACCAACTTTTCGAGCACAAACATCTCGATTTGCTGAGGGCTCTGCATGGATCTGAATTGGTGCAAGGACTCTTTAACCTCTTGGGCAATTGCAGACTCTATATGCGTGGCTGCGCTTCGAATCGCTTTAATTAGAAGCTCGCTGCAAATGGTCGTCAAAAACAGCATACTTTCCATTTTCAATTGTCGAATCGTAATAAAAAGTTGCTGGACCTCAGCTGTTAGCGCTTCTGTCTGTCCCGTGCTGCACAATCCTATGATCTTCTCCACAGAATCCACGATCACCGGCAATCCTGTCGATGAAATACTGCCTGAATAATATTGGCTAACGTCGTCTTTTAATCGTTTCTCAGCTGTCTCCTTATCTAGCTTAGCGACAACTTTGCCTACAACCTGCTTTAATTCCTCCCGATTGAAAGGCTTTAATATATAATCAATTGCATCCAATTTAATCGATGCTTTCACATACTGAATATCTTGATGAGCGCTGATCATAATCACCATTACCGCAGGCTGCTCATGTTTCAACTTGTCTACAAATTGGATGCCGTCCATCACCGGCATCACAACATCCGTAATTACGATATTTGGCCGCAGATCGCGGGCAACGAGCAGAGCTTCCGCCCCGTCTTCCGCTTCCCCCGTAATCTCGATACCCAGACTATCCCAGTCGATGAGATCTCGCAGGCCTTCCCTCGAAATATAATCGTCGTCGACAAGCATCATTGTATACATGGGCAGGGACCTCCTTGGCAATTTGAGAGCGTTCTCTTAATTGTATCTTACTGCGATAGATTTGCTCAATCAGAATGTAAAGTAATCACATGTTATTAAGACTCTTAGTGCAAATTCCACTTACTCATTCATACAAGAAAGCTTTATTAACATGCATTTCAGCATAACAGCTGCTTCCGCACGTGTGATTGTGAGTGGTGGTGAGTAGTGAATCTTATTCCCCTGATCGCTGGTAATAACACCGAGTCCCAACATCGTTTGAATTGCGGCCTTAGACCAGTCGTTTAGTTGATCGCTATCTAACATTTGAGCGAAATGGTTCGACGGCTTGAATAACCCGAGCAGAATGCGGATCGTCGTCGTCGTTTTGATAAATAAATTAAAAAACGCGCTTATGCTTTAAGATAGGATTTCATCCATCAGAATCGTCGTTTGCAGCTTGGTCGACGGTATTCCGACAGCCACCTCATAGCAATGGCGTTACCACTAAACTATTATGGCTCTATAAAAGAAATCTGACGCAGCATACGGATCAATAATACGGCTGTCTCCGCGCGTGTCACCGGTTCAACCGGGCGCAAACTTTGGCTGTCATCCCCCTGAATTACGCCCAGTCCGGACATACGAGCAACTGACTCCTTCGCCCAAATGCTGGTCTTGTAACCATCCCGATAGCCATCAATAATCGACGTGACTTCTATCGTATCCCTGCCGGCTATCCAGTCGACAACTCTGCTCAGAACAACAGCCAGCTCCTCTCGGGTGAGCAGGCGATCCAGCCCATAAATGCCATCCTCGTAGCCTTCAAGCAATCCGAATTGTGCTACCACGGCAACAGCATGCGCATACTATTGTACGTCAAGTTCGAATGCGATTAACTCCTGCACCTCGGCCCGGAACGTCTTGGAGGCGATATGCACTATGTCGGCCTTCAAGAAAAAGGACCCCAAATTCCACTTTGCAGTGGAATTTGGGGTCCTTTCATGGGTAAATTGGGACGTTCCCATTCCATGCGAACGATTTTGGAACTACCCCCTTATCGTACGATCGTTACAGCTTTTCGCCCGTAGCCGCAAGGATGAACAAGATGCTGTTTTTATTGCTGACAATGTCGATCGATTGAATGATCTTGTTCGGTTGGGGATTATCAAATACCGAGACGAATAATGCCCGTTCCCCCGTCGCGTGCGTAATCACCTTCTCTCCAATCGGTACGGCAGGATCAATTCCAGGCACATACCAATCGTTGATGTTCACCTTGTTGAGCAGCTCGTGCGTGGACGTCGTGCCGTCGTCATAATGCATGATGAATTCTCCTAGTTTCGCTCCCTTGGCGGCATCTACATACATTGCCGTGTACAAGAAACCGACTTTCGCCAGCGCTTTGCCGACGGGGATCCCTTCAATCCGAGCAGGAATATTCGGACGGATGGCGCCTCCCACCGTTGCTACGGAAACCGGAGCACTACGATCTTTGATATCGAACGGGACGCCTCCCACTGTACGTTTCCCAGTTTTGAAATCCGTCGCCCCCAAATTGTCTGTGCCGAGATCCGCCCAACCGCCTTGCCCGTCCCCAGCCGTCTCATCCGTGTAGGTCTGGTTCATCGCCGTGGTCAGGTTGAGATACTCTTTCTTAGCATCAACTATCTGATTCGGCACCACCACCGAGCCGATTTCCCCTACGTATGTTAAGGAGATGTCGTCGAGCAGCACCTTGCCGGCGCCGGAATAAATGCCGAAACCGATCGACTGTTTCACCGTAGGCGTTACGGGCACTTCAAAATCGAAGACCAACGGTACAAATTCCGTATCCGAGATATTCGTCAGATAGCCATCCTTCGTATTGTTCACACTCGGCGAACGATCATAGAAGAAGGTATAGGCCTTCAAACTCGAATCTCCGGCAAGCCGCTTGAAATAAGCGGTAAGTCTGTATTTGCCCGGCTTGTGCAGCTCCGTGTCCTCGAATACGTATACCCGTCCTCCCCCACCGGATGTAAGCTCCATGCTGTAATTCCCGGTTCGTGCCGTTTGGCTGAGAATAATTTTCGCCTGCGTATCGTTCGGATTAAGCTTATCCCTGAATGTCCAACTCGTCGGAATAACGCCCTGCAATCCCATCGCGGGATCGCCCAGAACCTCTTCAAAACTTTCGTTGGTGTGAAGCGGAACCTCGTCAAGCAACGTGGTCTTCGTCAATTCAAGCGGCTGGCTGCTGATGATGTAAGACGCGCTTTTGACACGGAAGACCGTTCTACCGTTCTCCGTCTCGACCGGAATCGTACGACCGAAGATGTCGGTCACCTGCATAATGCCGCCTGATGCTTCAATCGCATATTCGCCGATCGCCGATCCGAGCATGCTCAGGTAGGTGCCGTCCGCTCTGCGGAAGTAGTGACGGATAGTAAAGTTATCGCTTGCGGCAAATGTATATTTCCCAAGATACCGATCCGCCTTGCGAATTTGGTTCTGGAAAGCCGCGACTACCTGAAAATCAGCATTCGGCGTCATCTTAAACCGATTGAAAAACACGTCCATCAAGCCCATATTGATGAAGCGGTCATACCCTCTCTCCAAAAACATCGCAAACCACTCAATCGTCTTGAATTCGCGCGCTTTCTTGTTGAACAAGGTATACCACATATGCTCGGACATCCAGTAAGGAACACCCGGGCGTTTCTCCTTGAGCTTGTCGATCCATATATCCGTCTTGGCCGTCCCGCCGTAAGCATGAAGATTAAATACATCAAAGTAGCCCTCTGCATACTGATCTTCCAGCAGTTGCAACGGCATCTGACTGTCGGCAGCATCGCTGTCGGAGAATCCGCTGGTTGAAATCAGCGCGTCCGGGTCGGCCCGCTTCGCTTCCTGATATGCGATTCTCAACATTTGGGCGTACAGCTCCGTCGAGCCCGGGAAGGCGGAAGGATCGGCCGGCGGATGGAAGTTGACCTCGTTGTAAATCTCCCAAACCTTCACATCGTCTTTGTAACGGGAAACCGTCTGGTAGACATAGTTCGCCCACTCTTGCAGATCGCGAGGCAGCCAGCGCTCCGGCCGCTTGGCCAGATCACTCTTGGCTTGAATCTCCGGCGGAGATGGAATACCTGCCCATTGTGGCAAATATCCAAGTGTTCCGAGTATGTCCATGCCAGCTTCCCTTGCTTTGGCGACGTAAGCATCCGTCTTCTCCCAGTCGAACGCTCCTTTCACTGGCTCAACGATCCGCCAGCGGAAGGGACTGCGTGTCGTCTTCACGTTCATGCCCTTCAATATCGCCGGGTCAAAATCGTCCAGCAGATACATGCCATAATAGTCGGCAAGCTGGCCGTCCGGGCTGGATGCATCGTTTGCCGGCAAAATGGCGATCCCGGTATCCCAGGTAGTCAAGAGCTGACCCTCGTAAGAGACGGTCGTCTGCAGATTGTAGTAGCCGCGTCCCGCTAGCTCGGGCAACGCGATCTCATGGATATGATATCTCCTGTCACTCTGCGAAAGAACCGTAATCTCTTTCTCCATGACAGGCTCCCCGTCCGCATTATTTGCTTTGATCTTCACCTGGTAACTCTTAGATGAATCAGACATGTTAAGAGCGACGAACGGAGTTATTACAGGTGCGCCTTCTGTAAATACCGATTTTTCCGGTCTGCCTACAGGCGTCAAGCTGTGGTAACCTATTGTCCGATGCCAATTCGTACGCCTGTGCTCGATTTCCTTCAAGCCGTTGATTGCTAGTAAGCTCGTATCAGCATCGCCCGTAAATACAATCCCAGGACTCACTGTGAGCTCCGCCGCCGACAATGCTCTGGTCGATATTTTCAGCGCCTCGGTATGGAACGGCTCCGACTTGTCAACCTCGAATCGATATGGCAGCAGATCGCTGCGGATCGGTCCCGCCATCGGTGCCGATTGTTTCAGCACACCATTGACATATAACCGTAGCTCCGTCCCCCAAGTTATGGCGACATTGATACGCTGCCCAGGTGTGTAAGTAAATGTAGTGTCCAGAGCTTTCTGCGTGTTGACCCCGTCTCGCAATATGAATGCGAGACCGCGTTCCGGCCGGGCAGGAACATAGATACCCATGAGCGTATTCCCGATCTCTTTGGTCGGCGATACCTTGAACACATAATCCCAATCGTTGCCGAACTGCTCAAAATCTTTATCGATACGCATCGTTAACTGTATCGTCCCCTGATCGGGGCGCAAGATGCCAGGGGCATAATCTTGAAACAGCGTCTCCGACTCGGTAAAGTACGCATTCGCGTCAGGCGCCTCAATGGCTGCTGCCCCCACCGACACCGGTACCGCCAGCGTCAACAGCAACGATAGCACCAGCAGCAACAATAATCCCCGTCTGGCTTTTTTCCTTCCGTATAGGCTCATTTTTCTACCTCCGTAGGTTCCCTTCTTCAGTTAACAGTTACCCTCTTATGATACGACCAGCAACAAACGCCAGCTCGAACAAATCAATCTTGCCATCCCGGTTCAGATCATAACCGCGAATCAGCGTCCACTCTGTACTGGAAGTGTTGGCCGAAGTTTTCGCGTAATGATGAGCAATCAGCGCCAGGTCGCCAATCGAGATGCGTCCATCGCCGTTCAGATCGCCGGCGGTCGCGGTAATTTTCCAGCTCGTAAAGGCTGCGATCGCTTCGTTCAGCGCAGTCGTTGCCGCTTGTACCTGTCCGGCAGTTGCCGTCAGGCTGCCTGATACTGCTTCGGCATCTGCAATGGCGGCAGCCAGCAGCGCGTGTTGCTGATTCAGGGATCCCGGCCAATATTGGCCCACTTCCGTTCCTTCCGTCGCCGAGGCGAGCACGCTTGCCGCCGTGGCAATCAACTCGTTCAACTCACCCTTATCAACCGTGGTCCCTACCGAAATCGTACGGGACGCGAGCGCCAAGGCATATTCGCGGCCCTGCATATCTGCGCCTGTGGCCGCCGATACGCTGACATTCGTCGAGCCTGCCGGCGCTTGTTCGGATACACGGAAGGTTACTTTGACTATCGCCGTGTCGCCTTCGAGCATTCCTGCATCGCCCAGAGCAGCTAGCAGCAAGTGCAGATGACCATCGTCGTTCCCTTTGTCTGCCATCGCGACGACTACGCCGTTTCTTAGGCCTGCGGCATCCACATACACCAGTACGTTCGGATCGTAGTCAAGCTTGACGTCCAGTCCCGCCAGCTCCGATACCCCGTGGACACCAATCGTCAGCTCGATGTTCTCACCGGCAGCGACAACAGCATCCGACTGCAGCGTTACTGCCGAAGCAGCGATCGCAAAGCGCACAACGCTCTGGTTATATACCGCGTCCGTTACGGTCAGCTTGTAGCGGCCAGGCTCCGATACGACCGTTCCAGACAAGAAGGAAGCCTGCACCACGATCTCCCGGTCAATGGCAGATAGCGGCACCATCACCTTGGATATAGAAATTCGCTCCACAAGCCCGGATGGATCATCCTCTGAATAATAGACCGATTGCGGCATGTAGCGCGACCGCATCCGATCGCCGCCATTGTCGCTTTCGATTCGGTAAAGAATAGCGGTACCTTCGTTGAATTGCGGCATGACCGGCTGATCATAGACAGCGCCGCTGACAACGCCTTCAATAACCGGAGGAGTTCGGTCAATGGTAAAAGCGACGCTCCTTGACCGATTATCGGATACCGATACCTTCAGTACGTATGCTCCCTCCTGCGTCACCGAAGCGCCCGATACGAACGGCTCCGACGGACCGCCATTTTTGCTGAGCGTGCCAGTCCCTTCTGGAAATACCGGCTTCACGGTGTAATTGTAGGCATGCCCATCCGCCACGCCTTTAACGACAATCGGGCCGAATACGATGGAGAAGGTTACCTCTGTCGCCAATCCGCTCGCCGCCTCAACGCGCAGCAGATACGTGCCTTCTTCCCTTATTTCGCTGCCCGACAAGTAAGGCAACATAGTTCCCCCATTCTTACTAAGCGTCGCGCTCCCGGCAGAGTATGTTGCCGTAACGACAGTGGAATAGACAGCGCCGTTCGACACGCCGTAAATGGCCGGCGCAGCAGGCTCGCGGGACCAATCGCTTTCGTAAGCACCAATGTCTGGACGCATGCCTCGAGGAATCGCATTTCCGTCCATGTCAACCGTCAACCCGACGTCAGCGCCTGCATCCACGGCAGGTGATGGTTGCCCCAGCCGGTAATTCGTCGCAGCCGCATCAACAAACAGCGGGCTGGCGGCAACCGAGTGCTGATCTTTTTGCTTAGCTGCCGAGTAGTATGCTTGGGTTAAGCCGATGATTTTATCTGCCGCAAAGCTCGCGCTCACTCCGCCTTGGTTCCAAAACACGCCTCCGGAGGCCGGATCGTACAAGTTGTTATCGAGGATCAGATTCGATACCTGAGCTTCGTTGTCCACATCAACCACTAGCGTGTAATTAGCCGAATTGCCTGAAATCAGGTTATTCCGCACGCTCAGCCCGTTCAACTGACCGCTATTGCCGCCGCTTGGGCCGACGACCCGCAGCTTGAGCGCCGCTTCGCGCCCCGAATTGCTATGGAAGTCGGAGTCCGCAATCGTGTTGTTCAGTACACTTGTCCCGTTCAGCTTCCCTTTTAGATTCATCAGCATAATTCCCGAACTGTACTGGTCAATTACGGTAGCGCTTCCAATCTGATAAAGCAAATTGCCGTTAATCGCCAGGTTCAGCGAATCGGCATAGCTGGTGAGTGCAGAGATCCCGGTTCTTGCAATGTCATAAATACGATTATTGGTAATTTGCGTATTGGACGCCGACTCGATCTGGATCCCTATACTTGATAAACTACCGCGTGACACATTGCCGTTTTTTCCGCTATACGTGTCTTTCCCGACCTTTCGAACTGTGTTATGCGTTACAACGTTGCTCAACGGGCGCGTCACAGTCGATGCCCCTCCGACATAAATACCTACCGAATCGCCGTCGTCCGTCCTCAGTACTCCGATATCGTGCACCGTATTGCCGCTGACCAAGTTTCGATCCGCACCGTTTTCTATGTACACGCCATAGAAGTTCGCATCGTATATTTCGTTGCCGATCAGCTTGTTATCATCAGCCACCGTAATCCGGACGCCATGACGATCCGAGCCGTGCATGCGGCTGTTGCGAATCGTAACATGATGGCTATCGCCATAGATTAGAGCCGAATACGAATAACCTCCGTACAAATCCAGGTCTTCGAGCTCCACGTAGCTCTTTTGATTGGAAGAGAAGGCGAAACGGTCATTCGTTACAATTTCCAGCTCGTGGCCCGAAGGCAAGCCGGACGTAGGCTTATAATAAACGCTTGTTGTCACCGAATCCCATGCCCATTCACCAGACGCAAGCGAACCTTTTTGCGGCGCAGGAAGTTTCGCCTCGGTGTTATTGCCAGTCAGCCTTCGCCCGTCCTCAAGTACAACGATCTGCCCATTCTGGCCGAAAGAGACTGCTCGCCAATAATATTCGCCGTTAGCACCAGGCCCCTGCCAATCGGTCGCAAGCCTGCCTCCGCTGATGCGGGGAAGTGGCAAGTTCGTCGGTCCGTAACTACCGAACACGATCGGGTTGTCCGCAGTACCTGATGCCCCTGGGGCAAACAATCCCCCCCGCCATATTTCACCGCGTTTAAACAATACTTTGTCGCCGGGCTGCAAAGCAGCGCCGCTCACTTTACCGATAGATTGCCAGGCCGTTTCCGGGCTTTTTCCGTCTCTCTTATCCAGACCTGCCGTCGCATCCACGTAATAAACGCTGCCCGCTGCGGAAACCGTACTGGGATTTTCGAGATTCTCCCACAGCAATGCTGCAGACAGGAGCACGACCACGCTCACTGCCAGCTTTAGCGTTTGGAATCGCAGCCACCTGAAGGTTGGTGTTGCCATCAATTTTCAAACCTCCTTTAGCTCCATTAAAAGTAAACGATTCTCTCAAGCCGTAACCCTTACATAACCGCCTTCTTTCCTTTGCCGACCGGTCGTCCGCCCCCTTTCCAAGTGTTTCTTCCATACTACCTGCGGCATGAAGTCGTTACAACCAGACAAATATCCGATTTAACTGAGAATCGCACGGTGTTTTGCTGCGCTGACTGCCAAGAAAAAAGACTCGTCTTCCAGCAACTGTGGCGATACATTCGCCTGTTGCCGGCAAGAGAGCCTGACCTAACGCAAATCCGATTATTGTTCTTTGAATCGTCCCGACTTGAGCCTCGCCGTAACGCGAAAGCCTTGACCCGGGGCGCTCTCTAACCGTCACTGTACCGCTCGAGCACCGAGGCAAGCCGCTCCGAATCCATACCGGCTCCGTTATCCGCCACCTGAAGCAGCAGATCCCGCCACCCTCCCTCCAGGCGCGGATCACGATATCGCCCGACCGCTGCGGCTGCAGCCGGATTCAGACGACGGACCCAGGTGTTGGGTGACAAATATGTTTTGAATTGCAGTGTAGAAGCAGTATTTTTCCGTCTCACGCTGTATCTTGTGTTGATATTTTGTGTAAATTGAATTTTGACAGAAAATATAGTAAACGCTAGCCTCTTGATGAAAATATACGCGATATCGGATCAGGGCTGAAATATGTATAAGTTTGCTACTATCTTTCGATGGCCTTGTCAAATAGTACCCCTACTCACTCATACCAACAAAATCAAAATAGTGCATTCACCCGATAGAGTGAACACACTTTTTCTGTCACTTACATCTCGCTCCAAAAATTCCCCCTACATTAACTGCTCTATTTTCCATTCCATGGTTCGCATGTATTCAAACATTTGTGAAAGAGTTTTCTGAGTCACAAAACCTGGTATTGTACTCTTTTCAACTTCAATAACTTTGACAAAGTTATCACTTTGCCACTCAAAGTCAATGCACCTTTTATTCTGATATTATACAATTAAGGATAAAAACATTTCCCAACAATCTAATTGTTTATGCAATTGATTAAGTTTATAGTAATGATCGCAATTATTAATTTGGCAGCCTTCGCAAAATAAGTTTTAGACTGATATTGAACTAACATTCCCCAGTTAGCGTAACGATTAGTTAATCGAATACTCAGTTAACATTTGATTTCGACGGAAAGTGATTGTTCCTAATGTTAAGTCAACAGAAACTCTATTACTTCAGCCTTCAGCGTTTCTTGAAATTGCACGCGATCAAAGCCGGGCGGGTCTTGCGAGGGGGGAAAGGCTGGTGAAATCATCTCAGCTGGGAAAGGAGTCAGGAAGGAATAATGTCCGGCATTCTCCACCGTACGATAGCGAATCATTTGAGGTTCAGCAACACTATTCATGATGATCTGCGCGTGAAAAGGAAGTGCGTAAGGGTCTCGCTCGGCATCCAACATGAGAATGGGGAGCCGAACGTTGTTTAATGCTCCCTCATTACGGAACCAAACGGACGCCGGTGCTAGCAAAATCAGGGACCGGATGCGTGAATCATGAGGGACATCGATCTGCTGCGGCTTCCCATCCGGGCTCTCATTAGGGAAGGAGGTCGGGATACCGCCAGCTGCTGCAAGCGCGGTGTAGCCCCCCATGGAATGCCCGATGACCGAATGGCCTCCCGGCTGTAGAAGCCCCTTAAACCTCTCATCTTCAAAAAACCAGTCGGCTGCCATGCGAAGGTGCCGGGGGCGATAGGTGAGGTTTTGGACAGTACCTTCCAAACTATTATCATTGCGGTTATTAAATGGATGTTCGAGAAGGCCAACGATAAAGCCGCTGCGCGCTAAATGCCGAGCGAGCGACCGGTACACAAGCGGTGAACCGCCTGTACCGTGTGAAATGAGGACTAGTCTAAATTTTCCCTCTAGCGGCGCTGCGTCTCTGGCCACTTCCAACGAGTACGGCCCTAACCTATCAGTCTGTTCCGGTGCATCTGTCGGATACATCACGATCATGGGAACGGTCACCTTCAATGCGTTGTCGGTAATGTGTACCTCACAGCAACCTGCATATCCTTCAACAATGTCTTCTATTTTGTTCATCTTGATTTCTTCCTCTCCTTGAGCTACATGATCCTAATATGGCGAGCCAACGGGAATATATATGTCTAATACCGAATCCTCGTTCATCGGTCCTAGATATCGATGGTCGTAACGCACAAACTCCGGGTAATTCGTACGAACGCTGCCTGACTGAGGTAACCAGGTTTCATAAATGTACTGGAACGTATCGTTAAGTCTCGATAATGTCCCCTTATGAGTAAAAATCGCATAAGTTACGACTGGGAGCAGCTTAGCGACCATTCCCAAGGGAACTACACTCTCCTCGCCAGCCACCTCGACACAAGCGATATACGTGACTTCCCATTGCCTACCTGTAAGTTCAATGACCGCATAAAATATGTCTTCCGTATCCGGCTTTCGCTCAATTTCAAACAAACGCTGCCTAAAGCTCCGCCATAGCTTTCCGACTTCGTCCGAATTGACACCCAGTATCGACATGCCGACCAGATGCAGCTTATTCAGGCAGACAATAGCTGGCACGAGGGAGACGCTCTTATTCAAATGCTGTAGCCCCACTTCATCCAAAGGAAGCTTCTCCATTGCCCGGAACAGCGTGTCCTTCATGTCCCTTTGCTTTCGAAATTGTCCAGGCGAGATGGAGAACATTTTCCCAAAGGCTCGGGCGAAGGATTCCTGAGACTCGAACCGGTACAGGATGGCAATATCTATGATCCTTTGGTTGGTATAAAATAAATCGTATGCTGCTTGTGTCAATCTCCGCTTGCGTATGTACTCCGAGACGGAGTTTCTCGTAACCGATAGGAAGATTCGGTGAAAATGGTACGGCGAATAGCCCGCAGCCTCCATAACCTTGGTGCTTAATCTCTCATCGGTCAGATGATCCTCAATATAGGTAATGGCTTTGATTACCAAATCCTTATAATTCACTTTAATGCCTCCATATCGATATACTCACTTTACGACAGATGGAACGCTCTGTTTTGATATTTTTTGCGGAATTTTACTTTACTCAACAGCTAACACTACTTTCCTAGCGCAGATAGTTTCCTGATCAGCCACACTCTCCGGTTCGCCGAAAGAGCGACCTCTGGAAATTGCTCAGTCTCGCTGGTTTTAAACAAATCTGCCCGTCCCTCGGTTAATGATGCATCGTTAGTCTAAGACTTTATTTTCCTGGTCTACATCTTTATTTTCTTAGTCTACAACTTTATCTTCCAGTCTATTACTTTATTTTCTTTCTACACCAGCCGACCGCTGCCGGCGCCGATCGCAAACCCGAGCCTCATCCGGAAGAACCAGGAGCGTGAGCGGCAGGCTGCTCCAGCCGACCACCGCTCGTGTTCAGTCTACAACTTTATTATTCGGAAACAATAATCATGATACTTTTTATTTCTGGTGATATTTGCTTTTATCTTGAGAATATTTCCTTGAACCTCTTTAATCAATTCTTCCATAGCTTTAACATGTATTCTACCTGACTTCCATCCTAATTCCCTAATAAGGTATCCTTCTGAAGGAGCTTTATTATCACTAGCTTGAATGAAAGGCTTATAATCCTTCCCATATCCTTGGCCTCTACCGTCCTTTAGTCTATTCATCTGCGTTTTGTGAATGGCACTACCTCTAGTCATCTTTCTTCCCCCTAAAATGAAATATGCGTTCACCCAATGGAGTGAACGCAGCTGTTAACTAAGGACATATGTCCTATATATTTTGGTACTATACAATCTCCCTAAAAAGGTGATTTTCTATACTTCAGAACTTTATTTGTCACTTCAAAACTTTATTGTCTACTTCAAAACTTATTTGTCCCCCAATAGATGTTTTTCCCAAACCCCGCCCATTGACATTCCCCTCTCAACGTAATAAAATATTTTTACGTAACATATTCTTTGTACTGGAGGCCTTACTCTCCATGCCACAAGAGATTCAAGACAGCTACTACATCGAGTCCCCCGAGCAAGCTACTGTGCTGCTGAACCCGCTTCGCGGAGAAATCATTGCCCAACTTCTTGAACCGGGCTCCGCCGCTGAAGTTGCCCGAACGCTTGGCGAGACCGCCCAACGCATTAATTATCATCTTAAAGCGCTGGAGAAAGCGGGATTGGTTCAACGGGTCGGTACCCGTCAGGTGCGCAATCTGGTTGAGGTGCTTTACAGAGCCATTGCCAAGACCTTCGTCCTGGCGGAATCACTGAGCATGAAGCCTGAAACCTTGCAGAAGCTGAAGGATCAGAGCTCGCTTGCTCATCTGGTGACTGCCTCCGAGCGAATTCGGAGAGAGGCGATGCTGCTGATGGAGCAATCGGACGTTGGTGAAGTCATTCCCAGCGCAACGCTGCAGCTTCAGGTCCATTTATCCGATGAACAGCAGCGGCAATCGTTTATTGAGGAATATGCGGCAATGGTGCAGCAATTGGTAGACCGCTATTCGGGCGGCAAAGCTGATGAAGCCTACCAAGTCTTGTTAGCCGTCTATCCCAAACCCAAAGAATGAGGAGGCATTTGCCATGAGTCATGAACAACCAACGAGTAAACCGCAGCACGATGCAGTTCCGGCAGCACCTGTTATTGCTTGGGAGCAAGAGCAGCCTCTTGAGCGCAGGCCTGAGTCCTCAGGCAGCAATGTGATTTCAATCGACACTTATCGTCGTCAGGGTTCCTCCCTCTTGGACTCCGAAGCTACGGTCACTGTGCGTGAATTTCAATCTGCTCAAGGCGAAGAGCCGGTTCGACTCATCATGGTCTCCTCCGGTTTTGGTCAGAAGCCTGCCAGACACCCCTATACGATTCAGAACAAAGCCGCTTAACGATTTAGCTCAAAAAAGAAAGGATGATTCCGATGAGTTTCATACCTATGGTTGTTGAACAAACTGCGCGCGGTGAGCGCTCTTACGATATTTATTCCAGACTTCTGAAAGACAGAATTGTCTTCTTAGGGACAGAAGTTAACGACCAAGTGGCCAATGCGATTGTTGCACAGCTGCTGTTCCTTTCTGCTGAAGATCCTGAGAAGGATATCTCGCTCTACATCAACTCGCCAGGCGGATCAACCTCAGCGGGACTTGCGATTTATGATACGATGAATTTCATTAAGCCTGACGTATCTACCATTTGTGTAGGTATGGCGGCATCCATGGGGGCTGTTCTCTTAACAGCTGGTGCTCCAGGCAAACGATTTGCTTTGCCGAACGCCGAAGTGATGATTCACCAGCCTTGGGGAGGTACGCAAGGGCAAGCCAGCGATATTCAAATCCGTACCCAGCATATTCTCAAAACACGCAGTGTTCTCAATGGCATTCTTTCATCGACGACCAAACAGCCCATTGAGAAAATCGAGCTGGATACCGACCGCGATTACTTCTTAGAAGCGGAAGAAGCACGTGTTTACGGTTTGATCGATAAGGTTATCGAGAAAATATAAGAGAAAATATAAACAGCCAAAAAACTCACCCCCTGAAACAGGGAGGTGAGTTTTTGTGTGTCGGATCAACCTTTTACCGCAGAACCCGTAATGCCCTGAATGATATACTTTTGACCAATAAGGAACACGAGCAGCATAGGGACAATCCCTGCGGATGTGGCCGCCATCATCCCGTTATAGTCAATATTGAATTCTAAAATGAAGTTCTGCATGCCCAGCGGCACGGTATACAGATTCCGATCCAGCAGGAAAACCAGCGCATTCTCATAGTCATTCCAATTCCACGAAAAATCAATAATTGCCAGTGTAGCAAGCGCGGGCTTCGCCAAAGGCAGCATAAGCTGAAAGAAAATGCGGAAATGCCCAGCCCCGTCTACAAAAGCGGACTCTGTAATCTCCTGTGGAATCGAGAGGAAGAATTGCCGCATCAGGAATACGCCGAAAATCGTGAACAACCCTGGCAGAATTAATGCCCAATGCGTATTATAAATACCGATTTTATCAAATAAAATGAATTTCGGGACAAACAGCACCTGCGGCGGCACCATCATCATAGATAGGTAAAACATGAAAAGCAGGTTTCTTCCCTTAAACTCAATCCGTGAAAAGCCATAAGCGGCCAAAGAGGATAGGAAGGTCGCGCCCACCATGCAGATCAAAGCAATTTTCAACGAGTTCATGTAGTAGATGACAAAGCTTTCCTTGCCTGTCCATACTTTGATATGATGCTCTAAGGTAATCTTCGAAGGTATCCATTGAATCGGATATTGAAACACTTCACTCGGTGATTTAAACGATGTGCTGATCATCCATAGGAACGGCATAATCATGAAAAGTCCGAGGACGAACATCACCACGGTGCTGCCTATTTTTGCGGATTTTATTTCCATATTGTATCACTCCGGTTGTTTACTTAATAATGAACCCATCGCTTCTGACCAACCCATTGAATCATGGTAATCAGAAAGATGATTGCGAATAAGACCCATGAGATGGCTGACGCATACCCCATTTCATAGTACCGAAACGCATTGTGATAGATGAAAAGGGATAGAATCGTTGTACTGCCGCCAGGTCCGCCTTGTGTAACGGCTTCAATCATGCCAAACGTTTTCATCGACGTAATTAAGCCGGTAATCATTAATAAGAACGTGGAGGGGCTCACTAATGGGAAAATGATTTTCCGAATCGTCGTCCAGGTGCTGGCGCCATCGATCTTGGCTGCTTCCAGTTGTTCCTGCGGTATTTCTTGAATGGCCGCCAAATAAATAATCATATTATAACCAAGCAGAAACCAGATCCAAATGACATCAATCGCATACATCGAAGACGTCGTAGTCGACATCCAACCTGGTGGGTGTTCGATCCCAATAGAACGAAGAAAGCCGTTAATAGGTCCTTGTGAAGGTTGAAAAAGCAGCATCCATACGAAGGCTACCGCTACACCGCTTGTGATATAGGGCATGAAAAACATGGCGCGAAGCAAGCTTTTGAGATATACGCTGCGATTCAATACGAGCGCTACAAGAAAAGCCAATCCGATAGAAACCGGAACTGCTGCGAGAAATAGAGCCGTTTTCTTCAATGACACATAAAAGACAGGATCGTGAAAAAGTCGATTGAAATTCTCAAAACCGATCCACGAGATATCCGGCGATGTGTATTTGTAATTGGTAAACATGATCCCCAGCGAGAAAAGTGCAGGAATAACGAAAAATAAAATGACGCCCAGCATGTTAGGTAAAATGAACAAGTACCCTAATCTCTGTTGTTTTTTTGCCCAGTTCATGCAATTAACCACTCCTTTTTGAACAAAAAAGGGAGGTGCCTTTTTCTTGATGCATCCCCCCGTTTTCCTTGCTTATTTCTTATTTTTGGATAAATAATCGTTATGGCGTTTGACCGTGTTTTTCAGGGTGTCATCCAAGGATTGTGCCTTCAAGAAATACTTCTCGTATTCTTCTCTTCTCGCATCAATAACCTGCTGAGCCATCGTTGCTGTATAGGTAGGGAATTTACCGAATACAACCTTTTTCAGTGAATCTACATCATAGGTTTTTTCGTTGTCACCCAGAAGCAATTTGATCGCTTCTTCGACATTGGCATCCTTCGAAGAAGGAATACGCCCTCCGGATGCAAGCGGCATCATTCCGCCATCCGCGTACCATTTCAGAAACTTCCAAGCTTGCTCTTTGTTTTTCGAATTGGGATTGATGGAAATTACATCGCCAAGTCCGCCTGGATATTTAAAATTCGTCTGATCCTTCGTCACTTTAGGAAGTGTCGCAAAAGCAATTTTGAAATCACGCGGGAAGTCCTTCATGTTGTTGGAGCTGCGGAAAATGAACTCTCCTGCTCCCAGCATCGCGGTTTCCCCTTTGAGGAACATCGTATCTGTCGGCATTTTGCTCGTAATTTGCTCGCCTAGCAACGGCATGGATTTATCGGTATACATCATGTTGAACATGGATTCATACGCCTTGCGAACCGTCGGATCGTCGAGGTTGGATGTACCGTCCGCTTTCGTAAAGCCTGCTCCTGCATTGGCGCCATCGAAGAAATTAGGGTACGCGGAGATATGCTCTGTGAAGCCCCAGCGTGTGCCTTTTTTAAGCTTTGCCGCATATTGCTGCAAATCATCCATCGTCCAATCCAGAGAAGGAACCGTGAGCCCTGCTTCGTCCAGCGCATTTTTGTTGAGCCAGACGAACGAAACATTCTTCTTGGTAGGCAGTCCGTAGTATTTATCCTTGACCTTCCAATCCTTGGCGTCAGTACCCATTTTATCGTCAATGTTGTAATCCTTGAATTCGCTCAAATCCAGAGCAGTTCCCGCATCAATACGCTTGGTCAAGCCTGCTAGAGTATAGTTGACATACAAATCAATGCCTTGATTCGTCGTTAGAGCGGTATCCAGCTTCAAATTCCCCGCATCATCATTAACAAATCGCTCATATTTAACCTGAATATCAGGGTTCTTTGCGTTCCAATTATCAACAGCCGCTTGTGGACCCGACTCGCCTGGCACGCCGCCCCACATCGTCAAAGTTACGGCTTTCTTGGCCTCTGGAGCGCTGCTTGTACTTGGGCTGCTGGTTGATGCTGCCTTTTCACCGGATGAACCGCAACCTGCCGTTACCCCCAACACAAGCGCTGCGGACAGAAGACTAACCGTTGTTTTCTTTATATTCATCATTTGAACCTCCCTTATCTCTTATGCTTGCTGGTTATAAATTCACTATATCACCAGCCTTTAATCGTTCGAAGGAACAAATTCTTGTTCTTGTAGCACAAAAGTTTGATTTCAACTTTTCGTATGCTGATGTCTGTAAACACTTGGCGGCATCCCCACTTCTCTGCGAAAAATGCGCGCGAAATAATTCTCATTCGGGAAACCCACCTTCGCGCCGATAAGCGCAATTGCTTGATCTGTTTGCAGCAGCAGGCTGCAAGCCTTCTCAATACGAATACCTAGCATATATTCCGTGATCGTTTTACCCGTTTTCTTTTTGAACAGAACACTTAAATATTTATCATCCATCGTGGCGATCCCGGCGAGAAGAGTGAGCGGCATTTCTTCCTCAAAGTGCTGGTTCATATAGGCAATCACTTTATTAATTTCCGCATGATCCGTCACCTCATAATTCGCAGCTTTCCAGTGAGCCACATACCCGTCAATTCTTTGTTTAAAAAGACTGCCCGCCTCTTGATGGGAAATCGTCTCTGCATACCCGCTCGCTGAGTTTGTTGGGGATAGCGCCAGCTCCGCAAACAACCGGTCCAAGCGCTCTGCAATTTCTTTCACACGAAGCAAAGACAGATGAGCCTCTCTCATCCATGTCCAGATTTCTTGTCTGGCATTGTCGAGCATGCCTTGATTCATTTGTTCAAAAGCTTGAATTAAACTCTTCTCAAGCGGCCATGGCAAATTCGTAGAGGTAAGATCTTTCAGCGCTTTCGGCTTAGGGAAGAAAATTCCCGTTCTACCGGCATACCATAGCTCTGTTAGACGAGAAACCATGCCTGTCCAAACCGTATGAATATCCTCGTTCGTCAACCAATCAGAGATCACCATGATCCAATCATCGCTTCGTTGTTCATGGTTCGGAATGTTAAGCTTGGTTAGCTCTGCAAACGAGCAAAAAACCGTGCTCACCCCATTTTTCGTAAATACATGCACTCTTGCCGGCATCTCTGATTCAAAAATAGGCAGCTGACATACATCTTGCTTATCAAATGAATGTTTCCCATGAGCTATAAGAATAAGCAGATTAGGCTGAAAAACATCACGACTAAACACAGGAACCGCCAACGACTGCTGCTTCGGTTCGTGATAGAGGGCTTCGCAATAATCGTCTATTTCTTGAGAAACAAGCCGGGCATTCCGTTCAAGCTCGCCTCGTACCTTCGTCAGCGCTTCTGTCATTTTCTCCGGCGTCAAATAGAGCTTAAGCACATAGCCCGATGCCCCAAGCTCCATCGCTTGCTGGATATAAGCAAATTCGTTCATAACCGTGAGCATGATGAAGCAAGTGCCCAAATTCTCCCGGCGCAGCTGCGCAAGAAGCTCTACACCATTCATAACCGGCATCATAATATCGCAAATGACCAAATCGGGTTGATTTTTGCGAATAAACGCCAACGCCTCTTGACCGTTTCCACATTCCTCCACGACCTTAAATCCATTTTCCTCCCAAGGCATCCCTTTTCGAATACTGCGTCTCACGAAGGCTTCATCTTCAACCAAAAGAACCGTCCACATGTAAGCTTTCCCCTTTCAAATATGGTGGAGACAACAAGCACAGCGTGCGAATCCGAACGAGTGTCCCTGTCTGAACCGATTCTACGGATATCGATCCTTGCTTGCGGAATAAGAGCGCTAATCTTTCCTCGAGATTCTTTAAGGCAATACCGTTCCCAGGTGAAGCGGATGCTTTCGTATTTTCCAAACCTGCACCATTATCCTCCACCTCAATAACCAGCTCATTGCCCTCTTGGTGGACTCTGATTTCGATGCGGCCTGAACGATCTATCTTAGCAAAACCATGATAAATACTATTTTCAATCAATGGCTGCAAGCTCAATTTGGGCACAAGCGCATAACGCAGCTCCGGATTAAACGTGATCACGACCTCGAATTCGCGGTCATAACGCAGCTTCTGAATGCTCACATATCTCTGGGCAAGCTCAATCTCATACTCCAGATGAATTAAATCCACATCAAGGCGCATCCCCGCTTCCAGCAGCTTGCCAAGTGATTCACAGACTTCAGGAATTTGCTTATTCCCCATTTCGATCGCAAGCCATTTCACGGTGTTTAATGTATTTAACAAAAAGTGCGGATTCATCTGCGAAAGCAGCATTTGAAACCGCATCGCTTCCTTGTTCCGTTCTTCCTCTTTCAATCGGTTCAGCAAGCTTTCTACATCTCGGACCATGTTATTAAAAGCTTGAACAAAGGTCAAAATTTCTCCTTTATAGCTTTGCTCAGGCAGTTGAATCTTCAGGTTTCGCTTTACGACATCGGACATTTTCTTCTGCAAAAGCTGCAACGGTCTCGTGATGGTCGTTGAGATCAAAAAGGTCATCACGATAAACAGCACAGCAATAATCAACGTTGTCAACATGTAGGATTGCTGCAGTTGATTCACTTTGTGGAACAAATATTTGGTGGGAATACGCTTAATCAGGTACCAATTCAAGTTCGGAATTTTCGAATAGCTGATGATATGGTCGTTCTCGACCTTGGAACCGATCGGCTCCCAGCCCTGCGTATTCATGGGACTCGGCAGCGCAAGAGCATTGGAAGTCGTACTGCGTGCGTAAATCTCTCCTTCCGAAGAAGCCAGGGCGTATAATTCCTCATTAACCGGGCTTGGAATCGCGCTTCGCAGCCAGCTCTGATAATCCACGCCTATTCTTATAACCGCATAGATGCGATCATTCTCATCCCGCAAAACTTTATACATCGTCAATAGGGAAGGCTGAATGCCAAACTCGGAGTTTGCCCCACCTTCCTCCAACTGCCATTTCGAAATTGATTTTCCTTGAAAGGCATCCTGTATCCTAGGCATAGCTGCAAGACCCGAATAGTTTAAAATACGATTAGGCCCGTAGGACGTGTATACAAAATCTTTTATATCCAGAACCGTATAATACACATAGGAATTGGCAATAAACACACTATTATTAATGGCATTAAATTTCTCTTCAATTTTCAATTTTTGTTGGACAGAGGTATAGGTTATACCCGCTTCCGGGTTTTTCAAAATAGCCGTAATGAAGGAATCCTGTTCAATAAGGGTGAATGTTTTCTCGGCAACACTCAGTAAATTGCCAAGGGACGATGTAATCGTTGTCATTTGTTCGAGATTTTGACTGCTGACCTGCTCCTTCATCAAGGTCTCGAACTTCTGAACATGCGTCATGTTCAACACGATGATAGGCAGCAGAATAACAAGCAAAAAGGCTAGGAACAGCTTGTACTTTAACGTTTGCGGTATGAAATGTCTTATCAATGCCCTATCCCCTTATTGGTCTCATATGCGTCTAGTATACTTGCAAGTTGTTCAAAAACAAAGAGACCGGCGGGAAATCTGCCAGTCTCTTTATATGGAAATTTACTTACACCCGAATCAAGCCATCCCTGGTCATTGTCAATTTTTCAAAGCCGTTATCGGTTATTAAATACGTATCCTCAATGCCCACCACGCCGCGTCCGGGGAAGGTGAACTTAGGCTCGATCGCGATGACCATCCCAGGCGCCAGCGGATATTTGAAGCCTTTGGCGAGAACCGGAAGTTCGTCGATTTCGAGCCCGATGCCGTGACCAAGGAATTTCACTTGGTCGGCGCCGTACCCCATAAAGTGGGCGCTGAGCCCCGCTTCCTGCACGTGATCCAGCGCGAGCAAATACAGATGCTCGGCAATTCTGCCAGGCTGCAGCCTGGCTTCCGTGGCGCGGAGTACCTCCTCCGCCACGTCATAGGCTCGCTGCAGCTCAGGGTCTAGATCGCCGATCACGAGCGTACGCGTCTGATCGATCAGATAGCCGTCGATCATACAGCCAAGATCGACGAGGATCGGTTCGCCGCGCCGAATCGGCGCGCGGCCCGAGCTTTGCGGGCTGGACGGGTGAAGCCCCGTGCCTCCGGCCGGCCCGTCAAAATAGGTGGGCACCGCTGCCGCCGCGCCTGCCGCGACCATTCCGGTGATTAACTCGGAATTGTAAGCGCGCATGCGCATCAGCCCTTGGTGCCCGCGCAGCCGGAGCTGATGCTCGATGAGCGCCATCAGCTCGAACTCCGCCATCCCCTCACGAATGTGAGGGATGACCGTTTCCAGCGCCGCGTCGACGACGCGGGCGGCCTCTCGAATCGCCGCGACTTCGTCCGGCGATTTGATCATTCGCTGCTCGCGCACGAGCAGCGAGCCGTCCTCCCAGACCGCGCCGGGCAGCGCGGTCTGGAGCCGCAAGTACAGCTGGACGGGCAACACGTCCAGCTCGGTGGCAATCCGCAGCGCCGCACCCGCTGCGGATCCATCCGCGCAGCGCGCGCGAAGACGCTCGCCCAGCGTCTTCCAAGACCCCAGCGCTTCCACGTCCGCTGACGCTTCCTCCTTCGCGCGGACCAAACTGCGCCGCACGAGGTAGAGCACCTCGCCCTCCGCTGGAATAAACAAATACCCTGTCTGCATCGAGCCGCAGTAATAATAAATATCAACATGGTGAGTAACCAAAAAGCCGGACCATCCCCGCTGGATCATTTCCTGCTGAAGCCACATCTGCCGTTGCTTGAAAATCGTCATTCGTACCTCTCCCTACACAGCCTTAAATGGATAACTTATCATTCTATTATACAGTCAAAAGACCATCTCTGCAGAAGACTTAATCGTCCACGTAATCGGCTGCAAAACAGAATACGTTCGAGGAAACTCCAATCTGATAAACATAATTACTCCTGGGCGATCAAGCGTAACAGAGTAACCGCGTGCATGATCAGCATAGGTATAAGGGAATTCTTCATTGTCATTAACAACTTTAAATAATTCCACCACTACAGCACTGCGCAAAAAGGTGTTTGGCATTGGAGAATTAGCCGTATCCAACCTTAAATTAGCCTGCAAATACTGCATAGCCACCGCTCTCGCCTGCGACACATCAATCGCATGAATACCACCGGCCAGCTTCCCCTGATCACTTTGCTGCGCTGCGGCATGAACAGCGCGATTCAGAGCATGCTTGCCCTGAAACAGAGTGTGCATCGCCAATTCCTCATCCGTTTGCAGCGCAAACAACGATAGATAGACCACACTCATCAAAACGACTAAAAGCAGTTTATACAAAACATCCCCTCAACCTTCAAGGCACGTATTCACTCATTTTCATGCCCGACGCCCCCATACGATTAGAAGCGGCAGGAACCGTTATACCAACAAGCTGATCAATGACAAAAAGCCGGTGATAAGGATACGTCATATGCAGCCGCAAGCCTGCTCCTCTCCAAACAGGTGCGCTTGCATCCGTACCGCCAGTGCCTGTAGTCGTTTCGACAATGTATATGAGATCTTCAGGAATAAAACCTCTTTCCTCCATACGATCCCTGGAATCCTGAATCATCGCGCTATTAATATAACCGTGCCTGCCGTTCGCGCCAATTTCCAGCAAATAATCGACCTCTTTCTGTAAAACAGCCTGTCTGACAATAATAATATGTTTGTATACCGGAGCGAACATGAACCAACATAATAAAGTCGCAAGTAAAATAAAAACCAAGATCTGCTTCATGGATTAATCTGCTCAATGCTCCCATTGATCCTCGCTCCACTATTATGAACCTGCTGCCTTGTACCTGTGCTGCCCCCTACCACATCTTTATAGATTATAATCACCACCATAATCAGCATAGCCGTAACGAGGATCGATCTCACAGCCAATCCCCCATCATTAAGGCCTTAACGCTGTAATATCTGAGTTAGCCTGTGTACCATGCGTGGATATGTTCCGTCTCATTCCTGTCGAACCATCATTAATAATCGTTGTAAACAGAAAAGCCACCACAATTAGCATCATCACAGTAATCAAAATATTTCTCATCCCTTGCCTCCTTAATTAATCGTATTAAATAGCCGCTGGCCTTCGGCAATCCAAGGATACATAAACACCCGAAACGTGTTCAAAATCGGAAGTCCTGCCAACACAAACAGAACATAAGACACCGTCTCTTTTCTACTGTCTCTAACCAATTCCATTTTCTCTTTGTAATCTTGGATTCTTTGCTTCAATAGTTCGTAATAGCTTTCATGCTCGTTCAGTCTTAAAGCGTTCAACGTCTCCGCGAAGCTATGAGCTTCATCTGTTCCAAGTCTGGCTCTAAACTGCTTAATCGCCGCTTCCGAGCCTTGATACCACTCATTGAGCAGCAGCTGAAAATGTGTTCGTATCGACCTTGTTTGCGGTGCACACAAAGTAAGCTTGGCATGCAAATTAAGCTGAGAATCATTGTAATAGAGCAAGTGATGACTGATTATATAAATCTCACGAACAATCCGATGTGCCCGTTTTTCTTTCAACTGAGCCAGCACTCTGGTATCGAAAAACAAAAAAACACCTACACATACAGCCCCCACCAGAATGTACATCGGCTGCAGATGAAACGTAAAAACAGGATACTGCAAAGACAAATATCCGACAGCCCCAACAATCAACGATACCCCCAGCAGCATTCTTCTTACCCCTTCATACAAAGCAGCATTCATCCAAATGCCGCATCCGATAAGCAGCTGCCGTTTTTCCTCTACGATTTTCGTTTGCAGGCCCATAAAAGAGATCAGCCAGGAGGGAAGGTCAGTCTCTTTAAGCACTTTCTTAATCCGCAGTGATCTCCATCGCTTTGTCCGAACAGGCAGCAATTTCAAGGCATGATAAATAACGGTCATGAAGAACAGGAATAGCAAAACATTGGAAACAATCTGAATGACTGTCATTTGATTACTATTAAAAATCACAAGAGCAGCTCCTCACATTCTTCGCATGGATAAATAGATCCCCATTAGAAACGAAATGAAAATAAGCAAAAGTGCGTCCAAAATCATATTTCGTCCGTCAGGATCAACCATATAGTACAAGTACGCATTATCCGGATTAATTTTAAAATTAATAAATAAAAATAAAACAAGAAACAAAATCGGCGTAAAGTTTGCAATCCGAATTTCCAAAAGCCGGTTTCGTTCCATCTGATCAGACCGTTGAGCTTTTCGCATATCAACAACAAGCTCCTTTAAGCTATCGCCAACAAAGATGCCTTCCGTTAAGGCAACTCGCATAATACCGACAAAATAATCGGCCCATGTATGGCCTAAAGTGAGTGAGAAGATACGCAAGCTCTCATCTGTATCCCGCTGTGTCATTAAATTACGATATAATTGCTCGAATACAGGCTTGATCGGGTACAAAATGCGGTTCTCCTCTAAACAATACTTCAACGATATTTTCATATTTTTGTGCGGATCCACCATATAGTACTGATAAAACACTTCAACAGCAGGAAGAAATTCCAATCTGGTTCGCAGTCTCATACTGACCAACTTCAGCCGAAGCAGCATATAAGGCAATGAAATACTAATCGAAGTCAGAATAACAACCCCTTTGAGTGATTGAAAAATTAAACTCCCTGCCAATAATCCGATTAACCATAAAATCAGTGTGATCGTAAGCATCCCTTTCATACTCATTCTCGATTCGACGGATTCCATCATTTCCTTTACATGCTTAACTAACACATTCCTCTTCCCCAAATATTCGCTGAATCTAGCGCCGTACGCAGAAGTTTTGACATATTGCAGTCTAAATCTAGCTTTACGCTGTCGGGCCAATACGTGTAAAAGCGATTGAATACAAATAAATACCAACACAAACAGCAAGGCCAAACAGACATATTTAGCGAAAATCATCTCATTAGCCGCCTTCTTTCTCAATAAAACCGAGCTTCATCAACAAAGCATGCCCCTCTTGGTCAGCCTTAACAATTTTTCGCGATGCATGAACCGACAATTTCCCGGGAAATGTCCAACCATCTGTCGACTTGTCATAAGCTGCTAGATTGGTGACACACACCTCCATATTTTCGTACCGATATTCGACGATTCGCACAATTTTTCGCTTTCCCTGGACGACTGCCATTTCCAACCCGATTTGCGTCACATATTCTGTAATTCGTTTTGTTAGCCTAAGCGGATTCATTCCCCTGCCATCCAGCATGCACATATCTGTAATTGCATCCGGAACGTCTTCAAGTTGGCTCACATGAACGGAAGTAATACTTCCCTCATGGCCGCGTGTACAAGCTCTCACATACAAATTGGCGTCCTCATCGCGAATTTCGGCATGACATATCCGCTTTGGCGATTGCCTTAAAGCCAGCTTAAATGCTTGCTGACCCGAATGTCTTGGATCCTCCTCGTCAATTTCGTATTCGACGATATTTTTGTTCGGAAAATCGCGTTTCAAATTCAGCTCAAACCGTGACTCAATCGTAATAATCCTCTCATTGTCATCCATTTCTGCGATGATCGCCTTTATCAAATTCGTCTTGCCAGAGTTCGTTGGCCCTATCACGACCATGTTAAAATAAGATCGAATCAAACTTAGCAACAATTTCTCCATCTTCTTGTCCATCGTTTCCAATTCTGCGGCAGCCAGTGAAGCCAAACTAAATCTTTTCACCGTGTAGAAGCGAATCGTTAATGTAGGCTCCGCCGTGAACCCAAAACCGGTCATCGTAACCCGCGACCCATCACGTAAAACGACCTCAGCCCACCGCTTTCTGGGGTTCATCGTATCATTATTAAATAACACCAAATTCTGTTGAATACGCTCCAGCTCACGTATGGAAGGCAGTATGTAGGCAGATGGCTTCGCCATTCCACCACGCACTTCAAAAATTTGTCTTCCCACAACCTGTATCTCTTCAAGTCCCTCCTTCTGTTTCAACACAAGTTCAAGTACGTTAAGACCAATAATCTCTGCGAAAATAGCTTCCGGCAAGGTCGTATAGCCAGTTGTCCGAGGGGGAATGCCCGAAAGCCTTCTTTTGGAAACCAGATCATGAATAATCGCAAGCAGCTTCCCTCGATCATCCTCGTAACCAAGAATAGCTCGACTCAAAGTCTCGTTATAAATCTGTTTTTCCGCTTCTGTCCTGCCCCTCAAGGTGACGAGCTCACTACGTATATCTTCAACCGTTTGGTTAAAAACTGCATCCTCGTGCGTATGATGCGCTGAACTATCTTCATCTCCCCTTGCCTCAACATAGAAAACCTCATTAGGAGTATGCGACCTCGTTGCGGCACTTTCCGTTTTGCATTCATGCATGTAAGTAATAATCGAAAACCTTTCCTCACTCACTCCTTTCACCTCTCCTACTGTTCGAATTAAGTTGCTGCTCGTCGACCTGTCACCATTTTTTGCAGCCACGTTACTGGTCTTACAGTCACTTTCTTAGGCAGCTTATAGTAATCAATGAACTTGCATGCAACAGCCTTAACTTCTTCGTGCATAGGATGGCCATGTGCAAACATCTCCAGCAGCTTGCCTTGATTGCAGCGGGACAGCGCATCCGTATGTCTGGAAACTTGCCCAATAAGATGCAGCTGTGTTTCCCTGCGGATATCTTTTATTGTGAATTCACTATGCTTTGCGTGGTGGTCGGTTTGTACGGCTAAGAGCTCAAAGCTATCCGACTGAAGTCCAAAAACAGAACCAACCTGCCGAATCCATTTCGAGAAATCCTCTTGAAAATGTGCGATATCCGTCGTTGTGACAACAATCTTGCTATCAGCTTCCAACAACCCGCAAACCGTTGCCGCATTATCCCAATACGCGCTGACCTCAATAACACAAACGTCAAAGGCACTTCGAGCTACACGAAGCAAATGGACAATCTCTGCGGGCGCAAAGAACTCAGCTTGCTCACGAAGCATATTCCCGTATAAAACATACAGCCCTTGAGCTCCCTTAGGTTTATCACATACCTGAATTAGCCGATCCGCTGTAAGGCTTTGTGCTTTCAACTCCGCTCTCAGCCCATCTAGCGTAAACCCATGTTCTTCTCTGCCTAAATAGCGATGCAGTTTTGAGCTTTTTAAATTTAGACAGATGTATCCCACTTTCTTTGATGTTTCCAAAGCCAACGAGTACGCTACTCCAAAAGATGCCAAAGTGGTTCCGATATTAGGTGTAGAGCCTATGAATGTCAGTACCTTTCCCGAAGGTTGACAACTCTCCTGATCTCCTCCCGAACCGTCCACCCATGACCGTATATCATCTGCAATCACCGCTGTGCTCCTGCCTGGTTGAATGAAATCCAGCTTCATCAGTTTGCACATTTTCACATACTTTTCGTTGATCGAGGCATCATGATAGTTGGACAGCAAAACAATAATGTTTACCCCCGCATTTTGCCTAAGCAGCTCTTCCATAAATTCTTCCAAGTCGCCATAGTCCAATACCCGATCTGAAATAATCACATGAGATAAGGGTTGTTCCTTTAATTTGCAGGTAAATTCAACGGCTGCCGAGGCAATTACCCAGTTCAGTGGTTTTCTATAAACCACATTAATAATTTCATCAATTAATCGTTGATCTGTCGACACCAGTCCAATATTCAAGCCTAACGCCTCCTTTCAATTTCCTGCCAAAATGGAAGTGGAACTAAAAGCAATTACCAGCTTCGCTTTCTTCGCGCTGCATAGCTGATCAATCTGAAGCCACTCCTGTTCAGTCAAATTCAAGTTTATCTGATCTATCGCCCCGTTCGCTTCCAATCGGGAAGCATACATCTTTTCTTTATCGCCCTCCACTTTAGACAATAGATTAGAATTCTTCGGATTATCTACCTCGACATTGGCTGAAGATTTCACAGAAGCAACCGTAATTTCCTGTTCCTCAAAAAGTCTTCGCGAACTTCCATCCGCACTGGACAAATAAATACGCACCCGGTCCCCGGCACGAATTCCATTGGAAACGGACAGCAAATACTCCTTCGGAATTTGAAAAGTAGCCTGCCGCTCACTGGGAAGCAAATGATACTGATTCACCTTCCACCGCAAAACAGGCTCCTCCCTTCCTAGCGGAATCAACGATTCCTGTCCAACAACCTCCTCCAGCTTCGTCAGCATATTCCCCGTGTAGCTTCCCTTCTGCACAAGCTTAAAATCTACCATCTCCTCACGGATAAGCACTCCTGCACGAATAAAATCCTTTGCCACAACAACCCGTACCGTCTGCTGAAGCTCGATCTGCTTTACTTGCATGACATACACACCATACACAAGCAAACCAGCCATCACCGCAGCAACCAAACTAATAAGCAGGCTTCTCCTGCGATTCAAAGCCTCACCTCCTTCCCAAAATCCACCCGTTCCCTCTCTTGTTATAAAAATAAACAAAAAAAGAACGCAAACTTCGGAATTAGATCCGAAATCTGCGTTCTTCGCATATTAAAAATATCACATAAACTTCCATATATCAACAACTTAATTTTTGCCCATTAACGAATGAACAGGCTTAGTTCAGACAACGATAAATAAGTGGGCGAAAATTCAATCCTCAAGTGGCCACTATCCCCTTAGCTCAGATAACCTTAAGTAATCTCGCTACCCCGACACCAGCTTCATATAACCAACCTCCGCATCAAACCACCAGTAGATACTACCGTTCATATTGACTATTTTTATTCTAGCCTCGGCAATTCAGGTGCTAGCTAACTTTTAACTCAACCTCCTCTAGCCACTATCCCCTTAGCTCAGATACCCTTAAGTAATCTCGCTACGCCGACATTAGCTTCATATAACCAACACACGCATCAAACCATCAGCAGATACTACCGTTCATATTGACTATTTTTATTCCAGCCTCAGCAATTCAGATGCTAGCTGCTTTTTAATCCAACCTTCTCTAGCCACTATCCCCTTAGCTCAGATACACTTAAGTAATCTCGCTTCTCCAACATTAGATTCATATAACCAACCTCCGCATCAAACCACCAGCAGATACTACCGTTCATATTGACTATTTTTATTCCAGCCTCAGCAATTCAGATGCTAGCTGCTTTTTAATCCAACCTTCTCTAGCCACTATCCCCTTAGCTCAGATACACTTAAGTAA
>NZ_JABMKZ010000026.1 GCF_013204855.1 Paenibacillus alba | reverse complement strand
GATTTGGGGTATTCGTAAAAAGCATAAAAACACCGCGCTTTCGATGAAATAGGCTTTATAGCTCTATATTCATAGTAACGCGGTGAATTGGTAAAGTTCAAGTATTTTCTCAACAGCCTGATAATCGCAGGCTTTTCGCTATTTTCACCTAATCTGATCAAAAAAGCCTGCACTATTGCAGGTATTTCAAAAATCCGTGACCCACGGACATTGTCTGTATGGTGGAGCATACGCCTATACATGTTATTGGGCATCTTTGCTTGTTTCCACGCCAGATTGAAGCTTCAAAGACTACTTTACATATTATAGTAAATTCTTGGTACTGCCAACAAAAAGCTCCTCCCTTCCCCACTCTAAACCTCACTTTTAGTGCAAAACTCTAATTTGCTTAGATGCTTGGGTGTGGGTGCTGTTAGGTGCTAGGTGCTGCGTGTTAGGTGTGGGATGCTGGGGATTGGATACTGCGTGCTGGTTGTTACATGCTAGATGCTGGATTCTGCGTGCTCGATGTTGGGTGCTAGATGCTGGATTCTGCGTGCTAGCTGTCGGGTGCTAGACGCTGGATTCTGCGTACTGGCTTATGGGTGCTAGATGCTGGATACTACGTACTGGCTGTTGGGTGCTAGATGCTGGATACTACGTACTGGCTGTTGGGTGCTAGATGCTGGATACTACGTACTGGCTGTTGAGTGCTAGGTGCAGGATACTGCGTGCTGACTGGTTGTTGAGTGCTAGGTACTGGGTTGGGTATTGGGCGCTGAATGCTGGGTGTCGGGTGTTGTTTGGTCTATTGCGTTGGGTGCTGGAGATTGGGTACTAGATGCTGGATTCTGCGTATTGGCTGTTGAGTGCTAGATGCTAGGGTTGGGTATTATGTGCTGGCTATTGGGTGCTGCGTGCTGCGTGCTAGGTGCTCCAGGTGTCCCAAGGTGCTATCCAGTGTACACTGTGAATCTGTCGCGCTCCATGTTGTCAGATCAGCAATCTTTCGTCTACTTCCTTAGATCCTCCATCCGTCCAAGCTGGCCATCTTACTACCTTTGGCCTGACCTCTCCGTCATCTAAGATCCTCGACTCGACCAATCTGCCATAACCACCTGCAATCGGTTCGATCCACCCTCCAACCAACTGCCTCATCCGTCTATGAACGTACACAAATTAGAACAAATAAGAGCCTCAGAGACTCGTATTCTAGAGGTTAATAACTTCTCCCCCTGCTCAACGAACCACTAAAAGCTCTTATTTGCTCCATCTTGTTTTCGAATCTTCTTCAGACTTCAAGCCTTCCAAGTCTTCTTCGATGCTTTTTACTGTTCTTTTCCCAACCTTTTTACAGGCCCTCTCGGGTCTTTTCAAGTCTTCTTACATCACTCTTACACAAGCTCCCTCAAAGCACTCAAAGCCGCATCATAATTCGGATGTTCTTTCATCTCTGTCAAATACTCGACGTAGCGAACGGTGTTGTTCGTGTCCAAGATGAAAATCGCACGTTGGTCGAGTTGAATTTCTTTGATTAGCAATCCGTATGCTTGACCGAAGGCGCGGTGTTTGTAGTCGGATAGTGTAATGACTTTATCGATGCCCGCGGCTCCGCAGAAACGGCTTTGCGCGAAAGGGAGATCTACGGAAACCGTTAGAATAACGACATCCTCGCCAAGCTTGTCGGCCTCCACGTTGAAGCGGCGCGTCTGCGCATCACAAGTTCCCGTGTCTACAGAAGGAACGACGGAAATCAGCTTCACTTTGCCAGCATAATCCGCCAAGCTTACCTCGGTCATCAGATCTTTATTTAATGTAAAATCCGGTGCCTGATCGCCAACTTTGATTTCCGGTCCAAGCAAGGTTACCGGGTTTCCTCCAACGGTTGCTACTCCTGTGCGTTCTTGAATTTGTGTCATATATATTCCTCCTGAATTTATATTGAAATGCGACTTTATCCACAGCTATTGTCTTAAGCTTGCGAGATCACTGCTTTCAGTTTCTCTTTGGACTGAACACCAACAAGCTGATCAACGACTTGCCCATTCTTGAAAACAAGCAAGGTCGGAATACTCATGACGTTATATTTGGCAGCGGACTCGGGGTTGTCGTCCACATTGATTTTTACGATTTTAGCAGCATCGCCAATCTCGGCGGAAAGCTCATCGAGGATGGGAGCGATTATTTTACAAGGGCCGCACCAAGGTGCCCAGAAATCGACGAGTACGGTGCCTGCCGCTGTTTCGCTTTGGAATGTAGCATCGGAAATATGGTTAACTGACATGGCTGATTCCTCCTAGTATTGGTTTAACTTATTCGTTACGCGTGCTGCTCAGAGATGTAACGTTCTGCGTCCAGTGCAGCCATACACCCGCTTCCTGCCGAGGTAATGGCTTGGCGGTAAATGCCATCCTGCACATCGCCACAGGCAAAGATGCCTGGCACACCGGTTTGCGACGTTCCCGAAATGACCTGTAAGTAGCCCAGTTCATCCGTTGGCAGCTGTCCGCCAAGGAATGCTGTGTTCGGGGTATGTCCGATCGCTAAGAAGATACCGTCTGCTTCAAGCAGTTCCTCTTCGCCAGTCACATTATTGAGCACTTTCAGTCCGCTCACACCCATCGGGCCCGCCACCACTTCAAGGGGGGTGCGGTTGAGGCTCCAAGCGACTTTTTGATTGCCGCGGGCATGATCCTGCATGATTTTCGATGCCTTCAAATCGTCTCGGCGATGAACCACGCGCACTTATGAAGCGAATCGAGTCAAGAACTGCGCCTCTTCCATCGCGGTATCCCCGCCGCCAATGACGATGATTTTCTTATTGCGGAAGAAGAATCCGTCGCATGTCGCACAAGTGCTTACCCCTTTGCCGATATTCTCGGATTCGCCTGGGATGCCCAGCTTTTTGGCCGAGGCTCCTGTTGAGATGATGAGCGCATCTGCTGTGAGCTTCCCTCCATCTTCTAAAAACAAAGTGAAAGGGCGCTTGGAAGTATCCACTTCAGCAACACGGCCGGACTGTATCATGGCTCCGAAGCGCAGCGCTTGTTTCCGCATATTGTCCATAAGCTCCGGTCCGGTAATTCCGTCTGGGAAGCCTGGGAAGTTATCGACCTCGATCGTTGTTGTCAACTGACCTCCGGGTTGTATGCCTTCGATGACGAGTGGGGCCACGTTAGCTCTCGCCAAATAAATGGCTGCGGTTAATCCTGCAGGACCAGTACCGATAATAATCGCTTTGTGATGCATAGGAATTCCTCCTTTGTCTTGCCTATCCGAAATTTGTTGGCGTCAATTTAAGTTGTTATAAATTTAATTTGAAGCAAACTTTATGAATGAATCATATCAATTTCATTTAATATTGTCAACAATTAATTTGTATACAATATAAATTCGCGCAGACCATCTTGTCAGAAGAAATTAATGTATTAGACTGAATGAGTTGATCCCATGCGTCTTTTCGAATTACAGTCTCGTCAGATTTAGTAAAATAAATTTTAGACTGACCCCAATAAAAGAAACAGCGGCAGCCATGGACTGATAAAATAAAGTCCTAGACTGCCGCTGTTTTATGATGATTAGTTAAGTTTCAGATTATTCAAATCTCTTACACTAGCTAATTCCCCAGGAGCAAAATGTGGAGGTTTTAGTTTACCACCAGCCATTCTAAACTTTCCTTGGATAGAACCCGTTACGTAGTATGCATCACTTGCAACCGGACCACTATATTTCTTTAGGAAGACAATTGCTGATTCATTGACCTTAAAAACTGGACTATCTTCAAAGATGTACTCTTTACCTTCAAAAGTACCACCGGTTTCTAAAATTTTCACTGTATTACCTGGAACTGAGCCCTTATATACCTTTTTAACATTAGAGTCTGCTATAGAAAACACAAGACCTTCATATTTCAAAGTATTAACACTATTAGCTGTAACTTCTAAGATTAATTCGGAGTCTTGTTTAAGCGCTTCTACTGTTGGATATTCATTTGCAAATTCACCATCTATCCTAACGATGGATTCTGACTTATTTTTCTTTTCAAAAAAAACTACACTAAAAGCGACAATAATTGCGAGTAATATACATATTATGTAAGTGTATTTGTTGTTGAAAACATTATTCATAAAGGTACCTTGCCTCTCCTAAGGGTATAAAAAATTCACGCCAGCAATATCATCGTTTTGTGGTGTGTATACTGTTCTTCCTATCAATGATGACTACATGATTTGGGCTGATGA
Organism: Paenibacillus alba; assembly: GCF_013204855.1. GTDB lineage: Bacteria > Bacillota > Bacilli > Paenibacillales > NBRC-103111 > Paenibacillus_E > Paenibacillus_E alba. Next base: position 108,385 of record NZ_JABMKZ010000026.1, on the reverse strand, counting down.
TGATACGTGATTAATTCCGAAAACATGCCCAAGTTCATGTGTAAAAGTAGCAGATTTCTTTAAATCATCAACCTTGTCCATAAGAGTATAATTTGCTTTTATTTCTGCTTTACTAGCTATTCCATTTTGAGATCAGACTAGAGTAGACGCAGTATTTCCGTTATCACCATAGTATGCACCAGTTATATTTATTTCAGCTAAGTTCACGTCTGAAGTAGGTGTAAATCCAATTTGGGTAGGAGAATTCCACCAATTATTCATCGCTACATCTGAAGACTCATCATAAAAATCGCTCAAAGTAGCATCATAGTAATGGAAAGTGTGACTTGTAAACTTGTGACCCTGAAGATTATAAGCATTTACAGTATACGAAATAGATAAAACAGTAAAAAGCGCAAGCAATAAAGTAGTAAGACGCATGTATTTTTGATATACCATAATTCTACTCCCTTTAATTGTATTAAAAGCGGCCGTCTTTATATTCCCATATATTAACTTTATTAGACTTGATTTACCATAGCACAAAAGTATCCTTTATCAGTTTCTTTGGAGAATTGTGTAGTTTAATATTACATTAGATGAATATAATTACTTTTTTTAGGATAACAGCGGGGTTTATGTCTCAATTATTCTCACATTTTATTTACTTGTTATGACTGTTATTTAGAAAAAGGTAGGGGCAGTCTAGGACTTTATTATCACATCATGAATTAATACAGCTCTAGTTAGTAATCATCATTCCTGGCCACTTAGTCAAGACTTTATTTTCTCAGTCTCGGTCTACATCTTTATTTTTCAGTCTAATACTTTGTTTTCTTTCAACACATCTCTCTTTCTGGCTGATCCTTCATCTACCTGGCATTTTTATCCACCATTTTCATGAACCTTTCAGCATTCACTCAAGCCCCTTTCAGTTTAAGTAGGCATAATGACCTTAGCACAACGAAATCAAATGTTTCGAAGGGAGATCATTCAATGAATAACCATATACAAATCAGTCCCAAATGGAAGTGGGTTTCTACCCTGCTTGTCCTCATTATGATTGCCTATGTACTCGTATATCCACCTCTGAAGAAAACAGATGAAGCTGCCGTAGCCAAAGTGAACGGAGTTGCCATCACGAAAACACAGCTTTATGACGCAATGGTAGGCAGCGGCGGCGAACAAACGCTGGATACGTTAATATCCGAGGAGCTAATCAACCAAGAAAGCCAGAAATCCGGTGTCCAAGTAACCGATGACGATATTCAAGCAGAAACCTCCAAGATTCAAGGTTCTTACGGCTCTGACACCGAATTTCAACAAGCACTTACTTCCTATGGCATGACGCTGGACGATTTAAAGAAAAATATGAAAAGCCAAGTGCTGTTGAAGAAGATTTTAGCCCCTCAAGTCACAATTACGGATGATGAAATTAAAAAATACTATGACGACAATCTGGAGTCTCTGAAAAATCCTGAACAGGTACAAGCTTCACATATTTCTGTAGCAACCAAGGAGGAAGCTGATGCGATCTTAGCGGATTTGAAAAACGGAGGCGACTTTACTGCCATTGCCAAGGAGAAATCTCTAGATACAGCAACGAAGGATAAGGGCGGTGCGCTTGGATATATTGACAAAGGCAGTATGGACCCTACCTTCGAGACTGCGGTATTCGCTTTGGGCACAGGTGCGACTAGTGAAGCTGTGAAGACCAGCACAGGCTATGACATCATCAAAGTAACCGATCATAAAGCTGCCTCTACGCCAACATTGGAGGAAAAAACGAAGGATATTAAACAAACACTAACCGATGAAAAGTTATCGACGTTGGCGTCGACATGGCTGGATGAGCAAAAAACGAAATCAACCGTTGAAAACTATCTCAAGACAAAGGCTTAATACTTCGGAGCTGCCAAGTCCCCCAGAGGATCATCAAACGGAACTACAGTACGTTATCCTATCTGGATTAGGCCAGTTTGCGGCGCAAGCGGAACTACAGTACGCTATTTGTTCAATTTCACCGATTAAATGAATGTTTCCGAGCAAATAGCGTATCTCAGTTCCTTTTCAGCCAAAATTCCACCTTTTCCGCGTAAATAGCGTACCCTATTTCCTTCTCATCTCCATATAACCACAAAAGCTCACCCCATTATGGGATGAGCTTTTTCTACTTTCTAGCCCCAATTGTCTCTTGCTATAGAGTGGCCGCATTCCTATTCACTCTATGGCGTGTGTGTTTTCATCTCATCGAGACTTTTGAACTGATAACCTTGACTCCTGGCGTCGTCAATGATTCTGGCGAGTGCTTCGGTGTTGTCTTTGGATACCGAATGCAGCAGTATCACCGCGCCGGGGTGCAGCTGCGCCATCACATTTTTGTACGCGTATTCCCAGCCCTTCTGATGCTTAGGCTCCCAATCGCGATACGCAACGGACCAGAAGACGTTCGTGTAGCCAAGCTGCTGGCTGACGGTCAAGGACTGGCCGTTGAATACGCCCCGCGGCGTGCGCAGGTAGCGCATCTCCGTTTGGCCTGTGACAGCGCTGACGCCCTCTTTCACTTGATCCAGCTCTTTCTTGATGCGGTCTGCCGATATTTGACTCATGTCGGGATGACTCCAAGAATGGTTGCCGATCAAGTGGCCTTCCTGCGCCATACGCTTCAACAGCTCTGGCTCGGTTTTGATGTAGTGACCTGTGACGAAGAAAATGGCAGGCACCTGCTTCTCCTTCAGAACGTCCAAAATCTTGCCGGTATACCCTTGCTCATAGCCATTATCGAAGGTTAAGTATAGTTCTTTGACCGAAAGGTCGCCTGTAAAGATCGCTTCATGCCGCTTCAGCAAGCCTTTGAAGCCTTCCTCATCAATGGACGGGCGTTGTCCGTTTATGCTTTTTTTAAAGCCAAAATGATACGAGCCATCGGCAGATGCCAGGCTGGCCTGCCCGAGCAGCATAACAAGCATGGCGGTAAGGATACGGATGTAGTACACGGGTGTAAATTCACTCCTTGCCTTCTGTGGTTTGGTACAGCCAACTAGACTGTTACTAATATGCCACATTTTAGAGGCTGATTATGTGAAGAGAAGGAGTGTACCCCGCAGGGTAATACTGGATATTTTCCGCTTGCTAACCAATCACTTTGCCAAATGCATCTACAATATCTCCGCGAAAAGACTTGCCGACAAGCTTTTGAATCTCCACATACGCTTCGTGCTGCGACATCTCTTCTCGGTATGACCGCGGTGTCGTTAAGGCCAGGAAAACTTCAACGAGACCAAGCATTTGCGAGAGGAGCGGAATCTGATTGCCCGATAACTGATACGGATAACCGGTACCGTCTACCTTTTCATGATGATAGAGGAAAGCTTTCTCCACCTCTAGAAAATCAGGGATGCCCTCGCATAATTCCTTCGCCATATAGCAATGCTCCTGCACCACCTCGAACTCGAATTCCGACAGCTTCCCTTCCTTTTCGAACATATAGTCCGGCAGCTTGACCCGACTTACAAAATGCAGAAGCGACAACAAGTCGATCTCCCATTCTTGCACGCGCAGCCCGCCGCCATACTGCGTCACAAGCGCTTTCAACAAAGCGCTCATTTCTCCGATCTCTTTGCGGGAGGTTTGTGTTTTCCGCTCTCCAACGGGGATAAAACATTGCAGCAGGTTAATGACCTGCTGCTTCTGCTGCTGGAAAGCGGCAGCTTCCACGCGCTTTTTATGCTGATGGAAGGTTAAACTAATAATGCCTCCCAGAATCATCGTGCCAAGGGCATATACGGCTTTGGTCGTCGCCATAATGATTGGAGATAACCCCTCGTTGTTCACCGTAGGACCAAATATATGAAAGATCGAGAAATATATAATAAATATTACGATGCCATACAGATACATGCGATAATCTACGAGCAAACTGAGCATAATGGGGAAAAAGATCAATGCCACCCACATCTGCTGCAAAGCCATTGGATTGTATAACGTTATCACAACAACGACCAGGAAAATCAGCGCGGGAGTGATGAGCTTCGAATAAGGGCTATCCTTAGGTATACTTTTCTGAATGCCGTACATCCCCCACGAAAAAAGAGAAACCGTTAGCGAGGTCATCGTATATAGCTTGGATTCCGCATTTCCGCTTATTAACATATAAAAACAACCGCTTAATGCACAGATAAAAGCCATGCTCCCAATCATAGCCATCATCAGCTGGTCGGCAGGCTGCTCAGAGAAGCGTTGCACATATTTCATAGCACATTCCTCCTTAAGCCAGGCTCATCGTAGCTGTTCTCTTTGGGCTGAAAACAAGTAGCCCCTTTCATCACGTCATCGATCGTGGATAGAATGACCTCTGGGCTCGTATCTTTCATTAAGTAACCATCTACCCCAGCTTTGATAGCGCGATAAATATCTTCGCTCTCGTCAAATGCGGTTAAGATAATAATCTTCATGGCCGGATAAGTATCCTTTAGCGCCCGAGCTCCTTCAATGATCGATGTTCCGGGCATTTTCAAATCCGTCAGAAGCAGGTCCGGCGCCAAAGCAAGCGACTGTGCGATCGCTTCGTTCCCGTCCGCTGCCTCTCCGGCGACCGTATAATCTCCACAGCTTTGAAGTAGAATATGTAGTCCTTCTCTAACAATTGAACGGTCATCGGCTATCACTACTTTATACATAGGCTATGCTCCTTTCACGCGGAATGTAGGCGGTAACGGTTGTCCCCACAGCCAGCTCAGAATGAAAAGACAAAGCCCCATTCAAAGCTTTGATTCGCTTCTCCATGCCGCCAAGTCCGAATCTTCCCTCTTGAGCCATGGATGAGCTTTGCATTCCTATCCCATCATCCTTCACCATAATTGTCCATTGGACGCTGGTCACTTCAATTTTCACATGAATGTGTTTGGCACGCGCATGCTTAATGACATTATTCGCTGCTTCTTCGACCAAATGATAGATCGCCTCTTCAATATCCAACTGTTCATGTGCCACCCAACCGATGTTTTCGAACTTTGGTTTCACCTCGGTATGCTCCGTAACCCGATAAAGGAGCTTCTCAATAGCATGATGAAGATTGAATTTTCGCTTCTCATCCTTAAGCTCGATAATGAACTGACGAATATCCCGGTGACTTTCTTTCACTTTCTTCTCGATCTCGGTCACATAAGGCAGTACGGTCTCGCGCGCCTCGGAGGGAAGCGCATTTTTTAATTGAAACAGTTGTATCGAGATGAAGAACAGCTCCTGGGTAATGCCATCATGAATGTTCTGAGCAATCGTATTGCGCTCTATCGCCACAGCTGTTTCTTCCGCATCCTGCAATTCCTCATTGGTAAAATGAAAGGCTTCCAGCTTCACAAGAATAAATTGCATGTACATTTTGTGCAAAATGGACAGTTCCTGCTTCTCTGCTTTGACGAGCAGCCAACCGTACACTTTGCCATTACGATCAACGAGGGTTTGGATATACAGAGGCACAACTTCACCCGTCGGAAACGGCAGGTTCGTAAAAAGTCTCGGGCTGGAGGGCGTATTTTGTTTCATATAGTTTGTAAAATAGGTATGCTTCCAGCTTTGAATCTTCTCGTAAGGACCAGCACTCTCCAAGCAAAGAATGACTTCGCGGTCATCCAGAACCTTCTTGAGCAATTCTTCCACTTGGTAAATCGTTCTTTGTTTAAATGGGTATACCCCCATATGCCGCGAGGAGTAAATCATCACAAATTTGCGATACTGTTTGCGCAAGTTTTGCAGCGTATAGTGCACAAGTCCTACCACGCAAAAAAACGCAAAAATGACAAAACCATAGGTGAAATGAGCCAGCACATAACTATAAATAGAGCTGCTTGACGTCAGAGCAAACACTGTGGGAAGCATAATCACATACCCAAGTGAAATCACATAATAAGGCTTCCAAGCCACAAATCGTTTAATCATCCCAAGACCCGTAAAGCTATAGAATAAAAAGGGACTCGACAGCCCGCCGGTCAGCCAAAGCATGCCAAAACCAAAGCACACATCCGCTGCAACCGCCAGGAAAGCAACCTTTCTGCGCATTTTGTCCAAATGTACGAGGCTATATATCGTTTGAAAAAGCACCGCAATCAATAGCAGCCCCGGAGAAACTCCGCTGGCTTGGGTATAGACCAACATGCCAATTAACAGCAGAACCCATCTGCTGCCCAAAAATAAATATAAGCCTGTTTTATTCTGTAAAGCCATGCTTAACTGCTCCTAAACTTAATGTATTCTTAATGGTTTTTCAGCCTGTTTTGTTATACAATGAAAATCAGAACTAGCATAGGCACATAGTATTAGGTATTTGGAACTATTATTTCCAGTATAACATAGATTAGATCTTTTTTGGAGGGACGCAGCTTGATTACTATGATTATTCTTGATGACCATCCTCTTGTTCGCAAAGGAATTTGCACGGTTGTTTCATCCGGTCAATCCATGGATGTTATCGGAGAAGCCGCGAATTCAAGGGAAGCCCTTGGGCTTTTGGACCAGATGCAGCCAGATCTTGTACTCGTAGATTTAAATTTGGGGAATGAGAATGGCTTGGATTTCATTCAAAAGGCTCGTCGGGCGGGGCATACGTGTAAATATATGATATTAACCTCATCGGTCACGCGAAGTGAACTTCAATTAGCACAATCGATGCAAATTGAAGGAATCTGCTTGAAGGAAGCTTTCCCAGAAGATTTATTATATGCGGTAGAAGTTGTTGCTCGGGGCCGCAAATACTATGATCCCGTCTTAATGGGGTCCATGATGGACGATAAAGCAGGTAAAGAAGAACAGGATCTATCCGAACTAACCCCCAAAGAGCTAGAGGTTCTGATGTCCCTGGGCAAAGGACGCTCCAACAAAGAAATCGCAAGCGCTCTTTACATTACAGAATTCACTGTCAAAAAGCATGTCAGTCAGGTTTTAGCGAAGCTGGAGCTAGCCGATCGAACGCAAGCAGCTTTATATGCACTGTCCAAAGGGCTCGTACAATTCGAAATGCAGCGATAAACAGCTTACAAGAAAGATCCGCCGGGATAGCCCGCCGGATCTTTTGTCTTTATAGGTCAAGCGGCTCTGGAATACGATGCATAGGAAGCAACGAGAATTCCGCGTAACCTTTCACATCCTTGATATGAACAGGACCTAATGAGGGATCCCTGCTGTCTTTGCTTTCACCCAAAGTCCTGTTGTCTCCTATGACGAATAGGGAACCGGCTGGAACTGTTTGAACCGCCATATCTTCTGATTTACCGGCTGTGTATAGTTCAGGAAGCGGCGTTTCGTTCACATAGATAACACCGTCCCGGATAAGGATCCGATCTCCTTGAACAGCAATAACACGCTTAATAATGCTAAATTCCAGACGCTCATCCTTAATGACAACGACATCGCCATATTTGGGGGTAGAAAAGAATAAGGAAAACTTATTCATCAGCAGCACATTGCCGTTTTGAAGGCTGGGATACATGGAGTTGCCTGAAACTCTCGTAAGCCCAATTACGTTGTTAATCAATATAAAGGCCAGAGTTAAGAGTAAAATAAATTTCACCCAACCCCAAAATCCATTTTTATTCTTAACAACGGAGCGACTTACTTCCGGATTCAATTCGATCATGATAGACTTCCCACCTCAGCAGCTTAAAATGTAAGATTATTATTGTGTATAGGTTGCATTCACTATAGTTGAGCTGGCGGGTGCTGCCCGTAGACATCATCTGTGACTGTAGGCTGCTGCGGAGTCGGCGGCACAGGTGCTGGCGCCGGATTCTCGACAGGCACTGTTGGCACTACTACTGCCGGAGGCACTGCTGGCACTACTACCGCCGGAGGCGCTGTTGGCACTACTGCCGGAGGCACTATGACAGGCGGAGCCGGCGAGAATACCAACACAGGCGGTACATAGCTGCCTGCCAATGCATCCATCGCACCCTTGGCACTATCCGTAATGGATTGAAGTTTGTTTATAATCTGCTGACGATCTTGCTCCGTTCTGATATCCGTCTGTGCGAGCAGCTTTTGTGCATATTGTGCAAGTGCTTGAACGTGAACCTGCTTCTGCTCCTCTGTGAAGGCTTCCAGATTCCTGGCTGATGCTTCGAGTCGAAGCTGCAACTCTTTCTTCAACACTTCCTTCTGCGCATCCGTCTCTAACTTCATGGATTGGTCAAGATTCTGGACCACTTGCTCCGTTTTCTTATTAAACCAAGAAGCCATTGTACCGGCAATATCAATATCCGCATAGGAAACCCCGGCTGATGCCGTAAGAATAACCGTTAAAGAAACAATTCCAGCTGCGACAATCCGTTTGGATTTCACCTTGCCTTGTTTTTCATTTCTAGTGATCATCGTGATTCCTCCTTTTCTTTATAGTGCATATAGTAAGAATAAAGTAAGATGGAGGCCCCGTTGCCGGGGCCTGTTTTCATTCTTATTTTTTGAATCCGTCAAGAACGATGTTTTCAAGAGCTGCTTTGCCAGTAGTCTCAAGGGCAACACCTTTCTCGGAGATGCTTTTCTTGTTGGAAGCTTCCAAAGCATCAGCAAGCGCTTGAAGATCAGCTAATTTCTCAGCTACTTTGGCAGCGATGTTATCTTTGATTTCTTGGGAAGCTGCCGTTCTTTCAGCAGCAAGCAAAGCGTTCAATTCTGCTTTAGTTGCTTCGATTTTTGCAGTTAAAGTCGTAGCTGCTTGAGCTTGTGTTGTAGCTACAGCAGCATTCAAGCTGTTCAGGGAAGACTTTCCTTGAGCTGTAACATCGCTGTAAATATCAGCTGCGCCGACAAGACCAGCTAAATCAACCGCTTTATTGTTCAAAGAGTTAGCATCACTAACCACTTTATCGTACTCGCCTGCCATGCCGTTTTTGATGCTTGTGTTTTTACCGTCAATTGCTGTGGAGTAAGCCGTTACTTGACCATTGATAGCGCCTTGTACGCGACCTGTTTCAGTTGTACCAGCTGTTTTCACATTGTTAACTGCACCGTTGTTGATAGCTTTGTAGTCAGAAACAAGTTTGTCTTTGTTTGCCGCTACGAAACCTGCAACATCTCCGGCTACTAATGCTTTTGTTGCAGCTGTTGCTGTGTTGTACCAGCCTTGAAGTTGTCCGCCAGCGTCAGTTGCTGCGAAAGCTGTACCCATACCCGCTACTAAACCTGTTGCAATAACACCAATTGCTAATTTGCTTTTCAATGCTTTCATCTTTAATCAATCTCCCTTATATGGTTTTATTGGTTTAATTGTGTTCACGATAGGTGAACCCATAACTCACAATGACTGACTACTTACCCAGCTTCGACGTCAGCTCTACAATTGTCTCCTGAGCCAACTGATCAATTTCACGATCATGGTTCCTTTTCGAAGTACTCACGTACTTGTCAAAATCAGCAGCGCCCCTTTTTACAAGTTCATTGGCAACAAGCTCCATTTGACTCACATAGATTTGGTTAGCTTTATCTATGCGATCGATTGTTTGTTGACTCGTGTCATCCGCTATCTTAGTCAGATGGACATTGGACACGGAGACCTTCTCTTTCGCCGATGCTTCCAAGGATTGAGCAGCTTCGGCCCATTCTTGTAGGGCTTTGATGTTGATCTCACTCATCCCCTGTTGGGTGCGAGCTTTGTACCAGTTCTGCAATGGCGCACTCGCATCGGAGTAGGCATACGCCGTACCCATCACAAGGCAAGTCGATAGGCTCAATGAAACGATGATGACTTTGCGTTTCAAGCGATTCATTGGGTTATCCTGCCTCCTTCTTGTTCTGCGCTTGCTTACAAACCTATTGTATCTCGCTATACGATTCGCGACTTCGTCCTTTGGAGTAATTTATATGTGCCACCTTCGCAGGGGGGGCATGGTAGACTTTGGTACCAGATGATTCAAAAACATCCAAATTGGTTATTAAGGTATATCGCCCCATACCACTTGGCATCCACTCGAATATACTAACTCACGAGCCCTTTGAAGGATGGCAAATCGTTTAACCTGTAGAAAAGAGGATACAATGAACACGAAACAAATGCTCATGGTCAGCACAGTGGCCATCACCCTAAGTATGGGTGGCACAACCTGGAACGACGCGGTACAGGCAAGTTCAATAGAAAACACACAAACAACTACACCTATAAAAGAAGATCTACTGCAAGTGCTGGGCGTATCCTCTGAGGAGGACATCTACAAAGCCCAATATGAGGGACAATCTCTGGCTGAGATGGCAAAAGCTAATCATGTCGATGTCCAGAAGGTCATTGCCCTTCAATTGGCAGAGCTAACTGAACTCCTCAACGAGCGACTGTACAGCGGCAGCATCTCTCCTGAACAATACCAAGCCCAATGCGCCGAACTGCCTGAGATTATTATTAAAAGTGTCTACGCGATGTGAAAAAAGAGCTTTCCTACAAGTCGTAACTTGAGGAAAGCTCTTTTTCATTCTTAGTACTTTTAATAAAACCTGCGATTATGCCTCTTTTTCATCCTTGAAATCACTTAAACGATGAAATTCCTGCGTTTCTGCAGGCTTTTGAGGCTTTTCCCGAATTTTAGGATGAAAAAGCTAAAAATTCCTGCACAATGGCAGGAATTTTCGTTTTTCGTGTGATTTTCTAGATAAAGCCTGCACTTTCGCAGGTTTCTGACTCCGTGAGCCAACCATTATACGTTGCCTTGCCCAAGGGAAAACCTTAAATCATTCCTCTTAGCCGATCCGCGATGACCCGCATCATGCTTCGCAGGACATCAATGTTCTGGAAGCAGAAGGTCATGACCTGATCCCGGTGCAATTGAAGCAGCAAGGTGGCTTCCTTCGCTGTACAGTCTGCCGAGCGGGGCCCGCTGTCGATAATCGCCATCTCCCCAAAGAACGAGCCTTCCTGAAGAACCGCATATTCCTCACTGCCGCGATGAACGCGAATACTGCCTTCGATGATCCCATACATGGTATCTCCGAAGTCACCGGCTCGGCATATCGTTTCACCAGGGGCAAAAGCGACTTCATCGACCATTTGCGCCAGCCACAAGAAGTCATCAGGAGCGAGATGAGCAAACAAATCAATCTTTTGCAGCACTAGTATGCGCCGTAATAGAACTTCATCCTTCGTCAGATCTTCCGTCGATTTGGCGGCCAGCAGCTCAGAGCCAACTGCGGCTTCTGCAAGCTTAGGCGCCGACTCGGACTTGTCAGCTGCCTGCCCCCGCTCCAATTCGGAGCGAAGCCGGCGGGAGAGCAGCTTCATCATTTCAACGGCAATGCTCGTTTGATCGAACATCATGTCGTAGAAAACAGATGAATCCAATCGCCACAAAAGGCTATCTTCCTCCGCTCGAATGGAAGCCGTCCGCGGTCCTTGCGTCAAGATGGCCATCTCTCCGAAGCAATCCCCACGCTTCAGTTCTCCGAGCAACTGACCGTTGCGGTGCACACTAGCACGTCCATCCCCCATCAACATCAAGGAATCCCCGGGATCCCCTTCCTGAATGATGATCGTTCCCTTGGACACGTCCATCTTATGCAGTCGCTGAGCGATCTCAGACAAGTCCTTGCTGGTCATGCCATGGAACAACGAAACGTGACGCAGCAGTTTCACACGGTGCATCAGATCCGCCAGCTCGTTATCCTGCGAAGCCTCGAATCTTTGTAGAATAAGATGCTGAATCGATTGGGTGAGCCAGTCATCTCCTTGCGCGGACAGCCAACTCAGATGTGCCTCGATTTGAGCATTCGCCGCAGAACTCCGCATCATTTTACGAGAAGCTGCCATTAGCTTGGTCATTTCCGTGCGAAGGCTTCCCTGCAGCGTTTGATCAATCACTTCTTCCGCATTCGCCTGCTGCCTTGTATCTCCCTCAGACCAATCCAAGAATACAGCCTGCATCGTCATCTCATCATGGATAAGAGACAACAATTGAAAAATGCGCCGACTGATCGCGGCTCGAATTTCGTTAACAATATCGGCAATATCCGCATAGCCGTCCACCCCAACCAGGCATGAGCCATGCTCAGCAAACTGTCCATACAAATGCAGCTCCTGAACAATATAAGCTTCTGCCTTCTTGCTGTCCACGAATGGCTCTCTTCGCTGCATCCGCAGCAGTGATTCCACAATCCGATCCCTCATGTCATAGGAGGCTGTTTCATAATAAGCGAATAATCGGTCAAAAGCTGATTGTGTAGCGAACCGCTCGAATACAGCCGGTACATGCAGACCCACTTCTTTTTGGTCCAAATAAGGCATCAATGGAGGCAGCACATCATCCTCATCGTAAGCCGCCAGCGCACTAATCGCGTAGCGGCGGGTTTGGCTATCTTTTAGCATAGCAATAATGGGGGCAAGCAGTGGGGGAACATGAAGAATAGCGGCCGACTCCAGCGCTCGAATTCGAACCTGCGGACTGTGATCATGCAAAAGAGAAATCAACGGCTTATAGAAATTTTTCACACGAATTTGCCCGAACAAAGCAGCCATCGCGATCCGTTCTTCTTCTTCTCCGCTCTCCATCATTTCCTTGAGCTTGCCAACGGCTCGAAACATGCCTTCAATGCTATAATATTTGACCAAACCAGCAATAGCTGCCGCTTGTACATCGACGGAAGGAGCATCCAGATGTTTCGTAATCTCATCAACATACGCCTCTTTGGCATAGGCAGCTAACGCCAGCAGCGCTTTGGCCTTCACCTGATTATCGCCTTCCGCCACTAAGGATTGCAGATCAGCTTCAAAGCCTTCGGGCACCTTTTGCTCCACATAAATCAAAGCTTCTATGACCATTTCGGGAATCGAATGATGCAGCAGTCCGTTCACATGGGGGGTAAGATCAAACGTATCCATCTCACGCAAAAGGCCAAAGGCATATAACGCCTGCTGCTTATCCGTGCCGGAAAGAGCATCAATCAAGATTTGCCGGCTTACGGCATCCATCAGATTGAGCTCGATCTTCTCTCGATCGTCTCCTCCTTTTTTGAGGTTGGCCAGCAATGTGCTTAAATAGGCTTTTTTCACTTTGACCCCTGCCAGGATCCCCACAGCAAGCAGTGCTACAATCAAATAACTCAGCTGCTCAGGCGCTAGAAATCGCGTCACGACGAGCAAACAGATCGCCGCCAAGCCCTTAGCCCCATTTCGGACAATGCCATCCAGGAAGCCTTTGGCTTTACCGCGCCACTCCGGAGGAACAGGGAACATCACAAGCTGGCTGACCGACGAATAGAGCGTGTCCCCAATCACTTTATCGCTGCCTTTCACCATAACAGCCATCGCCAGCACCGGTACGATCAGAATCCCAAGGCTGCCCGCCATTAACGCAATTGGAAAAATGAGCAGAGCCGTCATCACGCCGAATCGCGTCAAAATGCGTCCGGAAATAAACAATTGCACGAATAAAGCAATCAGCCCCGAGAAGCCATAAAAGCTCCCCATGAATCCAGCCAAAGCCTCATTTTGCAAAGTGCCTCTTAGGATGACCTTGAACTGATAATCAATTAAGGTAAGCGATACGACGAGCGCCGCTGAAAGAATAGCTACATATTTCAAATGAGGCACACTGGCAAAAAGCCCCGCCTTCTGTGGAACCGTCATCTTCGACGCAGTTGTCCTTGGCTGTACGGGCTTATTGTCCAACGTGTCTTTGGTGATCCGCAATATCAAATACACGGCTACTAAACCGAGCAGCTGCAATCCTGCATAGAAATAAATCAGGTTCGCCGTGCCTACAAGCGGAACGAGCGCTTTTAACCCAAAACCACTGAGAATTCCGCCTGTAATGCCGCCGCTTCCCACAATACCGATCATTTGCTTCGCTTTTCTTTGATCCATGACGGAAGTAGCGAACTGCCAGAAACATACGATCATCAGGAAGTTAAACACGTCGTACCCGATATAAATGACCGGAAATACCCAGCGCAGCTCGAGTCCAACACCGAGCCTCGAGACTAGCACCAGCACAGAGATAAGCGGTATTAAGCTCTTCATGAGGCTGTCCAACCGGACCTTCGGGGAGTAACGCTGGAACAGGATTCCTGCCGTAATCATGACGAGGGCCTGCGGCAAATACATCAAAGATAAATAGGAATTATCGAATCGGCTTAAAAAGAGCGTATCCGCCGCTGTTCTGCCGATCGTGGAGGCGGACACCACAAAAAATAAATAAGCGAACAATAAGAAAACTTTCCTGTACTCCTTCTTATCCTGTGCAAATTTATGTAGAAACGTTTGGTAAAATTGGCTGGACCATATCCCGTTCATGACACACCTCATCTTAGAATCATCGCTCACTTACTGGCTAATGAGATTGTACCAGAAGTCCTAGGAGAAAATAACTACTACAGCCAAAAAAGAACAAAAAAAAAGACGCGCTCCCACGGAGGCGTCTTCATCTGAATGACCATGTTTATGATTTTCCAATAATCTCGTCGATCTCGCTTTTCAGCAGCAGATAGCGGTGCACGCTTCTCATGATGGGCACCTTGGTCAACTTGTTTTTGTCCACGTAAAGCTTCATTTGATCCTTGGTAAGTCCTAAGTATTCCCCTGCTTCCATTACGGTTAAAACAACTTCATTACTCGTCGCATTGAACGTCGTCTTTACTTTCTGGTTCCAATCTTCAAATACCTGCATGTGCTCGCAACACCCTTCTAGTCCGATCCTACTAGTATACCACAAAAACCAACTCTTTGTGGATGGTGTCTTTATTTGGAATCGTCATCGGTTAGGAGCTCGAGCAAAGCTTGCGGCAGCGCGAACTGTTGATTATTAATAATAATGCGGTTGAGCGCATCGACAGAGGTATCCGATTGTTCTTCTTTGATGACTTCAATCTCTGCATGCAGCCTCTCCATTTGCAAATCAAGGGCATACGCGGCGGCAGCCGCTTGCTTTAATTCGTCCAACAGCCTTCCCGGCACCGCTTGATTGCCTTGATTGAACTTATAATAAATTTTGTGCTCCAAGCTGGCCCAGAAGTCCATAGCAATCGTTCGAATCTGAACCTCGATACAGACACTTTCTTGACGATCGGACATATGTACCGGAACTTCGATCAGCAAATGAAGGCTTTGATAACCGTTTGGCTTCGGATGCTTAATATAATCTTTTTCCCCTAGTATCTTGAGGTCGCTTTGGTTTTTGAGCATATTGCTGATCACATAAATATCCGAGATGAACGAACAGGTGATTCGCATGCCGGCTATGTCTTTAATACTGTCTCGAATCCCCGTAAAAGAGATATCGCCACCTTTTCTGTTCAGCTTATGAAAGATGCTTTCGGGCGATTTCAGGCGAGACTTGGTATGTTCAATAGGGTTATATTCATGCAGCATTTCGAATTCCTGCACTAAGATTTCTACGCGTGTCTCCATAGCATCCAGAGCAAATTTGTACGTCATCATGAAACGGGTGATTTCATTCTTGAAATTTTTCAAGTCATTTATGGAAAGCTGATTCATCATGATTGTTCCATCCTTTGGTCGTGGTTATTTTACCAGTCTTCTCTAGTTTAAAGCACGGGGTTCACTTGGAGCAAATTTGGTGTTCGTATTGACAGTTTGTGCGGCAACTTGGTATAGTACAGCTATTCTATTTCAAGCGAATACTTACGTGGAAGCACCCGTGAGATAAGGCTATCAGCCTTTCTTGCCGGTGCTTTTTTTGTTGTATTCCCAACCATTTTCAAATTCGAAGGAGGACGTTTATGAAAAATATGACCGTTTGGCTCACCGCATTTGCCCTCGCCTCAACCCTGCCAGCAGGATCTGCCGCTGCCGCTTCCATGGAAATAACCGCCGCGATCCAAACCTCGCTGGACAAGACCATCGCCGGCGCCTCTCCAAGCCAAGCCCGGACCATCCAATCTCTTTACAGCGAATTCCTCCGTCTGCAGAAGCAAGATCAAGATTGGGAGCGTACAATTGACGCCCTCCACGATCGTAATAAAGATACAACTGCCGCGATAAGCAAAAGTGTCAAAGAGATTGATTCGGCCAAAATCAGCAAGATGGAGGCGGAAATTAAGCAAACAAGAGAGAGGTACGAGCCCTTATTATCCCGATATACTTCACTGAATAAGCAGATTGAAGCTGCCCGAGCCTTGAAAAGCAAAAGCTTGAACACCCTGCTGAATATCCAGGTCGCCGCACTGAAAATCCCCGTGCAGCTTGCTCGCGCAGACATTGCTGCCAAGGTGAAGGCTCACCAAGCCGCCAAAGACAAAGTCACGCAAGCCTCGAAGAAAATCCGCAGCCGTCTCACTGAGCTTGACCCTACGAATGCCCAAATCAAAGCCAAACAAGGCGCGATCCGAACCACCCAAAGCAGTCTGTCTCCCTTATGGAGCGCCTTCAAGCAAGCTGCCAAAAAGGCCGACTCGAACGGTGTTCAAAGTTCTCTGGCCTCCATGGTCACTCTGGCACATCAAATTAATGAGGAAAACCAGAAAATCTTTAACCTCGAAACTACGATCAGCGAAAAGCTAACCTCCATTCAATCTCAAATGCCATAGAAAGAAAAAAGACACCAATTTGGGTGCCTTGACAGCCATTCAAGCCATCTTGTAGATCTTAGTCTCAATGCGCACTAACCTGGCGGTATTTAATGAAACTGCCAATTCGCCAGACGCAGATATATAAGTATGCCATTACCATCGTGAGCACGGTGAATTCGGTATAATCCAGACTTTTGAAATATTGCGATAAAACAACCCGAAGGACGACAATCGCGATCAGCACATATTTAAAATTTTTATTTCGCCGCGCATATACAAGCCCATCCTCGCGCTTCTCATAGCCAGTATGGTAAAGCATGATGCTGCCTAATCCGATACCCAATACGCCTGCGCATAATATTTCCCATATGGCTGGAAGATGAAAGGGATGGTCTGGTATGTGTGACAGTGAACTGATAGAAAACCCGAATATGACAAGCAGCAGAACAACCGGGATGAGCATCCCGAAGCCTTTATTGCGAATAGGCCGCTCCTTGCCGCGAGTTCTCAGCCAGATGACCAAGATAATAATAACAGCACCGATCCCATATCCAATTAACGTTTGGGCATTCATATGAACTTCCCCTTATATATCGTAGTGTGTAAAGCTCGGAACTTGTTTAGCCTTCTTATATTCTTGCCCGTTCAAGAAAACTTCATTAGGGTTTGTTATCCGATTACTGCGGGTCCATAGATTTTATTGTACCTAATTCTAAGAGTCTGTTCAATCAGCCCCCAGTAAGACTTTTTATCGGTCTTAAGTCGGACATTATCTCTAAGTGCATGGAATGAGCGTCAAGATAGGACAGTACTTAAACTCAGCCTCCTCACATATTTTTGTTATGGCGGGATACGTGCGCTTCTATAAAGGAGTTGAACATGATGGTGCTGTATAAAAAAATGAATATTAATGGGCTTTGTATATTTTTTCGCGAAGCTGGGAGTCGTGACAATCCGACCCTTATTCTTCTGCACGGGTTCCCCAGTTCCTCCCATATGTTCAGGGATTTGATCCCTCTTCTGGCTGACTGCTTTCATATCATCGCTCCTGACTATCCCGGCTTCGGAAATAGCAGCATGCCTTCAACGGAAGACTATCCGTACACCTTCGAGAATTTGTCCATTGTGATTGAACAATTAATCGCTAGACTCCATATTTCTCATTATTTATTGTATGTCCATGATTATGGCGGACCTATCGGATTTAGATTAGCTATGCGCAATCCGCAGCGTATTCTTGGCTTCGTTATTCAGAATGCCGTCGCCGATGAGAAAGGGCTGGGAAAGCCTTTTGATCTCTTTAAAGCGCTATGGGCAGACCGCAACCCGACAACTGAAGCAGCATTTGCCAAGCTTGTAACATTTGATTTTACCAAAAGCCAATATGTCCTCGGAGCATGCCAACCTTACCTCATAAGCCCTGATGGATATTCCATGGACCAATTTTTCCTGGATCGTCCCGGGAATAGCCAAATCCAGTTGGAGCTAGGCTACGATTATAGGAAAAACGTCGAAGAATATCCTGCCTGGCAGCATTACTTGCGGACTTATCAGCCTCCTGCACTGGTAGTCTGGGGGAAGAACGATTTTATTTTTACATTGGAAGGGGCCTATGCCTTTAGCAAGGATTTAATCCACATCCAAACTTATATGCTGTGTGGTGGACATTTTGTGCTGGAGGAACAAAGCTGGCACGTTGCGGAGCTTATCAAGGGGTTCTTTGTCCGCCTATGAACGGAAATAGAAAAGCAGCCATCCCAGAGGAGGAATCTCTGTGATCAACTGCTTTATGGGCATATAATTGAACCTATGTTTAACGCACTCCGGAATAACTGACAAGTGATCACGATTGATAATACGGGGGTGCTTTGAGCCACCCTCTTCTTATCAATAGATCTTTTAACGTGATGGCGAAAGTTAACTTCTTCATCTGAAACTTAACAAACATGGCAGCTACATCCGGCCGTACAGCTTCCGTCATTCCCCGGCAAGCATAATTCATGCCAAGTACAAGATTGAAACTAAGGAGACTTGCGATTTCCTCATCGGACATTCTAGAGCCCTCCGGCATATTGCGAAAATCTCCTATTGGTTTGTCCGGTGCTGGCTCTGTTAACGGAACGCCTTCCGCTTGCAAAAACTCCCTCAATTCGTTAAATATCGGACGATGAACGTCGTTGATAACTTCTTGCAGCTTCTCTTTGAGTTCAGGATCCTGAACAATATTATAAGAGACCTGCTCACCGCACATGGTTTGTTCCGTTGCAGTTAAATAAAACCACAGGTTCATGACTTCTCCGACGTTGAGAGGAGGCTTTTCACCATCCAGAAACGGCTTCATCGCATCGCTCAGTACTTCCAGAATATTCATGTTAGCAACTCCTTTTGCTAATTAGAATACCCAAAAGCTTCTATTTTATGAGCCGCCGATCTTTGACAACTATTTTCTTTGAGGCTGCCGCTAACGCATATGGGGCGGGAGCAGGAAGTCAAAATCACAACCTTGGTTGGCCTGCAGCACCCGCTCCTGAAACAAAAGACCATACCCCCGGTCATAGAATGGGGCTGGCGCCTGCCAGGCTTTGCGACGTTCGGCAAGCTCCGCTTCCGATACATTCAGATTTAACCTGCGATCGGCAATATCCAGCTCAATCTCATCACCATCCTGCACCAGCGCAAGAGGACCGCCTATCGCCGCTTCAGGCGCAACATGAACAATTAGCGCCCCATAAGAGGTACCGCTGATTCTGGCATCAGATATGCGAACCATGTCCCTAACCCCCTGCTTTAGCAGCTTGGTTGGGATCGGAATTTGCCCGATTTCCGGCATCGCCGGCGCGCCCTTAGGCCCTGCATTTTTCAATACGAGCACACAGTCCGCATCTACATCCAGATCAGGATCGTCAATGCGCGCAGCCAGATCGGCGGGGTTCTCGAAAACAACCGCACGTCCTGTATGCTTTTTGAGATGCGCGGAGACAGCCGTTTGTTTAATAAGCGCTCCATCAGGCGCAAGATTGCCGCGCAGCACAGCGATCCCTCCCTGCGGATCAAGAGGCTCTTCCACGGTGCGAATCACATCTCTATTCAACGTGCGGGCGCTCGCCGCTCCCAAGTTGTCTCCTATCGTTCGACCCGTAACCGTTAAACAATCCAGGTGTAGATTAGCTTCCAGTTCCTTCATTAATGCGGGAACTCCGCCAGCTTCGAAGTATTCTTCCATTTGATATTCCCCTGAAGGGCGCAAATTCAAAATAAAAGGTGTTGTCGCACTAATCGTATCAAATGTCTCGAGAGGAAGCTTCAAACCCAGCCTTCCGGCTATCGCGACCAAATGAATAATCGCATTGGTAGAGCCACCGCTCGCCATAGTAACCCGAATCGCATTCTCGATGGCTTCCATGGTCATAATATCGCGCGGACGAATGTTCTGCCGCACAAGCTCCACGATCTGCTTCCCTGTCCGTTCAGCCATATGCTTGCGGCGGCTGTCCGGCGCGGGAATCGCGGCATTGCCCGGAAGAGCCATGCCGATAGCTTCCGCGATAGAAGCCATCGTGCTCGCTGTTCCCATCACCATGCAGTGCCCATCGCTGCGGCAAATCGCATTCTCTGCGGTTGCCAGCTCCTCATCCGAGAGGTTGCCAGCCTTGTGCTCCAAGGTAAATCCATAGCAATCGGTACAAGCCCCAAGGCTCCGTCCGCCCAGACGTCCATTCAGCATCGGCCCGCCTGTAATGACGATGGCCGGGATATTGGCACTGGAAGCAGCCATTAATTGCGCTGGCACTGTTTTGTCGCAGCCTCCCATAAGCACAACACCATCAATCGGATGAGCTTTCATCATTTCCTCGGTATCCATCGCCATCAGGTTGCGTAGCAGCATACTGGTCGGCTTAACATAAGGCTCACCGATAGAAATCGTCGGAAACTCCATCGGTACGCCGCCTGCCTGCCATACCCCGCGTTTCACATAGTCCGCAAGCTCGTTGAAATGCGAATGACATTTATTTAATTCGCTATAGGTATTGCATATACCGATTAAAGGCTTCGTCAGATCTTCTTCCGTATAGCCCATGGATTTCGTAAAGGAGCGATGAATAAATCCCCACAAGTCCTTTTCCTGAAAAAAAGTTTTGCTTCTCAAGCTGTTTTCATTAGGTTCTTCGCTTTTCCGCTGCTCATCAGTCATGACGTCTCTCTCCTTCGGCATATGACTTACAACACGCCGTACTTATCGTAAACTTGACGCAGCGTTCTACCCTCCAGCAGTTCTTTGCGCGTGTTGTTCTCTCTTGTCGCTTTATCCAAAGCAAGCTTGATAACTTCATCAACCAGCTGATTCGGGATGACGACAATGCCGTCCCGATCTCCGAATACGACATCTCCAGGATTCACCATCACGCCGCCGCAACGTACGGGCACGTCATATTCGATAACCATACCACGTCCTTGGGAGTCAACAGGCTTCGTACCTGTAGCGAAAACAGGAAAGTCCAGCTCCAGTATTTTTTTCGTATCACGAATCAATCCGTCTACAACTGCGCCCCGAGCTCCTCTCACTTTGCAGGCGGTAGACAGAAGCTCCCCCCATAGCCCGTTCTGGGTCGATTCATTCGTACAGCCAATGACGATTTCATCCTCGTTCACACTGTCAACCGCTTCGATCTCTTTGCCATAAGGGTTTTCTGGAATGTAATGAACATCAACAGCCAGCACCGTCTTCGCACGGCCAGCTATAACCCAATTAGGATCTATGGGATTAATATTTTCCCGCATGACTTGATGACGATAACCCAGCTCATCGAGCGTATCAGAAATAACTGCGGCATAAAGGGATTCGCACATTGTATCGAACAGTTGTTTATCATTCATCTAGCTTCAGCCTCCTCTAGGCTTGTAAGTTGATTAGTAATTTCAGGACTCGAACTAGATAAGTCCCAACAGCTCTGGGGTATTGCGGTGTATGATATCTTCAATGATGGACTCAGGAATTCTCGGTAGCGAGGTTCCCTCGGTATGTTGATTAATGTTGCGCAAGGAGGCCATCATGCGTTCGGCAGTAAAAAAGGGATAATCGGAGCCGAACAATATTTTGTGAGTCACCCCGTATTCCATCGCCGATACGATAGCGTTATAAAATTGCCATGGACGTGAGCCCAGCGCAGACAGATCCATATACATATTCGTATTTTTACGGACGACGGCAATGCATTCATCTATCCAAGGATGACCCATATGGGCAATCACCATCTTCAGATCTGGAAATGCTCGCGCGATTGGATCAAGAGCCGCCGGTCTGGAGGCATCCAAATACCCTTCCGGCACGAAAGAAGTTCCCTGATGCCACAAAATCGGAATTTTCAGTTCATTTGCTTTAGCATAAAGCGGCAGAAACTCTGGAGCCCCTGGATAAAAGTTTTGATATATCGGTCCCAGTTTCAGTCCGGTTAGCTTCATTTCCTTAATGGCCGATTCCAAAATAAATGGGGCGTTTGCCCGATTGGGGTCAACACTGGCGAAGCCAAACAGCTTGCCAGGATGCTGCGCCACATAGTCAGCCACGTATTCATTGGGTACATTAAGTCCAGTAGCCGGCGCGTCAAAAGCAAGCACAATGGCCCCATCTAAATCCTTATAGAGCTCCCAATGAATCTCTGGCGTAACCAGCATTTCTTGATCGTTTCCCCAAGCGCGTTTGGCTGAGGCCAGTGTCGCCCCGCCGAATTGCCCAGGCCCAAACAGATGCGTATGACAGTCAAAGACCAAATGAATCCTTCCTCCCTAACACAGCCGGGCAAGGGGGCAGCTCCATTGCTTGCCTCCCCTTATCCACCTATGATTATTGATCGTTTCATCCGTATTACCGCAATTGCAGCGATCCTTCAATCCGCGAGATCAGTTCCTCTTCAGTCTCTAGTCCTGCCCAGTACAGCTTGGCTTCTTGATTGATGGTCGTAAGCTCCTTAGGGCTAATACCTAAGTCAGAGAAGTAGTGGAAACTCGGAATCGTTTCACGGAATAGCGAGAATCGAGAAGGACGATACAGCTCCTCCTGACCTTTCCATGCCGAAGCTGATTTCAGCGCGGGAAGACTGTAAGTCATCTGCCGGATGAACAGCTGCGCCTTGTGCGATGTCAGGAAATCAACCAGTTTGACGGCAGCTTCCTTCACTTGAGAATGGCGGTTAACAGCCAGACCGATATTAAGCAGCAATGTCAACGGAGTTCCCAGATGCGGTACTGGTGCTATGTCGAACGAGACATTCTCATTAATTAAATAGTTCAAATAAAAGTAACTCGTCATAATAATGGATACCTTGCCCTGCGCCAGCAGACGCTCCGATTCCCCCGTTGTAATGCCTTCGGACAACATGGGGAAATCATGCTTCATATCACGGCAAATTCGCAGCGCCTCCATCATTTTGGTCCCTGCAAGACGAATTCGCCCGTCCTGCTGCCGTTCGAATTTGGCTTGTGTTTGGAGCGGCAGCAGCGGCCAGCGGTTAGGAGAGTAAAAATCACAATGAAACCCGAGTCTTTCGTTAGGAATAGCGAGCTTGGCCGCATTTTTCCTCAGATCGCTCCACTGCCAGCTGCTGTCCGGCTCAGGAATGTTCGCTTCCAGAAAGTGATCGCGGTTATAACATAGAATAATAGGTGAAAAAATAAAGGGCTGTACCAGCAAACGCCCGTTGTCTGTAAAGCCATCGGATAAAAAGGTGCTGATCTCCGAATTAGGCTCCATCGGTTCCAATAAATCGCCATTATCAATCTCTAGAAATTCTCTGAAATTCGTATAGTTCATCATGACGACATCGAGGATACCGCCCGTTAAATAGTTATGAATATAGCCGTAGTCGCTTCCATATAGAGGCACAGCCTGAACCCGGATATGCGGATGTTCCTTTTGAAAAAGCGCCAGCAGCCGAAGAATATCCGCTTCTCCCGTCACGGAAGTATGGTATCCGAACTTCACGGTAACGAATGAACCGTCCGGTGATCCGACGACCTTCGTTCCCACACGCGGAATTTTCTCGATCAGCCTTTCCGATACCAGGACATCAAGCCCTTTGCGCACGAGCTGATTGCTAAGGTTATACTGCTCAGCGAACGTTTTCTCGGAAGGCAAATAGTCGCCAACAGGTCGTTTGCCTGTTAGAATATCTTCTCGAAGCATGCTGATAAGCTCGCTTAATCGTTTACGGGCTGTATCCCGATTTGTTTGTTTTTCCATTCTGCTCCCTCATTCTTCGAGCCATTTACTCGACAATCTACATAGTCCGCTCTAATCAATTCGTTATTTGGATAGGATAAGTATAGCAATAGTCTCCATTTCATCCAATCCAATATACGTCTGTAGAATTAGGAAAGCGTAATGTTTCCTGCGCTATGTTTAATCGCATCGTTCTCGGGAGGCAGTGCAGCACGATTAACACCTTGTTCGATGCATGAGTTTAGGAAGAAATAACGGCCACTTCCGAATGCAGTCGCCGCTGCCTCATACTTGCCATTCGTAAACCTTGCGCCGATGGCTTTCAAATTACCAGTGCCCGCCGGAATACTAAAGTGTGCGGTACTCGAATCTGCGGCTGTGCTTTTACAGTCCCCGAAGCTCCACGTAACGACACCCTTCGTATTATTGCTTTTCAAAAACGCCTTCTCCGCGTTCGTTCCGCTAAGCTGGGCTCCTCCGCCCACCGTAATCGACTGATCCTCCGTTCCTGTCGCAACCGAATCGAAAGTTCCTGTCAACAGCAGTCCCGAGTTGCGGAAGCCGCCACCTTGTACAGTTACATCAATACTGCCCACTCGTACTGGCCTGGATGTTGGCGAAACCCCAGTAAACCAAGTATTAATCAGTACAAGCCGGTTAATGCTGCCGATATGATTATTATCCACATTGATAAATTCACAATTCTGCATCACAAAATCGGAAGAAACGGGCAGATTCCCCACAGCCGTGCTTCGGACTGGACGAGCGATTTCATAATCCGGCGTCATCCCGAAGGTGCAGCCATCCGCGATATTTTTTCGGGCGGAACGATTTGAGCTTTGGGAAAGTGTCAGCATCATCTCTGTCGTACAGCCTCGCATCTGCAAGCCATCCGCGTTCGCCCATATCGTGCCTGAGTTGTCCAAGCCTTCCTTCTTGATGGCGTGAACGTCCTCCAGTGTAAGGTCGGTCAGCTTCTTGTGTGCCACGATCCGTGTCGCAATATGCTTCTTAACCGTGATTCGCTTCGCGCTGTCCCCCCACGTGGTCCCGCTGTTGGCAAACGAGAGCAAGCCGGAGTTTCCGATATATACAAGGTCATGCTCGAACTGCCCATGGGTCACGAAAGGACCGTAATCATCCCCGTCGCCATGACAATTCTCGACCATGCAATAGCCGGCGCAAGTGAAGTCATTAAGGTGCCGTGCATTGCTGGTGTTGCAATCCCTGACATGCCCGTAGAGTACGTTAAGCTGTTGGGTCAAATAGCCTGTGCCTCCCCAGTCCCTTTCCTCCGGATTGTAGAGCTCGCAGCGCTCCGTTACGTAATGCGTACAATATCGCCGCTGGACTACTGGCCAGAATACTTTGGTTGCCACAATCCCAGATGCATCGCATCGGACTGCGAACTCATAAGCAACCGGATTGGAGCCAATCTGATCCCATGTCTCGAAGGGCCTTACCGTTGTTGAGTTGGTTGGCGGCACAGGGACACCTACAAACTTCATATTTCGCACATGGCAGTGAAAGACGGGCTTCATCTTCTTATACGTAATGACTCGGCCTGCCGCAAGCGCCCAACCCAGCTTATAATTAACACGAATATGAGTGCTGTCAATGATTTCTGTGACCATCAGCAAGTAATCCAACTCGCGCTGCGCTTTACCGCCTGGATTGTTATTTACCTGCGCGTTCCACCAATCCTCTACCTGAAACGCGGAGGAGCTAGGCACCTCCAGAATGTCGCTTAACTCGGCAATATTCTTGGAGAGCGTAACCGTCTGTATGTCACCCGTCGCTGTACCTTGAAAGAACAGCACAGCTCCGAAGGGATTGTCCTTCGTGTTCAACACAATTCCTTCCGTTGTTACGGTATGACCGTGGAAATCCAGCTCAATATCGCTTCGATGGTATGTATGACGCCCAATAAAATTCAAATCGGTATGAGCCTCAATCCGGTGGATAGATAGATCATTAACCATGGCATCCAGGGCATCATCCGCGTTCTTCGATCCATCAAAGAGACCAAACCAACGGAAATCAGCCACACCTTGATGGATAACTTCCCAACAACCCTTTTTATTGCCAGCAGCCTTATGAACCGTGCCGCCGTTATCCGCCTTAGTGCTTCCGTCTATCCAGCGGACCAGCTTGGCTCCGCCATCACCAAGTCGATGATAACCACCCACATAGACGATGGTTCCATCCTTGAGGTGTCCCGGAGGGAGCTCGAGGAGTTGTCTCACATTGCTTACCTGCAGCAGCGGATCTCCCCCCTTTCCTTTCTCATCCTTATCTCTGCCATTCCCAATTCCCTGCTGCTCATCCTGATTGCCTTTTTGATTATCTGCAAAGGCAAGCTTGGCGGCGAGCACATTGCCAGCCAGCACCGCTCCGCCCACACTTAACGTTTTGAGCAAGCTCCTTCGGCTCACTCTTTCCTTTTCCGTTTCCTTCGACATTGGATTCTTGTTATCAGCAGATTCATCTCGAGACATTTGCAACGGCTCCCTTTTCACTAGTTATTGGTGGAAAAAAGCATACCTGTTCACAAATCACACGCGTTGGCCAGATGACCGCCATCTACGACCAGCGTAGTTCCGGTTATATAGGACGCTTCATCTGAAGCCAGAAAGAGAAAAGCATTAGCTACCTCACCGACCGTCCCAAGGCGGCGCATCGGCGTCCTTGCAGTCAGGTTAAGCGTCTGTTCCGATGTTTCCTTAAGTTCTCTGTCCAGTGGTGTATCAATAAAGCCCGGCGCTACCGCATTAACACGAATCCCGTATTCCGCAAGATCAACAGCCATTGATTGTGTCAGCAGCACAACACCCCCCTTGGAGGCGTTATAGTGGGCAAGTACAGCACTGCCTGCCAAGCCATTTTTGGAAGCCATATTTACAATCGAACCTTGAATCTCATCTGTAATCATCCTCTTAGCGACCCATTGGCTGAGCTGGAACATCGCAGTAAGATTCACTTGAATCACCTGCTGCCAGCGGGAAAGCGGAATATCCACGAACGATTCCCGCGTTGCAATCCCCGCATTATTGACCAGAATATCAAGCCCGCCCCAGAGGGACCAAGCCTCCTCGGCGGCCCGCTCCACCTGTTCGGGTATACCCAAATCACAAACTACCGTTGCAATTTGGGCTGTAATTCCGCGTTCCTCGGCAAATTTGCGAAGCATAACGGCGGATTGAAGCACATGCTCTTCCCGGTAGTCAAGCAGAATGACATGGGCACCTTCCGCCACGAATTTCTCCGCAATTCCCTGTCCGATGCCTCTCGCCCCACCTGTGACCAACGCCTTTTTTCCCTTTAAACGCATCGCCAAATCTCCAATCCGCTTGATTAGTTATCCGTTTTAAAAGTAATGGCTTTCCCTTGGGCCGCAGCAACCTGCTCCGCATAATAATCAAATATCGCTTTACCGCCGTATTTGGTCATAATTTCTTGGCGATATTGCGGCCAGTTCGATGCATCCTTATCTTTGTACAAGACTTGAATAAGCAGTTCATTCATACGTTTGCGCATGCCCGCTAGGTCCATACCCTCTTTGATAGCAAGACTTGTTCCAACCGAAGGAAGGATCTTATAGGAGCGAATTTTCTCCACAATTTTCTTATCCCGCTCTGTCACATCTTTATCCATAATGTCCAGTCCGAAAACTTCCGGCTTTCTTGGTGTAAACCATCCATAAATATCGATAAAGTTGCCATTGTCGGTAACATCTTTTTTATAGGCGTCCGCATTAACCTCAATCTTCTTGCCATCGCGCTTATAGTCCACACCTTCTTGACCGTAGCGTGTCAGCAGGAAGCCTTCTTCCCCTGAGAGCCAATCGAGAATTTCTATGGAGCGTTGTGCTTTGGCATCTGATGCTTTGGAGCTGATGAGAAAAGGATTGCCCGGGATCGTTTCAACCCATGAACCTGTCTTTTCCCACGGATGGAAAGGCTCCCAGTTCGCGTTTGGATTGCTGGTAACCTGCTTTGTTTTCATTTGAATCCCGGCAGGATTGTTATCGAAGGCAAGCGTTTTGCCCATACCCAGCACGATCCCTACTTTACCCTGCGATGCCTTCTCATACTGCTGTCCGTTTTTATTCAACAGCCAGTCTGGGTCAACGACCTTTAGGCTGAGCAGGTTTTTGATATCATTGAGAACCGGCTGCAGGCGAATATCCGTCCGTACATCAATTAATTTATCGCCTTCCACATAAGTGTCACCGACCAAGCCATTTTTCAAAAACTCAGGAAAATCCATCGACATGTTGGTTCCATTCCCCACAGCGGTAAACCCATACGTATCGTTTTTCCCGTTCCCATCCGGATCATCGAACGTAAATGCCTTCATGACAGTAATCAATTCATCATAATTGGTAGGCATTTTCAGACCTAGCTTAGTCAGCCAATCTGTTCGAATATAGAACGTGCGGTACAAATCGGTTTCGTACGGCACCGGAGCCCGTTTGAACACGTTTTGCACCTGATAGCCTTTCAGAATATCTTCTTTCATCCAGTATTTGAAATAGTTCGGCATCTTGGCTGGCGTAACAAGTCCGGTTAAATCGCGAGCGACACCATCTTTAATGTACGTATTGGAATCAATCCCCTCCGAGAAGAACAGATCAGGGATATCGCCGGATGCGATCAGGGTATTTAGTCTATTTTTATAATCCTGCCCCATCGGCGCATAAGTCAGCTTGAGACTGACATTAAACTTTTGTTCGATCGCTTTTTTCACAAAATCCTTATCAGGCGATGGCAGTTGACTGCTTGCATCAGCAATGACATTCCATTTCAGTTCGAGCTTTTCCTTGGTGCCAGCGACAGCCGAAGTGCTTCCCGGGCTGCCCTTGGGGGATGAAGACGCACCTTCGTTGGCGCCTCCACAAGCGGTTAAAACCAGAGATGAGGTAATTAAAACGGACGTGATCTTGGAAAATGTTTTCAAAATCGTAACCTCCCTATTCGTTCTCATTTCGCAAATCGAGACTGGCAGCTTAACTCCACAACAACGCAAACCGTTGACCCCTGTCGATCGAAATTCGCCTTCGACCGCTCATCCCCCCTATGACGTGGTAGCTCTTCAACTAGCTGTCTGAACCTTATATGAGAATGCTTCGATCAGCATTTAGCCTTTCACAGCACCGAGCAGCATGCCTTTAACGAAATATTTTTGCAGGAAGGGATATATAATCATGACCGGTACGATTGCTACAACAACCGTTGCCATCTTAATCGTTTCTGGCGGCAAGGCATCCAGCGAGGACTGCGGAACCGCAAGCTCCTGACTAACCGTTGGCGATACAATCATATTGCGCAGCACTACCTGCAAGGGATAGAGCTCGCGATCCGTTAAATACATAATCCCCCCGAAATAGGCATTCCAGTGATTGACCCCATAAAACAACCCCAGTGTCGCAATAATCGGCATCGAGAGTGGAAGCACTATGCGCAGAAGCGTCCCGAAATCATTGCACCCATCCACCTTCGCTGCTTCTTCAATTTCATTCGGAAGCCCTTCGAAGAAGGTTTTCATAATCAACATATTAAAGGAGGACACTAGCCCTGGAATAATGAGCGCCCACAAAGAATTCATAAGCCCCGTACCCTTAACAACCAGATACGTAGGGATAATCCCGCCCGAGAACAGCATCGTGAACACAATGCCCATGAGCACAATGTTCCTTCCGGGAAGAAACTTTTTGG
The DNA here is from genome assembly GCF_013204855.1 of Paenibacillus alba. Lineage (GTDB taxonomy): Bacteria > Bacillota > Bacilli > Paenibacillales > NBRC-103111 > Paenibacillus_E > Paenibacillus_E alba. The sequence continues at coordinate 78,982 of NZ_JABMKZ010000026.1, read as the reverse complement.
ATAGCGGATAAGCTAGCAAAGTAGTAATTGCCAGATTGCAGGCCGTGCCCACAATCGTAATGAACACCGTTACTTGGAGCGCCTTAGGCACGACATTACTGCCAAAAATCGTCTTGAACGCCTCAAAGGTAAACACATTCGGGAAGATAACAAAGCCCCCATTGCGAAGCACCTCCGTATAGGGCGTAATCGACATAATGATGACAAAATAGATCGGAAATAATGTCGCAAGCGAGAACAGAATCAAGCCTCCGTAAAGGATACCATCGACTATTCGATCGGATTTTGTTTTCTTCAATGCATATAACATCGTCGTGATCCCCTCCTACCAGATGCCGGAGCCATCTACTTTTTTGGCCAATTTATTAGCCCCAAGGACGAGCACCAGCCCAATGACAGACTTGAACACACCCATAGCTGCCGGTACACTGAATTCCATCTGCTCGATGCCTCGGCGGAAAATCCATGTATCCAGAATATCCCCAACATCGTACACGCGCGCGTTCAAAAAGATGTACACCTGCTCGAAGCCCGCATCCATAATGTGCCCGATCCTTAAGATCAAAAGCAGGATGAATACCTGTCGAATACCGGGCAGCGTAATGTGCCAGAGAAGACGCCAACGTCCAGCACCGTCGACCACAGCGGCCTCATAGAGCTCATGATTGATACTGCCCAGTGCAGCCAAATAAATAATGGCCCCAAATCCCGTGCTTTTCCATAAATCTGTCGAAATGAGCATCGTCCGGAAATAATCCGAATTGGTTAGGACATCCATATTCCCCCAACCCCAGTCGCGGAACAGCGTCGTAAACAGTCCAGCACCAGGGGCAAAGAATGAAAACACAAGCCCATATACGATAATCCACGATAAGAAGTACGGGCCGTAGGTAATCGTCTGCACGATCCTTTTAAACCACTGTGACCTGATTTCATTAAGTATCAACGCCAAGAGAACATCAGGCAGCATGTTGAACACGATCCGGTATAAGCTCAGCAGCAGTGTGTTCTTCATTAATAAGGGAAAATCAGGTGACGCAAAAATCGTGCGGAAATTATCAAAGCCAACCCACTTGCTGCCCCAGATGCCGGACATCAGGTTATATTGCTTAAAGGCAATTAACAGCCCGATCATCGGAAAGTAATGATACACGATATAATAAGCAACACCTGGCATAAGCATTAGATACAACAAGCGGTATCGGACCAAGGTTTTCCATACCTTTTGACTAGGCAGCTTCGGTGCTATCTTTCCTCTGGCTAACGCGCTTCCATTCTTATCCACGCAGGACACCTCCCATGTAATTTATAAGCCATACCGACAGGTGCCTGATTAATTATAGGTAACGATAACTCCCATCATCTGCTCCGGTGAATTCATATAGCTTTGATACATATCAGGAAGCAAATCCAGCTTGCATTCGTTCATAATGAGAGACTCGATAGCAATCCGCTTCTCAGCAATCAGTCGTAAAAACTCCTGCATATTGCGGCCTTCTGTCCAACGAACATAACCAATCGGATAATCTACACCCTGCTGCTCATAGCTATCCTCGTACCGACCCGGCCCTCCCGCGCGGGAAATATGAATGGTCGCCTCTTTGCTAAACAGCAGATCTCGATCGAAATCAGTGCCTGTATCTCCAACAATCACAATTCGCCCCCGGTCCCGCAGCCAATTGAGAGCGCTGTCAATCATGCTGTGTTCCCTCCTGCTAGCGCACAATAGGACGGCATCAGCACCTTGTATCGTTTTATCCAAGGCTAAAGCCTGCTGCATCTTTTCCTCGCTTCTATAAACCGTCACGCCTTCTTGTTCTAGTAAAAGACATCTTTCCTCCATCAGTTCAAGGCCAACCACTCGGTAGCCAGCCGCATTGGCGATGCGCGCGATGACTTGACCCAGAATACCAAGGCCAACCACGATAACCGTCTCACCAAACTGCAAATTAGCCTGCCGGAGAGCATGAATCGCAATCGCTCCAATGCCGACGAACGCCGCTTCTACTGGGTTCACACCTTCTGGAACCAAAGCGACCAGATGTTTGGGTGCCACTACATACTCCCGATGGCAAGGAACGCCGTAGCACGCTACACGTTGACCAGGAACGACATGCGTCACGCCCTCCCCTATTTCCTCTACAATTCCAGTAGCGCTATAGCCGAGCCCGGCATTGCTTTGATTGCGGATCATCATAAGCTCAGTACCCACACTTACCGCCGAAAAATCAACTTTCACTTTCACGTGATGCGGCTTCAGCTCAGGAATTGGAAGCTCCACGATTTGAGAAGTCCCATTGCGACTTTGGACAGCCTTCATAACTCAACAACCTCTCTAGATTATTTCTGGTTTATTTTATGCGGAATTGTACACCACGATTTATATTGTGATTTGTTTCTGGTTTATTTTCATTATATAGAGGGCATATTCAGATTGTCAATGAATTTTTATTTAGAGAACGCTTTCATGTGTAAGAATAAATAACATTAAAAATAAAATTTTAATTTGAGTTACATTAAATGACATACAAAGAACGTTAAATGGCATTTCTCAAAAGAAATTTGACCAAAATAACGATTTCCCTAAGAATGTTCCGGAGAACGATGTTAGATTCCAAGGAAAGGAGACTATGAAAGAAAGAGACACCGACCTCAATAATGGGGTCTGGTGCCTCTTTTAAATTTATAGGAAGGAGAGTTGCGACTGGGTAAACCCTTCATAATTCACTTTCAGTGATAGTACGGGGATTCAAGGAGTTGGTCTAGTTCTTCTTCTGGTTTTCTGAATAGACTTCCATTCTAACCGTATCTATGATTAGATTTGCAGTTTGAATAAAATCAAACCCAAGGATTCCTTCAATTTCCATCCCGTAATCCATATTCCCAACCTCAACTTGAAAGTTATCTAAGCAAACTCTATCAAGATAAATAGCATCAAAATTCTTTGTATATACGTATTCAACTCCACCGACACCTCGAATAGTATCAACTACGTCTTCAGATTCAGGAATCACTCCAATCACCCCAACCACATCAGAATTAAAAATCGTTCCTGCAGATCCTGTATCTAGCAGAACTTTTTGGAGTGTCAGTCTTTTCCCACGAAATTGAATTGTGACAGTCACAAAGGGGAGACCATAATGTATATTAAAATTCATCGAGGCCCTCGCACTCCGACATATCGTTCACGTGCCACCAAAGCAGAGCGAGACGTATGAAAAAAACAATACTCACGATGAGGATCTTTCTTGTGTAACTCGCTATATCGACGTAACGCTGCTGTTGAGTCATCAAATTTGTCAATAACCACAACTTCTTCAATATAACGTTTCCCCTCTTCAGAATGTGCCTTCGTAGCTTCTAGTACAACCCATTCATTAGGAAATCGCTCCTGCACTTCTTCCCATCGCATCTCGTCACCTCCAGCAATAACTTACTCTAATTATATCATATAAATAAATGAATCCTAAAAACGTTTAACTTTCAATTTATTAGAAATCTCTTTATCCCTGAAACAAGCAAATCATTTTCACTTACGTAAACAAAATATTTACTTAGTGATAACACTCCACTCACATATCCACCTTACAATGAAGTTATCTTATCGTGATGGAGGCATCGGAATATGACAGCAAAAATTATTGTTGCATTTGCCTGCTTATTATCCCTATCCGCTTTGGGCGTGAGTGCAACAGAGAGTCATATTGTTCGTCCGTACTCACCTGAGCTCTATGACTCAACAGCACAATTCGAATACGAATTCGAATGGTTAAACGGTAAGATCATCGCGAATCCACAATAACAAAAAAACATTGCAATCTGACACCTATGCGCATCATTTATAGGCGTACCTTCGCCTCAAAACATAAATCTCTAACGCAAACTCATTAAAGCACCCCAGAGGGTGCTTCTTTCATTTTCCCGGAGATGAGCGTTACAAAAAAAAAAAAAAAAAAAAAAAAAAAAAAAAAAAAAAAAAAAAAAAAAAAAAAAAAAAACACACAAAGAGCCCGCCATCCGCAGTTGAATGGTCGAGCTCTTTTATGGATATCGTTAATGGAGGCACGCCATGGCAGCGTAAAACCACATTTATAGAAAGATAATTGCAACTTCCTTTAAATAACACCTTGCGCAATCATAGCGTCGGCCACTTTAATAAAGCCAGCAATATTGGCGCCTACTACGAGATTGCCTGGATGTCCGTATTCCTCTGCCGCTTGGACGGAGCTGCGGTAAATATTTTTCATAATCGTGTGAAGCTTGTCATCCACCTCATGGAAATGCCAGGAATATCTCATGCTGTTTTGAGACATTTCTAGGGCTGATACAGCAACTCCGCCTGCATTCGCCGCTTTGGCCGGTCCAAAAAGCACACCCGCTTGCAAGAAGACTTCAATCGCTTCAAGCGTCGACGGCATGTTCGCGCCTTCTCCGACAGCTTTTACGCCATTTCTTACAAGAATTCTCGCCATTTCCTCGTCAATCTCATTCTGCGTTGCACTTGGAAGCGCAATGTCACAAGGAATGGTCCAGATGCCGTTACAGCCTTCGTGATAAGTCGCGTTCGGATGCTCATTGACGTACTCGCTAATCCGTTTTCTTTCGACCTCTTTCAACCGTCGTACTGTGTCTAAATTGATTCCATCCTTGTCATAGATGTAGCCATTGGAGTCACTGCAAGCAACAACCTTAGCTCCCAACTGCGTAGCCTTCTGTATGGAATAAATCGCTACATTCCCGGAACCGGAAACAACGACAGTACTGCCTTCTAGACTAAGACCCTTGGCTTGCAGCATTTCATTCACAAAATAAACACAGCCATAACCCGTAGCTTCGGTACGAGCCAAGCTTCCGCCATAAATGATCCCTTTGCCTGTCAATACACCAGCCTCGTAAGCGCCGCGAATTCTCTTATATTGACCGAACATGTAGCCAATTTCACGCGCACCAACACCAATATCTCCGGCCGGCACGTCCGTGTCTTGTCCAATATATTTATACAGCTCCGTCATGAAGCTTTGCGTAAAGCGCATGACTTCGTTGTCCGACTTCCCTTTAGGATCGAAATCGGATCCCCCTTTGCCACCGCCGATAGGCTGGCCTGTAAGGGAGTTTTTGAACGTTTGCTCAAAGCCTAGAAACTTAATAATGCTGGCATTAACAGAGGGATGAAACCGCAGACCACCCTTGTACGGTCCAATAGCACCATTAAATTGAACACGGAAACCACGATTCACATGCGTAACTCCATGATCATCCACCCATGGCACACGGAAAGTGATAAGACGCTCCGGCTCCACAAGGCGCTCAAGAATGCTGTGCTTCATGTACTTCGGATGTTTAGCGATAACAGGAGTCAACGACTCCAATATTTCCTTCACAGCTTGATGGAACTCATTCTCATGGGGATTGCGCTTAACTACAGTTTCGTATACTGCTTGAATATAATCTCTTGCCGCAACTTCATTCTCTACTTGAACTGTCACAACCTTAACCACCTTCGTCACTAGTTTATTGTATTGTAAAAGTGTTTTACTATATTAGCAACCAAAATTTACATGTCATGTAACATTACTTGGATAGGTTAGTCTAAGGATCATTGGATGTAACTTATGGGGCTAGTTTTTTTGTAATGGTGGTAATTTAATCCTAAGAATTCAATATTACACTGGAATTACGCAGCAAGGACAGATTAGATTATACAAGGAATAAACATCCTTGTTCCTTTATAAATTTCATGCTAGAGATAATGAATAAAAAAGACACCCCATTCGGTGTCTTTTTTATTTGTATCGACTGTGCCACAGCTTAGTAAATCACCACTCGCATTTTATATCAATACAAAGGCTCCGCGTATTGGCTCTCTTGCCCGTTGCTCGCTTCCGGCTGAACTCCCTCCGCTCGGTACCGCGTTGGGTTGACGCCTTGCGTGGCTTTAAAAACGCGACTGAAGTAGTAGGCGCTCGAGAAGCCAGCCTGCTCTGCGACTTCTCTCATCGATAGATCGGAATGCAGCAGCAAGTCGATCGCTTTGTTCAGCCGAATCTCCGTCATGCGCTGGAGTATCGTACGGCCGGTGTGACGCTTGAATTCCCGCGCGACATGGGCATAGCTGAGGTGCAGGGAAGCGGCGAGCAGCTTGACGTCCAGCTCCCGGTCTTGCAAGTCGCCGAGAAAGATGTCTACTTTGCGCACGAGACCGTTACTGAACTTCTCAGCGTAAGGATGAGCTCGCCTCGTGGAAGAAGCCGCAGATTCAGAGAGACGCAGCAGCAGGCGAACAAAAGACATTTGCAGGAACACAGCCTGCTCCCCCGCTTCCGACTCGCCAAGCAGCTTCTCCAGCCTTTCGCCCAATCCGATTTCGTCCCTCAGAGGAGTGGGCGCCCAATCTTTTAAGCGCATCAACTTGTCGTAGACGGCAATTTCGTCTGCTGCTGCGCCTTCCCTGCGGGTCACCCGCCACCTGAGACATAGCCCTTCATGGGGGAACTCAGCATCGTATCGGTGGGAATGAACCGTTCCCGGCGGAATCAGAACGAAATCGCCGGCTTCCATCCGTTGCATGATGCCGTCGTCGAAGGCGGTGTCCATCGTACCCTCGGCAACATAGTTGAATTCAAACCAGTCGTGCGAGTGAGGCGCACAATAGGGGAATCCCGCGGCGTTCTCAAACAAAATGTCGATCCATTCGACGATGGCGTCGTTGAATGCGATACGGCGGCAAGCGTGATGGGTCAAAAATTGCGTCTGAGACTTCAACTCCAGCATTCTCATGCGGTTCAATCCCCCAATCTATATAGAAGAAGTTCAACGATGATCACTACGACCCCTTCCCCAAACATCATATTTGTGCAAATCTAAGTCATTCCTCGCGATTTCCAATCTATGCTGCCTATGAAACAATAAAAGTGCTACAAAGCGAGAGAGGATGTCGATGACGAATGAAAAAACTGCACCTGCTTAGCAACGCACACTTGGACCCTGTATGGCAATGGCAATGGGAGGAAGGCGCGGCGGCGGCGGTATCCACTTTCCGTGCTGCGGCTGATTTTTGCGAGGAATTCGAGGGCTACATCTTCAACCACAACGAAGTCATCCTGTATCAATGGGTCGAAGAATACGAACCCCAACTATTCGAGCGGATTCGCCGGCTGGTCGCTGCTGGCCGATGGCATATCATGGGCGGCTGGTACTTGCAGCCAGATTGCAACATGCCCTCCGGTGAATCGATCGTGCGCCAGATTCTCGCAGGTCGAACGTATTTCCGCGACAAGTTTGGTGACTACGCGGAACCGACGACCGCCATCAATTTCGACCCATTTGGCCATTCCAAAGGGCTCGTGCAGATTATGCAGCTCGCGGGCTACGATTCTTATATTTTCATGCGTCCCGATGAGTTGGAAGTACCTGCGCAAGATTTCGTCTGGCAAGGATTCAACGGCAGCTCCGTCATGGCACATAAAGTGTGGGGCGGCTACAATTCATTGCTCGGCAAGTCCGCGGACAAAATCGGCAATTGGCTGGAGGCGAACGCCGACGCACCGATCGGGCTCGTGCTCTGGGGCGTCGGCAACCATGGCGGTGGTCCGTCCAGAATCGATTTAAAACTGATCGCGGAGCTCGCTGCGAAGACGGACGACTTCCAAATCGTTCACTCGACGCCCGAGGCATACTTCAAGGAACTGGCGGCAGAACGCGATTTACCGGTGCTCACTCAGGACTTGAACCCCAGGTTCGTCGGTTGCTACACGTCACAAGTCCGGATTAAGCAAAAACACCGAATGCTCGAAAATGAATTGTTCGTCACCGAGAAAATGTTGTCTGTCGCCGCGCTGGCTGGCACGGTCGCGTATCCATATGAAGCTCTCCAAGACGCTCAGCAGGATTTGCTTACGAGCCAGTTTCACGATATTTTGCCCGGTTCTTCCGTACAGAGCGTAGAAGACACCTCGCTTCGCGGCCTGGACCACGGCTTGGAAGTACTCAGCAAGCTGAAAACTCGCGCTTTCTTCGCATTGGCCGCCGGACAGCGGGCCGCGGCGCCAGGGGAATATCCGATTCTTGCGTTTAATCCACATCCTTTCCCAGTCCGAGGTGTTTGGGAGTGCGAATTCATGCTCGAAGACCAAAATTGGAAAGAAGAATTTTCCATGCCCGTCGTCTACAAAGACGGCAAGCGTGTCACTTCCCAGCCAGAAAAGGAAGACAGCAACCTAAACCTCGATTGGCGGAAAAAGGTGACATTTGAAGCCGAGCTGCCGCCGATGGCGATGAGTCGGTTCGAGTGCCGTATTGAGCTGCTGCCAGAGAAGCCTGCCCCCGTACTGAAAACGGAGGACGGGCGAATCTCCTTCCGCACCGACCGCTTGTCCGTCGTCGTGAACGCGATGACCGGCTTAATTGACGAGTATGCCGTGGACGGCGTAAGCGTCTTGACACCGAATGCGTGCCTGCCGATCGTCATGAACGATAACAGCGATCCATGGCGGATGGACGTAGTCGCATTCCGCGACATGCTCGGCCAGTTCCAGCTTATGCCCCCCGGCCAGGGTACCGATTTCTCCGGGGTCAACCAAGCATTGTTGCCGTCGGTTCGCGTCATTGAGGACGGGGACGTCCGCTCGGTGATTGAAGCCGTGTTCTTTTACCGCGACTCCCAGATCGTACAGACGTACAAATTGCCGAAGCATAGCACAGAAATCGAAGTTCATGTCCGCGTCTTCTGGAGCGAGAAGGACAAAATGCTGAAGTGGTCGATTCCGACAGCACTTGGGTCTTCCAGCAGCTATCGCGGACAAACCATGTATGGCGTGGCTGAGCTTCCAACGAACGGTGACGAAGCGATCGCTCAAAAGTGGGTAGCCGCTGTCGGCGAACGTTACGCCCTTACCGTCACGAACGACGGCGTGTACGGCTCGGATTTCCAAGATGGCGAAATCCGCATGACGCTTCTTCGCTCGTCCGCTTACTGTGCGCATCCGATCAATGATCGGCCACTCGTCGTGCAAGACCGGTTTTTGCCGCGGATGGATCAGGGCGAACGCCAATTCACGTTCTGGCTGAACGCCGCAGGCTCCGCAACAGAACGGCTCGAAGCCATCGACCGCGAAGCGCTCGCACACGGCGAGAAGCCGTTCGTGCTGTCCTTCTTCCCGTCGGGCAACGGTGAAACGCCGAATAGCCCCTTCGTGCTCGAAGACGACGTCGTGCAGCTTACGGCGTTCAAACGCGAAGAGCGCGGAGAAGGCTACATCCTGCGCTTGTTCGAGCCTACCGGCCAAGCGCGCGACACCGCGCTGGTACTCGGCGGCAACGCCGCTCGCGTTCCTATCTCGCTCGCCGGATTCGAGATCAAGACATTACGGTACGATCCGGAGACCCGCAGCGTGACGGAAACTTCTTTGCTTGAGCGTTAGGCCACCGTATTTCAGAAGCAAAGCTAAAGCCCCTTTTAATAAAAATATCGATTGGGACTGACAGAGCAGTATGCTCAGAGATAATATAAGCAAAAAGCACCCGCAAGGGTGCTTTTTCTTACATATCACTGTTATTTGAATCTATACTCATTTACACCCACACAACCTAAACATAATTGCAATATTATATCTTTAAGATGCACTTGATAACATGCAGGAGTAAACCCAAAAAAGATCATTCGTACCGATCTTTCATTTAGTTATTTGCACCATAAGTCTGATTAATTGAGGGGTTGGTGATATTCTTATGATCTACACAGCTCTTGGAGATTCTATTACATTTGGGGAAAACGCCTCTTCATTCGCAAACGCTTATCCCCAGTTGACGGTATCCAGTTTAAACTCAAGCTCCCGCAGGGTTACTGGTTATGTCATGGCTCGGCCTGGTTGGACCAGCGATGATCTTCTAGATTCTGTGATATGGCGAGGAGCGCCCGTGCTTAGGGATTCTGATGTCGTTACAATTTGGATTGGAGGCGTAGATTTAGCAAACGCTGCACTGATTTCTCTCAAAACTCAGCAGCCATCAGCCGCAAAACAAATAGCAGCCAACTATAAGCGTAATCTAAGTGCCATTTTAAATCAAATAAAAAAAGGATGCCATGCCCGCATCTTCTGCTGCACCCAATACAACCCATTCCCGAACAGCCCTCTTGCAGCAGAGTCGGTAGGTCTACTCAATCGTTTGACAACCGAACTTGCGCAAAGCTACAGTACAAGTATCGTCCCTGTTCATACATGGTTCGAAGGAAAGCAAGCGAATCTTATCTATGGCTATAAAAACGGAAAGATTGAGGATGCCTTAAGCGGCTCTCTGCCCATCCATCCCAACGATAGGGGGCATCATGTTATTGCGGCGGGTTTGGCGCCGTATCTTATTCCACGCAAGTAGCTGCCTCACTTTATGCTGCAGTCCGCGGGATTGACCTAGCTGGGGTCTTTCTTCTTATACGATCATACAGAAGAAAGAAGCACCCTTCTTGCGGGCACTTCTTTCTTTTCACTTTAATGGAGGTGAGCCGTGGCTTAGCACTTCCACACTTCGCCACTGATTGCAGCGGCCTCAGTATAAAAATTTACTCGCGGATAACCGTAATTTGAAGAGCTTTTCCATAGATTTTTTGTGTTGATTGATCCTTAGTTAAAGCTATGACATTTAATAAATAGGTCCCTGCCACATTTAGTGCATTGCCATCAAAGACCAGAGACTTACCATCGGAGTATACAGACCCAGTAACACTTACAGGTGTGATTCCAGCTCTGGAAATAGTTAAAGTAGAAGGAATAAGGTTAATTCCAGTCAAGGTTAATCCATCATTAGCAAGTGTGTCACTGAAAGAAAGCATCACAAACGTATTAACTTTATTATTTGGAATAACGACAGTATTGGAACCATCATTGTACACTGCCCCATATACCGAAGCCGTTACTCCCCTATCTAAGGAAGTCGTTAAACCGTAAACGACCATACTAACCGTAGATTGAAGATAAACAGAAACGTTAAATGCTGCAGTTAATCCTGCATAAGTAGCGGAAACGACAGTAGTTCCGCTTGAAACTGGAGTAAATAAACCAGTTGTACTAACAGTTCCGATAGAAGGATTTATGGCTGTCCAAGTTGCAAGATTACTAACATCCGTTATTTGACCTTCGCTAGTTTGCGCACTTACTTGCAATTGAACGGGTGAAGAAACTAAAGTATTCACAGAATCGTTGTAAACCAAACCAGTAACTGTAATTGGAGGATTGACTGTAACTGTGTAGGTTTTCTTTGTAATACCATTAGCCGCAGTAACAATTACTTTATCCCCAGTAACCATTGCTCCCGTTTTAATGGTTGTTCCGTTACTTTCGTACCCTTCCATCGTTGCTCCTGCAGGAAGGGTAACATTTGTCTTGAATGCTTCAACCGCAGTTCCGTGAGCCACATTCTTAATTGTATTTGCAGTATCATTTACAACATAGATATTCGACACCAATGTAGCAATGAAATTAAGAGGACCCCTTGCATCTGCTTCACTTGCAAATAATTGATTTACTTCTGTATAGGTAACGTTAGAACCGTTTACATCCATATCAAAAACAGCCCAGTAAAGCTCTTTTCCTGTACCAGCTGGAACCACATAAGATTTAACTGGTGTTGCAGAGTCGCCACTAAAGACTTTTACCTCCGCCCCAGATGTTCTTAATGTAGAGCTTCCACTAAAATGATGGATATAGAATCGATACTTCCCATCTACAGTCTTCCTAATCGTTGTAGTTTCCGGACCATAAGAAGAAGTATCATCCAGATCTAGATCCGCATAGGTTAATTCATTATTAGAATTCACTCTGTTAGCGTACCAAGTATGGAATCCATTTCCATTCACAGTTGGACCTACTAAATGAGAATCAAGGTCTCTCGGATTTTCTCCCCAAGTTAGAACAATTCTCACTTCATCTGCGTTCGGAATACGGATTGCTGTTGCATCTTCATGCATATTATAAACATTTTCCGCTGAAATACCTACCACATATGTTACAATAAATCCATCCTTAATTAACTCCCCGGTATATGAACCAAATGGAAGTTTAACAGCATACCGACCATTTGTATCCGTCATTACTTCATATACTACTTGTCCAACTGTAGAACCGATTCCTCTTCTAAATTTAATTTCCAATCCTGAAACTGGAGCCCCGTTTACATCTTTAATATTCCCTTCAAAGCCTATACGACGCCCCACCACAGTTGGGATTTCTCCGCCTGCTCCAACTGTAACATTATTGGGAGACCTCTCAAAAAGTGCCTGATTTGTATTGATAGTTGCATTCTGAATGACACCATTACCTAATACACTTGTTGCTGCGTTAAGTACTAGATTAGATAATTGCGTTTCGTCACCCAATTGAACTACAAAATTCGAAGCATACACATCTACAGTTTCAAATATCCCAACTAAAGACACCGATGAATTAGCTGGCATTGAGTTAGAAACAGTTACATTCGAGAAACCAGTCCCAGTTGCACCGAACTCTTCTAGAATAGCACTCGATTGAAGTGTTACTTGTTGAACAGTCGTAGTGCCCTCTACCACGAGCCGAACAACCCCAGTTGCTCTATTAACAATAACAGATACTAGGACTGTATTATTCAAATGGATAGAGTTTTTACCACCACCGGATACCGTCGTCACTCCACGAACCTGAACGTTATCTAGTGTGACATCACCGTCACCAACTTCTTCACCTATAACTAGGTTACCTGTAACAATTGTATTTTTTAAAATCACATTTTTCGACGCGATCCTCACATCACCTGTTAAAGTTTGTGTACCGCTCGAAGGACCATAAACACCTGCTGTATTAAATACTTGTGTGCTTGGGCTGTCTGAGCTGTCTGAGCTATCAGAACTACTAGAACTACCGCCGCTAACAGTTCCAATAGCCGTACCTGTTAGCGTCTTTCCTGTGTCCACACCTTTATAGCTTAGCTTATAAATAGTGCCACCTGTTTGAGAGCTAGTGGTCAGTACCACTACTTTGTCATAGCCTGCTTTCAATGAAGCATTCACTACAGTTAATCCGCCATCAAACGTGAAGTCTGTCGCTATGACATTAGAGATTGCCTTTTCAAACGTAACTTCGACCGTAGTATTACTTGTAGAAGTGAAGCCTGTAATAGTAATATTGGATACCTCAGTTGTATCTGGGAACAAGGTTTCTGCTTTAGCGACTAATGCAGACTTATTTTTTGAAAATTCATAGGCAAGGCGCGCAAGCGCTTGACGTTCCGCACTATCTTTAGGGCTGAAACGTAAAGTACCCTCGCCATCATCTATCCCTTTGACAAATCCCAACTTGAAGCCGAGAGACACATCTGCTTTAGCCCATGAGGATACAGAATCCATATCGCTAAGCTTTGTGTCAATAGCTATTTTAGAAGCTTTCTCTTCTAATCCTAAAGCCCGAATAAAGAATACAACTAATTCTTCCCTAGTGACTGGCGCATCTGGCGCAAATCTTGTCGGTGTAACTCCTTGTGTAATTCCTGAAGCAACAAGGGCTCCAACATAACCTCTGTACCATGCGTTGCTAGAAACGTCAGTGAATGTGGCAGCCTTATCTGCGTTCTCTTGTAAGCCAGCTGACAACACAATAATTTTGGCAAGTTCGGCACGAGACATTGCTTTTGTTGGCATAAATGAACCGTCTTCGTATCCACCAATCACTCCGGCATCTGTCAGTGCTTCGATTTCTGCCTTTGCGTACGAATTAGAAACATCAGTTAAGGTTTTCTTAGCAGCTTCTGCAATATTCCCTGTACCTACTGGTACTATGGCTAGTGACGCAAAAACCATTGAAAATGCTAGCAACTTACTTATACTTGTCTTCATTCTTCGGATCACATTTTTTGTGGCTAAGCCTCCCTGGTTCGGAACCTTATCTTGCTGATTACCTCTGTTCATCTTCCATCTCCTAATGTTGTATTTATTCGACAATTTTCCGTCCAATCAACCATTTCTAGTAAATATCCAAATAATCGGTAATTACCCAAAAATATTCTACTACAAAATATCCCATTATTCTACAAAAATTTTACAAGTCCATTATTCTCCACGGGACGATGCTCAAAATATTGCCAAAGGACAGTCGCACGCTGCATACATCACTTCGCCGCGGGACCCAAGATGAACCTCCACTTCATACAGCTGACTCCCCTTCACCTCAGCATGGTACATTAGCGGCTCTACCTCTTCAACAGATACAATATGACCTTTCTCTCGATACGCCTTCCCACGCTCAAATGTGATTTGATCTACGATCTTCTCAAAATCTTTCAGCTTCATTTACGGGTCCCTGCTTTCTTAGATATCGTTGAATTTATTTTCTCAAATTTCTCTCTTGTTGCTTAGAATTATTGAATCTAACGTAAAAAAAACACCCGTTAGGGTGCTTTTTTCTTGAAAACTGTTATGGAAGCAGTTCATTATGTATCAATAAGATTTCGCTTTGGCGCTTCGTGCCATAAGCCAAAGCAGATACGGCGTACCGATTACCGCTACGACCAAGCCAGCAGGAATCTCTTTCGGGGCAATGATGACCCTGCCGACCAGATCGGCCGCTATCATTAGAATTGCACCCAGCATCGCGGCCAGCACGACCAAGCGTTTATGGTTCTGACCGACCATCATGCGGGCCGCATGCGGAGCCAGCAAGCCGATAAACCCGACAGTACCGACACTGGTTACAGCCAGCGCCGCTAGCCCAACCCCGACCAGGGCTGCAATGAGCCGAGTTTGCCTTAAGCGCAGGCCTAATCCGAGAGAGGTATTATCACTAAACGACAAAAGGTCAATGCGACGACCTAAATACCACGCATAAGGGCCAAGCACAATTAAACCGGCACTCATCCAAAGGAATTCACCCCAACCGCGACCATATGTGCTTCCTGCAAGCCAAGCAAGAGCAGAAGCAGCATGCATCTGGGACTTAATGACAAGAAAATGAATGATGGCCGACCCCATCGCCGTAATCGCGATACCGACTAGAGTAACCACGGTCGGATGCAACCCTTTGCGCCAGGAAAGCATATAAACGGCAGCAGCAGCAAGTACAGCACCTATCAATGCAAATACAGGAAGCAGGAAACCAGCTGCACCGGGCCATACAACAATCAGCAGCAACGCACCAACACCTGCGCCGGAAGTTACGCCGATAACAGAAGGATCGGCAAGCGGATTACGGACGGCCCCTTGAAGCAGGACGCCTGAAACAGCTAGTCCCGCACCTGCCAGCACGGCGACGAGCATGCGAGGGAGCCGAAGCTTAAGAATGATATTATGGTACATATCTTGTCCTGTACCGGTCAATACCTTCATCACTTCACCGACAGGCACTTTTAAGCTACCTTGAGTCAAGCCGAACACTAGCAAGGCAACTAGAAGCACGAACGCCCCTGCGATTAGGACCGGATAATGCCACCTGAAACGAGCCGTTCCAACACTCATCGAAGAGCCTGTTTCCCCCGACTTTGGGGATCGCGTGCTTCGGACGGCAAGCCAGATAAGCCACGGCGCTCCAAGCACAGCCGTAACCGTACCGACAGGAAGCTCCCCAATCGTGCTGCGAACTAATTTAGCGACTACATCGGCTCCGACCACAATCGACGCCCCCCACAGAGCCGCTGCGGGGATAAGCACCAGATGTCTGCGGTATCCGATCAGCCGAACGAGATGTGGAGCAATCAAGCCTACAAAGCCGATTGGCCCTACTACACTTACAGCGACCGCTGCTAATAATATCGCCATAAACAGCGCAGAGAGCCTCGCAGCACCTACCTTTTGCCCCAAGGATTGCGCTGTTTCCTCGTCAAGTTCAAGCAGATCCAGCATCCGTACGAAGAACATTAGAATGATCAATACTAATACGATCCAAGGCCATGAAAACTGCACGCCCTTCCAATCGTTCTGGACAAGCGAACCGGAGCCCCATATAAAGAGCCCGTTGGTTTCATTCTCGAATAACAGCTGAAGAGCGCTCGTGAATGAAGCCAGCGCCATTGTCACAATCATGCCTGCCAGCGCCAATCGAACGGGCGTGCCCTTTCTTCCTCCTGCCAGGAAATAGGCAATCATCGCGCCACCAAGACCACCAATCATCGCTAGCAGAAGCGGGACGGAAAAAACCAAGGATGGGACAAAAACAGTAGCAGCAACAATCATAAAATAAGCGCCAGCATTGATGCCGAATGTCCCTGCTGAGGCTAATGGATTTTTAGTCACCGTCTGGAGAAGCACTCCTGCAACCGCTAAAGCGGCTCCCGCCAATACACCCATCGTCGCTCGAGACAGCCGCATGCCCAGTACAACATGATGTGACTGCTGATCCGCAGCAGCTAGAAGCGATCCGATCACGTCCTGAAAGGTTATATCAGCCTCCCCTTGCGTAAGACTTATAAAAAAAAGAAGGGCGAGACTTACTAAGCCTCCCCCGAATACCGCGATCTTCTTCCACGTGGACCTCGCCATTGATTTTGTTGCCATTTCGATCGGCTGCGTCATCACTTTTTCGTCAACTGCTCAACGGTTTTTTCCACAAGCAACTTCAAAGAACCAGGGCCGCCATACAGCCACATATCGCCTCCAAGCGGATACAGCCGGTTTTCTTTCACGAACTTAAGACTTTTCCACACATCATTATCCTTCAATTGTTTCGCAAATACGTCGTCGTCTGGTTGAATAACGTAGAGAAGGTCGGCTTGCTGAACAGATAAAAGCGACTCTACAGAAGCTGCCGAGAAGCCGTTTGCTTCATATTTTTGGGATTTATAGGCATTTTTCAACCCAATCCGGTTGAGCACTTCAGTTGCTGCGGAGTTATCCAGGAACAGACGGAACGAAACCGCGTTTTGGTTCGAGGAGGCCGACGCTAGCACATATTCGGTTCCCGCTTTGCCTGCCGCTTGAAGCTTCGCCTTCGCAGCTTCGTACGACTTGTTCAAGTCGGCCAACACAGCATCTGCCTCAGTTTTTTTGCCGACAACGTCCGCGATCACCTTGAAGTGGGATTCCATCTCTGCGTATTGATTTTTCGAGGTATCCTCCAAATACTGGTCGAACACAAGTGTTGGTGCAATGGCGCTAAGCTGCTCATAGTTATTTTTGACGCGATTTCCAGCGGCAATAATCAGATCCGGCTTAAGCGAGGTAATCACTTCAAGACTCGGCTCCTGACGGGTTCCTACATCTTGAACATTCGCAGCAAGCTCCGGCTTCGCGCTGATCCACTTCTTGTAACCAGCAATATCCGCAACGCCGACCGGCTGAATGCCGAGCGAGAGCAGTTCCTCCACATACTTCCATTCAAGGGCGACAATGCGCTTTGGTGTTCCCTTGATTTTGGCCTCGCCCCTTACATGTTTGATGACCCGCTCAGCATTAGCGCTTGCGGCTTCGGGGCTAGCTGATGGAGAAGCGCCGCTATCCGTTATCGATTTGGTTCCGCAGCCTGCTATAAGTAGCAGCACAGCAAGTAATACAACTAAAGGCTTCAGTCTCTGACTCATGAAATACATTCTCCTTATAAATGATGTAATGATTACGAAAAGATAGTTATCCGACCCTTATTTCCTTCCCTTTAACCGAACTACGCTCCCCCTCTTCCTGTAAACAATGTGAAACTGCTCGGCGAACATGCGAGAAAGCAAAATACCAGTATCTTCTAATCAACTATAAATGATAATGAATATCATTATCGGTGTCAACTTTTTTTGCATTTACAGTACCTTATATCAGAATAGTTGTCGTATTCTGCGATATTTGTGCCTCACTAGTCCAATCTTCCTGCGATATTTGTGCCTCACTAGTCCAATCTTCCTGCAATATTCTTTTGTAATCTCGTCTATTTGTATTTCCTGATTGTCGACTCTACAATTACCAATAATTAATACTACTAAACCATTGGGCTTAAGGAGGACCCAAGCAAAAAAGCATCCGTTAGGATGCTTTTTTTAGTAGTCAGACAATCTTATTCGTATTTCTTCTAAATCAAAGAAAATGGATGTGCAATCATCATTTATGTAAATTTTAATAGCGTAGCTTCATCTTTATTATTAAAATATTCCTTAAAAAAAGGCACCTCTTCCTCTTCCGCCTCCCACCCTTCGAGAACCAGTTGATCTTCATCCAATGAAAAGTGACAATCCCTGCTTCGGGGAGGAACTGTGCGATCGAGGCTCTCCATGTCGGCGAATCGTTCCATTTCCCCCCATGTAACGCCATATGGAATTCCCCAACTCGTATATTCGGCTATATATGCGTATGTCTCATCAGACCACGGAACCGTACCGCTTCGTTGCTCGTCCAGACACTGCCGCCTTTTTTCCTTGCGGGTTTGTTTTACTCTGATCGCAGCTTGCTCACTTTCTGTAGCTCTCTTAACAACTTCATCGGAAAGCGGTACGCCAAGCATACGCAGCTCCGCAATTGCTGTCCCTATACTGACATCAAAATGTTTGCGGTACCCAAAAATATGGCGATTCCCAGTATAAGTCTTAAGCCAGCTAGCCGCAGCCGATTGCAGTCGACCTTCCCGTTTCATGCATTTGACTCGCGGCATGTTTGTCTTTTTCTTCCTCCCCAACGACGTCCCTCCACAAATATTCTCATTCCTTGCGATGATATTAGAATAACACAACTTCTTACTGTACTGGTGTAGATGTGCGGGGATTGCCTTTAATATAAACGATACGCTGCTACTTCTCTAAAATGGAAAACAGATCCTACAATACATGTTAATGAAATTTTTAAGGCTGAACTTTTCGGCATACAGGTATACTTCAAATGCCGTGCTCCCTCAACTCACGCTCCGGTCCACACAGGGCGACCCCTTGAGGGAGCTCCTCTCGTAACCCATACAAATGAGAAAAGCACCCTTCAGGTGCTTTTCTCATTTGTATGGAGGTGAGCAAGTGGCTTAGCAAATCCACAATTCGCCGTCGCGTGATGCTATATTGTTTGGGGAGGTGGCTTAAGCCGTTCTTACTTTTGTCGAAGAAAAATATAACGAAACCGCATTAACCAATAAAGAAATATGGTTATTGAAATGAACGAATAATATACACTAATACCTGACTGAAAGAAGGAAGTCTATGATTCTCATCAGGTAAACTTACATATGGCAACCAATCGTTAACATCTGTCGGATCGTCCCAATTTATACTTTCAAGTAAGCCGTCAATCACCGGGTATAAGCTAGTAGAAAACATTTTTCCATCCGCGCTGTATTTAAAATATGATTCACAATTTGGATCTAACGGGGATACAGTAAGCCTTGCGTCGTACCAGAAGCCTTTTGAATGTCCACAAAAGGGAAGTAAGCACGAGAGATTCAAACTGGTTATATACCAAGAAGCACACAAACAGATATACAGTATTTCTTGCTTTTTTCTGCAGTTCCGATCTATTCAAACAATGCCCCCTAACTTACAAGATCTTCGGGGTTATCTCTCGTAACTCCTCACAAAACGCCGGCCTATGTGCATATCCGCATAAAAACTGCCGATGCAGCGCTTCTGCTTGGACAGATCCGCAAGCTTGCCTATATGTGACAAGCAACTTAGCAACTTGCTTATAATGACTGCGATTATTCGCATTGCTGGCTTGCAGTTCGATATACCCGCTGAATAGCTGACGAATTTCATCCGGGTAATGTTCCGTCAAATTGGCATAATAGTACTCAATTTGATTAGGTCGCGCCTGCACGTACTTAAGGATCCGGGCATGATCATTGGTATCCTGCATGATGCGAATGTACACGTTATTATAATAATAATCTTTCTGCTCCAATTGCTGCATAAGCCGATCGTACACCTCCGGCCAGGACGCCTCCGGATAAAGCCGTTTTAGCTCCAAATAGTAAGCATACTCCCCGCCAAGCGTCAAATCGAAAGCCAGCTCTCTCAGCTGCTCCATGTAACTCGCAGCTGTACATGCCTCATAACGCAGCTTCTTCCAATTCGTCACAAGCCCTCGCAGACCGCGCTCTTGGTCCGAAAGCTCGCCTTGCTCTGCCAAGAGGATGGCATCGTCAAAGCGTTGTGCATCTATCGCTTGCCGAATGGCCTGCTCGCGAAAGGAAGGCTTGTCCAATTGCGCAAGAAGGAAAGCCTCTTGCTCCGCTTCATCTAGCAACGTATAACGCAATCTTGCGAGCGCCTCACGCTCATAATTGGCTGACCGTTCGTGATGCGAGTGAACTGTGCGCAGCTCGAGTTGCGTGATTGCCTGCTTCAGCTCCTCGCGCAGTTCCCACGTTTGCGACAACTCCGCACAAGCGCCAAGCAACGAATGACGCCAGTCGGACCAATCGTCGTAGCGCGATGCCATCGCTTCCGTCAGTAGAACACGGAAGATTTCCGCCTGTTTGTCCGGCGTCATGGCTTCTAGATCTAAACTAGTGGCTGTCTCCAAGCTTTCCTCGATCAACCCTCCGATAGCCCCATCCGAATCATCCGCATCCTGCAGCAACTGAATCATTTCATGCACGACACAAAAACAGAAATGAATAGCAAATAATGGGTCGTCATCTCGCCAATCATCAATTGCGCGCTGCAGCACGAGTTCCCCTCCACGAATGGCTTGGGATACTTTCCCGTAGGCGATAGACCCGTGACGGTCCGTATGCTTCCTTATGTGGCTACGAATCAACTCATAGCAAGTAGATAGTTCTGTCTTAACATCACCACGCTCGTAGCGCAGACGGACTTGCTTGGCAATATCCTGATCTTCCTGAATCATCAAAAGTATAAATTCAACCAAATCCTCTTTGCTTTGCTCTGCCAAAATCAAGCGGATATCCCGTTTCACCTTTGTTTCTTTACTGGCAATGACAGTGCTATCCTTGCTCGCATTGGAGAAAGCCGTCTCGACTTGACTCTCCTCTCCGTCAACGACAGTTTCTTCCCACTCAGCACGCAGTTCATACAACACAGCAACCTGATGCTTACAAACTGCCCCCTCGAACGGGCATGTGCAATGATGAGAATGTATCAAGCCATTTTCCTTCAAGGCGATGATAACATTATAGTCATCACGTCCCTCAACGGTCGCTGCAAAGAGATTTTCATTGATTTCTTCTATAGAAGAGACAAGATCATCCATGTAATAATCGTAACCTCGCTCTATAATTACACTGCTTACTTTCTCTTCAAATGTCAGAATATGCATCTACTAATCATCCCCCCCTGGTAAACACACTTAGCGTTACAATCACTATATCAAACCACAAAGTGTTTCCAATACAGTGCAGGTCTGACTCTCAATAAAAAGCGGCTGTACCGTCGAAAGCGTCAATAAGACGCAACTGTCAATGGCTCGGCAAATCAACACGGGTTCAAGTTGGGCATGTCCGGTTGGGTCGGCTTTACATAGCGGGTGGAATAGTGTCTTTCAACTTGGTAGTCACCTGATTTCGAGAAACGCAGCGGACGTTTCGGACCTTTTCCCCAGGACATATAGGCGGAGTATGATTCCTTAAGTTCCAACTCCCTGGCTACTTTCCGGAATTCTTTCATCATGAAGCTGAATTGACCCAAGTTACCGTGAAGAACCCGTTCGAGGTATGTAACTCTTCCGAATCGCCATTCCTCTACAAGCTTGGGAGAGATCTTCTCCATCTTTAAAAATAAATCCAAGGGACTCGCGTACCCTTTTTCCCAGATCAGTTGATGTACCGTATGGCGAACCTTTTTTTGCAGCTCTTGTCTATTCAAATGAAATACCCCTTTCATTGTGCAAAAGGATGATTCAATTTGCTCGTCCACTACTTGCATATCTATCAATCTCTTTGGAAATATATGAACCCATTTTAGCAGAACTATGTCAGTATGGACAGTATTAACCGACAACAAGGAAGCCCTAAGTATTGGGAGTCGATCGTTTTTTAGCATTTGGACTAAAACACTTTCGAAATCTTATAACTTAAGCGAACTGATGCATTCTAGCATTCCTGATCCCAAACCTAATTACAGCTTGAATTTGTCCACTAATACTTGCAACTCCCGTGGCGGGCTTCATTGGCGAATCGAGCGAGATTGCAGACGCGCATCTGCTCCTGGGCTTCAGCAAGTTAGCGAGCGGCTGCAAGACCGTTATCCGACCTGAATTCATAGAGGTTGGATACATAAACGAGCTGAGCCATCCATCGGCATCCCAGGAAGGCGTCGTGAGAAATCTTTTTTTTCGCGGAACGAACTGGCAGGTGGAAGTGGACGTCGGGGCATTCAAGCTGATCGCATACCGGTCGTTGGAGAAGCCGACACTGAGTCTAGGTGCAAACGTTAATGTGCTCATACATCGCGTTTACGCGTTTGATGGCCTCAAGACTACTGTCGTAGAGAATGACCTTAAGCACGATCCGATCCGGTGAATATCTAAATTCATGGACGCATGAGCTTGTTCGTAAGTGGCGTGATTGATTCCTTGCAACGGCTTCGGACAGGCTTTTGGATGTTCCGCTTTCCGGTGCAAGTATAATCTTGTTGACATTCCCGCCTTTCAGTACTTCTTCTTTTTCACTCAACATACGTACCACCGTTCCATCAAGGTCTTCCACACATCCAACGAATTAACTTGATTTGATGATTCGAGCAAAAAAAAGCAGCCCCCATTTGATAAGGGACTGCTTTTTTGAATTATGTTCAAATACCTTGCATTACTTGCTCTTCTGCGCCAACATATTGAGCAGCACCGTCACAGCCTCTGCTCGCGTCGCATTGTCTAGAGGGGCGAATTGGTTATCACCTTTCCCTTGCACAATGCCTGCTTGCTTCACGTAAGCAACACTTGCTTTCGCCCACGCCGGAATGTCCTTGTCGTCCGCGAAGCCGGTTGCAGCGTTCGCTTGGCTAGACTTACCTAGCGCAGCCGTAATCATCGCTGCTATCTCTGCGCGTGTAATGACTGCATCTGGACGGAAGCTGCCGTCCTCGTAGCCATTAATAATGCCCGCTTGCACTGCTTGAGCCACCGCTTTTTTGGCCCATGCTCCGATCTGCGCTGAATCTGTAAAAGTCAGCTCCGCCCCTTCACCTTGCAGCTTCAACGTACTCATCAGCATGACCGCGAATTCTGCGCGCGTCACGGTTTTCCCAGGCTTGAACGTGCCATCTGGGTAACCGCTGACAATCCCTCTGCTTATCGCTTGCTTGATGTTGGCCTCGGCCCAGTGCCCAGAGATGTCGCTTAACGTTATCGCCGGCTGCTTCGTGTCTGGTGTTGGGTCAGTTGCCCCTTGACCTACAACGAATACCGCATATTTCGTAAAGTGATTCACTTCTACGGTGATATGACCATCGTTAACAGCACCGCCTGGAACTTTCACCCATTCCTTCTTCGTTTCGTCAAAAAAGAATACGGCTACGGTTTGATTGCCCCTTAATTTGGATGGATCGAAAGCAAACGTCAGGGTGACCGATTTACTAAAGTTCTCTGAGAAATTTTTCAGAATTTCAAAGACGGGGCTGGCTAGAACGTCTTTATCCTTTACAAGGTTTTGAATATTCAACAATTTATCTATCGTTAATTTCAGCTCTTTGCTTATAGCATCGGCCGGAATCGAGATCGTGATGGCATCCCCCAGACTAACCTTGCCTGTCTTGCCTACAGGAAGCGTTAATGTGCCATCCGTCGAGGTTACTGGGGTGTCGCTTGTTGGCGATGCCGCCGTACCACCGCCACTTCCACTTCCACTTCCACTTCCGCCTGATGGTGCTGCTACGACAACTTCAACTGTCGCCGTTAAACTGCCCGTGTTGGTTGTATTCGCTGGCAAGCTGCCTAACGTTGCTGTGAATGTATAGCTGCCTGCTGCTGCCGGGTTGTAATTGTCTGTATTTACCCATGCCGTTACAGGCACGGTGATTGTTCCGCCATTTGCTGTTACAGTGGCATGGCTTGCTATTAACGCTGCGGATACAGCTTCTGCATTTGCATAGGTTGCTGCTCCTACTGTGCCTGCCGCTACATGGCCAATTGCATCAAACACTGTGATGTTTGTTCCTACTGGCGTTGCTGGCGCTACGACAACTAAGACTGTCGCCGTTAAGCCGCCAGTGTTTGTTGTATTCGCTGGCAAGCTGCCTAATACTGCTGTGAATGTATAGCTGCCTGCTACTGCCGGGTTGTAGTTGTCTGTATTTACCCATGATATTACGGGCACAGTGATGGTTCCGCCATTTGCTGTTACAGTGGCATGGCTTGCTATTAACGCTGCGGATACAGCTTCTGCATTTGCATAGGTTGCTGCGCCTACGGTGCCTGCAGCTACATTTCCAAGTGCATCAAACACTGTGATGTTTGTACCTACTGGCGTTGCTGGACCTACAACAACTTCGACTGTCGTCGTTAAGCCGCCAGTGTTTGTTGTATTCGCTGGCAAGCTGCCTAATACGGCTGTGAATGTATAGCTGCCTGCTACTGCCGGGTTGTAGTTGTCTGTATTTACCCATGATGTTACGGGCACAGTGATGGTTCCGCCATTTGCTGTTACAGTGGCATGGCTTGCTATTAACGCTGCGGATACGGCTTCTGCATTTGCATAGGTTGCTGCGCCTGCTGTGCCTGCCGTTACATTGCCAATTGCATCAAATGCTGTGATGTTTATAACTGCTGGCGCTACAATAACTAAGACTGTCGCCGTTAAGCCGCCAGTGTTTGTTGTATTCGCTGGCAAGCTGCCTAATACGGCTGTGAATGTATAACTGCCTGCTACTGATGGGCTGTAGTTATTTGTATCTACCCATGCGGTTACAGGCACGGCGATTGTTCCGCCATTTGCTGTTACAGCAGCATGGCTTGCTAATAACGCTGCGGATACGGCTCCTGCATTTGCATAGGTCGCTGCACCTGCTGTGCCTGCCGTTACATTGCCAATTTCATCAAATCCTGTGATGTTTATAACTGCTGGCGCTACAACAACTTCGACTGTCGCCGTTAAGCCGCCAGTGTTTGTTGTATACGCTGGCAAGCTACCTAATATTGCCGTGAATGTATAACTGCCTGCTACTGATGGGTTGTAGTTATCTGTATCTACCCATGCGGTTACAGGCACGGTGATTGTTCCGCCGTTTGCTGTTACAGTAGCATGGCTTGCTAATAACGTTGCGGATACGGCTTCTGCATTTGCATAGGTTGCTGCGCCTGCTGTGCCTGCCGCAACATTGCCAATTGCATCAAATGCTGTGATGTTCGTACTTGCTGGTGCTACTGCTGCTGTTGCTGCGCTTACTACTGGCGTTCCAGCCAATCCATGGTTGTCCTTTGGCGTTACTTCAAACTTAATCGTGTTTCCTTGGTCGCCGGCTACCGGTGTATATGTTGTGCTTGTTGCGCCTGCAATTGGGATATACGTTGTCCCGTCTGAACTGCTTAGCCATCTGTATGTGGACGTTCCTTCCCTATCTTCATCATCTGCGTCAGTGAATGTATACGTGCCAGTCAGTTGCACGCCTACTTGCGCCATTTCTGCAATGGTCACAGATGACGCCGTCGGCGCTGTATTTGCCGCTACCGTTACCATGACGGTGTAGTCTTGTGTCGTGCCGTCTTCCGCCACAACTGTATACGTTATTGCGCTTGTGAAATTCTGCGGGGTTGTTCCGCTCACTTGTGCAGTGCTTCCCACATTCACACTAACTCCCGTTGTTGCGAACGTTGGGATAAGCGCCGTTACATCTGTTCCATAAGGCACGGTCAATGCAATGGTCTTGTCCGTTTCGTCAACCGTTCCCGTTACCATCGGGCTCAATCCCTCGAAACTAAATGCTGTAATGGCTTTCACTTGGCTCATCCACTTCGCATATAACATCTGATCCATTGTAATAGCAGTTGTTGCAAAATCGAATGGTGCGCCACTAAAATTACTGGAGCCATACCATCCTCCGAACGTGTAGCCTGTCTTGGTCTCTGCCTCCGGCTCTACAGCATAATGATTTTTAATTACAGTCTGATCGGTTGCTTCCGGTGAACCACCGTCATTGTTAAAACTTACTGTATAGGCGCTTGACCCCTTTGTAATTTGGTGAGTACCACTATCCGCCACATACACTGTGCCGTCACTGCCTATGGCCACACCTTGCGGATACATAAATTCTGCTGAACCGGTGATGTTCTCCCAAGTGCTCTCTCCACTCCGCAGTTTTTTAATTTGATGATTCATATAATCCGCCACATACACCGTGCCGTCACTGCCTATGGCCACATCATAGGGATATTTAAATCCTCCCGATCCGGTGATATTAGACCAAGCGCTACCTCCGCTCGTTAGTTTTTTAATTTGATGATTATTCGTATCCGCCACATACAAGGCACCATCACCGCCTATGGCCATGCCATGCGGATTATTAAATCCTCCCGATCCAGTGATGTCAGACCATGTGCTACCCCCACTCGGCAGTTTTTTAATTTTGTTATTAGAAGTATCCGCCACATACACTGTGCCGTCACTGCCAATAGCCACACCTTGCGGATACTTAAATCCTCCCGAGCTGGTGATGTCCTCCCAGTCGCTCCTTCCGCTTGGCAGTTTTTTAATTTTATGATTACTAGTATCCGTCACATACACCGTGCCGTCACTGCCTACTGCCACACCAACCGGACTGTTAAATCCTTCCGATCCAGTGATGTTCTCCCAATCGCTGCTCCCGTTCGGCAGTTTTTTTATTTGTTGATTAAGCGTATCCGCCACATACACCGTACCGTCACTGCCTAAGGTCATACCTTGCGGTGTATTAAATCCTCCCGATCCGGTGATGTCAGACCAAACTAGGGTTCCTGCGGCATAGGCCTTTCCCCCTCCCAGAACACTCTGTATCATCGGAAGGACAAGTAGTACGAAGCTCATCAGCACTGCGATTAGTCTCTTCTTAATGTTTACTCTTCTCATAGGTTGCACGCCTCTCCCATTCCTTCTTGTCAACTTTTGTCGATCTTCCCCACTATAACGCTATGTTCTCAAAAAAATAACTACCCAATCGGGTAGTCTTTTAACGCGTCATATAGGTGATATTAATAGAGTATTCTTACTTCTTTGGCACGCTGCAGCGCTTGTACTCGATTGTTGACTTTAAGCTTCTTATACACATTCTTTATGTGAAACTTGACAGTATCTCCTGTGATGTTCAGGAGCGAGGCTATCTCCCTGTTCGACAAGCCTTCTGCGAGCAGCCGTAACACCTTCGTCTCCTGCTCAGTTAGGTTTTCTTTAAGTGATTGTTCCGCATACACCAGTTCAGGCAGAACCTGCGTGTAAGGCTTGACAGCCGCGCTCCGCTGTCTTTTTAAGATCTTGTCCAACGTTTTTGCCAATCGCGGGGCGGACACAGGCTTCATTAGATAATCCAAAGCGCTCATATCGAAGGCCTGAACCGCATAATCGTCATAGGCGGTTACAAAGACCACATCGATGGAGGCATCGGTTTCCAAAAGCAGATTGGAAAGCTGCAAACCGTCCATCTCCGGCATAGAAATATCCAGAAATGCAATATGTATCGGATTAGCCTTCACAAATTCATAAGCCTGATGCGGGTTCAGAAACGTGTGGCATATTTCAATCTCGCCGCTATCGGATATCAGCTTCTTCAAAAGTTTCATCGGTAATTCTTCATCATCTACGATAATGGCTCTCAACATGCTTCAATCTCCAATCTGCTTGACTGGTTGTACGGGAATATTGAAGAACACTCGCGTGCCTTTTCCTTCTGCGCTTTCAATACAAATACAAGTTCCATAAAGAAGCTTGAGGCGCTGATTAATGTTCCCCAGCCCTACAC
Organism: Paenibacillus alba; assembly: GCF_013204855.1. Taxonomy (GTDB): domain Bacteria; phylum Bacillota; class Bacilli; order Paenibacillales; family NBRC-103111; genus Paenibacillus_E; species Paenibacillus_E alba. Next base: position 51,193 of record NZ_JABMKZ010000026.1, on the reverse strand, counting down.
CTTTCTTGTTCATACCTGGTTTAAGTATTTCCTCCCGTTTTTGTTCACTCATCCCGTATCCATTGTCAACTACGGCAAAGCTGACAACAGCGTCCTCTTTCTGATTGACCGATATTTGCACGGTCCCTCCCCTTAGACTGGACATCAGGCCATGTCTGATGGCATTTTCCACCAACGGCTGCAGAATCAGCGGGGGAATTCGGATATCCAGCAGCGTGGCGTCCACATCGTACTCCACAACCAATCTAGTCCCAAATCTCGTCTTTTCAATGTTGATATATGCATTTAATAACTCTAATTCCTTTTCAATCGTTGTTAGTGAGTCCAGTTGTTTAAAGTCAAAGCTGCTTCTCAAATATTGCGAAAGATCTATCGTCAATGCTCCCGCCTTATGGGGTTCGTCGATGCACAATGCGGCAATAGAACTCAGGGCATTGTACAGGAAATGAGGTTTGATCTGAGAACGCAAAAAGGCGATTTCCGCCTCCTTGACATCTGCTTGCAACTGTTGGTTCTTCCTAAGCACTTCATTGATCGTTTCATTTAAAGAAGTGAAGAGAAACACAGTCACCGTGGTAATCAGGATATAAATGAACTGTACCTGAAGAACATTAAATGAAATACCTTTCAAAACAGATACGACTGCGATTCCAACAAGACAATAGTAGATGCAAAGGATCACCGCTATGTTTATCCGCTTTCTCTTCTTTGCTTTAGTGAAATTCTTTTGAAAAAACACGATAACCGGCATGCTGATTAAAAGGGTCAGAATTGTCGAATACAATCCCAAATCAATCCCAAGATAAAATCGATAAAGAATAATAATTGCGGACAAGAATAAACCTGTTCGCAGGCCGCCATATAACGTACCTAAAAGCAAGGGAACAATTCTAATATCCAAACGGACATTGGAGCTAATATATGTAGGAAAGGACATACATAATAAAATAGATAGTCCCAATAATACAGATAGAATGATATTTACGTAATTATTTCTCTCAAGTCTCCCCGCAATAAATATTTGAAAAGTGAATATTGCCGTTGTTATTAGCGCTAGTTGCAGCGAAAAATCCTTGATTGTGTTCATAATTCTATCACCTTTTTCATTGAAGAGCTGATACTCGTTATTTTATCATCATTCTATGTAATTTCGATTATTTTTTCTGAATAAGTAGCCGCGCATGTTGGAAATAAAAAAAGCACCCTTTTGGGTGCTTCCAGCCTTCGAAGGAACTTTAATTATCATGTCAGAGTGAACAAAATCAAGCAGTTATCAAGAAGCCAAAAAAATTACTTATTGAATATCGCACTTCTTCCTTCATTCTTGATAATTTCATAACTTAATCTTTCGCAGTTCATCCATGAAAGCAGGTCTATTCGGATGAACAAGTCGAAACTATTGTATTAACTTTTCCGCATGAGCAGATCCATTGGCTTCGATCAGTTGACGGATAATTTGACACACCTTCTGATACTCTTTTCGATTTGTTGCTCGAGTTGCTTCCTCCATAATGTGTTGGACAAACAATCCAAAAACTTCTTCTTCATGCTCACCTACCAGATGCATATAGTAGTCCACTACCCACTACATAACGTTTATACCTTTGGACATAACTCAGCAATCTCTGTGTCTCTTTCTCTTCTATAAGTAACTGGGTATATAAGGAATTTACACGCCGATTTCCACTCTAATTATTTTCCAGTCAGACGCACGCTGTATATACCACTCCATCGCGGGAGCCAAGATGAACCTCTACATCGTAAAGCTCATTCCCCTCAACTTCAGCTCGGTACAATCATGGCCCCACCTCTTCAATGGATAGAATATGACCGTTCTCTCGATACCCTACCCCGTGCTCAAGAATGGTAGAATCTATGCTATTCTCATTCTTTCAATTCCATTAATATTAGTATTAGCGTTTTCACTCTCAAGTGTATTTTCATCAATACCTGTCTTTGCATCTGAAATTGGAAATAGCTATATTCCAGAAAAAGTAAGCCCTGAAGCAGCAATGAAGGCAGCAGCTTGGCAAATGATATCTGAAACCAGAGATGGAAGTAATATCAGTGCTTGGGGAAAAGAAAGTAGACTTAGAGTAGCCAAACCCATTGAAGTATATGATCCATCTGGGAAACATGTCGCTTATCTGGTGAATTCCTTTAAAGGTGATCGTCCTGCTGGATATGTTATGGTAAGTGCACTGTCCAAAAATAATAATGAAGTTAAAAAGCAAGAACTTGTATGGTATGGCGGTGTCGATATAGGTGGAAAGTTTGTTTACAATGATAATTCAGTAAGTATGATTAATGTTGAAGGCAACGAGTTAAAAGAAAATAAAACAAAAACAATAGATGAGAAGGACGAAAAATATCCTAAGCCAATAAAAGCAAACGAAAATTATAGGAAATCACGGAAAATTTTTGACCAAATAGTCGTAGGTTCACCTGGACAAACAAATCCATCTGATGGTGTATCCGACATTGATCCAAATGGCTGGGAAACAAACTATCTTAGTATTGATAGGAATTACATTGATACTAATGTAAATCAAAAACAATGGTATTACACGACAACTGGTGGCGTACAACAGGCGACGGGTTGTTCTCCAACAGCTGGTTCTAATATCATGAAATATTGGTCAGACAAGGGCTACTCTAGTTTGGTCCCTGTATTTCAAACGCAAGTGGTGACTGACTTAAGAGCAACAATGGGAACAACCCAAAGTTCAAATGGGACAGGGGTGACTTCACCTTCAAATATAGATGATGGTCTTCAGGCGTATGCAAGAGCACATCAACGACCAAATGCGGTTTCAACAAATGATAATTTATCAAATTTCTCTGCAGTAAAAACAGAAATTGACGCACAACGCCCTGCTCTACAAAGTTATTGGAATCAAACTTATTTTGGAGACCACACTGTAACACTAGTTGGCTATAAACACTACGTAAGGAATTTTTACACTCAAGATTCTTATTATGTTGTAGCTCGAAATAATTTTATAAACGATAGTACTTTCAACGTGTGGATTAAGTGGGGAACATGGAATACTAATGTATTAACTACATTCACGCCATAGCGATGTTTAAATAGGTGTTGCATTATCTAAAACAGATTATGCAACACCTAATCTTACATCTAGGGGTGTTGATAATGAAAAAAAGATGGATTATAGGCACAATAAGCCTACTTATTATATTAGGGGGATTGTATATATTTGATTCAAAAAAGGCAATTACAGCTGATAAAGTGAAAGAAGTACTAGCAGAAATGAATTTAGACCCAATTAAAATAAGATATAGCATGAATTACCCTCACAATGAGAGACCCTGGTTGGCCTTAGCAAAACATAAGATTACTGAAAAAGAAGTGATTATTGTTGTTTATGAGGACGGAACAATTGAAAGCATTGAATTGGATGTGAAAGCAAACGGAAATTTATCATATGCTGAAATGCTAAATAAAGCAAAAAGCTATACCAATAAAGAAACTGATTTTGTTGATAATAATCTTTCATTGGAAGTAACTAAAGAAAAGCTTGTTTATTGGACCTTGCCCATCGACGGAAACAATGGAGAGTATTTGTATTTTACTCTTAAAGGAGATCAAATTAAGAATAAGCCTAGTTAATAAGGGTAGACGGGGTAAAGCAGTCTTGATCTTGAGGTCCCTTAGAGTTAGGAATTATGAGATGGTGGACATCAAGCAAGTAGGCTATTGATGCTTGAAAAAGGGAAATGCCCCAGAGCTTTGGCGAGCATCCTATTCGTTGCTGAATAAAGATATTTTCACACTTTGCAGAAATTCCAGCTACCTGAGTATTATCAAGAGTTAGAATGCCGTCATCAATTATTGCATGTGCTCCTAACCTTGTAACATTGAAAAAACCCGCTCCAGAGCGGGTTTCAAAATGGAGGTAAGGGGAGTATTGAAATGTCTTATCTAACCTGCTCACGAAACCAATTCCCCGATGACAACCCTAGCGGATCATTTCAATGCCGTGCTCCCTCCGCTCACGCTACGGTCCGTGCGGGCGAACCATAAAGGGGTTCAACTCCCTGCTCACACAACCATAAAAACAAAAGACACCACCCTCTCAGGTGTCTTTTGTTTTTGTATGGAGGTGAGGGGAGTCGAACAATCGTCTCCTTTTTCCCTATATTTCTTACTAAGTCCCCTGAAGCCCCGTGGTGTAAGACATTGTCCAAGTTCAATAGCTTATCTCGCATTAGCTGTGCTTACAATGTATTACTAGGCTTTATAGCTTTGGTCTACGCTGGTCTACGAGCATGGACAGCAAACAAAGCAAAGTCCTCCATTTGTTATAGATTATTTATTTTAATATCAACTATTTCGCGATCCAAACTTCAACTAGTTTACGACACATTTCGAGTATTTATGACATATGAACAATACTTGTGGTAAAATTTATATTACAGACTGTTAAAGTGTGTAAAATAAATTCTACCATCAGGAGGTAGTAACATCATGTTAGGTAACAAAGCGTCTAAAAAGTTAATTTCGGGCATCATCGCATCATCCTTGGTATTCTCCGCATTTGGAGCAGTAGCTGTGCCACTCGCAACTGCAACTGTAGCCACAGCTCAACCTGCAACAGCGACTAGTAAGTCCATTACGGATTTCAATTTCACCAAGACAACTCCATTAGCGGCTGTACTCCAAAGTAAGGAAATTTCTCTGAATTACGAAGACGAAAATGCAACTTTAACCGTAACAAATGGTTCAGGTGGCTCGGGTGTAATCATTCTAGATCAAGACTATCAATTCATAGATGATTTAGTAGCGTCTATCAATATCCAGTTAATGATGACAAGTGCAGGTATCCATGCTGAAATAGCTGATTCAGCAGTATTCAGGTTCGTCTCTAATGCTACTGGTAGCATTGCATCCTTTAACGTAGGCGGAGCAGATGCTTCTCGTTTCTTCACTATTACATCTGCAACAGGTGATTACCTTACAGATAACACCAAAGTGGTTTCAATCAGTGACGGTCTACATGTGGCAACAATTACGCTCAACACGAATTTAGTCGATATGGGTGCTGTTGTATCGGCATTCAACTCGGCTATGGCGACTGCAAATGTTACTGTTGTAGCTTCATTAACTTCCCCAAGTCAATTTACTTTGACGTCATTTGCAACTGGTGCAACTGCACACATCCTTATCGGTGGCGCAAATGCAAGCACATTCTTCTCGCTGACTGACTATCAAGGTCAAAATGCGGCTCCGACTCTTACGAGTGTAACGTTAAGCCAACCGTCTATCACAGCAATTCAAGGACTACCAACTGCGCCAGTTCTTGCTACGGCGCATTTCTCTGATAGTTCAACACAAGATGTAACAGCTCTTGGTACTTGGGCTTATTCGATTATAGGTATTGCTACAATTAACGGACAAGGTATTATAAGCACGGGTGTGGTGGGCACCACTACAGCAACCTTCTCGTATAACGGGCAAACGGCACCGTTAACAATCAATGTTCTTCCGAACATGATGCCAGTACCGACTGAGCTACAAGTGTCTTTCTTAGATACTGACCTTGAAGTCGGACAATCTCGTCAAGCGCAAGCCTTTTTGCTAATGACTGTTGGACCTTCAATTCCTGTCAACCAAACTACGACATGGAGTTCTTCTAACCAGTCAGTAGCAACGGTAGACTCAAACGGTCTAGTATCAGGGGTAGTGAATGGACATGCAATTATTACGGCGACTAGTAATGGTTTCACCGCTACATTTCCTGTGGACGTGGTAAACGCACAGCAACAAGGTCCTACAGTGACTGCATTAACGGTAACTCCGAACCCGATCACAGTAGTAACAGGTGCTACAAAGACTGCGGTTTTGGTCGCAACATATTCAGACCAATCCACTCAAACCATCGCTCTCGCTGATGCGTTTTGGGAAATTGAGGATGAGGATGTAGCTTCTGTAGAAGATGGGGTAATCACGGGCGGCGAATTAGGTTCTACAGTTCTTACGGTAACTTACGGTGGTCAATCGACAACTGTTCCTGTAACCGTAACGGTAGCTCAACAGCAACCTACACTCATGTCTCTTGAACTTTCGAGAGAAACTACACTCAATGATATTGGTGGGTATGTTGATATCACGGCTGTCGCACGTTATTCCGATAATTCTTCGCAAAATGTCGATGTAGAAGATATCGATTGGGAAAGTGATGATGAGGATATTGCAACGGTAATTAACGGGCACATCTCAGCAGTAGCTTACGGTACAACTGTCGTAACAGCGACTTATAACGGTCACTCAGCTACGATAAATGTAACGGTAGCTCCTTACGTACCGACAGTAAATTCCTTGACGGCTAACGAAACGGTAACTGTCGAAGTAGGCGCTCAAGCTTCCTTAGGGGTAGTTGCTCACATGAGTGATGATCGAACACTTGACGCTTCAACTATGGTTCACCTTGAAAGCTCCGACCCTGCAATCGTTGACTACATCAACGGCAAAGCCTTAGGGGTAGCGGTTGGTACGGCGACACTCACGGCTTCCTTAGAAGGTAAATCGGTCGTAATCAACGTGACAGTAGTGCCTGTTCCGACTAACAACGATAACAACAATAACAATGGTGGCGGTGGAGGTTCTTCAGGTGGTGGCGGAACAACAACTCCAGAGACTAAACCCGAAACAAAACCTGAGACTAAGCCTGAGACTAAGCCTGAGACTAAGCCAGAAGCCCCTAAGGACATCTTTAACAGCACTGTTGTTAAAGCCGACAAATCCGTAGTTGAGGTTATCAAGAAGCAAATCGAGGAGCACAAAGCAAGCACGACTCCAACAGTAGAACCTTCTGACGTCAAAGGTCACTGGGCTGAAAAGACGGTAGACACTTTCGTGAAACTTGGTATCATTCAAGGTTATGAAGATGGTACAGCTAAACCAGATGCGCCAATCACTCGCGCTGAATTCGCATCGATCATCACTCGCGTATTCGCAATCTCAACTGGTACTAACAATGCTGATTTATCGGACGTTGGTAACCATTGGGCTAAGCAAGCTATCGAAGCCCTCGCTAAGGCAGGGGTAATTGGTGGCTACGAGGACGGTACCTTCCAACCTGATAAAACGATTTCCCGTGAAGAGATGGTAGTCATCTTGTCTCGCGTAATCAACCTTAACGCAGTAACAAAAGACACTTCCAAAGGTAACTTTGGTGATGTAAGTGGTTCTTACGCCGCTGATGCTATCAACCAATTGGCTCAAGCAGGGGTAGTAAGCGGTAAAGACACTTCCGAGTTTGACCCTAAAGCGGATTCTTCCCGTGCAGAAGCCCTACAAATCATCCTTAATGCTTTGAACCTTAACCCAGACATTAAAACATTGTTGGATTCCTTAAATTAAATTTTCTATCCTAAAAGATTGAGTCTAGTTCTACTAGTTAGTCGCTTTTGTTGAGAACCGCAAAAGTATCTTACTGAGGCTGAAAAAAAGTATTAAATGTTAATTAGTTAGTTGTAGAAAAAAAGGCGAAGCGTATCCATTCTGGATATTCACCTCCGCCTTTTTTTAATTAATTTGCTAAAACCTTACTCATAACACTTAACTTTTCTTTATGTGTATCATCGAAGAAATGAGTATATATTCTGGAAGTAGTCCCAATATCCGAGTGACCCATCATCTCAGATATCGCTTTTAAATCTACCCCTGCCTCATACATTACGCTTGCAAAAGTATGGCGTAGATCATGAAGTCTTATCTTTGGTAAGCCATGCTTTTTAAGAAAATCAGTAAAATCCTCCGAAACAGAGTTAACTCTGTATGGCTTCCCGTCATCACGAATAAACACATAATCGGTATCATGATACAATGCACCTAAAAGTTCTTGATACTCTTTCTGTTTCTCTTTATGTGCCATTAAGATACTATAGACCTTGTCAACAATATGTAATGACCTTCTACTTTTAGGCGTCTTAGGTACTTTCTCAATGTTCCAGATGGTAAACCGCTCATAACTAGAACACGACAAGAGTCGCCTGGCAAATCAATTCCATCATAACGGTTGGAGAAAACAACAGGACCTGTTATTTCCCCGTCCTGCAATTTAGTAACTAGGCTTTCGACCTCTTTAGACCCTTTTGCTACAGTAGCAACGCTAGCCCAACGCGCCGCCGCTTTATCCGATGATACAAGAACAACAGTTCCAACGTTTTTGGTTTTTTGCTGCCCAATCAATTACTTTCTCGATATGGTCTTGCTTGAATGAAAAAGACATTAAATCGGGAATAAGAGTCATTCTTTCGCTAATGCCCGCCAAGGAACGAGACTGAAGAGCACGTTTTAGTGGTTCTGGGTTGGCGTCGAATGTGCGAATAATTTCACTATCATCTGCGATAGTGGCAGACATATATATCCTTCGAGGTGCTTCAAAAAATGTTGGGAAAGCGTTGACCAGTGGAAGTATTGGTGTTATCGTAAACGCGTTTCGGCTGATGAGTGCATGACAGAGGTGAAGTTGATCTCGCAACAATGGCCATACCAAAGCATACTTATCTGAATCTGACTTCAGTTGCTCACGTACAGCATCTAGCTGTTCATGCCAAGCCCAGTAAGGAACTTCAAGAACCGAATAATCTGAGCCATCCATGATATCTTCTAATGTACCAAGTTTATCTATGTCTCTAAACAATTTGCGGAATAGGTCAGCAATTTCTACATAGCGTGAGTGATTATCACTAGTCTTAACTTCAAGGGTAAAAGAATCACGAACTACCACTTCCTAAAATCCACCTAGAAAAATTCTGTTGTCTACGATCCGTCTACAATTCTTCCCTTAAATAGCAAAAAACCCGCTCAGTGAGCGGGTTCTCTGTATGGAGGTGAGGGGAGTCGAACCCCTGTCCGAAAATATCGCAACACAGGCATCTACGGGTGTAGTCACAGTTTTGATGTCACCCGAGCATCGCCCCGTAACCGGCTATGCGTTGGGTCAGCCTGATTGTCTTCCTACGTCCGACCCCAGGCGGAGACCAAACGTCGTATCCCACTATAGTTGAGCCCCTATCCCAGTCACATGGGCGATGCTGAGGAGGAGCACGCTAACAGGTTATTAAGCTGCTAAAGCGTAGTTGTTTTGTGTTTTGCCATTTAATAGGCTTTAGCGTTTTATAGTGGACGCGGCCCCACTACCCGCAACCCGAGCCCAAACTATCCCCGTCGAATCCAAGAACACCCCCGGATTGCCTTCCTATCCGTCATAGACGGCGAAGGTTAAGACGCTGCAAGTTGGAACTAGGTTACATTTAAATCTTTGCTGCTAAATTAGTATACCACAAGCTGAAGAAAAATGAACGGCTAGGTTCATGGAAGTCGAGGTGCTGGCTTCCAGTCTGGAATCAGCCCAGCTATCTAGCGATCTTTTGTTTCTCACGCAGCGCACGCTGGATATCTCGCTGTGCATCCTTTTTCGCTGCAGATTCCCGCTTGTCATACTGCTTCTTACCTTTACCGATGCCAATCAGAAGCTTCGCGTAACCATTGCGAATATACACTTTCAAAGGAACGACGGTATATCCTTCTTGTTTCGCTTGGCCTAGTATTTTGGCGATTTGCACTTTTTTCAAAAGGAGTTTCCGCGTCCGTGTTGGATCTTCCGGATTGCTGCGGTTGCCTTGATCAAAAGGGCTGATATGCATGTTGTGGACAAAAGCTTCACCATTTCGAATGGTCGAAAAGCTGTCGCCTATGTTAGCCTTACCTGCTCGCAAGGATTTGATCTCCGTGCCGGTCAGGACAAGACCGCATTCATACGTATCTTCAATAAAATAGTCGTGTGATGCCTTTTTGTTCTGGGCGAGCAATTTGCCATCGGCCTTTTTGGTTGCCACGTGAGATCCTCCTCCCGCATGTTCCTGCAGGTAAATAATGCTACAATGTGCATCCTATTGTAGCAAGATCGCGATCGAAAAGCAAGAAGCGGCGACTATCTCCGCCGCTTCTTGCTGCCGTCCCCGTCGTCGCTCCGGCGACGACCGCCCTTGGCGAGCGCGTTCACACCGCTCGCCCAATCACTACCGCCCGCTGGGGCTTCGCCACCCAGCGACACCGCGCCGCGCCCGCGCTTGCTTTCGCCGCGGGGCACACCGCTCTCTGTCCGCCCTGCGCCGACAGATTCAAGCCGTTGGCTCAGGCTGCCGCCTTCGCTCAGCTTAGGGCCACGCGCCTTGCCGCCGCGCCCTTTGCCGCGGCTGTCGCTCCACGGCGTGCCGCCAGCCTTCGCGCGCCGCGGTTTGCCTTGCCCGGCTGCGCCTTCGACGCCCGCGCCCTTAGCTCTTGCTCCCGCCGCGCCTTCGACGCCCGCGCCCTTAGCTCTTGCTCCCGCAGCGCCTTCTGCGCCACCAGCTCTTGCGCCCGCTCCGCTCTCGACGCCAGCCTTGGCCGCCTCTTCAATCCTGCGAGCAGCTCCACCTTTGCGACGCCCTTGTTCCTGACCTTCTGCTGCCGGCCCCGTATTGACCGCTAAGCCATCAACAGCGTCACCGCGTCTTCTTTTGCCTCGGCCTTGCCCCGCGTTCGCATCGACGGCTCCACCAGGAGCAGCGCCATCACGCTTTTTCCCTTGTGCATTGACATAGCCGCCCTTGCCTTTAGCGGCGAAACCGCCTTTATCTCTGCCTGTTTTGCCTGATTTCCCCTGACCATTACTAGCAGCAGCGCCTGGTTTACCGCGGAAGCCCTTAAAGCCAGCAGCTCCCTTAAACGGTTTCCCGCTGCCACCGCCGCCGCGCTTAAACGCACCCTCTTTGCGAGGCTTCATATCCAGCAATTCAAAATCAATCGTATGCTCCTCCATATTTACGCGAGCCACACGAATCTTAATTTCATCACCGATCCGATAAATTTTGGACGTACGTTCACCAACGAGAGCAAACTGTCTTTCATGGAAATTGTAGTAATCATCGGTTAAATCACTTAAACGAATCAAACCTTCAACGGTGTTATCCAGCTCGACAAACATTCCGAAGCCAGTAACACTGGAGATGATGCCTTCGAATTCCTCGCCAACTTTATCCAGCATATACTGGGCTTTCTTCAAAGCCTCTGTCTGACGCTCAGCATCTACAGCCACGCGCTCACGCTCGGATGATTGCTGAGCAATATCGCTCATACGAGAAGACAGATATTCATGACGTGCATCCGATAAATTCCCACTCTCCAGCACTTCACGAATGACACGGTGAATGATTAAATCCGGATACCTTCGAATTGGGGACGTGAAATGGGAATAGAATTCGGCAGCCAAGCCAAAATGCCCCAAGCTCTGCGCATCATAACGCGCCTGCTTCATCGAGCGCAGCATGATTTTGCTGAGAACCGTTTCTTCTGGCGTGCCTTTGATCTCTTCCAGCAACGTCTGCAAAGCACGAGGATGAATGGCGTTGCCCTTGCCTTTGATCGTGTAACCGAAATTGGTCACAAACTCCATGAAATTCATCAATTTCTCAGAATCCGGGTCTTCATGAACACGATAGAGGAACGGGACTTTCATCCATTGGAAATGCTCAGCTACGGTTTCATTCGCCGCGAGCATGAATTCTTCGATCATCATTTCTGCAACGGAACGTTCTCTTTTCACGATATCCGTTGGTTTGCCGTCAGCATCGACGAGAATTTTGGACTCCTCAAAATCAAAATCAATCGCGCCGCGCTTCATCCGTCTAGAACGCAAACGAGCAGCCAGCTCTTCCATGCGTTTGAAGTCTTCCATCAGGTAAGCATAGCGCTCTACGAGCTCAGGCTCTGCTTCACCAGTCAAAAGCTTGCGTACATTTGTATATGTCATTCGCTCACTAGTTTTAATAACACTCGTAAAAATCTCATGATTAACGACTTTTAAGTTCTCATCGAATTCCATCTCGCAAGACATCGTTAGGCGATCCACTTTAGGATTCAAGGAACAGATCCCGTTAGACAAACGGTGCGGCAGCATCGGAATAACCCGATCGGTCAAATACACCGAACAGCCTCGATTGTACGCTTCGATATCCAGTGCAGACCCTTCACGCACGTAATAGCTCACATCGGCAATGTGCACACCCAATTTATAGTGGCCATTTTCCAAAATCTCGACATTTACCGCGTCATCCAAATCCTTGGCGTCTTCTCCATCAATGGTTACAATCCGTTTGGAACGAAGATCACGACGACCTTGACCAATGATCTCTTCCTCCGTAATGGAATCTGGTGCGGCTTCCGCTTCAGCCAGAACTTCCTCGTTAAACGCCTCAGGGAGCTGAAATTTACGCACAATCGCAAGGATATCCACGCCTGGATCGTCTTTATGGCCTAAGATTTCAATGACTTCCCCTTCAGCCGCAGAGCGGCCTTCCGGATAGTTAACAATTTTGACTACGACCTTCTGCCCTGTAACCGCTCCATTAAAAGAATGCTGCGGGATGAAAATATCCCGGGACACCCTTTTATCATCGGCAATCACGAACGCATAAGTATCCTGACTTTGGAAAACGCCGACGATTTGCGTGTTGGCACGCGTAATAACGCGCACAACTTCGCCTTCCATGCGGCCTCCGCCTTGGCTTCTAGAGGTTACCTTCACGAACACGATATCGCCGTTCATCGCTGTGTTCAAATCATGCGCATTGATATAGACGTCCGGGTGCTCCCGATCATCTGGAATTAAGAATGCAAAGCCCTTCGCATGCGCCTGCAGCTTGCCTCTGACTAAATTCATACGCTCAGGTACGCCATAACGGTCACTTCCACCCCGAACGATATGCCCGCTTTCCTCTAGCTGATTTAATAATTTGATAAAATCCTTAAACTCGTTCGCGCTTTCAATACCAAAATGCTTCTCGAGCTCTTTATAGGACATAGGCTTATAAGCCTCTTCTTGCATTAAACTGATGATTTGTTTATCTGTTGTCATACTCTCTTCACCTTCTTGTTGTTGTTGAGCTAGCCCTTAATGCGCCGTACCCGATTCCTTTACTCCATAGTATGCCACTTGTAGGGAAAGGATAAACGCGGCAATATCGGCGTAGACTCGCTCTCTCTCTTGATCCAGCAGCAAGCCATGTGAGGATTCCGGGTAATAGCGGAGCTCCTTCACTTCCGAACGAATTCGTTCATATAGAAACGCTGCACTTTCATGACGGACTACACCATCTTTGCTCCCTTGTCCGATCCATACCGGAGCGTTTACTTGAGGCAGCACTTTTTTTACTTGTTTCAGTAGTTTACGCAAACTTACGACACAACGAATCGGCGTTTTGGTATATGCACATGACTCATCTAATAACGTGGAGACTCGTTTGGGCTTCTTGGCTATGTATTTGATAAAATACTGCAAGAAACCGGCCAGGACCGTTTTTCTGGACGAAAGAAAGATCGGTGTGGCGATGGAAATGACACCTGCCGCACGACGCTCCACAGCCAGCTTCAAGGCTAGCAAGCCCCCCATTGAATGTCCCATCACGACAATGCTCTTGCACTTCGCTGCAAGCTCATCATAACTCTCCAGCACATGCCCATACCAATCCGTCCATCCGGTATGTATCATTTCATCAGGTGAGGTGCCATGTCCCGGCAGCCTTACGGCTTGGATGGTATAGCCTTCCTCTCGCAGCTCGTACCCAATTCTTCTGAATTCCGAGGGAGATCCCGTGAAGCCGTGAATCATCAATATGCCGATTTCTTGGTTGCTTCCGCGGCCTGTCCAGAAGAAAGGCTCTGTTGATTTATATACTCTACGTTCGATGACAAACAACTCCTACTACGTAACCCGTTTAAAATGAAAAAACAGCAGGAGTAGATTTCCCCTGCTGTTATCGTTTTATGTGTGTTAAGCCTTCACTACGTATGCTACGACAATGGAAAGGATAAAAAATGCAGCAGCAAGCCCCATCGTGAAACGGGACAAGAATAGTTCCAAACCGCGCGCTTTTTGCTTGCCAAATAAGTGTTCTGCACCACCGGAAATGGCACCGGACAAGCCTGCGCTCTTACCTTTTTGTAAAAGGACGATTGCAATTAGTCCGACTGAAGCTATGATCAACAAAATTTTCATAAAGATTACCATGTTATTAGCACCCCAATTGCCTATTCTTTGCTTATACAACTAGCATGAGTATTTTAACACAGTTCGTCCCAGAATACAATAAAGGAGGGACCTAGCGACTTCTCTGACATTTTAGTCCCGATAAGCCGAGGCTGACGACTGTCGGCTTGAGCTTCTTGCCCCTTTGCTTCGTCCCAAAAAAGCTTGCACTCCCTGCTTCGCGCACCACAACGCAAACAGTGTGAAACCAATCGCCCACGCAATGGCCGGTATACCGGTATGCAGCGCCAAATTGGTTGCATCGCCCGCACTGCGGCTATTTTGCCAAGCATAAAGGATCAATGAAGAAGGCCCAAAGACTGACTCCTCCAAGCACAAGAACGCCAGCAATAAGTAGTAAAAATCGCGCAGCCATTTTGGCGTCAACGCCAGAACGATGATCGTCAGCGCCATGAAGCCAACTAGAAACATGATCCCAAATCCATTGCGAACGAACAATACCAACGATAAGGCCGATATTGCAATCATCACCTGCAAACCTAGACGCTGCTTGCCCTTTGCATAAGCGGAGAATAGGAACCAGGCAAATATAGACGCTGTCATGTACCCTGCCAGTGAAACAGGAATGATTGACCATGATTTGGATATAGACGAGTAGGTGACTCCGCTATGATCCGCATACAGCTCAATGTACATCACTTTGCCCGATAACGCTAAGGTAACGACCGCATGCCCGAACTCGTGAACCATCGTATCCAGGTTGCGAAAAAACGAAGAGGGGATCCAATGCGTGAGCAGCGCGGAACCTACCAGAAATAGAATAGTTTTCACCCAATTGCTCATGCACAGACCCCCAAAGGTAATATTTAATTAATTACTACGTTTAATCCTACTTGAAGTTTCTCAAGTTGTAGAATGCTTTTTTGCCAGCGTATTGAGCAACGTTGAACAACTCGTCTTCGATGCGAAGAAGTTGGTTGTATTTCGCAACGCGATCCGTACGGGAAGGAGCACCTGTTTTGATTTGGCCAGCATTCGTAGCAACAGCGATGTCAGCGATTGTGCTGTCTTCGCTCTCACCGGAACGGTGCGAGATAACCGCTGTGTAACCAGCGCGTTTTGCCATTTCGATCGCGTCAAAAGTTTCAGTCAGCGTACCGATTTGGTTTACTTTTACCAAGATGGAGTTACCGATGTTTTCTTCGATACCTCTGGAAAGACGCTCAGTGTTCGTAACGAACAGATCGTCACCAACCAGTTGAACTTTGCTGCCCAATTTCTCAGTAAGCAATTTCCAACCTTCCCAATCGTCTTCGGAACAACCGTCTTCAACTGTGATGATTGGGTATTTGTCAACCCATGCAGCAAGGAAGTCAACCCACTCAGCGGATGTGAAGGATTTGCCTTCGCCTTCAAGGTGGTATTTACCATCTTTGAAGAATTCTGTGGAAGCAACGTCCATACCTAGGAATACGTCAACACCTGGTTTGTAGCCAGCTTTTTCGATCGCTGTAAGGATTGTTGTGATGGCTTCTTCGTTGGATGTGAAGTTAGGAGCGAATCCGCCTTCGTCGCCAACAGCTGTGTTAAGGCCTTTTTCTTTCAATACGGATTTCAAGCTATGGAATATCTCAGCGCCGATGCGAAGAGCTTCTTTGAAAGTTGGAGCGCCAACCGGAAGAACCATGAACTCTTGAACGTCAACGTTGTTGTCGGCATGCGCCCCACCGTTGATGATGTTCATCATTGGAACCGGAAGTGTTTTGGCGTTGAATCCGCCAAGGTATACGTACAAAGGAACGTCCAATGCGTCTGCTGCTGCGCGAGCTACAGCCATGGAAACAGCAAGAATCGCGTTAGCGCCTAATTTAGCTTTGTTAGGAGTACCGTCAAGCTCGATCATTTTGTTGTCGATGCCAACTTGATCAAGTGCGTCTAAACCGATGATTTCAGGAGCGATGATTTCGTTGACGTTGTCAACAGCTTTCAGGACGCCTTTACCAAGGTAACGACCTTTATCACCATCACGAAGCTCAACAGCCTCGTATGCGCCTGTGGAAGCGCCTGAAGGAACGATAGCACGGCCGAAACCGCCGGACTCCAAATATACTTCAACCTCTACCGTTGGGTTACCGCGGGAATCCAATACTTCGCGTGCATAAACATCAGAAATCGTAGTCATTGTTAGAAAACACTCCTTTTATATAATAGGTGACTTGCTATTTTTTTAGAATAGTGGCTCCGGTCATTTGAACCGGCTGCACAACTTGTAAGAAATCAAGCATCGTTGGTGCAATATCTGCCAAAATTCCGCCATCTCTTAGTGTAACAGATTTGTCCGTCACAATAAAAGGTACGGGATTGGTTGTGTGTGCCGTGTTGCGTGATCCGTCTGCATTCGTAACAACGTCTGCATTCCCGTGATCGGCTGTAATGCACACCACGCCGCCTTTGGCGAGGATCGCTTCTACAACTTGACCTAGACAAGCATCTGTTGCTTCAATTGCCTTCACAGTAGGCTCCAGCAAGCCGGAGTGGCCTACCATGTCAGGGTTAGCGAAGTTGAGGATAATCACGTCATGACGCTCTGCTTCAACTTCCTTAACCACAGCAGCCGCTAATTCATAGGCGCTCATTTCTGGTTGCAAGTCGTACGTCGCTACTTTCGGTGAAGGAATAAGCAGGCGCGTTTCGCCTGGCAATTCCGCATCGCGTCCGCCGCTGAAGAAGAACGTGACGTGCGGATACTTTTCAGTTTCCGCAGCGCGAAGCTGCTTCAGACCATTCTGGGCCAATACTTCACCCAGTGTGTTGTCGAGATCCTTAGGCTTGTAAGCTACGAAGCCGTCTACGGATTCACTGAACAAAGTCAGACATACGTAGTACAGGTTTTTCGCCACTTTAGGGCCTCGGTCAAAGCCGCGGAAATCTTCGTTCGTAAATACTTGGGAAAGCTGAATCGCACGGTCAGGACGGAAGTTGAAGAAAATAACCGCATCGCCTGACTCTACAAGTCCTACTGGTTGACCATCGTCACCAACAATAACCGTCGGCATAACGAACTCGTCAAACACGGATTTCTCATAGGATTCAACAATCGCCTTCATCGGATCTGTGTAGGCTGGGCCTTCGCCATAAACCATGGCACGGTAGGATTTCTCTGTCCGTTCCCAACGTTTATCGCGATCCATCGCATAATAACGACCTTGAACGGTGGCAATTTTGCCTACGCCGACTTCCGTGATTTTTTGCAGCAAGCTTGCCATGTACCCCTTAGCAGAGTCCGGAGCTACGTCGCGGCCATCAAGGAAAGCATGGATGTAGACATCTTCGAATTGCTCTTTTTTAGCCAAGTCCAGCAAAGCGAACAAATGCTGAATGTGACTATGTACGCCGCCATCAGAAAGCAGCCCGTATAGGTGCAGCTTCTTCCCGTTGAGTTTGGCATAACGAACGGCGCCTAAAATCGTTTCATTATCGTAAAATTCGCCGTCACGAATCGATTTGGAAATCCGCGTCAAATCCTGATAAACAATCCGGCCTGCGCCGATATTCAGGTGTCCTACTTCAGAATTCCCCATCTGGCCTTCCGGCAAACCTACAGCTTCACCGCAAGCGGTTAATGTTGTATGCGGGAAAGTCGCCCAATAACGGTCGTAATTCGGTTTTTTCGCATGAGCAACCGCATTCCCCTGCTCTTCCGAGCGGAGTCCGAAGCCATCGAGAATGATGAGTGCTACCGGTTTCGGTCTGGACATGTTACTTCGCCCCCTGGACAAGTTGGATGTAGGAAGCTGCTTCCAAGCTCGCTCCGCCTACAAGTGCGCCGTCAATGTCAGGCTGTGCCATGTACTCAGCAATGTTGTTTGGCTTCACGCTGCCGCCGTATTGAATACGAACTGCATCGGCAACGGATGCGCCGTAAAGACCGCTCACCAATGTACGGATGTAGCCGATAACGTCTTGTGCATCTTCAGCTGTGGAGGATTTGCCTGTGCCGATCGCCCAGATAGGCTCATAAGCGATAACTACTTGCGCCGCTTGCTCTGCGCTCAGACCAGCGAAAGCTGCTTCTGTTTGCACTTTGCAAACATCTTTGGTTTGACCTGCTTCACGCTCTTCCAGCTTCTCGCCTACGCAAAGGATTGGCGTCAAGCCGTGTTTGAAAGCTGCAACGACTTTCTTGTTCACGATTTCGTCTGTTTCCGCGAAGTAAGCTCTGCGCTCGGAGTGACCGATAATGACGTACTCCACGCCAAGATCCTTCAACATCACGCCGCTGATTTCACCTGTGAAAGCACCATTGTCTTCAAAATGCAGGTTTTGTGCGCCTACATGAACATCCGTGCCTTTCGCAGCTTCAACCAGTGCTGGCAGGTTCGTGAAAGGAGAGCAAATAACGCTCTCTACGCCTTCGACCGTGCTGCCTTTGATTTCATTCACGAAGCTAACAGCTTCGGAAACGGTTTTGAACATTTTCCAGTTACCCGCGATAATCGGTTTTCTACTCATGGGAATGATGCTCCTTTGTGAAAAATTATTTATCGTTCAAGGCTACTACGCCTGGCAATGCTTTACCTTCCATAAACTCCAAGGAAGCTCCGCCGCCCGTGGACATATGGTTCATTTTGTCAGCCAAATGGAACTTCTCTGTAGCTGCAGCGGAATCACCACCACCAATAACCGTGTAACCGGAAGTTGCTGCACAAGCCTCAGCTACTGCGCGTGTACCATGGGAGAAAGGCTCGATTTCGAATACGCCCATCGGTCCGTTCCAAACAACCAGCTTGGATTTCGCGATAACGTCTGCATAAAGCTCACGTGTTTTCGGTCCGATGTCAATGCCTTCCCAATCTGCTGGAATGCCATCAATGCCAACGATTTGCGTATTCGCATCGGCACTGAATTTATCTGTCACAACGATATCTACAGGAAGTAGGAAGTTCACGCCTTTTTCTTTTGCTTTCTCAATAAAGCTAAGCGCTAAATCAAGCTTCGAATTGTCCAAAAGCGATTTACCGATTTCATAGCCTTGTGCTTTCAAGAATGTATAGGACAGACCGCCGCCAATCAAGACGTTGTCTGCAATGTTCAGGAGGTTTTCAATGACAGCGATTTTGTCTTTCACTTTGGATCCGCCAACGATAGCTGTGAAAGGACGCTCAGGGTTGTTCAGCGCTTTGCCTAGAACATCAAGCTCTTTCTCCATCAAAAGACCGGAAACAGCCGGAATGTAAGCCGCGATTCCTGCCGTCGAAGCATGTGCACGGTGAGCAGCACCGAAAGCATCATTCACGAACAAATCCGCAAGATCAGCGAAAGCTTTGGCCAATTCAGGATCATTTTTCTCTTCACCTTCGTTGAAACGAACGTTTTCCAGCAAGAGAACATCGCCATTCTCAAGTGCATCAACTTGTGCTTTCACGATTTCGCCAACGGATTGATCCGCTTTAATCACGTTTTGACCAAGAAGCTCAGCCAATTTCGCAGCAACCGGCGTCAAACGAAGCTCTTCAACCACTTGTCCGTTTGGACGACCAAAATGGGCTGCAAGAATAACTTTAGCGCCTTTTTCAACTAAGAATTTAATCGTAGGAAGCGTTTCTCTGATCCGAGTATCATCGGTGATTTGACCGTTCTCTACAGGTACGTTGAAATCAACGCGAACAAATACTCTTTTACCAGCTACTTCAACATCGCGAACACTTTTCTTATTCATCGTAAAAGCCTCCCTGAGCGTGTATGGTTTTCTTCCGGTCTACCTTTTATATGGGAAAATCGCACATAAAGAGGAGAATCGCTTCTCCCCTTCATGTCGTTTTGTGTGTGTTACGCTATGGAATTACAGACCTTTTTTCGCGATGAAAGCTGCCAAGTCAACTACACGGTTGGAGTAACCCCACTCGTTGTCGTACCAGGAAACCACTTTCAGCATGTTGTCGCCAACTACCATTGTGGAAAGCGCATCGATTGTGGAGGAAGCTGGATCACCATTGAAATCGCTGGAAACCAAAGCATCTTCTGTGTAGTTCAGAATGCCTTTCAGAGGGCCTTCGGAAGCTGTTTTCAAAGCTGCGTTTACTTCATCAACCGTTACGTTAACTTTAAGTTCAACAACCAAGTCAGTTACGGAAACGTTAGGCGTAGGAACACGCATAGACATACCGTTCAATTTGCCTTTAAGCTCAGGAAGAACTAGGCCGATTGCTTTTGCTGCGCCAGTGCTGGAAGGAATGATGTTCTCAGCTGCTGCGCGAGCACGACGAAGGTCTTTGTGAGGAACGTCAAGCACGGATTGGTCATTTGTGTAGGAGTGAACTGTTGTCATCATCCCTTTTACGATTCCGAAGCTATCGTTGATAACTTTCGCGAAAGGAGCCAGACAGTTTGTCGTACAAGAAGCGTTGGAGATAATTGTATGAGCAGCTGGATCGTATTTGTCTTCGTTTACGCCCAGTACGATAGTGATATCTTCGTCGGAAGCAGGAGCGGAAATGATAACTTTCTTAGCTCCACCTTTCAAGTGAAGGGATGCTTTTTCTTTCGCTGTGAAAATACCAGTGGATTCAACAACGATTTCAGCGCCTACAGATGCCCATGGCAGGTTCCCAGGGTCACGCTCAGCAAAAACTTTGATGGAACGACCGTTAACGATCAATTCGCCTTCGCCAGCTTCAACTGTAGCGTCTAGTTTACCGTGAGTTGTGTCATATTTGAGCAAGTGAGCCAATGTTTTTACGTCAGTCAAATCGTTTACTGCCACGATCTGTACTTCTGAATTGTTCAAAGCTGCGCGAAACACATTACGACCAATACGTCCGAAACCGTTAATACCTACTTTTACCATAGCGAATTCCTCCTAAGATTAAATAAATAATTATATTTCAAAACGCAGCCGGTTAAGGCATACGTTATGATGTCTTCCTCACACATGTTTCATTATTTCCAGTGCAGCCGCTTCATCCGTTACAAGCACGTTCTCTTGTCCGTGACGAAGGACCGATGCGATCGCTTCACCTTTGCTCTTGCCTCCGGCTACGCCAATCACAACTTCAATACGCTGCAGATCCTCCAGTCGAAGTCCGACCGTCGGCATCTTGTGAACCACGTTGCCTTGTCGATCAAAATAGTACCCAAATGCCTCGGCAAGTGCGCCATCGGCTTGTAAACTGCGTGTCGTCTCGGCATCTACCTTGCGCCTGCGAGCCATGACCATAGCATCTCCGATACCGTGTACAACGATGCGACAACTGCGAACAGCGTCAACAACTTCCTGAATCTGCGGATCTTGGATAAGGGATTGGTACGCTTCCTCACCGAGATGATCCGGTACGTGCAACAGCCTGTATTTCCCGCCTGTCTTCTTGGCCATAATGGAAGCGATGGTGTTTGCCTGCATATCCACGCTTTCCCCAAGTCCACCGCGAGCCGGTACGAACCAGCTGCCTTTCATAGAAGAGGATATCGCCAAGTTATTGGCAATCTGCGCCATGGTAGAGCCGCCTGTAACCGCGATGATATCATCCTTGGCTACATATTTGCGCAAAGCTGCTGCGCCTGCTCGGCCAAGCTCCTTCTTCGTGAAATCCGAAGTATCCGAGTCGCCGGGGACAACAATGACTTGTGACAAGCCAAAGGCTTTGGCAATGCTTTCTTCCAAATCGGTTAAACCAAATGCAATCTTGATGATCGGCAACATGTCTTCAAGCAGTTGTCGACCGGACTCGGTAATTCTCATACCTGCTGCATCGGATTCAAGAAGCCCAAGCTCCTTCAAGAAATCGACTTCACCGCGGAGCACGCGCTCCGTCATATCGAGCGACGAGGCTAGTGTGCGGCGTCCGACAACGCCGGAAACCAAGATATGATGCAGAATCGAGTACCGCTTCTTCATGATGTCCAATAGATCTGGCAAGAGCTGTTTCTGAATGTCAAGTATTTCTCTCATATGACGACGACTGACGCTCCTGATCCTAAAGTTGGACGTTTTATGTCCCGGGTCTACATTTTGTGTCCCACCCGGGCGAAAAAAAAGTGACTTACCACTTTCCAACTTGGGAAAGCTTATTTCACTGAATTTCCTTACACTTTTATTATAACCAATTATAACTGAATATTCAACATTTGTTCAAACATTTTCACTAAAAAAGACTGAAAAGGCTTACCGTCTTGCTTTTTATGGAAGTCTGACATATAATAACCCTTGCTTCTCTTTTTTGCAGATATGCGCCCGTGGTCCAATGGATATGACGTAGGCCTCCGAAGCCTGAGATAAAGGTTCGATTCCTTTCGGGCGCGTCCATAAGAAACACCCTGAATCAGTTCTTGAACTGATTTTTTTTATTCTTAGTTTGACCTTTCTTGACCTTCAGAGGTTTTTTCGTTATCATACTTGTAGATACTGTAAATAGTATGCACCCCGGAGAACAATTTCATCTAACAATGACGAAATTGGCTCCACACCATGTAAACCAAGTACCCACCCCAAGGAGGTCATTCTCATGAGTTTTATCCCTATGGTAGTCGAACAGGACGCGCGCGGTGAAAGAGGATATGACATCTACTCTCGCTTGCTGAAGGACCGCATCATTTTCTTAGGCACGGGTGTCAACGATGTTGTGGCGAACTCCATCATTGCTCAATTACTTTTCTTGGCCGCCCAAGATCCTGATAAAGATATCTCGCTTTACATCAACAGCCCAGGCGGTTCCATTACCGCCGGCATGGCGATCTTCGACACGATGCAGTTCATCAAGCCAGACGTATCCACGATCTGCGTTGGTATGGCTGCTTCCATGGGCGCGTTCCTGCTTACTGCGGGCGCCAAAGGCAAGCGCTACGCGCTGCCGAACAGCGAAGTCATGATTCACCAGCCGCTAGGCGGCGCTGAAGGCCAAGCCTCCGACATCGAAATCCGCGCTAAGCGTATTTTGAAAATGCGGGACAACCTGAACACAATCTTGGCAGAGCGCACAGGACAAACGTTCGAGCGCATCGAGAAAGATACAGATCGCGACAATTTCATGAGTGCAGCTGAAGCAGCCGCTTACGGACTCATTGATAAAGTAATTGAGCGTGTCTAATTAATTAAACAAAAACCAGCCTGCATGGACGCTCCTCCGAGCGCCGTGCGGCTGGTTTTTTTGTTGATTTTGGAGGAGTCAGGAGCCTTCCCATAAGCAGAAAAACTACTTGAAGACAACGCCTCATTTTTTCTGACACTATGCCCATCGCCTCAAATGTCGTCCTGCCTAGCTCCAGTTACTTTTAACAAACCTGCAATTGTGCATCTTTTTTACTCTTGGAGTAGCCTTAATCATGAAATTCCTGCGTTTGTGCAGGCTTTTAAAGCTTTTTTGGAATTAGAGGCTGGAAAAACAGAAAATACCTGCACAAATGCAGGTATTCCCATTTTCCAACCCAATCCGCCCGAAAATTCCTGCACTTCCGCAGGTTTTTGGCTTAGCTGCAGCTCCTACTTCATCGCAGGAGATACTCCCCCATTTGCAAACAACTCACTCCGACTTACTTCTTCTCATCCAGCGGATAGAAAATCAGATCGATCGGGAATGCTGAACCCGCAGGAGGCGTGAACTCGATATCAAGCGCATCTTCTGTCCCCGTCGTACGAGCCAGCACTTCCATGCCGTCAAATGCGGTAATAACACCGGAGTAAGGCACCGGTATGATCTCGCCGTTAATTTTGAACGGCCCCTTGAAGACGCCGCCTTTGGCCATGATCATTACAGCCATCTTGCGCGGCTTATCTGCATGGATTTTGTAAACTACGCCGTAGTTTCCGCCGTTTTCTACGTTCTGCTTGCGCATCACGTCATAGCCTTTGACGAAAGGATCGGTTTTGTTGTCCCCGATGGTCAACACGGACGTTTTCGTGAAGCTGGAAGCGTCAATGTCCCATTTGATCTCGGAGATAGGGAAGGTCCCTCGTACGTGCCCCGTAAAGCCTAATAACGGCAATTCCTGCGCTGTAGTTGGGGTTAATCTTTGATCCGTCACACCGAATGAAATTTGCAGTTCTCCGTCTGTCTCTACATCGTAGAACAAGTTTACGCCTTGCCCTGGGTAGAAGTCCGGAAGCTTCGCATAAATATAAGTTTCATGCGGAGGCACTGTCAGCACATCGGTGTATACATTTTGAAGAAGGAAATCGACAGAAGCTTCGCTTCCAATCAGGTTGGCATAAACAGAAGGATAGACTTCGCCTTTGTTCGTTGTTTTAATCATAACTGGCTTATCGGAATTATTCGTGGCAAAAATCGCCATCGTCATCTTCTGTTTCGTACCATTGATATGATCAGCGTATAATCGCGCTTTGCCATTAATGTTGTCGCGGTAAAGGATACCTTTTTCTGTAAATTCTTCTGGACTATCGCTCACAAGCAGCGTACGCCCCGCAACTTCCGTTACTTTCTTAGTCAATGGGAGCATGTCATTGAAATGTGCCCAAATCGTGCCCCAGTCTGACTTGATGAAGCCGCCAACCGGTTTCGTATAAATCGGGTATTCGATTTCCGTCAGGTACGTTTCATCCACAACGGTAACGAAGCTTTTGAACAATTGGCTGACATGCCCATGCCCGTCTTTCACCGTTAACGTTACTGGATATTTCCCCGCTTTGAAAAAGGCTTCTTGCTTTCCTGTCCACTCGTAGGAAGCAATCCCTTCGGCATCCGGATCGTAACTTAAGTCCAGATACTTCACAGGCTCTCCAATACGGTATGTAGGCTTCGCCGTTGTGAACTTGGCTACAGGTCTGGAGTTGCTGTCCTGGTCAATGTAGATGCCCTCAGGGTTCTTAAAATGTACAATCTCCACGCGACGAAGCTCGTTGTTGTAAGTATACTTCGCGCCCATGTAATCAGCTAACCAAGTCAGCTTCACCATAAGCTTCCCATTCACAATCGCTGCAACGGAGTTAAAAGGCGTATCCACGCCATTCGTTGTTACACTCTTATGATCGGCATCCAAGATGATGTTATAGCCCGGAGGCGTCATTTGAATCGTCCGTGAAGCGTCATTCCACTCAACGTTAAAGCCCATCGTATCGCCAAGGAATTTGGCCGGTACATAGGTGCTGCCATTAATGATTGTGGAAGGTGACTCCAAATGGATTTGTTGCTCATTGACAAAAGCTTCGGACTTATCAATATAAAGTAGGATAAAGGACGCACTTGATGATACCGCCTGAGCAGCTGGTGCTGTTATCGCGCTGGCAAGGAACACCAGTAAAGCGAGCATGACGGTAATTTCCTTTTTTAAAGCTTGGAATTTCATTATTTCTTTAGCTCCTTTGACAATTATTGCGTAAACGTCAGGAATGGCAAATAGCCCTTTCCTTCATTGACCACGTTCATTAGACGCAGGCAATAGAAAAAGGTTGCTAATTTCCCCTAATCGTTAACAGAATTGACACTTAATATACATCGAGTCTTCCATTTTCGATTCTTGCAAAAAAGCCTCCCCGAAAGGAAGCTTTTGAAGGATTATTGGTTTTCCAATTCTTCCTTGCTGACTAATGTGACTAAAGCGTTTACAGCCTGCTCGGCATCCGAACCTTCTGCACTTATGAAGACTTCGGTCCCTGTGCTGATCGCAAGACTCATAATTCCCATGATGCTTTTGGCATTCACTTTCTTTTCATCTTTCTCAACAAAAATCTCGGATGAAAACTTATTCGCCTCTTGAACAAACAATGCCGCAGGTCTGGCATGAAGTCCTGTTCTCAACTTCACAACGACTGGACGTCTGGACATGGAACTAATTCCCCCTAGTGTGGAGCTTATATGAATTACTATTGATAACAGTGCTATACCTTATGTTTTAACATTATAGCATTTTTCCCCGAAGTACACTAGAAAAAATGCGAAAAACTTATACATGTGCGACTGAGTGACTTCTTATCTACGAATTTCGCTGTTTTTCTGCCAATTCATCGATTTTCCGCAACCGATGGTTGACCCCGGATTTGCTCACACTGCCTTTGAGCATGTCGCCGACTTCTTTGAGATTCAAATCCGGATGCTGCAGTCGGATCTCAGCTACTTCTCTAAGCTTCTCCGGCAGACTATCCAATCCAACTTCTCTTTGCAAGAGTCGAATGTTCTCGATCTGCCTTAACGAGGCTCCAATGGTTTTGTTCAAGTTCGCTGTTTCACAATTCACGATGCGATTGACCGAGTTGCGCATATCCTTCATGATCCGCACATCTTCAAACCGCAGCAACGCTTGGTGCGCGCCAATGATACTCAGGAACTCGATAATTTTCTCGCCTTCCTTGATATAAAGCACGAACCCTTTTTTGCGTTCAATGAAACGGGCATTCAGATCGAACTTGTTGGCGAGCTGTGTCAACGCCTTGCAGTGCTCCTCATAGATCGAAGCGATCTCCAGATGATAAGAAGACCCTTCCGGATTATTGACGGAGCCTCCCGCCATGAAAGCACCACGCAGATAAGCGCGTTTGCAGCAGTTGCCGCGGACGATTTCTTTATCGATTCCTGTGGTGAAGATAAACCCTTCGGAAACGATCTTCAGATCGCTGAGCAGCTCCTGCACTTGCCCGGGCACTCTAACAATGTACACATTGTTCTTCTTCAGGCGCATTTTCTTGCGCACAAGAAGCTCTGTATGCAATTTGTACCCTTTTTTAATTAACGAATAGATTCGTCTGGCAATAGCCGCGTTTTCTGTGGAGATGTCGAGCACAACACGTTGGCTGGTTAGCTGAACTGAACCATTCATACGAATTAAAGCCGACAGCTCCGCTTTCTCGCAGCACGCTTCCGATTCGGTAATTAACGTTAATTCTTTTTTGGTTGTTGCCGCAAAGGACATGAGACTCACTTCTTCCTTAACATCCAGCTTTCGACGAGCTGATAAATATGGTCACTCAATTTCTCGGCATCATGACGAAGGTAAGTGCGAAATAACACAAGCCGATCAGCAATAACGCGGTACCCTCTTTTGGTGACTTCATCTAAATCCAAATGAACCGCTTTGGCCCCTTTTTCGGCGTATCTCGCCTGAACCTGCGGGGGAATTTCCCCATTATTCACGATCACATAGTCAAACAAATGCTGCTGCAGGTGATCATAAATCGCATCTAGGTGATCGCTGACCGAATAATCGTCCGTTTCCCCAGGCTGTGTCATTACATTGCAAATGAACAGCTTAACAGCTTTCGATTTCACAATCTCATCCACGATGCCGGGTACCAGTAAATTGGGGAGCAAGCTTGTGTACAAACTTCCCGGACCGCATAGGATCGCATCCGCGTCACGAATAGCTTGAACTGCTTCCGCTAGCGGCGTTACATTCGCCGGCTCAATGAAGACACGCTTGATTCTTCCGTCCGCTTTGGGAATCTTCGATTCCCCTACGACTAATGTTCCATCTTCCATAATGGCTTTCAGGACAATAGCCTGATTCGACGCGGGAAGCACACGGCCACGGACTGCGAATACGCGGTTCATTTCTTGTACAGCTGTGACGAAATCACCGGTAATATCCGTAAGTGCCGCTAAGATTAGATTTCCCAGACTATGCCCGGCTAATCCCGTACCTACTTGAAATCGATATTGCAATATAAGCGACAATAAAGGTTCAACGTCGGCAAGGGCTGTAAGAACGCTGCGAATATCGCCTGGCGGCGGCATTTGCATTTCATTGCGGAGAATGCCGGAGCTTCCTCCATCATCGGCTACGGTCACAATAGCTGTAATATCTACCGGCTTTTCTTTCAAACCTCTAAGCATAACCGATAAACCTGTTCCGCCACCGATAACGACGATTCGGGGAGTGCGTTGTGATGTCCCGTATTCCATACTTCTTTCACCCTCTTCATCGTAAAACCGCTTAGATGCGGTCACGCTCGGCATCCCGATGGCTCACACGCACCGTTTCGGTTTCGCTGTTGCCCATAACTTTGCCGAGATATTCCGTGATCGCAACGGATCTGTGCTTGCCTCCTGTACAGCCAATGCCTACGACAACCTGACTCTTGCCTTCTTTTTTATACTGAGGCATCAAGAAATTAAGCATATCAAGCAGCTTGGTTAGGAATTCCTGCGTCTCTGTCCACTTCATTACGTAGTCGTACACATCGGGATCTTGACCTGTCTGCGGGCGAAGCTGCTCCACATAGTGCGGGTTTGGCAAGAAACGAACATCGAAGATGAGATCGGCATCGATAGGCACGCCATACTTAAATCCGAAAGAGATTACATTTATAGATATGCGGTTGGTTTCCAAATTGGTAAACCTGGAAATAATTCTTTCTTTGAGCTGCGCCGGCTTCAGCGTACTGGTGTCAATAACCTGCGTGGCTAAGCCTTTCAGCTCTTCCAGCAGCTTGCGCTCCAAACCTATTCCCTCCAGCGGCGCTCCATCAGGAGCCAGCGGATGACGGCGGCGGCTTTCTTTGTAACGCTGAACCAGCGTCGCATCGGTAGCGTCTAGAAAAAGAATTTCATAGCTAAGCGTGTAATTCTCATGAATGTATCGAAGCGACTCCTGAAGTGCCGTGAAAAATTCACGCCCCCGCAAATCAATCACCAGTGCGACTTTGCCGATCTTCCCCATCGACTGCACGATCAACTCTGCAAACTTAGGAATGAGCACAGGCGGCAAATTGTCGACACAGAAGAATCCAAGATCCTCCAGACTCTGTACGGCAATCGTCTTCCCGGCACCCGACATTCCTGTTATAATGACCAGTTTCGCTAAAGGGTGATTTTCTTCCATGAATGACACCTTCCTTTGGAGTGCTCACGCAGGTTTACGCTCAAGCGGCTAAACCTACGAGCCTTGCCTGAACATTTAGCGTAAATTCAAACCAGCAGCGCCTACAACCCCTGCATCATTGCCAAGTGTAGCAGCAACAATTTCAACGCCTTCTGCCGCTGTCTCTGGTGTATATTTCTTAAAGGTTTCGCGAATCGGCTGGAACAGAATTTCTCCTGCTTTGGAAACACCGCCACCGATGATGAATCTTTTGGGATTAATCACAACAGCCAATGCCGCCATGGAACGCCCAATATAATAAGCAGCACGGTTTACAATGCGCAAGGAAACTTCATCTCCGCTTTTCGCTGCATCGAACACGTGTTTGGCTTCAATTTTCTCATGAAGAGAAAGCGTCGTTCTTTCACCGCGTTCCACAGCTTCATTGGCCATACGAACGATCCCCGTCGCGGAAGATACGGTTTCCAGACATCCCATTTGACCACATCCGCATTGAATGGCTTCAATATCCGGTACGATGGACATATGCCCTAACTCGCCAGCCATGCCTGCAGATCCTTGATATATTTTACCGTTAATAATAATCCCGCCGCCTACGCCTGTTCCAAGCGTATAGCAGACAACATTCGGGATTCCCGCTCCTGCACCAGCCCAAGCCTCGCCTAAAGCTGCAACATTGGCATCATTGTCGATCTTTACCGTTTTGCCAAGAAGCTCTTCCAGCATCTTTTTCGCCGGGATATTGCGCCATTGCAAATTAGGGGAGAATTTGATGAATCCTTCAGGAATGTCCATGAATCCAGCTAAACCTGCGCCGATCCCTGCGACTTGATCCCACTCATACGAGGAGTCTTCGACAATTTGCTTCACATACTGCGCGATTCGTCCAATGACAAATTCAGCACCGTTCTCCGCACTCGTTGGTCCTTCATACGTATGCAGCAGCTTCCCTTGCTCATCGCAAAGACCCACTTTAATGTTGGTACCGCCTAAATCTACACCGATATAAATCTGGTTTGACATTACAAAGTCACCTCATGAATAATCATAAAATTTTCGGATATTTTCCCGGGGCCCCGCAAAGTAATCGGATTATGCTTCGAAGGCTATGCGTCACTTTGTGGGGTTTACTTATGCTCCTGTTCCCACTATAAGTCAAGCCTGTAAGCTGGTCAAGATTCAACTATGCACCCAAAGAAAAGAGAAAACGTGGAAAGCATAGCCTCCCACGTTTGTTGTAGCGACATCCGCCTCTTACAGCGTTTGACTCCAATCATGCACGATGCTGCCTTCAAGGAACTTTTCAGCTTCCAACGCAGCTGCACATCCGCTGCCTGCTGCCGTGATGGCTTGGCGATACTTCGTATCCTGAACGTCACCGCAAGCGAATACGCCAGGGATGTTCGTTTCTGTGGTGCCTGGCTTCACAACAATGTAGCCATGCTCATCGGTATCGATTTGTCCACCAAGGAACTTCGTATTCGGCGTATGGCCGATTGCTACGAAGATACCGTCCGTTTCGATGATTTCTTCTTCACCGGTCACATTATTGGTTACTTTCAGGCCGGTTACCCCTTTTTCACCTGCAATGACTTCAAGCGGTGTATTGTTCAGGGCCCATTTCACTTTCTCGTTGCCGCGAGCACGGTCCTGCATGATCTTGGAAGCGCGAAGCTCATCACGACGGTGAACCAAACGAACCTCGGAAGCAAAACGAGTCAAGAAGTTCGCTTCTTCCATCGCGGAATCTCCGCCGCCAACAACGATAATCTTTTTGCCGCGGAAGAAGAAGCCGTCACACGTTGCGCAAGTACTCACGCCGCGTCCAATGTTTTCTCTCTCGTTCGTAATGCCAAGCAAACGGGCAGAAGCACCTGTAGAGATGATCAGCGTTTCTGTCTCGATTTCGCCAAGACCTTCCACTTGCAGTTTGAAAGGACGATTCGTCAGTTCTACGGAGTTAACCCACCCTGTTTTGAATTCAGCGCCAAAGCGTTCTGCTTGCTTGCGCATATTTTCCATCAGTTCAGGTCCCATAATCCCTTCAGGGAAGCCGGGGAAATTCTCTACTTCGGTAGTGGTGGTCAATTGACCGCCTGGCTCTGGTCCTTCAATAACGAGCGGACTCAAGTTGGCACGCGCTAAATAAATAGCAGCTGTTAGACCGGATGGCCCTGTTCCTACGACGACTGATTTGTACATATGGTTTCCCTCCTAGGTGCTTTCCTTAAGAAAGCTATCTGTGAAAGCATCTGATGCGCTTGTTTAACAAACCTCATCATAGGCTTCCTATAAACGCTGGCAAGCAGTCAGTCAGACCGCTGCTAAATTTATTTATGAAAGCGAGTCCTGCAGCAATACCAGGACCCAGCTGTCAAATACTTGTAAATTTATTGAAGATCGCTTCCAT
This sequence comes from Paenibacillus alba, assembly GCF_013204855.1. Lineage (GTDB taxonomy): Bacteria > Bacillota > Bacilli > Paenibacillales > NBRC-103111 > Paenibacillus_E > Paenibacillus_E alba. The sequence goes on along the minus strand of NZ_JABMKZ010000026.1, from coordinate 19,963 downwards.
CTTCTCACGCAAGCCGCATGTATCATCAATAAGCTTCACATTGCGACTGACCGTCGAAACCGTTACACCATAGCGCGTAGATACTTCCTGATAAGAAATCGCCCGGCGATGCATCTTCGCAATCAGATATTCCAATGCAGCGGCCCAGCCCTCCGATTTATTAATCTTAGGCACGTTCGGGTAAATTTTCGTCAGAAATTCCACCCACAGAATTTCCAGATCGTACTGCTGCACCATATCATACCGTTTGTGCATATGAGAAAGCGCGGTCTCCATCACACTCTGCCATTTGGCATCCCAAACCGGCAAATGCGGCGAATATGGCGAAGCTTCCACCATAATCTTCTCATTTTCCAAATATGCGGGAATGGCCTCGCGAATCCCCATGCTGCGAAGCACGAAAATGGCAACCTTCTTCAAATAATCGTCCTCTTGACGATCCAGAATGAAATCCTGCAGAGCGTCCCTCACTTCATTGTCAGCAATCAAGCCAAACGCTTGAATAACCTGCAATTTCGTCTCGATATCGCCATGACGCAATGCCCAGAAGAAGGATGAGCGCACAAGCGGATCTTTCTTCAATTGGTCCGGTATTCCTTGTGTCGATTTCTCTAACACACGGAATTGTTCTTCGAACGGCAGATGATAGTGGTAGCTCCATGTCAATGGTTCCTCCACCTTATCGCGAGTACGCAGCTGCTCCAAGTAGAACTTGGATATCTCCGCACCTGGGTCAAGCTTCTGAGCTTGCTTCCAGTAGCGATAAGCTTCGGTGAATCGGCCAATATGACAAGCCGCCACAGCTGCATAATGATAGAGGCAAGGATCAGACGTGCCATCCCCTGCTTTCAGCAGACGCTTAAACAAGTGGTAGGCCTTCTCATGTTCGGACAAAATGCCCATTGTCGTTGCAAGCTTAAACACATGGTCCTGCTGATAGGGAAACGTCTTGCGCAGGAGATCTGTCAGTTCTGCCAGCTCCTGCTTGTTCCCAAAATGCTGATGGAAAATCGCCATATTACAAAGTGCATGCAGGTTTCCGGCATCGATCTCCAGTACCCCTTTGATCGTTTCCATCGCCTTCTCAAATTGACCCATATAGTAATAAGCAAGGGCCAAATTGTTCCGCGCCGCCGTGAAATCAGGTTGATTCTTCACCAATTTCTCCAGCTGTCTCACAGCTTCAGCGAATTTCCCTTCTTCAAGAAGGGCGCGGGCCTTATCATGCTCGAAGAGCCCTTCTCGACTCTTAATGCTAGTGAGAGGGGCGGGTCGTTCAAGCTCGTAGCTCAGCATTTCCATCATTTCTTCGGATTCATCCATGAATTGACCTGTAGGGTCAGTCTCCAAATACCGAACCAACGCTTGTTCTGCCTGCTCGAAATTCTCCATGTTGGCATAATTGTTAGCCATATAAAAGTGACATTCCGTCATCTCGGGATCAATGGTTTCAAGGATCTGCTGCAAAATTTGGTTCGACTCGTCGTAATTACCCATTTCCGAAAGAACTCCCGCAAGGTTGCAATGATTCACAGGGTTATCCTGCTCATACTCTGCGGCCCGCCGGAAATATTTCAGTGCCTTATCATAATGAAACCGATCCAAAGATTGAACCGCTCTCTCGAAAAAGAATGCGGCATCCATGTTAATCGAAATAACTTTTGGCTTTGGTGCATCGGACACGCGCTTAATCTTTTCCATAGCAAGACACCTCCGGTAATTTGATTACACTCAAATTATACCATAGATCGCTTGGAAGCCAAAAACATAATCCGAAGGTAAGATCTGGACTTGCTTTTAGGGTTTGAATTTAGCTCTTGAGCTTTGTCTTTTGATCCTATTGAAATCGAGGCTTTACAGGTTGGCTTTCAAAACCGAGAAGGTTGGACAAAATCCGAGGAACGAGGAACGGAGCGTAGGTGAGCCTACGTGAGTACCGCAGTTCCCGGATTTCGTTCAAGATTCGACGCCGAATCAGCCTCCCTGAATCAACATCGTTTTCAAAGTCAGCTTGGAAAGCTTCCTTATACGCCGCCGTATTTGAAGAGGGAGGATAGGGATCCGCCATCATTAATAATACGGATCGCATCCGACAACAACGGAGCTACAGAAAGCACATTGAATTTATCCGAGTGCCCTTCTGGAATCGCAATGGAGTCGGTAATGATAACTTCCTTAATGTTCGGGTGATCCAAACGCTGCAAGGCAGGGCCGGAGAATACAGGATGCGTCGCACAGATGTAAACATCGTGGGCTCCCCGCTCTTTCAGGCTCTCTACAACGTTGACAATCGTTGTTCCCGTATCGATGAGATCCTCGATAATGATCGGCGTACGGCCCACAACATCGCCAATTACGTGAGTAATCACGGACTCGTTGTGTTCAGGACGTTTTTTGATCATCATAGCGAATGGCGCATCCAGGATGTTGGCCATTTTCTCAGCGGTAGTGGCGCGGCCTGCGTCTGGCGATACGATGATCGGGTTCGGCAGGTTTTTCTTTTTGATGCAATCACTGATCACGTCTAGCGCAGTCAGATGATCCACTGGAATATTGAAGAAGCCTTGAATCGCAGGCGCATGCAGGTCAATCGTGACAACACGAGTCGCACCGGCAGCACTGAACAAGTCAGCTACTAATTTAGCAGAAATTGGCTCACGTGGAGCAGCTTTACGTTCTTGACGAGAGTAACCATAATATGGAATGACAAGGTTGATCGTTTTTGCAGATGCTCTTTTTGCTGCATCCATCATGACTAAGAGTTCCATCATATGCTCATTAATTGGATGAGAGAAGGTTTGTACCAGGAATACGTCACAGTTACGAATCGTTTCTTCGTAGAGACAGTAGATTTCTCCGCTTTTAAAACGGGATAGTTTGATTTGTCCAAGCGGCTGGCCGAGCTCTTTACAAATACGTTCCGCAAGCTTCGGATTCGAAGATCCGGAAAAAATTTTAACATTGTCGCTATGCATGGTTAATGGTTACCTCCGAAGGTTCATTAAATAGATTGTCACGCCCTACTCATTATACATGAAAGGTGTCGAATTTAAAAAGTCACAAGTTGTCGTTTTCGTGCATGAAATGTGGCTATTTCGTTAAATCCGATCATTTTCAACAGGTCTCTAGCCTCATCCAAATATTGGGCAAGACGTTCCGGCTGATGGGCATCTGAGCCTATCGTCAAAGGAATTCCCACCTTATGGCAATATTCCAGCATTCGCCGGCTCGGAAACATCTCTTTGCAAGGCATCCGAAGGCCGGATGCGTTAAGCTCAATGGCCAGACCGCACTCTTTGACCGTGTCCAAAGCCGCCTTCTCCAGTTCCCACGGATCACGGTCCGGCTTGTAGCCGAAGCGTTTGATCACATCGATATGACCGATATAGTCATAGAGTCCCGTTCGCGCTGCTTTCTTCACGGCATCATAGTACTGGGTATACACTTCGTAGATATCCTTGCCATCCCAACCTGCTGTCTGCCTGAAATCCGAAATATCCCACTCACCCAGAAAATGGACCGAACCAATGACATAATCCCACGGATACGCCTTGATAATGGCAGCAATTTCCGACTCGTAGCCTTCGATATAGTCACCCTCTAAGCCAACGCGGATATCAATCTGGTCCTTGTACTTTTCTTTGAGATGCAGGCACTCCTCCACATAGCGGGGCAATTCCTCCATCGGCATAGCCATCTCCGGCCAATATTCCTGCGGGTTCACATGCAAAAGCGGCATATGATCCGATAGCCCCAATTGGCCCAGCCCGATCTCGATGCCGCGTTTGACGTAAGCCTCCAGTTCCCCGGAGGCGTGACCGCAGCGCACATGATGTGTATGATAATCAATCAACATCGTGAATTCACTCCAGGTCGTTTATTTATTTTTTGACATGCCGATTGGCTAACTCTTTCATAATATCGTCCAAAGGCAATTTATTATTGCGAAGCAGAACCATCAAGTGGAAAATAAGATCGCTAGCTTCATAACGAAGCTCGTCATTGTCTTTATTTTTGGCTGCGATAATGACTTCGGCGGTTTCTTCTCCGACCTTTTTAAGAATCTTATCGACACCTTTTTCGAATAGGTACGTGGTATAAGCACCTTCTGGGCGCTCAGCATCACGGGAAGCGATAACGGCTTCGAGCTCGCCAAGAATGGCAAAACGGTTGCCCTCTGCAGCAGGCGTTGCTTCTTGAGCAGCCCCTTCCACTGGGACGTTTTCTGTGAAACAAGTATACGTGCCGTTGTGGCAGGCAGGTCCAACTTGTTCTACAAGCACGAGCAGCGTGTCGCCATCGCAGTCGTAGCGCAGTGATTTCACTTTTTGCGTATGACCGGAAGTTGCTCCTTTATTCCAAAGCTCCCCGCGGGAACGGCTCCAGAACCAAGTGTCACCCGTTTGAATCGTACGCTGCAAGGACTCACTGTTCATATAAGCCAGCATAAGCACTTCTTTACTAACAGCATCCTGCACGATGGCAGGTACAAGTCCGTGTGCATCAAATTTAATCTGATCAATTGAAAATGTCATCGGATTTCAACCCCTTTACCTTTAAGGTCATCTTTGACCCCTTGAATCGTTAACTCTTTATAGTGAAAAATGGTGGCGGCCAGTCCTGCATCCGCTTTGCCCTCTGTGAAAACATCATAAAAGTGCTCCGCTTTACCCGCTCCGCCCGAGGCAATGACAGGAATTGTCAGCAGCTCGGACACGGCGCGTGTCAGCTTCAAGTCAAAACCGTCTTTCGTACCGTCTGCGTCCATACTGGTAAGGAGAATTTCGCCTGCGCCAAGCTCCTCCATCCGTTTCGCCCACTCCAGCGTCTTGATGCCTGTGGCATTGCGACCGCCGTGCGTGAACACTTCCCACTCGCCCCACTCGCTGTTAAACTTGGCGTCAATGGCGACGACAATGCACTGGGAACCGAACTTGCGCGCTCCTTCAGATACGAGCTGAGGGTTGCGAACCGCTGCCGTGTTAATCCCGATCTTATCCGCTCCGGCACGCAGCAAGCGTTTCATATCGTCCACGCTGGAGATACCGCCGCCTACAGTAAAAGGAATCGTAATCTCTCCTGCGGTCTGACGAACAACCTCAACCATCGTAGCGCGGCCTTCGACAGAAGCCGAAATATCGAGAAACACCAGCTCATCTGCGCCTTCTTTATCATAAATCGCCGCCAGCTCCACCGGATCGCCCGCATCGCGCAAATTTACAAAATTTACGCCTTTGACCACACGGCCATCCTTGACGTCTAGGCAAGGGATAATTCTTTTGGCTAACATGAGGGGTACCTCCTTTTTAACTTAACAGCTTGTATCCTATGATACTCACAGCCATAAGAGTCCTAAAGGCTTCTATTGGCATGAAATCAACCAAATTGCTCCATTTAAGAGTCTCCAAAGACTTCTATCTCTCCAAAATCGACTCAATTTCCGCGATATCGCGCGAATAAGAGCCCCTAAAGACTTCTGTTCGCTGCCGAACCCTGCCATCCAGCCAAATAAGAGCCCTTAGAGCCCTCTATTTCGCCTACTTACACATCGCCAGAAAATTGTTCAACAACTGCATCCCAATATCCCCGCTTTTTTCGGGGTGAAACTGCATGCCGTATACGTTATCCCGGCCTACAATTGCCGTCACCGGCTGGTGGTAATCCGTTACCGCCAACAGATCGCTTTCGCGCTCCGGCTTCGCATGGTAAGAGTGCACGAAATACACATGCCCTTCTTCGATGCCTTGGAAAATCGGACTTGCGCTCTGCTTGTAGCTGAGTCGATTCCATCCCATATGCGGAACCTTGTAATCTCCACGGAAGCGAACGACTGAACCTGGCAAGAGGCCAAGCCCCTCATGGTTTCCGTGCTCCTCGCTGCTGGCGAACAAGAGCTGCATCCCGAGGCAAATGCCGAGCAGCGGCTTCCCAGACTCCGCATAGCGCCGAACAACGTCGTCTAGCCCCGACTCGCGCAATTGCTCCATCGCATCGCCGAAAGCCCCTACGCCGGGCAGGATAGCTCCTTCAGCGGCGAGGATCTGCTCCGCATCCCCAGTCACAACGGCTTCGTAGCCAAGACGCTCCACCGCTTTGCTCACGCTATGCAAATTGCCCATTCCATAATCAATAATGGCGATCATGCTTACAGCACTCCCTTCGTCGAAGGAACCCCCTGCACGCGAGGATCAATCGAGGTTGCTTCATCCAAGGCACGGCCTAACGCTTTGAACACGGCTTCTACCATGTGATGCGTGTTCTGCCCATAATGCACGATAACATGAAGCGTAATACGGGCTTCCAGCGCCAGCTTCCACAAGAACTCTTGAACGAGCTGCGTATCGAAGCTGCCGACATTCTGTGAAGGATACTGCGCACGATATTCAAAATGCGGACGGTTGCTAATATCAATGACGACTTGCGCAAGCGCCTCGTCCATCGGAACGAACACGCTGGCATAGCGTTTAATTCCCCGTTTATCGCCCAAAGCTTCGCGAAGCGTCTGGCCTAAACAAATCCCGATATCCTCTACCGTGTGATGATCATCAATCTCGATATCGCCTTTGGCGTTGACATTCAGATTGAATTGCCCATGCTTCGTGAACAAATCGAGCATATGATTCAAGAAAGGCACATCCGTTTGAAGCTCTGAAATTCCTGTTCCGTCTACCTCGAACTTCAGGGCAATGTCGGTTTCATTCGTTTTGCGGGCTACACTCGCGGAGCGAGTCAGAGCTTGATCCTGTTCAGCCATCTATTTCAACTTCCCTTCCTTCTTGAGTCTTACTTCCACCGCTCTCGCGTGACCTTCCAGCCCTTCGTTGCGGGCAAGTGTCATGATCATCTCGCCGTTGGCGAGGAGCGCTTCCTTGCTATAGTGAATAACGCTTGATTTTTTGAGGAAATCATCCACATTCAGTGGAGATGAGAAACGTGCCGTGCCGTTCGTCGGCAGCACGTGGTTCGGTCCGGCGAAATAATCGCCGACGGGTTCCGTACTGTAGGCGCCGAGGAAAATAGCGCCAGCATTCTCGATGCGCGGCAGCAGGTTGAAAGGCTCCTGCACCAGCAGCTCGCAATGCTCCGGCGCCAAGCGATTGACGACGTCCACGCCCTCGTCGAGACTACCCACCAAGAGGATCGCTCCTTTGGTCGCAGTGGACACCGCTGCGATGGCTTTCTTCGGCAGCACATCCAGCTGCCGCCATAGCTCCAGCCGAACTGATTCGGCCAGCTCTTGCGACGGGGTCACCAGAATCGCCGGTGACATCTCGTCATGCTCGGCTTGCGCCAGCAAATCAGCCGCGATGTATTCGGGATCGGCGTGCTCATCTGCCAGCACGACGATGTCTGTAGGCCCGGCGATCATATCGATATCGACGACGCCGAATACGAAGCGCTTCGCCAGCGCGACGTAGATGTTGCCCGGTCCGACGATCTTGTCGACCGGAGGAATGGACTGCGTCCCGTAGGCCAGCGCGGCTACCGCCTGCGCCCCGCCTACGCGGTAGATCTCTTTCACACCCGCTTCGGCTGCTGCCACGAGAATATGCGGGTTGATGCCCGCTTCACCCGCGGTGGCCGGAGGCGTCACCATCGCGATCTCCGGCACCCCCGCAACGATCGCGGGGATGGCGTTCATAAGCACGGAGGAAGGGTAAGCCGCCTTGCCTCCGGGCACATACAATCCGACCCGCTTCAGCGGTCGGATGATTTGGCCCAGCAGGCTGCCGTTCGCCTGCAGGTCCATCCACGACGTGCGTTTCTGTTTCTCATGAAACGCACGAATATTCGCAGCGGCTTGACGCAGCGCCGCCAGAAACTCGGCGTCCACCTGCGCGTACGCCGCCTGGATCTCCTCGTCGCTGACGCGAAGCTCAGCGATCTCGACGTTGTCGAACTGCTGCGCCATGCGTATCAGCGCAGCGTCTCCGTCCTGGCGCACCTCATCGATGATGCGGCGGACGGTCTCATTTTGCTCCGGCGAGCCGTATTCGACCTCGCGGTTCAATTGAAATTCCGAGGCGGGAAGTATCCGCATATCCATCATCCTCTCTTCATCTTGCTTCACTTGACTCTAGTTCTTTCTCTTGTTCTTTCTCTTGTTCTTTCTCTTAATGCTTCTTCTATGTCATTGCACTACTTCATCTATACCTTAGCCACAGGCAATACCGCCTGCAGCATGTCACACAATCGCTGAATAGATTCATTCTTCATACGGTAACTAACCCGATTCGCAATTAAGCGGCTCGTAATCTGGAAAATTTCCTCTTGCTCCACAAGTCCGTTCTCCATGAGCGTCTGGCCCGTTTCCACCATATCCACGATTCGATCGGCAAGACCGATCAACGGGGCAAGCTCGATAGAACCATTCAGCTTAATAACTTCAACCTGCTGCCCTTTCTCACGGAAATATTGGGAAGCCACGTTAGGATATTTCGTCGCCACACGCGGGTTAATGACTTGCTTCCAATCCGGCAGTCCAATGACTGACATGCGGCAACGCGCAATCCCCAGATCCAGCAGCTCATAGACGTTGCGATTTTCTTCCATCAGAACATCTTTGCCGACAACGCCGATATCCGCTACGCCGTACTCTACATACGTCGGAACATCAACTGGCTTCGCGAGAATAAATTCCATTCTGGCCTCAGGCACTGGAATGATCAATCGACGCCCTTCCTCCAAATCCTCTGGAATCGGCAGACCCGCTAGATGAAACAATTTTGCTGCTTGTTTATAAATACGGCCTTTCGGCATCGCTACTTTTAAAATATCGTCCACTGTGCCAACCTCCTTCAACCTTACATCCATCAAAGGATTCACGCACCTTAGCGCTCATCGCTTCGATCCTGTCATGCTACACTGCTGCGTCTATCATCTTAATAACATCCTGATAAACCGTTCCCCGAAGCTCGTAAGCGCCGTCTTCTGTCTGCGACAGTTCCTTAGCCCAAGCTTCCCGCTCACTTACCAGCTGTGTAATAACGACAACCTCTTGCTCGCTGTCGCGCATCGCTTTCGCCAGCTGCAGCGCCTCTTCCCGATGCTCGCTATCATAAGCGATCAGCACACGGCTTGGCTCTTCCGCCGTTTCTTTCCCTGTAACTTCGAGAATCCGATTCGTCTTCAGGGCAAAGCCTGTGGCCGGAGCCGGACGCCCGAACTGACTGAGCAGATTGTCATACCGGCCTCCACTGCAAACCGGGAATCCAAGATCCGCCGCATATCCTTCGAAAGTCATACCTGTATAGTAGGAGAAATCTCCAATCATCGTTAGGTCGATCACCACATGCTCACTAACCCCATAGGCTTTCAGAACATCCCATACTTCGCACAGATGGCGAATCGCATCCTGTGCGATTGGATGCTGAGACACCATGCGGGCTTGCTCACAAATCTCATCTCCGCCTCTTAGTCTCAACACCCCATTAAGCTCACGATCTACTTCTGGTGTAAGTGCCAGTGCCTTGATCGCTTCACGGTAGCCGACGTAATCCCGACTAAGCAAGTGCTCCTTCAACGCCAGCTGCGCATCGCTGCGTCCTTCAAGCGTTTCCTGGAACAAACCGTTCAGGAAGCCTACATGGCCCAAAGCAATTTTGAATGTATTTACACCTGCGGCCTGTAGAGAAGCAATCGCCAGAGCTACAACCTCTGCATCAGCTTCGGAGGAAGCATCGCCAACAAGCTCAACGCCCGTCTGGAAAAACTCCGAGTCCCGTCCCGCTTCCTCTTCAATTGCCCGAAATACATTCGAATGATAAGATAATCGCAATGGGAACGCATGTTCCTTGAGAAGCGATGAGGCCACACGCGCAATTGGCGCTGTTAATTCAGAACGCAAAACCAATGTTTTTCCTTTGCGGTCAAGCAGCTTGAACAGCTTTTTATCTTCTGTGGAGCTAGCGACTCCAACGGTATCGTAATATTCAAGTGTAGGCGTAATGATCTGGTTATACCCCCAGCGCTCCATACAAGCCAGTACACGGTATTCAATATTGCGCAGCTTCGTCACTGCTTCGGGCAAATAATCCTTAACCCCTAACGGTTTTTCAAATACTTTTGGCTTCGACACCGTCTCACCTCAACATCTAGGAATTCAATCTCATTCCCTTTTATAAAATACTTTATCACATTAACGTGCTACCATACTACCAAAATAAAGAATGTACGGCTATTTTATCACGTAACCCTAGGACCGTCAATTGTCACTTTATTGATTGGATAAGCCTCTATCTACGCAAAGAAAAAGAGCTGCACTGCTCTCAAGCGCACAACTCTCATTTCGAATCTTGCCTTTCTTTTATCGTTTGCAGCGGATTGCCCGCCACAAAACTGTATGGAGCCACATCCTTATGTACAACGGATCCCGCTCCTATGACAGCATAATCCCCAATCGTTACACCTGGAAGAATTGTGGTATTGGCCCCCACCATGACGTGAGACCCAATATGCACTTCGCCAAGTCTATACTCTTTGGTCAAATACTCGTGAGCGAGAATCGTGGTGTTATAGCCAATAATCGTATTGCTCCCTACATGAATCTTTTCCGGAAAAAAGACATCCACCATCACCATCAAGGCAAAAGCGGTATGTTCACCCACCTTCATGCCCAATACGTGACGATAAATCCAATTTTTCATCCGCAGCGAAGGGGAGTAGCGAGTGATCTGGATAAAAACAAAATTCTTCATCGCTTTCCACTTGCTGACCGTATGATAAATTTGCCATAAAGCATTAGGTCCATCTACAGGGTACTTGTCCGTTCGTCTCAACCAGCATCCACATCCGACGTGAGTCCCACAATAGGGAGCAAGTCAAACATATCGTCAATCAGATAATCGGGGCTATACTCTTCCAAGTAGGAACGCCCTTTCCAAGACCAAGTAACGCCAACAGCGGTAACTCCTGCATTCTTCGCTGCCTCGATATCATAATGACTATCGCCTACCATGATGGCTTGATCGGGGGTGCTTCCTAATTCCTTGAGTGCCGCGAAAATGCCTTCTGGATGCGGCTTGGCTTCCTTCACATCTTCCACAGTTACGATCGTACTAATGAAAGTATCCAGACCGCACAGCTTTAGTCCCATTAATGTCGTTTGTCGGATTTTGCTTGTCACGATGCCAATCTTATAACCAGCTGCATGCAGCTTCTCCATCACAATACGAACATTCGGGAATTCTTTTACCAGCTCATCATGTTTCGATAAATTGAAGGTTCTGTATTTCTTGATCAGCGCTTCAATTGCTTCAGCCTCAGTCTGTCCTGTGAAAAATGTCATTTGCTCCACCAGCGGACGTCCCATATTCGGAATAATCAGCTCCCGACTCAGGGGCTCCGGTGTTTCGCCATCCAAACTATGCAGAAAGGACTGCACAATCAACTCATTCGTATCAACAATCGTGCCATCCAGGTCAAACAGTACGGTTTGAATCATAATTTGCTCCTTTATCCTCTACCTCTTGATCTTTGATTGCTTGATTCTTCTCCACGGATTTGGTGGATACAATTGGATCGGCATAACGCACATTCGCGTAGCCTTTTTTCCTTCTTACAATAATGACAATCACCAACGCGATCACAATGAGAAGCGCCAGCAGCTGCGAGAATCTGATATTGCCGCCATACGTCAGCACGCCCGGTTCGAATACCAGCCTCATAGGTGACCATAACGTATCCATCAGCGAAGCCAACCATGCTGGTCCCGTAATATCAAGACTATCCGTCCGAACGCCTTCAATAAAGAAGCGGCCGATGGAATACCAGATGAAATAGCCGAAAAACAGTTCCCCTGCCCGCAGGAACGGCCTGCGACGCAACCACAGCAGCAAGAGCAGCCCAACAATGTTCCATACGGATTCATACAAAAATGCCGGGTGATAGAACGTACCCTCAATATTCATTTGATTCACGATAAAATTCGGCAAATGCAGCGTATCACGCAAAAATGACTCTGTGACTGGTCCGCCATGCGCTTCCTGATTCATGAAGTTGCCCCAACGGCCAATCGCTTGACCGACAATCAACCCTGGCGCGCAAATGTCCGCGATTCGCAAGAATGAGTACCCTTTGGCTCGCATGTAGAAAAAAGTCCCGATAATCGCACCGATTAACGCTCCATAGATGGCTATCCCGCCATGCCAAATCATAAAAATTTCAGCTAAATTATTTTTATAATCTTTCCATTGGAACGCAACATAATAAATTCTTGCCCCAATAATGGCGGAAGGTACGCCAATCAATAGTAAATCCATAAAAAAGTCAGGGACGATACGGAATCTTTTCCCTTCGCGGATTGCGATTAACAAGCCTATCAGCGCTGCTGCTCCTAAAATAATTCCATACCACCGGACATGTATCGGTCCAAGGGAAAACGCAACACTCTCGAGCATAGTTTCACTCCTTCATTCAATTAAATGCAGTCAGTCCTCAATCAAAATCCTCATAATCTTCATTCAATGACTCCGTCAGCTTATTCGTAAATTGAAGCGCCGCGTTGTAGCCCATACGTTTCAATCGATAATTCATGGCCGCCACTTCCACGATAACCGCCAAATTTCGGCCTGGTCGAACCGGAATCGTAACGAGCGGAAGATCCGTATCGATAATTCGCGTCAATTCCTCATCCAAACCTAATCGGTCATATTGCTTGTCCTGCTGCCAATTCTCCAATTTCACCACAACCGAGATTTTCTTCACATTCCGAACCGCTCCAGCCCCGAACAGCGTCATCACATTGATAATACCGACACCGCGGATTTCAAGCAAATGTCGAATCAGCTCAGGCGCGTTGCCCGTCAATACCTTGTCGCCATTCTGACGAATTTCTACGGCATCATCGGCAATCAGTCGATGTCCTCTTTTGACAAGCTCAAGCGCTGTTTCACTTTTACCAATGCCGCTGCTTCCTGTTATCAGAATGCCAATTCCGTAGACATCGACAAGTACACCATGAATGGTCGTGCTTGGAGCTAATTTATTCTCCAGAAACCCTGTTAACCGACTTGCGAATATGGTTGTCGACATCTGGCTGCGAAGAACGGGAAGATCACGTTTGGTTGCTTCTTCTAACAGCTCGACCGGAACATCTAGTCCTCTCGTCACGATAATGCAAGGTGTCTCCTCTGGCGAGCACAACTGCTCCACACGGTTTCTCCTCACACCCGTCGTCAACATTTCCATGAAGGTAATTTCCGTCTTGCCTAGCATTTGGATCCGTTCTCTTGGATGGTAATTGAAATACCCTGCCATCTCAAGGCCCGGACGGTACAAATCTCCGGTTGTTATCGGACGTTTCAGTCCGGATTCACCTGCAAGAACCTCCATATGGAGTTGCTCTATCATTTCGGAAACCTTCACTTTTTTGGCCATCGTCCTATCTCCTCCGAGTTTCGCCTGTGCATAACGTGCTTGATCTGTCTTCCTTGCTAGCTTTCCAATACTTTCATCGTAATGGAATACCTAATTGAAATCAACTATCGTCTTTGTAAAGCAAACAAAAAGGCCAGCCGATAACGGCTGGCCCTTCTAACTTAAACCTACAGGTTTGGATTAACCAAGATAGATAATGTTGTATCTTTATCGAAGAAATGAACTTTGTTCATATCCAAAGCCAATTTCACGTTTGTGCCTTCTTTGATTCCGGAACGACCGTCAACACGTGCGATAACTGTGTTTGCGCCGATACCGTTCAGGTACAAGTACATTTCGTGACCCAAGTTCTCAGTCAACTCAACGTTAACGTTGAATACTGTGTTCGGGGATGCTTCCAAGAATACAGGCTCTTCGTGGATATCTTCTGGACGAACACCCAGAATCACTTCTTTGCCAACGAAACCTTTATCTTTCAATACTTGTGCTTTACCAGCTGGAACTTCTACGTTAACAGATCCGGCTTTGAAGAAGATTCCGCTTCCTTCTTGGGACAATGTACCTGTCATGAAGTTCATGGATGGGGATCCGATGAAGCCCGCAACGAAGATGTTCACTGGGAAGTTGTAGATTTCTTCTGGTGTAGCTGCTTGTTGAATAATACCTTTGTCCATAACAACGATACGATCGCCCATTGTCATAGCTTCGATTTGGTCATGCGTTACGTAGATCGTTGTAACACCAAGACGTTTAGTCAATTTTGTGATTTCCGCACGCATTTGTACACGAAGTTTCGCATCCAAGTTGGAAAGCGGCTCATCCATCAAGAAGACTTGTGGCTCACGAACAATCGCACGACCCAAGGCAACACGTTGACGTTGACCACCGGAAAGAGCTTTTGGCTTGCGGTCCAGCAAATGAACGATATCTAGAATTTTCGCTGCTTCGCGAACGCGAGCATCGATATCAGCTTTTTTGAATTTACGAAGTTTCAAACCGAATGCCATGTTTTGATAAACAGTCATATGCGGATAAAGGGCATAGGATTGGAATACCATCGCGATATCGCGGTCTTTTGGAGCGACATCATTAACAAGGCGGTCTCCGATGTACAATTCACCTTCAGTGATTTCCTCTAATCCTGCGATCATACGAAGAGTTGTGGATTTTCCGCAACCGGATGCTCCAACCAATACGACGAACTCTTTATCTTCAACTTCAAGATGGAAATCTTTAACTGTAGATTCTTCTGCACCAGAATATCTTTTAACGATATGATTTAAACGTACGCCTGCCATGGTTTCATTCCCCCTACGGTTTATCGATCAATGACTTCTTAATCAACTTTTCAATATACTCATCTTACCCTACAGATGCCTGACTGACTATGCACAATCCCTACAAAAAAATCACTTTCTTTTCGTTACTTTGTACAATAGTAATGCCAGCCTTACTAATACCGCATGATTGAAGGTTCTTACATCAAGCCCCGTCTCATTTTTGAACTTGTCCAAACGATACAACAGGGTATTTCTATGAATATAAAGCTTCTTCGCCGTTTCGCTTACGTTGCAGTCTAGTGTGAAGAAGTGCTCGAGTGTCGTAACCGTCTCTGTATCCAGCGCATGATCGGTGCCGCGGAGCACCTGCTCGAGGAATTCAGCCTTCTCTTCTTCGTCTATTAAATGCAGCAGCTTCTCCAAGCGAAGCTCCCAGCGGAGATGAATGAAACTTCCTACGTGGAAAGATCGCCCTAGCATAATCGTTTCTCGCAGCTTCAGAATGGTCGCGAACAAAGACTTCGCCGGCTTCACCGGATAATCAATAGCAAGATGGCACTCTCCCACCCATTCATTGGCCAGCATTTCGTACAAGCCTGATCCTAGAGCATCAAGCGTTTGTTCGACACTCTCTTCCTCATCGCCCTCTCGCTCCTCACTTCCGCTCGTCAGCAAGCCTTCCGGCGCAAGAATCAACCACTCTTTATTGAGCAGTGGAATTAAGATAATCTCAGATTCGAAGAAGGATTCCAGAAGCTTTTTCAGCTCGGCATAAGAAACACTTTGATTTTGAGAGTAATCCCCATATAAAAGAAGTGGAATCTTTGTCGAATAGAGAGAAGATTGTGAAGCAAGCGAGTCGGGCAGCTCCGCGTAAGTTGAACCTCGTTCCATCTGCTCAAGCAGCCAGTCCCTTAATTGGTGCGCTTTTCTTTCATCTTCCGACAGAAACGTTCCCCATTGTTTTTTTTCTTGCGTTTGTTTCGTCTCTAAAGCCATTTCAACGAGCATCCGTTCAGAGACGGTTAACTGAGCTCCAAGCACCTGCAGAACACGAACATCTTTATGTTCCTTAGTTAAATAAAACAACACATCTTGGCCGCGTATCACGCTTCGGCTGTTGCTTTCATTCCGTACTTCCTGCTCTTCCATCAACTGCTGCCAATCCGCCTCGGGTAACAAACTAATCTCAATAGGCGCCTGTAAAACCGCTTCCAATCGCTCTTTTACTCGCTCCCAATCCATTTGCCTCTCTCCTTACTCCAATAGCATCATCTATATCTATCTCTCTATTGTACCATATGTCACACTCCGGATGTGAAAGAACCCTCCCGCACGAAGGTGCAAAAGGGCTCTAGTCTTGCCTATTAGTTCAACACTCGGCGAGCTGTCACATAGTGATCTGCCCACCATTCTTTATTAATTGAAGTGAATTTTACACCGCCTTCACCGTACGTGTGGATCATATTGCCATTACCGACATAGATGCCAACATGTCCAATATTTTTACCTGAGTCCACAGTCGTAAAGAAAACTAAGTCGCCGGCTTGCAAATTACTTTTGCTCACAAACGTTCCTTCCTTGGCTTGATCTCGAGAAACACGCGGCAGTGTAATCCCATACTCGGCAAAAACCGTTTTGGTAAAAGAGGAGCAATCCATCGTTTTGGTTTGTCCATATTTGGCGCCAAAAAGGTAGGGAGTACCGAGATATTTCTGAGAACTCAGGATCAACTCCGCCTTCAATCGATCCTTGGCCGACAGAATGCTTCTGCCGCCGATGAAATTCTTTTTGTAATCACTCACATTACGAGTGACGACTTCGTCTTTGCTCTGGGAAGCCATGACCATTTTACCTTCTCCTACATAGATCCCAGCATAGGATGGCTTAGTCCCACTGCCAAAGAACAAGACGTCACCTGGCTCTGCTTTAGCCACGTCGGTAATTTTCTTTTTGTTCATATTAAACTGTTCATTGAGTGTTCTAGGAACCGAATAATTTAACGTTTGATACACGTAATAGATCAGACCAGAAGAATCAAAGCCTGCCGAAGGGGTTTCGCCACTTTTGACATAATCCACGCCCGTCATTTTCTTCGCCAAGGATACCGCATCCATATCATCATTAGCCGCATAAGCGGAAACAGCTGTAGTTGCTGATAAAGCAATGGTAATCGCCGCTGTAATTCCTAGGGTGCGGTGTGCCAAACTTCTCATCATAACATTTCCTCCAGTGCATAATTGTTTGTAGAAATGGGAATGTTCTATCGATCTAGAACAAGGTTACCATGGTAATGAATAGACATTCATTCCTAAAATATTTCCACTCGCACATAACATTGGCAGGCGTTCCAGATGATTCATTGGGATAGTCCCCATGATTTTCATTCATTTCCTAAACAATATTCATTTTGGGAAATAAGGCTATTTGACTTCAAACTCATAAACTTCGCTATTTTGGAAATAATTGTACAAATAGGTCGGATACATTGGCCTTGCGCAATATACGGAGGTTGAAAACATATGCCTAAAAACAGCTACTATCCGACATATGACGTAATGGACGACCAAAAGGAATGGGATCCTCACACTCGGTCCATTGTGTCCGCACGTTTGGTGCGTAACCAATCGTATGGATTTGTGTCACCAGTCGAAGCGGAAACCTTGCGAGCTTGGTGCTCTCTGCTTATGGATGATCAACGGGGCGAAATCATTCAATTCATCCTTTGTCACATTGATCAGGCTTTGACTGACAATAAAGGAGAAGGACAGCGCAAAGCGCATGTCCCCCCACTCCGGCAGCTCCTGCGCCAAGGACTTAAAGGCGTCGATGAAGCCGGTTGGATCGCAAGCAGCAAGCCGTTCTTTAAATTGGATGAGGTGGATCAGCGGCAGATCATGCTCCAAATCAGCAGTGACAGCTATCCCCCAACACCAGCTTGGGATGGCATTCCCCAAAAGGCCTTCTTTCATAAAGTGCTTCAACTAAGCGTAGAAGCCTATTACTCGCATCCCCTAGTCTGGTCTGAAATCGGTTTTGGCGGTCCCGCTTATCCCAAGGGATATGTACTGGAACCAGGCCAACTCGACCCCTGGGAGGCAGTGAGAAAGCCATGAACTGGAGACATGAGCACGATGCCGTTGATATATTAATCGTAGGCGCAGGTGCAGCCGGCGGCGTGCTGGCCAAAGAGCTCAGCGAAGCCGGGCTGAGTATTGTCGTCCTTGAGGCGGGTCCTTGGCGCGATCCTCAGAAAGATTTCGCCAGTGACGAGCTGAGCATGAAAGACCTTGCTTGGGAGGATACTCGGATTATAGAGGGAACTGGCGCTATGGATATGAGCGCTTATCCGTCAGGAAGAGGAGTCGGTGGGGGCACGCAGCGCTTTACTGGCGTTTTTCTGCGATTTCATGAGTCTGATTTCAAAATGAAATCCATTGACGGCGTTGGCGAGGACTGGCCTATACATTACAAAGATCTCGAACCCTATTACACCAAGATAGAGAAAGAAATCGCTGTCTCCGGACCAAAACATTTTCCTTGGGGAAATTTCCATGGTCCTTATCCTTTTCCAGAGATGAGCTCCTTAAGCACGAATGCTTCTCTATTCCAAAAAGGCTGTAAAACACTAGGCATTCAAACGGCGGTAACCCCCTTGGCTATCCTTTCCGCTCCGTTGGATGGGCGATCCCCTTGCACGAATCGCGGCTTCTGTATGCAAGGCTGCATGCCGAATGCCAAGTTCAGCACCTTAATTGTCCATATTCCCAAGGCCGTCCAAGCTGGTGCAGAGGTTTTAGCGGACTGTATGGTTACTCAAATTGAAGTTGACGAATATGGACATGTCTGTGGCGCTCTCTTTGTTCACCAAGGGGAGACTTACCGTCAACGAGCCAAAACCGTTATTCTATGCGCGCATGCTATCGAAACGCCACGCTTACTGCTCCATTCGGCTACTCCGCAGTTTCCTGACGGATTAGCCAATTCCAGCGGCTGGGTTGGCCGCGCCGTCATGACGCACAGCAGCAACGATGTTTATGCGAAGTTTGAGCATGAAGTTCGACTCTACAAAGGTGCGTCAGTCTTAGCGTCCACGCAAGATTTCTATGAAACGGATCCGAAGCGAGGCTTCGCCCGTGGCTATACCATTCATGCCCATGGGTCAAAGCCGATTGATATGGCTCAGGGCATCAGCAAATCTTCGCCAGATCTTCTATGGGGGGCGAAGCTAAGAGAGGTCATGCTTGATTACAACTATTACGGACGTTTAACGATGGTAGGTGAAGTGCTACCCGATTGGAACAACCATATCAGCCTTTCTGCTGAAAAAGATGAATACGGCATGCCACGAGCGACAGTCACCTTCAGCTACGGGGACAATGACCGGAAACTAATCGATCATGCCGTCGACAACATGCAAATGATCTTAAAAGCCGCTGCAGGCGAGGTAGCTTTCGTTGTACCAGACACCCAACATCTTATGGGCGGCTGCCGCATGGGAAATAATCCAGTCAACTCCGTCGTGAACTCCTATGGCCAAAGTCATGATATTCCTAACCTATTCATCTGCGATGCCAGCCTTTTCGTGACATCCAGCGGCGCTAACCCCACTCATACCATTATGGCCCTTGCCGCTCGGACAGCCGACTACATCATTGATCTTGCCAGCTCTTAATGCGACAATGGATGTAGACAAGTTAAATGAAAGGAGACGTACATCCATGGCTATCGCTGAATTCACCATTATTCCCATTGGAACAGCTACTACCAGTCTTAGCGGTTATGTGGCTGATCTGCACAAAGAACTAGAGAAGCATACCGACATTACTTTTGAAATGACCCCCATGGGTACCATTATCGAAGGCCCTTTAGATCGCTTACTAGAGGTCATCCGTGCCGTGCATGAGGTCCCTTTTGCCAATGGTGCCGAACGTGTCTCCACTTCGATCAAAATCGACGATCGCCGCGATAAACCGGCCTCCATGCAACAAAAAATGCAGTCTGTGGCTGCCAAACTAAAATAGAAAGGGCCGTCCTTCAAGTATAAAATCTACTTGTGGACAGCCCTTTTTTATCTCGCTCGCTCCATCAATCATTAAATTCCTGCGATTATGCATCCTTTTGAGCTTGATTTAGCCGCAAATCAATAAATTCCTGCAATTATGCATCTTTTTGTGGCTTATTTCCAATAGCTTTGCATCAAACCTAACATGGAAATCCGAAAAAAGTATCGTCTAAATAATTTATAATTACTACCTAAATATGGGATTAATTGATGTATTTATCTGGACGATGCACAAAAAAAC
>NZ_JABMKZ010000025.1 GCF_013204855.1 Paenibacillus alba | reverse complement strand
TTTAATAATCGAAGTCAAGGCAAAGTATCCAATTCAACCTCTTTTAGGTTCTGGATCTATTTGCTTCGAGATAGGGATGGGGCCTAGTTCGCACATGTAAGCTTCAATGCAAAGCTATTGGCAAAATGGCGGGTTTTCGGCAAATTAAGAGACCACAGTTCCGCTAAGCAAGACAAGCTCTTCACACATCACTTCAAAGGCTTGCTGTAAGTAGGAACATTATTATGCGCCAGCCGGCCGCAAGCGGCGGCGACAATGCCGCATACCATATCATCTATGAATGTGTTGCATTTTCCTTCGGAATGATCGCTGTCCAGCTCTTTAATGATTCCGATTTTTTCTTTGTCCAGGTAGCCGAAGTTGGTAAGCGCAATGGTACCGTACATCAGCGGCACGGCTGTCGCGATACTTTCGTCTACGCCGAAAAGTCCCTCGTCCTGTCCGACAATATGATTGTATTGCGGATTAAATTCACCGGCTTCGACTGCTGTATCGATTTTGATCGCGAGCTGAAGCGCGTGGAAGGTTTGCTGCTTGCGCAGCACGGCAAGCACATGCTCTTCGCAGAGGCTGCGTTCCATATCGGGATTGTAGGGACGCTGCAGGGTATCGAGTATCTCTACCATATCATCGAGGGCGACACCTCTTGCGGCTAACAGGGCAAGATTGCGCTCGGTGTAATCCTCTTTCACATTTTCCGAAATGATAACGCTTGCCGTCGAGGCGACGATGGCGCATATGCCTTTGGAAATGAACGATTTTGGACGCTTGGTTGGAAAAAAGAAGCGGAATTTACAATCCATAAAGCCAAATAGGGAAATAGCTCCGCTTCCATATAAGCCGCAGATCGACATGGCAATCGTGCGATGGACGTTGTAAGCTGGGTCTTTCATGCTGGCCAGCAGCTCGGAATCGTGCTTCACTTTCTTTTGCAATTCCATCAATGTGGACATGACGTTGTAGGTTTCTGTTTTGCTCAAAACGCCAAGCAGTGTTGTTGTAATCGTATCGTAAGGTATTTTCTTGATGCCTTTAATTTCGACGAGCAAGCGAGCCACGGCTTCTTCAATGACAGCTTGAGGATAGTGACTGAAAACTTCATCACGGAATTCGTTGAAAATGAGCGTTTTATCTTTGAGGAAAGTTCTCATCGCTGCGCCTCCAGTTAGGTCCAAACTTTGATACCAGTATAGCATATCAGAATTGAATCGGAAAAATGCGCGCCTATGCCAGGTTTGAACTTCATTGATCGTTTGCACTTTTTTCAACATGTGGACAAAAAGTAGTTATAAATCGGACAAAGCCCCGTATACATAATAATACGAAAAAGCAATGTACAGGCCATGCAAAGGAAAATAAAAGGGCAGATGCTTCCGAAGAAAGCTTCTGCGAAAACTCGAAGGAGGAAATAAGCAAATGAAACATCAACATTGGATTCGTTCAGCCGCCATCGCGGGGGTGATTGTCTTGCTGACCACAGGATGTTCGGTTCTGGGGACTGGGAAGAAAAGTGACATCGATGCGCCTCCGACCACGGGTGCAGAAGTGGACGCTAAGACGACATCAGCCGCAGTTACGATTGATATGATCGATGAAAACTCCTCGCAGATGACGGTTTATGTAAAGGATGCCAAAGGCTTCGTTGCGCCGCTAAGTCTCGGATTGCCGAAATCAGTGTCTGTCGCCAAGACGACGCTCGAGTACATGGTCGATGGAGGCCCTGTCGCCAGCCTGCTGCCATCCGGTTTCCAAGCGCTGCTGCCTAAAGGAACGAAGATTGTCAGCTTGAATATCACATCCGATAAGCGGGCAATCGTTGATTTCTCTAAGGAGTTCCTGAATTACGACAAGCAGGATGAAAGAAAGATTTTGGAGGCCATAACGTGGAACCTCACCAATTTCGCTAGCGTGGAGAAGGTTCAACTGCGAGTAGAGGGGAAAGATCTGAAAGAGATGCCGCAAGGAAAAACGCCGCTGGATATGCCGCTCGCCCGTTCAATGGGGATCAACATTGAGAAGGCGGAGGATGCCGAGTTCGGACAATCTACGCCGGTAACCCTCTATTTCTTAAATCAAAATGATCAAAATTACAAATATTATGTGCCAGTTACAAGGCTCGTTAAGAGAACGGATGATGTAGCCAAAGCGGTTGTTGATCAATTGATCAAAGGACCGGATCAGAAGAAAGGGTTGGCTGCGGTTCTGAACACGACAACGGAAGTGAAAAGCATTAAACCGACAGCGGAGGGCTTGATCACCGTTGATTTCTCCAATAAGCTTCTAGGGGCAGATCAGAAGGCATCTGCCGATGCGCTGCAGTCCGTCATCTTATCTTTAACCGAGAACACAGGTTATAAGCAAGTTCAAATAAAAGTGGATGGCGCTGTGAAGATTACGTCGACAGACAATCAAAATTACAGCAAACCCGTAGCAAGACCTGCACATATTAACCCAACGAAGCTGTAAGCAGCTCAGCCTTGTGAAAGACCTCTATGCCTGTACCCTTGTCATTGACAAGGGCTTGCATAGGGGTTTTTTACTATATACAAACATACTTTGGGTTATTATAGTTCAAGTCTGAGGATGCTTTTCCTCGGCTACTTTGTTACAATGGGGCGTAAGGTACAAAGCTTCTGATGGAAGCAACAGGAGGAGAACAACAGTTATGAGAATTGGCGGAAGAACGAATCAAGACCTGCGAACTATGAAAATCACCCCTCATTATATAAAACACGCAGAAGGCTCGGTGCTTATTGAGGTCGGGGATACCAAAGTCATTTGTACGGCGACGGTGGAAGAACGCGTTCCCCCTTTCATGAAAGGGCAAGGCAAAGGATGGGTAACGGCTGAATATTCGATGCTTCCGCGGGCAACGCAAGTGCGCAACCAACGCGAAGCGGCCAAAGGCAAGCTTGGAGGCCGTACGATGGAGATTCAGCGTCTAATAGGGCGCGCCTTGCGTTCCGTTGTGAATCTGGAGGCTCTCGGCGAGAGATCCATTACACTGGATTGTGATGTGATTCAAGCGGACGGCGGTACGCGTACAACGTCGATTACGGGCGCTTTTGTTGCTATGGCTTTTGCTATCAATAAACTGGCCACCGATAAAAATTTGGCGAAGTTTCCTATTAACGATTTCCTCGCCTCTGTCAGCGTAGGCGTAATTGGCGAAACACCGCGACTGGATCTGAATTATGAAGAGGATTCACAAGCGAAGGTCGATATGAACGTCGTGATGACCGGTAATGGTCAATTCGTTGAAATTCAAGGGACGGGCGAGGATGCGCCATTTTCCCGCAAGGAATTGGATGAGCTGCTTGCTCTAGCTGAGACAGGCATTCGCACCATGATTGAAGAGCAAAGCAAGGTACTGGGGCCGATCGCTGATCGTATTCGAGGTGTACAACATGCGGCTACAAAGTAACATTGTCGTAATAGCTACGCGCAACGAAGGGAAAGTGAAAGAATTTGCCAAGCTGTTTGGGGCAAAGGGCTATAAAGTTCGCAGCTTAGCGGACTATACGGAGCTTCCTGAAATCGTTGAGAGCGGGAAAACTTTTGCAGAGAATGCACGCATTAAAGCGCAAATTATTTCGGCGCATCTTCATGTGCCCGTTCTGGCGGATGATTCCGGCTTATGCGTCAAGGCGCTGGGCGGGGACCCAGGTGTCTATTCGGCCAGATATGCAGGCGAGGATGCAACGGATGAGGACAATAATGCGAAGCTGCTTCAGGCATTGAGTGACATTGCGCCATCTGATGAACTGGCTTCCCCATTAGGAACAGGGCATCCGCCACTCCTTAGCGAGGCTTCCTTCGTCTGCGCGCTCGCTTTAATTGATCCTGTGGCGAATGAAATTATCGAAGCAGAAGATGCTTGCCGCGGCTTCATTATCGGGGAAGAGCGGGGCGAAAGCGGCTTCGGCTATGATCCGTTATTCTATATTCCGGAGATGGGAAGAACGATGGCGGAACTGACGATGGAAGAGAAAAATGCCATCAGTCATCGAGCTAAAGCACTGCGGCTATTTTTGGATCGGCTGCCTAACCAAACGGACTAAATACAGCAAAAGACCTGCTTCCATTGATCAATGGAGCAGGTCTTTATTTGCTTTAACGAATGGAAATTTTATAGGTGCGCAGCCAGGTATCTACTTGAGCCAAATAGGCGAATAGCTGGGGTCCTGTCATTAACTGTCCAAACCAAGGCAGATCGAAATCATTGTTATCTGAGCTGGCAAGTGCCCGGATTTTCTTCACATCAATGAACGGCAGCAGAGGGGAGCTGGAGTCGTCAAGAATTTCCAAAACCCACTTCCGCACAGCTGCCAAATAATTCGGATTATGTGTCTTCGGATAAGGGCTCTTTTTGCGAGTCAGCACGTCATCCGGCAGAACACCTTTGAGTGCCTTGCGGAGGATGCCTTTCTCCCGGTCGCCGGACGTTTTGATTTCCCAGGGGATATTCCACACATACTCAACAAGTCGGTGGTCACAGAAAGGAACGCGAACTTCCAACCCAACCGCCATACTCATGCGATCCTTGCGATCCAGAAGGGTTGGCATGAAGCGTGTGATGTTCAGATAGGACATTTCCCTCATCCGGTTTTCCTGCTGGGTTTCCCCGGCTAAGCGAGGCACTTCGCTCAAGGCTTGTTGATATCGGTTGCTGACATATTCGACGGGTTTGATCCAATCGACGAGATCGGGAGCCAACAAGTCAACACGATTATTCAGCTTAAGCGACCATGGGAACGTGTTGGCAGACAATGCTTCTTCATTATGAAACCAAGGGTATCCTCCGAAAATTTCATCGGCGGCTTCGCCGGAGATGGCTACCGTGGCGTGCTTTTTAATTTCACGGCAAAACAAATAAAGAGAGCCATCGACGTCAGCCATCCCCGGAGTATCGCGGGCAAAGACGGCTGTTTTCAATGATTCCACAAGTTCCGGCGTGTCGAACTCGATATAGTGGTGCTCAGTGCCAAGGTGCTCAGTCATTCTTTTGATCCAAGGCGCATCGGAATTCGGTTGGAAGATGTTTGCCTTAAAATGCTTGTCATTATCTTTGTAATCGACAGAAAAGGTATGCAGTGGGCCTTGCCCGCTTTCCTTATAGTGCGTCGCTGCCAATGACGTGAGTGCGCTGGAATCGAGTCCGCCCGAAAGCAAGGTGCAGATCGGCACATCGGAGGCTAGCTGACGTTGTGACGTATCACTCAGCAATTGCTGTACTTGCGAAGCGGTTGCGGCGATGTCATCTGGGTGCGGCTTGCTTTCCAGCTTCCAATAGGTTCGGATTGACAAGCCGTTTCGGTCGAAAACCGCGCATTGACCAGGCTTGAGCTCTGACATGTTGCGGTAAACACCGTGGCCTGGCGTACGTGCAGGGCCAACAGCGAAGATTTCCGCCAATCCCTCCGCGCCGACCTCCGCTTTGAAATCCGGATGCGCGAGAATAGATTTCGGCTCTGAACCGAATAAAAGTACCCCGTTCTGATGAGAATAAAAGAGCGGTTTTACGCCTAGCCGATCTCGGACCAAATACAAAGACTGTTCCTGATCATTCCAAGCCGCGAAAGCGAAAATGCCATTCAGACGGTCGACACAAGCTCGCCCCCATTCCATAAAGGCAACCAGCAGCACCTCTGTATCGCAGGTCGTGCGGAATTGATGTCCTCGGAGCTCGAGCTCCTTTTTCAGTTCAGGAGCGTTATAAAGCTCACCATTATATACGATCGTATAGGTGTAGTCTCCTTGTTTCCGCACCATCGGCTGAGCGCCGTTTTCCGGATCCATGACGCTCAAACGGCGATGGCCGAGAGCGCAATGCTGTGAGATCCAGGTGCCTGAGGCATCGGGTCCACGCAAATGGAGCGTTTCCGTCATATTTTCTAGAATGGACGGGTACCCGGTCAAGTCTTTCCGCCAATCTATCCAACCCGTTATTCCGCACATAGACGTTCCTTCCTTTCTTTATGAAGAGAGCATGATGATAAAGGGTATGCAAATTCAGGATATATAATGTCTGTCCTGAGGCGGAGGGAAGGCTGCTGCAGTTTGATTTTTGTGTTTTGTTAACAGGACTGTTACAATATAGCCAATTCTTATATTTTAAATGATGAAGGTGATGACGATGAAAAAGAAACATTCCAAAGCACAAATCGACTACTTGGCGTCAAGAGAACATTTTCTGCAAATTAGCAATCAAGCAGATAAACGAATTACCGAGTTGAGAGAAGCAGGTAAAGAAGTAGGCCAAGAAGAGATGGAAGAGATCGTTGAGCGTGTTGGCTTGCATCGCGCGTACAATGAGCTTACGCAAGCTGAGAACGTTTTGATTAATTGGACGCAAACAGCGATCAGAACCGAACCTGAGTTTATGCAGAACCGCATCAATTTCGAGGAATTGTACGAACGAGTGAAAACGGATGCGGAAGCAAGGGGCGCCATTCTTAATTTGGCTATGCGTTTAAATTTAGAGCTTGTGTGACATTCTATAAAGGTAGTGCCATTCTTTCTTCAGGAGGCGAGTGCTCATGGATAGCCATTTCATTAGCAAGCTGCATGACAAGCAGAGGAAAGCCGAGAAGAACTTCAGGACACAAGGTGATAATCAGCCCGGTAGTAATTTGCCGCACAAGAAACACTAAGGTCGAGTGGCACCAAACAAGAGCCTGTAGGGAAATTGCCTACAGGTTTTTGCTTGCCCTTATATCATTTATAAATTTCCGGGTGGGAGGACAGGCCATGAACAAAGAAGATCAGGTCATGATAGGGTTCAGAGAATTGTATAACAAGCTGGTTTGGCTTAATAAGGATAAGATGGAAGACAGTCTTAAGGGGTATAAGCCTTCTGAAGTACATTGCATCGAATACATTGAAAAAAATGCAGATTCCAACGTGACAAAACTTGCGGAGTCCTTTTATATGACTCGCGGTGCCATAAGTAAATTAACTCAGAAGCTCATAAAAAAAGGCCTTATCATAAGCTATCAGAAGTCGGAGAACAAGAAAGAAATTTATTTTCGGCTTACTGAGCAAGGGAAAGTCATTTATAAAATCCATGAGGACCTGCACAAAGAGTTTCAAGAGCGGGATAAAGCCGTATTTGAGCAAGTAACCGAGGGACAATTTGACAGTATGCTTAGCTTCGTGGATAAGTATAATAGGCATTTGGATGCAGAAATACAGAAACAAGGTGTACATATGAAGTCGGAATAAATTTGAATAGTGAAAATGAAACCACAAGCAGCCGGGCTCTATTGAGAACAGGCTGCATTTTTATTATTGTTATTTTGTTGACAAGGAAACAAAATTATATTAGTATGAATATGTTTCCAAGGAATCAAAACAACAATTTTTGAGGGGAGAATTTAAGTGTTCAAATTTAGATCAAACAATGAACAGAACACAGAACAAACCATAGATAAACACGCTTTACTATTCGGTCTTATCTCTGTGTTTCTTTGCGGAATAGGCTTCAGTATCATAGCACCTGTCGTCCCATTCTTAGTGCAGCCTTATACAAGCAATCCGGGAGAACAGGCAATAGTTGTTACGGTGCTGACCTCTGTTTATGCATTCTGCGTGTTTTTTGCCGCCCCCGTACTTGGAGCTTTGAGCGACAAATATGGCCGTCGTCCATTGCTCTTAGTATGCCTTTTTGGTTCGGCCATCGGGTACTTTGTTTTTGGCATAGGAGGAGCTCTATGGGTACTATTTGCTGGGCGCATCATAGAGGGTATAACAGGAGGGAGCATAGGCACAATCTTTGCCTATTTTGCAGACATCATTCCTCCGCAGCAGAGAACCAAATACTTTGGATGGGTGAGCGCGGTTGTAGGTGTAGGCACCGTCATTGGCCCGACGCTAGGCGGATTACTTGCCAAGTTTGGCTATTCTGTACCCATGTATTTCGGAGCAGTGATCACTTTATTGAATGTTGTTTATGGATACTTTTTTATGCCTGAGAGCCTTGCCAAGAGTAATAGGCTGAAAGATATTACCTTTGTAAGACTGAATCCATTTACACAGCTTGCAAACCTGCTTTCCATGAAAAACTTAAATAGGCTGCTTGTCTCAGCGTTCTTGCTTTGGATACCGAATGGATCCTTACAGGCCGTTTTTTCCCAATTTACAATGGATACTTTCAGTTGGAAGCCTGCACTAATCGGACTTATGTTTTCAATTATGGGTGTCCAAGACATCATTTCACAAGGTTTCATCATGCCAAAGCTTTTGAAAAAACGAAGTGATAAACAGATAGCCATACTTGGAATGGTTTCGGAGATCATAGGCTACAGTCTTATTGCGTTATCTTCATTGTTCTCCTTCTATCCACTTTTAATAGCTGGAATGTTTATATTTGGTTTTGGTGATTCGATCTTTGGGCCTTCCTTCAATGGAATGCTCTCCAAGTCAGTCGATGCCAGTGAACAAGGAAGGATTCAAGGAGGCAGCCAATCCATTCAGGCTTTAGCAAGAATGATTGGGCCTATCATTGGTGGTCAAATTTATGTATCAATTGGTCATGCCGCACCAGCTTTTATGGGTATGATCCTTATAGCGGCGGCAATACCAGTTTTATATAAGAGAACGCAGATAGTAAATATGTAGATCCTGACTGTACATTGAATGACAATGCCAGGCTTGTTTGTCCGCTGATCGTGGGATTTCTTTCGCACCGCATATTTAGGCAAGCCATTCCTCATACTAGTAGGGTAATCATCTCACTTACAGGAGGAATCAGGAGCCATGAGCAAGAAGAAAAACATGACAGAGAAGAATCAAAGTGCGATCGACAACTCCAAGCAAGCTGCTCAAGTTCAGTCCAATTTGACCTCAACTGAGCCTGGGCATCATCAACCCAATCGGCCTTCCGTTTAAGGCATAAGCTTGGACAATTTAATCCATGAAGCTCGCCTCAACCTCTTGGTTGGGGCTTTTTTCCTTGTATGAATGTGGACATTGGGTTAAGATGGTTGTTGAGCTCGGACGAGCTCCGACAAATTCATAATGGGAATAGGTGCTTACTTCTTGCGTGTACAAGTGCAGGGATAAGCTTAAAAGGGAAGATCGGTTTAAAGCCGACGCGGTCCCGCCACTGTAACAGAGGAGTCAATGTCTGAATGCCACTGATCGAATTCGATTGGGAAGGTTGACGTTTGATGAGGATACTGAAGCCAGGAGACCTGCCTATTTCTACAGCACAGTTAGGTACCTACGGGAGATAGGGAGGTGTTAGATGAGCTATTCGCATACCATCGATAGGCGTCTTTCCCTTTTTTTACAAAGAGGGGAGGCGCCTTTTTTAATTGACAAAAGCAACAAAGTTAGGAATAATGTTTAATTGTAATAATTACGATTAAATGAAAAGTAAATAATTTCTCGGGAGGTCTATTTTACTATGCTTAAAAGTAATAAACGCAAATATCGGATGATTGCCTCATTCCTTATCTTAATTGTGATTTTCGTTCTGTCTGCCTGTTCCAAATCAACCGGAACGTCGAATGTATCGACAAATTCACCAACCTCATCGACGGCTGCAGTGCCTGCCAAAGAGCAAGTGCTCAAATATGTGACGCTCAATATGCCGCGATCCCTTGATCCTGTACATATTGATGCTCAGCGGATTACGTCGGATGGGATTGCTGAACCGCTTGTCTATCAGAATGATGATGGCTCTATTCGTCCTTGGTTAGCTAAATCGTGGAAAAATATAGAACCAACGTTGTGGGAAGTAGAGCTGCAGCCGAATGTTAAATTCTGGAGCGGGGCCGTGATGGATGCGGCTGCTGTGAAAGCTGCTCTGGAACGTCATCAGAAGCTGAACAAGCGTGGTCCTTCTCAACTCGGCGGTGTGCAGTTCCTTGTGAAGGATGCCACACATTTGCAGATCCAAACGCCGAAGCCAGATCCTTCCTTCATTTTTAAATTAGCGGCTTTTGCTATTCATAACGCGGCTCAAGCGGATTTAATCGGAGATAAATTCAATAAAGAGCCTGATTTAACCGGTTTTATGAAGCCTATTCAGTTCACGCCAGGCGAATTGCTGATTGCAGAAGCTTTCCCGGGATACTGGGGCGATAAGCCTAAGCTTCAGCGCTTGGAGTCCAGACTAGGCACAGATGGTCAAGCCCGCTTGCTTGCGCTTAAGAATGGCGATGCGGACGGCGACATGAATGTTGAAGTAGATCAACGGGTTTCCTATGAAAAGGACAGCAAGTTCCAAACGTACTTTCCTGTCGGCAGCACCTCTAATCTATGGTTGAATATTAAAAAAGTACCTTCGCTGCAAGATCCAAAGGTGCGTCAAGCGATCAATCTGGCTGTGAATCGCAAGGAGCTTATTGATGGTGTAAACCGCGGGTTCGCATCCAAAGCGACCGGGCACTTCCCGGCGGGTCTTCCCTATGCCATTGAAACAAGTTCAGACATGGATAAAGCCAAGTCCGTCCAATTGCTGGATGAAGCAGGCTGGAAAGCTGGTTCAGACGGCATCCGGGCAAAAGAGGGTCAAAAGCTGCAATACAAGCTGCTGACGTACTCCGTCTTCCAGCCTTTAGCCGTTGCACTGCAATCACAGCTCAAAGAAGTGGGGATTTCCATTGAACTAAATGTTGTAGAAACAACAGCTTCTAATCAAATGATGTTGGACGGCAATTTTGAGCTTGCCACCTATTGTTCCTGCGGCAGTGCGACAGGAGATATCGGAGGACAGCTCAACTCCTATTACCACACGGGAATTGCCTCCAACTACGGCGGTTACACAAACCCTGAAGTCGATAAACTGCTGGATGGTTTAGTTTCCGAGTTTGATGGCAAGAAGCAAGCGGAGCTGGCTAAACAAATTCAAACCCAAGTGCAGCAGGACGTTCCGATTGTCTATTTGTACAATAGTACGCGTTGGGGTGCTGCTTACAATAAAAAGGTACAGGGCGTAGATGACAACCTCAAGACAAGAATTACACCGGCCATGTATATCGCTCAATGAAATTAGCTCGTTATCTTTGTATCCGATTGGCGTTGACGGTTCCGGTACTTCTTGGCGTAACCCTGCTAGTATTTTCGCTTGTGCGATTTATTCCCGGGGACCCAGCCCGGACAATGCTGCTCAGCATGTTTGATCCAGGTGCGAATCTTTCTGATTTAGAAAAAGATGCGAGTGTGCTGAACAAAAGCCTAGGGCTGGATCAGCCCTTCTGGATTCAGTACGGAAATTGGCTGGTCCAGATTGCTGGGGGCAATCTGGGTGTCTCCTTTCGAAGCAAAACGCCAATCTGGGATGAGTTCATGAACCGGTTTCCGGCAACGCTCGAATTATCCATGGCCGCGCTTGTGGTTATGGTCCTAATTTCAGTCCCCTCCGGCTTGGCTGGAGCGGTGTTTCACCGCAAGGGATTGGATCATCTGAGCCGTTTTATTGCTTTAATCGGTATTTCGGTGCCTTCCTTTTTCTTAGGTCTTGTCTTTATGTATACCTTCTCCGTGAAATTTGGCTGGCTGCCCACAATGGGGCGAGGTGATTTCAAGCATCTTATTCTTCCAGCGTTGACACTGGGTATCGGACTTTCGTCCATTACGGCGCGCTTGCTGCGAACGAGCATGCTGCAAGCTTTCTCTCAGCGCTATATGCTGCTGGCCGAGGCCAAAGGTCTTTCGCGCTTCCAAATGATAGGAAAGCATGCGCTTCCGAATGCGCTTTTACCTGTTTTGACTTCATTTGGCGTCGTACTGGGCGGATTAATTGGCGGTTCTGTAATTGTCGAAACGATTTATGCTTGGCCTGGGATAGGCCGATATGCCGTTGATGCGATAACTGGCCGCGATTATCCGGTTATTCAAGCTTTCGTGCTCTTCATGGCGGTTGTATATATTTCATTAAATCTACTTGTCGATTTGGCCTACCGTTGGCTGGATCCCCGGGTCAGAGTCGAGCAGGAGGGACAGCGTGGATAATCGTTTTCGCCAAAGATTAGTGGCTGCGCTGAGAAAAGACCCGCTAGCGCTTGCACTGCTTGCGCTCCTTGCGGGGATCGTGGTCTTCTCTCTGGGCGCTCCTTGGTTTGCTGTCCATGATCCACTCAAAGTGAATTATGCGACATCGCTCCTCCCTCCATCCGGTGAACACTGGCTTGGAACAGACAATTATGGAAGAGATGTATGGACAAGATTGATGTACGGAGGGCTGCATTCCATTGGTGCCTCTGTTCTCGCGGTAGGTATCGTCATATCCTTGAGCCTGTTGATCGGACTTGCTGCCGGGTATTTCGGCGGGTGGGTGGACACCGTTATGACCCGTATCATGGATGTGCTTTTTTCCTTTCCGCAAATGGTGCTGGCCATAACGCTTGCTACTTTGCTTGGGGCAGGGTTGCCAAGCCTGCTTATTGCCGTGGCTGCTGTATCTTGGCCTTCTTATGCTCGTATGATTCGCAGCTACGTGCTGGCGATACGGGATGATGGTTATGTCATGGCAGCAAGAGCTATGGGGATTCCAGCATGGAGAATTATCGGGACACACATTCTCGGAGCCCTAGCAGGTCCTATACTTGTCCTCGTGACGCTGGATATGGGCAGCATTATGCTCAGCATTGCTTCCATGTCGTTCTTAGGCCTAGGTATCAGGCCTCCGCAGCCTGAATGGGGAGCCATGCTGAATGAAGGCAGAGCCTATTTGGAAGAAGCGCCATGGTTGTTCCTTGCGCCAGGGATGGCGATCCTGCTTACCGTTCTGGCAGCTAACTATTTGGGAGATACGCTAAAGGATGCGCTTGAACCTCGAAAACCAAGCGTTCCGCTGCTGTTTGGTCGATCACGGCTGCCGAAGACATTCGCTCATGAGCAGAAGTCCGCTGTCCTGGAAGGCGGGGAGCCTGATGGAGCTATCCTTGAAGTGCGAGAGCTTAGCATTTCGGTTCGAGAGAAGGGAGATCGTTCCAGTAGACCTATTCTCCAAAATGTGAATCTCCGTCTTTACCCAGGCGAATGCCTGGGGCTTGTTGGAGAGAGCGGGTCGGGGAAAAGTACGTTGGCTCTTGCCGCACTTGGCCTGCTGAGACATCCGTTTCATCAGCAAGGCGGGGCTCTTCATCTATTTGGCGAAGATACGACCGCTTATGCATGGAAAGATTGGCGCCGCGTACGCGGTCGACGAATCGCTTATATTACACAGGTTCCGATGGATTCCTTGAATCCTGTCTTGCGCATCGGTGAACAGCTGCGCGAATGTTTGCTTACAAGCGGAAGCCCTTGGACGAGGGCGGCAGCCAAGGAGCGAGCCTTGCAGCTTCTGGAGCAAATGGGCTTATCCGCTGAAACATACACCTGCTACCCGCACGAGCTAAGCGGAGGGATGCGTCAGCGTGTTGTCATTGCCATGGCGATGATGCATCAGCCGGATATCATCGTGGCTGATGAGCCTACAACAGCGCTTGATGTGAGTACACAAGCGAGAATTATGGAGCTGCTTCAGGAGCAGCGAAAGAAGCATAAGGCTGCGCTGATCTTTATTTCTCATGACTTACGCCTTGTAGCTCAAGTAGCAGACCGGCTATGTGTCATGCGCGGCGGCGAAGTTGTGGAGAGCGGGAGCGTTCAGCAGATTTTCACGAACCCTGCCCATGCGTATACCCAGCAATTGCTGGCTGCTATTCCGAAGCTGCCGTCCTCTTCTGCTTGGTCTGAGGAGACAGACAAACGCATCGCAGAAAGCCGAGGTGCTGTTCATGCTGGTCATTGATCGCATCTCAAAAACGTATGCGAAGAAAAAAGTGCTGCAGCAGATTTCTTTTACTATTTTGCCTGGTGAAAGTGTTGGCTTAATCGGGATGTCTGGATCGGGGAAAAGCACATTAGTGCGATGTGTGATGGATTTAGAACGGCCAGATGCGGGGGAAATGCTGTGGCGTGGCGCTTCTCTTGCGAATAAGAACGTTCGGCGAGCTTCCAGAAAATCGATTCAAGTCGTATTTCAAGATCCGAGGAACAGTTTGAATCCCGCATGGACGATGAAGAAGAGCCTAAAGGAAGCCTATTTGCAGTTTCATAGGCAGCCTTCCCAGCAAGAGGACGTGGATCGGCAGCTAGGAGAGCTGCTTCAGGCCGTTGGGCTAAGCGGAGAGTATCTCAGTCGTTATCCCCATGAACTAAGCACTGGACAATGTCAGCGAGTTTGCATAGCTAGAGCGCTTGTGGCAAGCCCCGAGCTTATCATTCTGGATGAATGTCTATCTGCGCTTGATGTCTCGGTTCAAGCTCAAGTGATCGAGCTGCTCCGAGATTTGCGCAAGCAGCGTCAAGTTGGCTATTTATTTATATCTCATGATATTGCTGTTGTGACTGCACTCTGCGATCGTCTGCTTGTGCTGCATGAAGGCATTGTGGTGGAACAAGGCAGGACGGCAGATGTCATTGCTAATCCACAGCACGCCTATACCCAATCACTGTTGGCTGATGTGCCCCAATATCCGTATTTTACTGAATGAAAGGAGATTGTTATGAGTACTTGGGATTTATCTACCGTGAAACATCACGTATTAATTTGTAATGGCGGTTCCTGCATGAAGCAATTAGGCGATGAGACGACTTTGGCTATCCGTGATGAAATTGCGCAGCACAAAGCGGAGGGTCTCATTCACACGACGCGAACAAGATGCAACGGCCGCTGTGAGGACGCCTGCGTAGTTACTGTGTATC
Organism: Paenibacillus alba; assembly: GCF_013204855.1. Classification (GTDB taxonomy): domain Bacteria; phylum Bacillota; class Bacilli; order Paenibacillales; family NBRC-103111; genus Paenibacillus_E; species Paenibacillus_E alba. The sequence continues at coordinate 102,858 of NZ_JABMKZ010000025.1, read as the reverse complement.
CGCAAGGAATTTGGTACAAAGAGATGACACCGGAGCTGGGAAGAAGACTTGTGCGGGAGCATTTGCTCGAGGGCAAGCCTTTGGAAGATCAGATGATTTACAGCTATGAGGCGAGTTTTGTTCCGACTGGAAAAGGCCGGACAGGCGTAAGTCGGATCAAGCAGTAAGTCGGAGAGAGAGCTGATTTGTTCTGCCCTGCGCCTCTTGGGAGCGTTGGTTTCCACTGGGCGAGACGCGGCAAGGCGAGGCACGGAACGGCACGTCACGAGGTGAGGCGATGCAAAGCAAAGGCAAGGCAAGGCAAGGCAAGGCAAGGCAAGGCAAGGCAAGGCAAGGCGGCGGACGGAGTGGCTCACGGAGTCAAAAACCTGCGAAAATGCAGGCTTTTTCAGCCGAATCGTCCGAAAAAAGGAAATTCCTGCGATTATGCAGGAATTTCTGGTTTTTTCATCCAGAAAGCCGAAATAGGCCGCAAAAGCATGTATAATTGCAGGAATGTATCAATTTTCGGCTAAACCCAGCCCCAAAAGATGCATAATCGCAGGTTTATAAAACTACAACCGCACCTTCACGAATGTCCGCACCTTTGTCAGCGGTTTTGTGATTCAAGCCTTCTGAAATACAAAGGAGCTTTCCTCAAGTTTTTTACTTGTAGGAAAGCTCCTTTGCTGCATTCATCCCATTTCAAGGAGGGAATTATTTCTCCTTTGCCCCTTGTTTTCATTCTGCAATCTGGTTGATCCGGAACTGTTTCGGCTCAAGCACCCTCCGTACGCATTCGAACCATTTTTATGCCAAACATTCTTGCAACAGAATTTTAAAATCCTCTACATTCCTCGGCGCAGTTCTACCTTGGCGGCTTGTCTCAGGCAAAGCTTCCCACAGATCCAGCAGCATGGGCTTATCCAAGCCAAGAGACTGGATTGCTTGCGTGTTGCTGAAAATCTCGGCAGGCGTACCTGCCATCACACATTGTCCTTGGTCGAGGACAAGAATCCAATCTGCCCAAGCATAGGCCAGATTCATGTCATGCGTAGCCATCACGAGCGTAATCCCTCGGCGATGTATGCGATCAAGCTCTTCGATAAGCTGCTGCTCGGAAATACGATCCAAATAAGCTGTAGGCTCATCCAGAAGCAGGAGCTTAGGTTCAAGTACGAGCACACCTGCCAAAGCGACGCGTTTCTTCTGGCCAAGGCTCAGATGATGAATCGGAGTATGGGCCAAGTGTTCAATACGCATTGTGCGCAGGATCGCTTCTGCGCGGAGCTTGATCTCAGGCTCTGGAATCCCTGCATTCCGCAGCCCATAGGTGACATCTTCATAAGGGGTATTTAAGATAAGCTGCTGCTCCGGATCTTGAAAAACAAGTCCAATATCCTGGCGCAATTGCTTGAGTTCTTTGCGGTTGTACGTCAGCGGCGTGTTATTCCATAGAACCTGGCCGGAGGCAGGCGAATGAATGCCAATCGCGTGCAGGAATAAAGTTGATTTGCCGGAGCCGTTGTGACCGCATAAGGCAGTTTTTTTTCCTTCCGGGATCGCGAGCTTTAGTTTGTTTAAGGCTTTGGCCTTCGTTCCGGGATAGCTGAAGCTGATATCTAAAGTTTCAAAAATCGAATTCATAGGGCGATCCTCCAATGCAGCCAAATTTCCAGGAGCAGCAGCAGTATGAAGCCTGCGATGCTTTCCGCTTTGTACCGAACAGGTACGGGCTTAGCTTGGTAGGGGGCCATGTGAATGTCTTCGGTGAAGCCTCTGGAAACAAGTCCATTGGACAAGGATCTATATTGCTGCATCGTTTTGATAAACATTTGAACAATCAGGGTAGCTGTATCCTTTAATCGGTTCTGGAAGCCGCTTTGGCCGCCCCTTGCTTGCTGAGCAACATACATATCTTGGGCCGTTTCAAAAAGGATAAATAATATCCGGTACATAATCAGCATAATTTCGAGGACGAGCATCGGGACCCGTATTTTCTTCAAGACTTGAAGCAGTTCCGCAAAAGGAGTGCTGCAAATGATAAAGGCCATACAAGAAAGGCAGGCGACGATGCGCACGAACAACTTCCCGACGAGCAAGAGACCTGATGAAGTCACGAAAAAATGCCAGTTCATAAAGGTGAAGCCTGCCGCTTCATGGAGTACGGGAGAGGTTGCTTGCCAAGGGCGAATTTCAACGATTAAGGCAGGTATGCTTCCAATGAAGAACAAGCAAGCAATGGCAATTAGCGATAAGTAGAAGCGAATCGGAATACGCGCATAACCCACAGTCCATACGGTTAACCAAATGGCTAGAAGGAACTGAACGGCTGGGTGAGCGACGTAGGTGAACAACAGCATAATCGTAGCAAATGCACATTTCCACATAGGGGAAAGATCGCGTAAGCCATTGCCGTAAGCAAGTGTATCAATCCGTTTAATCATTGGGATTTGGATTTAGAAGCTTTTCCTTTGAATAGTCCAAAAGCATACCCGATGAAGCCCGCACCAAGTGCCGCTTGGAGGGCAAATAGCATGCTTTCTGTCTCCGCAGGCAGTTCAAAGAAAGAAGAGAACCAAGGCTGATAGGAAGGTTGGATACTTTGAATTAATTTTTCAGCTGCATCATCAGCTCCGCCAAATTCACCTTTGACGAAGATTAAGGGCAATACGGCTAATAAGACGATGGCAACCAGCATGAGAATATTTGTTGTGCGATTTTTCATTGTTCAGATGCTCCTTTCATCTTATGTTGCAGGATTGTCAGTTCTTTGGGGCTATAAGCTTGCAGCCAATTCCAGATTAATACGGTTAAAATACCTTCGCTAATCGCGAGCGGGATTTGGGTAATGGCAAAAATGCCGCCAAATTTCAAGAAGGAAGCGATGAACCCGCCTTGTTCAGCCGGGAAGGCAAGCGCTAACTGAATCGAAGTTACGACATAGGTGGATAAGTCGGCCAAAGCGGCAGCTAGGAAGATAGACCATTTCTGCTTTCCGGTCGTTTTCATCATGAACCGATAGATGAAATAGCCGACGACGGGTCCGGATAGCGCCATGGAGAACGCGTTGGCACCGAGCGTCGTAAGTCCGCCGTGGGCGAGCAGCACCGCTTGGAACAGCAGAACAATAGAGCCAAGGACGCTCATGGGCAGAGGACCGAGCATGACAGCTCCGAGGCCTGTGCCTGTTGGGTGCGAGCTGCTGCCCGTCACCGATGGAATCTTCAGTGCGGAGAGCACGAAGGTGAATGCTCCGGCAAGTCCGAGCATGATTTTGAGCTCGGGATTTTCTTTTGTGATTTTAATCAGTGAGCGCAGACCAAGGAAGAAGAAGGGCAGAAAGGCAACCCACCAGAAGATAGCCCATCCCACCGGGAGGAATCCCTCCATAATATGCATGGCATGAGCAGACTGGGGTTCATTAATAAATAAATACAAGGCAAACCCCAGCACAAGCAGCAGAAAGCTCGAAAGTTTTTTCTTTTTCGTGAACATGTTGGTTGTAAATCTCCTTTGCTTTTAAAATGAGGTACAAAAAAAAGACCAATCCTCTTGGATCGGTCGTGGGTACGTGCGAATAAACGACAAATAAAAGACATTGTCGAATGACTTGACGTACACCGCTCCTTTCCGCGAAGGTGTGTGGGTACATAGATGAAGGTAGGTCTCCTGGCTCTCGGATCGTCGTTTTCTTTCGGCCTTCCCTGATGACATATCAAGTGACATTAATAGAAAGAAACTCCCCGAATACAGTGGCGGGACCGCTCGGGATTTGCACCCGATTCCCTGTTACCCCTTGCTGCATGCAAGGGCACCTCATCTATTCGAATTATGTAATTGAGATGATTATAGCACAAAAAGAAAGATTCGTAGCAAGAAAGCAAATTCTTAAGACGCCCAAAGATAAGTTCTTTTACTGCAAGTGAGACATTGGGTTTTTTATGGAACTAAAAAAGAATCCTTAGACGATAAATGGCGAGTCTCCTTGTTGCAATGAGTAATTTAATATTCGACAAATTCTCTTGTATTTCAAAATCAATGTAGATTCACTCTTGACCCTTGTGGGTTTCTCGTTCGGGATTGGCAACGAGTATGGAAAAGGCCGGGGAACATTTCGCCGTGAGTGAAGCCTTTATCATCACTCGTTTTTTCTTTGTTCATTTCAAATAATGCAACAGCTAGCAAGGTTTCTGCGGTAAACAGTAACTCGAAATGAGCATGGTGATGCGCCTCGGATTCGGAGTGGCACTTTTCAAAAGCCAGTTCTTGCTTCGCTGTACGAAAAAACACTTCAATGCACCAGTGTTTCACATAAGTCTGCACAGCTTCCTTTGGTGCGTGATCGAAGAACCAGGACAAAACGAGAGTTGTTTAGCGTAAGGATGAGCACAGGAAGTGTCATCTAAATTCAAATCTCCTTCCTGCAGCCTTGTTTGCCCATCTTGCTGAAGGCGTTCGATTTGCTTTTTCCCAAACGGGTTTCCACGCAAATGAAGTGGTGAAAAAGCGGCTCAATGCTCGCCACTACGACACGCGCTGATGGATCGGTTGAGGCTAGAAGTTATGATGCGAACGGTCAAATGACTGCTCTTACAGATCAAACGGCTAGCGGACAGTGGATTAGCCACTATGATGCTGCGGGCAACGTATTGACCGAACAGAACAGCGCAGCTACCGTCGCCTCGGCCACATACGGAGCTACACGTACACCTCTCCCCTACGGTACGATGACTTACACGGCTGATAATCGTCTAGCTACGTATAACGGTCAGAATGTTATCCATGACTCGGATGGGAATATGATTACCGGACCGCTAGGAGGTCAGCTGCAAGGTTATCAGTATGATGCTAGAAACCGCTTGATCTCAGCAGGCGGAGTAAGCTACGCTTATAACAGTGAGAACGTACGAATTGGCATGACTGTGAATGGTGTAACAACGAAGTATGTGGTCAATCCGCATGCCAATCTCTCGCAGGTTTTAATGGAAAAAGATGAACTACTATATTGAGAGTGATATTCTGTACGAGAAATTTGGTAATAGTCTCAAAGCCAACCCTGAATTTAGGAAAATACTTTCTGAAACACCGGGATTTAAAGGATTAAAGCCAAACAAAGAGGGATTTTCAATTAAATTTAAGCCATCGAGTAATTAGGAGGTTAAAATGGAGTTTTCAGACAAAGTACATGGCGCTTACTCTAAGGTATACATCCAGTATAAGGGCACTTTGCAAGACTTAGGTTCAAAATTAGAGGATGGGCTGAATATACCTGCTTTAAGATATGAAAATATGGAAGATGAACCATATGATTTAGTAGGTTATGCCGAAGTATTTGGTTTTGAGGTTCAATTACAAGAATTGAAGAATAACGGTAAGTGGCCAGAATATCAATATTCCTTTGAAGCTACTACTACTGATTCCTTCCAAGAGATACTTAATGACCATATGCTTAATATCTCATCTTGGATGGCACGCTACATTGCACTAATGTGTGAAGTTACAACTATGGCAGAAAATGCAGATAAAGAATCAGGCCAATCATTTTATATGAATAAGAACACCTCCAAAAGAGAAAGCAGTTTCGTCGAAGCGAATAAATGAGTTACTAGCCATAAAGAGGAGTCCATCCTCTCTATGGCTTATCCAGTGCCGATTAAAACGATCATTCAACCAATACCACACATGACCCAGTAATGCTATTAACTAGTTTTTGCCCGCCGCTGCATCGCTAACGACGCAAACAACCGTCTTTGGCGCTTCAAAGCGCCGGAAAACCCGAAGGATCAAAGCCTATGCCTGTGGCAACCTTCACAGCCTTATGCAGGGATATCGGCAGGGAAGATCAAGCAGGCACTTATCGGGTATATCACTATGACCGTCGAGGCAGCACGATCGCTTTGACCGACAACAGCGGCCAAGTGACGGATCAATACGCGTACGCGCCTTATGGAGAAGCGATTCTTGAGCAAGGGGATACGCCTAATCCGTTCCGCTAGCAGGAACTCATCGGTATAGTGATATTGATTTAATTAATCATGAGTTGTTTGAATCGAGATTTGAAGGGATATTCAAAACAAACTATAGGACAGCACATGACAAAACCATAGAATCAGGTTGCCCGTGGAATCCATAAGAGGAGGAGAAAATTTTGGCTTCGTACGTACTGTTGCTCAAAGAAATGGAAAATGAAGAAAGAGTAGTATACAAATTTGGACCAAATGAAGATATGATGGGCAAAATAGAACTTAACAAAATAACGAGGAAGTTTGCTGAGATAGAGCCTATCCCTGATATTAGTATTTCCAATAAATTTTATTTCGATAGGGCTGCTCAAAGGATATCAGTATGTTTTATTCGGGAAAATGGGCGTTTCCCCGATAGAACAACATTTGAATCTTAATATCAATTTACCTTGATTGGCTTCATGCCTTTCAAGGTTTCTTTTTTCATGGCAACTCTAACAGTCAACTGATCTCTCTGACGGATCAAACAGCGAGCGGACAATGGATTATCCACTACATCTACACCTATGATGCTGCGGGCAACGTATTGACCGAACAGAACAGCGCAGCTACCGTCGCCTCGGTCACATACGGAGCTACACGTACACCTATCCCCTACGGTACGTGGGAACCCAGTATCCTATGTCGATCCGTTTGGCCTAAGCCGTGATGGAGATAACCCAATCCTTCTGCATCAGCGGTGTTTGAAGAATTTATTCATGCAACTCAGTACAGAACTGGAAGAGCAAACGGCACAAACATTATTCAAATGGAGATTGAGGCCAAGGAAATTGATTAACTTTACAAAGGCATATGGAATACCGAATTCTGAGACTAGAGATACAATTCAACTGCTCAGAGAATACAGATAAATATTGGGAGAATAAAAGGTGGTGAAGCGTATGTTTTCTATAAATGTTGAGTTTTCAATGTACGTAAAGAGTGCCAATGTTGTTGTAATAACTGGAATATGTCTTGGCGAACTCACAGGGAATTTACTGGTAGATGCAAACAACACTTCAAATGAATATGTGATTAATAATGTTGTGCATATGGGCTATAAAAATCCACAAATGAATAAAGACACTATTTCTTTAAACCTTAAACCAAACGGGTATGAGGCAGAAGAGTTAGTAGGTAAATGCTTAATAAGCCCTGATTAATTTTCTAAGAACCCTGATTGGCTTATGGTGCTACCCATTCATCTGTGATTGTCAATTTCCTCAATTTTATTTTTCTAAACAAAAAAAAGACCGCGATATCTCGCGGTCTCTTCCATTACTATGACGTCCCAGGAGGGATTCGAACCCCCGACCGCACGCTTAGAAGGCGTGTGCTCTATCCAGCTGAGCTACTGAGACATAAACCTCTTCTTACCTAGCGGAATGAATCCGTTTAGCGAAGCGAGAGTTAATATATCATATCGTTTTATAGGAAGTCAACCCTTGATTCATAATTATTTTGCAATCACTCTGACAATCAAGTAAACTGTCACCAGCGAGACCATGATTTCTGAGGTGATTCCCATAACGGACCGATCTATGAACAATCTATTTCTTTTTCCGAAAACAGAACAGTATTATGAAGATGAGTTGACACGTTTCCTGCGGACAGAGCAGTATACGGATGCCCTGCAGTTGTTAACTTTTCTGCTGCAATTTCCGAATGTGGACGAAAGTAAAACGGAACAGTGGGAAGCGCTGCGCCATTGGCTCTATACGATGTTTCCAGAGACGATGTTTCCGACGACAACGCAGCAGGAAGAGGACGAAGAAGAGGAGAAGGACTTACTAAGACAATACATAAGAGAAAAGACGACGGACGAAGGCTATGCCCTTAAATTGCTGAACCTGTTGAAAGAAGGGACCTTGGAGGAGCAGGTCAGCGCGCTGGAGCAGCTTGGCTTCCTTGATCAACCAGGTCTGGGTCAATCGGTGAGGGAATGGCTCAATGAAAGACCGCGGCATCCACACATTCAGTTTAAAGCTCTGCAAGCGCTCAAGCACATGGGTGAGAACGGGATTGTTGAGTTTCCTAAGAATGGGAAGACCATCGCCGTCGATATTGAGGAGACACCGCTGTGTCCCGAAGAATTTCCATTGCGAATTCGTGATATGATTCGCAGAGTTGGGGACATTAGTGAAACAAGCCAGCCTGATTTTGTTTATTTTGCCAGACAAACGTGGCAGGAGTTTCTGGCCTACGCTTACGGCACAGCCATCTACACGGATCTCGTTAGCGCCGAAGAAGGGGCGGTAGATGTATGGGCTTCTGCGCTGCACGCTATACTGCAAGAGAAATTATTTGGCACGGTAAACCGCGAAGAAATACTAGATAACTATGGGATTGTGGATTCAATGACGCTGCAATGGAAGCGGGCACACCTAGTGCTGCAAGCGTTTGTGCAGCAGTTTAGTCCCGATCCGTCGTAGCTTCTAAAGGCCGCCTTGAAATGAAATTGTTATATGTTATAATAGAATGGTTATAATGAGCGTACGTGAAAATATGTCATCGTACATTTTTGGAGGGGAAAGCATAAAATGAAAGCAAGTTGGGAAAAAATAGAGAAGAACGTAGGCGTTCTTGAAGTGGAAGTTGGCGCAGAGCGCGTCGCAGATGCTTTGGATAAAGCATTTAAAAAGGTATCAGCGAAAGTAAATGTTCCAGGATTCCGTAAAGGGAAAGTTCCTCGTTCTATCTTTGAAGCTAAATTCGGTGTTGAAAGCTTATATCAAGATGCTTTAGATATCATTTTGCCTGAAGTCTATGTTGAAGCGATTGAAGAGGTTAAAATCGAGCCTGTTGATCGTCCAGAAGTAGACGTTGAGCAATTCGGTAAAGGCCAAATCCTGAAGTTCAAAGCTAAAGTAACCGTTAAGCCTGAAGTTACGCTTGGCGATTACAAAGGCATTGAAGTTGAAGCGGTTAGTGCAACAGTAACAGAAGAAGAACTGAACGAAGAGCTTGCACGCTTGCAACAACGTCACGCTGAATTGGTTGTTCTTGAAGAAGGACAAGCAGCTAACGGCGACGTCGTTGTCCTTGATTTCGAAGGATTCGTTGATGGTGAAGCATTCGAAGGCGGCAAAGCGGAGAAGTATTCCCTTGAGCTTGGATCGAACTCCTTCATCCCAGGATTCGAAGAGCAGCTAGTTGGTCTTGGCAAAGGTGAAGAAAAGGAAGTTAACGTTAGCTTCCCAGAAAACTACCACTCCGAAGACCTTAAAGGTAAAGCAGCTGTGTTTAAAGTGTTGATTCACGACATCAAACGCAAAAACTTGCCAGAGCTTGACGATGAATTCGCGAAAGATGTTAGCGAGTACGATACACTTGTCGAGTACAAAGAAGAATTGCAAAAACGTCTTCAAGAGCGCAAGGAAAAAGATTCAGAGGCTGCTCTTGAAACAGCAGTTGTGGAAAAAGCAGCAGCGAATGCTGATGTTGAAATTCCAGCTTCCATGGTAGAAGCAGAGCTTGATGTTATGGTGAAAGAATTCGAAAGACGTCTTCGTTCCCAAGGCATGACGCTTGAAATTTACTTCCAGTTCTCCGGTCAAAACGAGAGCGTGCTGAAAGATCAAATGAGAGAAGATGCTGAGAAGCGTGTTCGCAACAACCTTGTTCTTGAAGCAATTGCAGCTGCAGAAAAAATCGAAGTTTCCGACGAAGAAGTTGACGCGGAACTTGGCAAATATGCAGATTCCTACCAAAAAACAACTGCTGAACTTCGTGAGCTGTTTGCTTCCAACGGCAGCCTTGAAGGTTTGAGCAACGATCTTGTTATGAGAAAAACGGTAGACTTCTTGCTTGAAAATAGCAAGCATGTTTCCGCAGCAGTATAAATAAGGTTAGTAAAGGCACGTACGTAAGCAACGTGCCTTTCTTTTACCCTATTTTAGCTCCAAACTGCCCAATAACATAAGAAATGCCCACTTACATAGCAGTTCTCTGAAAAAATGACTTTGCCGCTCAAACGTGTTAAACTGTTACTGAATCCCAATTTGGAGAATATGGCTATGGCCGTAAAAGGAGTTGGTACAATGAGTCTTATTCCTATGGTTGTTGAACAAGAGGCTCGTGGGGAACGTTCTTACGATATCTACTCGCGTCTGCTTAAGGACCGCATTATATTCATCGGGACCGCAATTGATGACGATGTGGCTAATTTGGTCATTGCCCAGCTGCTCTTTTTATCCGCACAGGACCCTGATAAGGATATCCACTTATATATCAACTCACCAGGTGGGTCTGTAACGGCAGGTATGGGTATTTTTGATACCATGCAATTCATTAAACCTGATGTATCTACGATTTGCGTAGGTATGGCTGCAAGTATGGGCTCTTTGCTGTTAACAGCAGGTGCCAAAGGCAAGCGATACGCGCTGCCGAATGCAGAAGTTATGATTCACCAACCGCTCGGCGGTGTTAGAGGTCAAGCGACCGATATCAAGATTCACGCGGATTGGATTATCAAGACGAAACAAAAACTCAACCAGATTTATGTGGACCGTACGGGACAGCCGCTTGATAAGATCGAAAGAGACACCGACCGGGATAACTTTATGAGCGCTGATGAAGCGAAGGCATACGGGTTAATCGACGAGGTTATCACTCGAAACGACTTGAAATAAAGGAGTGATCCCATGTTTAAATTTAACGATGAAAAAGGCCAACTCAAATGTTCCTTTTGTGGAAAATCCCAGGATCAAGTTCGCAAACTTGTTGCAGGTCCGGGAGTTTACATTTGTGATGAATGTATAGAGCTTTGCACGGAGATTGTGGAAGAAGAATTAGGTCATGAAGAAGAGCTTGATCTGAAGGATGTTCCGAAACCAAAGGAAATTCGCAACATTTTGGATCAGTATGTCATTGGTCAAGAACAAGCGAAAAAATCGTTGGCTGTAGCGGTTTACAATCACTACAAACGTATCAATTCGCAAAACAAATTGGAAGATGTTGAACTTCAAAAAAGTAACATCGTCCTTCTAGGACCAACAGGTAGCGGTAAAACGTTGCTGGCACAAACACTAGCCAAAATTCTGAACGTACCTTTCGCGATCGCAGATGCCACTTCATTGACAGAAGCGGGATATGTAGGGGAAGACGTTGAGAATATTTTGCTCAAATTGATTCAAGCTGCTGATTATGATGTAGAGAAAGCTGAGCGCGGCATTATCTACATTGATGAGATTGATAAAGTTGCACGCAAATCCGAGAACCCATCGATCACAAGAGATGTTTCTGGTGAAGGCGTACAGCAAGCTTTATTGAAAATTCTTGAAGGTACGGTAGCGTCCGTTCCTCCGCAAGGTGGACGTAAGCATCCGCATCAAGAATTCATTCAAATCGATACGACGAATATTTTGTTTATTTGCGGCGGAGCTTTTGACGGTCTGGAGCAAATTATCAAACGTAGAATCGGTAAAAAAGTGATCGGTTTTAGCACTGACGGTGCTAAAGTTGATTTGAAACCAGGCGAGTACTTATCCATGGTACTTCCAGAGGATCTTTTGAGATTCGGATTAATTCCGGAATTCGTAGGTCGTTTGCCAGTTATTTCCACACTAGAGCCGCTAGATGAAGCAGCCCTTGTGCGTATTCTTTCCGAGCCTAAGAATGCGCTTGTGAAACAATACCAGAAGATGCTGGAAATGGATAACGTTTCACTCGAATTCGATGCTGAGGCGTTAGACGCTATTGCCAAAGAAGCGATTAAACGGAATACTGGGGCGCGTGGATTGAGAGCTATCATCGAGAGCATTATGCTTGATGTGATGTTCGAGGTTCCTTCAAGAACGGATGTATCCACTTGTGTGGTGTCCAAGGAAACGGTCCAGAACAAGATTACTCCTGTTTTGACGACCAAAGAGGGCGCTCCTGCCTCAGGTAAGAAAAAAGAGGAAAGTGCGTAACCCATAATTTCATAAACGAACACACAGCCTCCAATCCGATTTCCTTCAAGGAAATTGGAGCGGAGGATGTTTGGTGTCATGGGGAGAGAAACCATAATGTTCCATAGAAGAGATACACGTGCCGTCCGAGTGGGCGATTTGACCATCGGTGGCAGCAATGAAGTCATCATGCAAAGCATGTGCACAACGAAGACGGCGGATGTGAAAGCAACCGTTGCCGAAATTCTTCGCTTGGAAGAGGCAGGCTGTCAACTCGTTCGTGTCACGGTTAACAATAAGGAAGCAGCAGAGGCAATTAAAGAGATCAAGAAGCAAATTCATATTCCGCTCGTTTCTGATATTCATTTTGACTATCGGTTGGCGCTTGCTGCCATTGAGAATGGGATTGACAAAGTACGGATTAATCCAGGCAATATCGGTCGCCGCGAGAAAGTGGAAGCGGTCGTTAAGGCTTGTAAGGAACGTGGAATTCCGATTCGGATCGGCGTAAATGCGGGCTCCTTGGAGAATCATCTCCTTGAGAAGTATGGATACCCAACCCCGGAAGCCATGGTAGAGAGTGCTTTGTTTCACATCAATATTCTGGAAGAGCTTGATTTCCATGATATTATCGTGTCCCTCAAAGCTTCTGATGTGCCAATGGCTATAGCGGCTTATTCGCAAGCTGCCCAAGCCTTTAATTACCCTCTTCACCTCGGAATTACAGAGGCTGGCACCTTATTTACAGGAGCTGTAAAAAGTGCGGCAGGGATTGGTACGCTTCTCAACATGGGAATCGGGAACACGCTTCGCATTTCGCTTAGCGCAGACCCGGTTGAAGAGATTAAGGTTGCTCGTGAGCTGCTCAAAACATTTGGATTAATTACGAATGCGGCAACGCTCGTATCCTGTCCGACCTGCGGTCGTTTGGATATTGATCTATTCTCGATTGCTAACGAGGTTGAAGAGTACATCTCCAAAATCAAGGTGCCAATCAAGGTATCTGTGTTGGGCTGTGCCGTTAACGGTCCAGGTGAAGCGCGTGAAGCGGATATCGGGATCGCAGGTGCTCGCGGCGAAGGCATGTTGTTCCGTTACGGAGAAATGATTCGTAAAGTGCCAGAAGCAGAACTGCTCGCTGAACTCAAAAAAGAAATTGATATCATTGTTGATTCATATGAAAAGACAGGTGTCATTCCTGGCCGCAAACACTAATCGCCATCATGACAAGGCGAGATCAGACCATCAGGGTAAATCCTGATGGTCTTTGTGTTTTTGTCTCCGAGAACTGACTTTCTGAGATAAGGAACTAATACTCAAACAGGAACCCGCAGGATACTAACTTGCGTAGGTTCCTTTTGCTTTTTATAGACCTGAGAGCGCATATTTGTGGGCCAAGAGAAGCATAATGAGTGAAACTGGAAAGCTTGCTCAATTTACTTAAGTTTTACTAATGAGGAGAATGACTATGAATGTGAAAAGCAAATATGCTTCTATGCGAGTAATTACTTTGGCGAGTGTCATTGGCGTTGGCCTGCTTTTGCTGCCTATACAAACAGGGGCATCTGATGGGATGAAGCCGGCTAAGCCCGCTGCCGAAATGACCATGAAGAAGGTTGCCATCGTCATTGATGATTTTGGCAACAATATGGAGGGAACCAAGGAGATGATGGATCTCCCTATCCCTTTTACCGTCGCTGTTATGCCATTTCTGCCATCAAGCAAACAAGATGCGCAGTTGGCCCACGATAAGGGCCATGAGGTCATCCTGCACCTGCCTATGGAGCCAGTGAGGGGCAAGAAGAGTTGGCTGGGACCGGGAGCCATTACAACGGATCTGAGCGACGAAGAGGTTCACAAGCGGATTGTAGCAGCCATTGAAGATATTCCTTATGTGATAGGAATCAATAATCATATGGGTTCTAAGGTGACGGCTGATGAAAGAATCATGAAAATTCTCGTTGATATTTGCAAAGAAAGGAATCTCATGCTTTTGGACAGCCGCACAACGCCCAAAAGTGTCATCGGGAAGCTGGCAGGACCGCAAGGAGTCCCTTTCTCCGAGAATCAGCTGTTCTTTGATGATTTATATACGTACAGCCATATCAGCAAACAAATGACCAGGCTCAAAAAGCTGATTCATGAGAGAGATACGGTTATTGCTATCGGTCATGTCGGGCCGCCGGGCAAAAAAACCGCGCAAGTGATTAAAGAGGCAATCCCGTCCATTCAAAAGGAAGCCACCTTTGTTTCGATATCGCAAACAATGAAACGCAGCACTAATTAGGCTTAGGCTGTGTCATGGCAAAATATCGTTCCACGGCCTGCGTGATCGCCTCGGCAAGCTTTGCTTGATGATGTGCGGATGTCAGCAGCTTGCGATCCGTTTTGTTGGAGAGGAAGCCAAGCTCAACAATGACCGTGGGACATTTTGTGTTTTTAAGGACGTAGTACTTCTTGCCGAGAATAGGCAATTCTTCCATCCCATACACACGGTTGAGCGATTCTTGCAAGAGCTGAGCAATGAGAATACTTTCGGATTGATTCTGATAAATGACGATTGGGCCTCGGCTAGTGGGCTTTCTAGACCAATTGATATGAAGGCTCAACATCATTTTGGGCTTGACTGTGTTGGCGATGCCGGAGCGTTGAGCTAGATCTTTGCGATGTCTGCCGCCGTATGACCATTTGTTGTCTTCGCTTAATGCGTAGTCCTTGGTTCGGTTGATGACGACACGATAACCTTTTTTCGTAAGAAGCTTATATGTTTTTTTTGAAATTGCTAAGTTCAGGTCTTTCTCTTCATATTTACCAACTAATGTTCCACTGTCAATCCCGCCATGCCCTACGTCAATGAGAACGTCAGCGCTTGGCATTAGCGGATCGCTCGCAGAAGCGTATGCCTCTAGGTTTGCCGTACAAAGGCAAAGGGAAAGTAGAATAAGCAACATTTGCTTCAAGACGCCACATCCTTTTGCGTGAATATCTACTCTTATCCTTCTTCCGCAAGGGGGGGATCATACATCCTGCAAAAGTTTGCATGGATTGGATTAACCTTCTTTTACACGGGAATAATGGATGTTATCGTAGAACCGTTTTGTCGAAGCAAATCTCTAAGGAGGGTAAAAAAATGAGTTTAAGTATCATTCTAATGGTAATCCAAGTGTTTTTTGCTGTTGTTATCGGGTTGTATTTCTGGAATTTGCTGCGCAATCAACAGACGAACCGTTCTGCTGTCGATAGAGAATCCAGAAAAGAATTGGAGAAGCTGAGAAAGCTGAGATCCATTTCCTTAACGAAGCCTTTATCGGAAAAAACAAGACCTTCCTCGATGCAGGATATCGTTGGGCAGGTTGAAGGACTGAAAGCCCTGAAAGCTGCCTTGTGCGGTCCGAATCCGCAGCATGTGATCATTTATGGCCCTCCAGGTGTAGGGAAAACCGCTGCGGCCCGTGTCGTCTTGGAAGAGGCGAAGAGAAATCAGGAATCGCCTTTCCGGCCGGATTCGAAATTCACTGAAATTGATGCAACAACGGCCCGATTTGATGAAAGAGGTATCGCTGATCCATTGATCGGTTCTGTTCATGATCCTATTTATCAGGGAGCAGGCGCGATGGGTGTCGCTGGAATTCCCCAGCCTAAACCGGGAGCTGTGACGAAAGCGCATGGCGGTATTTTGTTTATCGATGAGATCGGTGAATTGCATCCCACCCAAATGAACAAATTATTAAAAGTGCTGGAGGATCGCAAAGTCTTTCTCGAGAGTGCGTACTATAGCTCCGAAGATACGAATATTCCAGGCTATATTCACGATATATTTCAGAATGGACTTCCTGCGGACTTCCGTTTGGTCGGGGCTACGACTCGCACGCCTAGCGAGATTCCTCCTGCCATTCGTTCGCGTTGTTTGGAAATCTTTTTCCGTCCGCTTCTTCCTAACGAGGTGGGTGAAATTGCGCGGAAGGCGCTCGACAAGATTGGATTTAAGAAATGTGAGGCAGCCATTCAAGTTGTCATGAAATATGCAACCAATGGCCGTGAAGCTGTGAATGTCATTCAACTGGCCGCGGGAATTGCTTTGACGGATAAGCGGGATGAGATTACAGCGGCAGACATTGAATGGGTTGTTAATTCATCGCAAATTCCGCCAAGACCCGAGCGCAAAGTTCCTGCCCAGCCTCAAATTGGATTCGTGAACGGGTTAGCGGTGTATGGCCCCAATTTGGGTACCCTGCTTGAGATTGAAGTAACAGCCATTCCTGTTGCTGCAGCGGGAACAGGCAAGTTCAACATTACCGGTGTTGTGGATGAAGAGGAAATGGGGGGAGGCTCGCGTACTATCCGCCGGAAAAGTATGGCCCGAGGGTCAGTGGAGAACGTGTTGACCGTCCTTCGCAAGCTTGGATTCAACACATCGGATTATGATCTGCATATTAATTTCCCTGGCGGCGTGCCGATCGACGGTCCATCTGCCGGTATTTCGATGGCAACGGCGATTGCGTCTGCGCTACATAAAATTCCTGTCGATAATAAACTGGCGATGACGGGAGAAATGAGCATCCACGGAAAGGTGAAACCGGTTGGCGGTGTTGTAGCTAAGGTGGAAGCAGCTTTCCAAGCCGGTGCAACGAAAGTCATCATTCCCAAGGAAAACTGGCAGGAGCTATTCACCGATTTGCCTGGTGTAGAGGTTATTGCGGCGGACTCCATTGAAGAAGTGCTGAGTGTTGCGCTTGGCATTGAGCTTCATGACAACGTCATACCGCTGCCTTTCGCAACGGAGAGAGGCGTTTCCGCTGCATCGCTGCCGATCTTGCATGCTAATTCCCAGCATACGATTGATTCTTAAAGAGGATATTCGAAATACCTTACACCATGCGTCAGGTGCTGATTGGTATTTTGTTTGCAGTTTTGTTAAAATGTAAAGGGCAACAAAGGGATACAAAAATGAGAGACTTTGATCTTGGAATCAAAGATCCATATATATGGAGGTGCAGAGGATGGGACCCGGAAAAATCAAGGTGCGCAGATTGCCGCTATTGCCTCTAAGGGGACTGCTGGTTTACCCGAGCATGGTGCTACATCTGGATGTAGGGCGGGAAAAATCGGTTAAAGCACTCGAGCGGGCAATGGTGGATGACAGCATGATTCTCCTCTGCTCTCAATCTGAGATCAACATCGAAGAACCTTCCAAAGAGGATATTTATCGCATCGGAACCATTGCCAAGGTGCGACAGATGCTGAAGCTGCCAAATGGAACAATCCGTGTGTTAGTGGAAGGCGTGTTGCGTGCTGAGATTGTAGAGTACCTTGCGAATGATGAATATTACGAAGTCACAGCCAAAGAGTTGCCAGAGCAGGAGATCACAGATCCAGAGATCGATGCGCTCATGCGAACGGTGCTGAACCAATTCGAGAATTACATTAATTTATCGAAAAAGGTTACACCGGAAACGCTGGCCGCGGTTTCAGATATTGATGAACCAGGGCGTTTAGCCGATGTTATATGCAGTCATTTATCGCTCAAAATTAAAGATAAGCAAGACATTTTGGAGACGGTCGATGTGCGAGAGCGTCTCGAGAAAATGCTCAATATCTTGAATAATGAGCGAGAAGTGCTGGAATTGGAACGCAAGATCAGTCAGCGTGTGAAGAAGCAAATGGAGAAAACTCAGAAGGAGTACTACCTTCGTGAGCAAATGAAAGCCATCCAGAAGGAGCTTGGCGATAAGGAAGGCCGGGCTGGCGAAGTCGATGAGCTTCGCAGCCAGTTGGCCGAAGCTAATCTGCCGGATAAGGTTCGCGAGAAGGTTGAGAAAGAAATCGACCGTCTCGAGAAAATGCCTGCGACTTCTGCGGAAGGCGGCGTTATTCGCAACTATATCGATTGGCTGCTGGCCCTTCCTTGGAGCAAGCAAACGGACGATGATTTGGATCTGATCAAAGCGGAAGAAATTTTGAACGAGGATCATTTCGGCCTTGAGAAGCCCAAAGAGCGCGTGCTGGAATATTTGGCGGTTCAGAAGCTAGTCAAAAAGCTGAAGGGGCCAATCCTTTGTCTGGTGGGGCCTCCGGGGGTTGGGAAAACCTCCATTGCCCGCTCTATCGCAAGATCCATGGGCCGGCAATTTATCCGAATCTCGCTTGGCGGAGTCAGAGATGAAGCCGAGATTCGCGGCCATCGCCGCACGTATGTGGGAGCGATGCCTGGGCGGATCATCCAAGGAATGAAAAATGCAGGAGCCAACAATCCGGTATTTTTGCTGGATGAGATCGATAAAATGGCCATGGATTTCCGCGGCGATCCGGCATCGGCCTTGTTGGAAGTTCTTGATCCCGAGCAGAACAGCACTTTTAGTGATCATTTCATTGAAGTTCCATTTGACTTATCCAATGTGATGTTCGTGACGACGGCGAATGCTGTGCACAACATTCCACGCCCTCTTTTAGATCGGATGGAGGTTCTCTATATTCCCGGCTACACGGAAATTGAGAAGCTGCAGATTGCGAAGAAGTACCTATTGCCGAAGCAGAAGCGCGACCATGGACTTGAAGAAGAGCAACTGGTTGTGGATGAAGCGGCATTAATGAAAATTGTACGCGAGTATACGCGTGAGGCTGGTGTTCGCAACCTGGAACAACAAGTCGCTGGCGTGAATCGCAAAGCAGCGAAGAAGATCGTATCAGACCCTGCAACACCTGTACATGTTACGGAAGAGAACCTGAAGGACTATCTAGGGCCTATGAAGTTCCGTTACAGCGTCGCGGAGGAGAAAGACCAGATTGGTTCTGTGACGGGTCTTGCTTGGACAGAAGTCGGCGGAGAGACCTTGGTCATCGAGGTTACGGTGATGCCTGGAACAGGCAAATTGACTTTGACAGGCAAACTCGGTGATGTGATGAAGGAATCCGCGCAAGCTGCTTTCAGTTACACTCGCTCACGTTCCGATGTTCTGGGCATAGCGCCTGATTTCCATGAGAAAAACGATATTCATATTCATATCCCGGAAGGCGCCATTCCTAAGGATGGTCCATCGGCTGGTATTACGATGGCTACGGCTTTGATTTCGGCGTTGACGAATATTCCGGTCTCGCGCATAGTGGCGATGACTGGCGAGATTACGCTTCGCGGCCGCGTGCTGCCGATCGGCGGCTTGAAAGAAAAAGCGCTCGCCGCACATCGGGCCGGCATTCGTACGATCCTGCTGCCTCAGGATAATGAGAAGGATATTATCGAAATTCCAGAAAGTGTCCGCGCAGAGATGACCTTCATTCCAGTAAGCCATATGGATCAAGTGCTGGAACATGCGCTTGTCAAGAACAGGCCTCCCGCTCACGTTGGATAACCATAGAAAGTAGCTGAACATTCATGAAAGTCAATCAAGCTGAGTTTATTATCAGCGCGGTTGGACCTAGCCAATATCCAGAGGATGCCTTGCCAGAGATTGCTCTGGCAGGGCGTTCTAATGTCGGGAAATCCTCACTCATTAACTGTTTGATCTCCCGCAAGAATTTGGCTAGAACCAGCTCGCAGCCCGGTAAAACCCAAACGTTAAACTATTATAAAATTAATCAGGACTTATATTTTGTCGATCTTCCCGGTTATGGTTATGCCAAAGTATCCAAAACGAAGCGTGAGCAATGGGGCAAATTCATTGAAAGCTATTTGATGAATCGGGAAACCCTGCGCCTCGTCATGCAATTAGTGGACTTGCGTCACCCTCCTTCCAAAGATGATCAGGCGATGTATGAATGGCTGAGGCATAATGATGTTCCTGTCATTGTCATAGCAACCAAAGCGGACAAGATTCCGAAGAGCAGATGGTCGAAGCACATCAAGATCGTGCGTGAGACACTGGGAATGGATAAAGGCGTCCAGCCTTTGATGTTCTCCTCGGAGCTTGGACTTGGCAAAGACGAGCTATGGGGCATTTTGGAACAAGCTATCGCATATGGCGAGCCCACGGCTGAAGAAGAAGTAATTGAAGTTGCAAACGAAGAACAACCGTCCTGATTCAGAGGGCGGTTTTTTGTGTAAGGAGGAGTATGACGTTAAAAGAGTGAGAAAATCTAGAAGAAGTTCGCGGGATAGTGAGGTTTTCTGGTGAAAATTTGCTGGCATTCCGTATTTCCTTGGTTTTTTCAGAATATTTGGCTGATTATCATGAATTGCACGCAGGAATATTAAGTGCGCATGTAGTATAATAATAAGCAAGGTAAGAGTTAATGGCTTGAAAACAAAGAATCGAGGGATTTTTATGGCACAAAGGTTAGCGACTGAATATGTCAAAACCTGCCTCCAGTTAACAGAAGCCGAGATGTTCAGGTTTTTTCAAATGTTCGTGGATCATCAAGTGACACTGCAAGTGAAAGTTTTGGAAAATGGCAACCAAGAGGTTGTTTTTCAAGATGGAGCAGGTCAAGAAATCATCCTTTCATTTGAAAAGAAATCGGGCCTATATGAATGTACAGGATCCTGCAGATTAAGCAATACTCTAATGGCTAATTTAATGCGCAAAGCGGTTTCTGAGTTTAAAGGGAGCGCCACAGTAAACCGGATTTATCCAAGCTATACGATGGTTTACTATTATGAACGTGGAACAGTCGTCAAGATTGAGGAAGTCAAAGGACAATTAGTAACGGTCATTTATGAGTACAGAGACACAATTGGCCTCATGCAGCAAATGTTCCAGAAGAGAGAAGTTGAGCAAGAGATCGAGATGATTTATGATCAAATCAACCATCTTCTTGATATGCGCAATACGCTGCAAGAGCCTGAAGAACATCAGCAGATTGATACTCGCCTCAATGAACTGACACATCGTTTGTTTATACTGGAGGCTTAACCACACATATACTCTAAAATCTTAAGACCCAGGCTTGGGTCTTTTTTGTTTGGGCGAACCGGAAGTGCCTTTTCAACATACATTAGATGTGGCATCCATTCGAAAGAAGGGCACTGGCAAAAAAAACTATTGCATTTCTCGTCGATAGATGTTATTTTTATTCTCGTTGAAAACAATATAGGAACCAGGATTCACTCAGGACATTGAATGTTGCGAGAGATAATACCCTCGGGAAGTGAATGACGTAGGTCCTAGCGGATGAAATTTTTTTTCAGACATTTTATTCCTAGGAAGGGGGAACCGAAAGATGGAAACAGAATACTCAACTTTCGGAAGACACGTTGCTGTAGATACTTGGGGGGTAGATTTCGAACTTCTGAACAATGCAGATTGGCTGCAAGCTCAGATGGTAGAAGCTGCCGAGGTATGCGGAGCAACCGTACTATCTGTACAATCCAAGCAATTTGAACCACAAGGAGCAACTGTACTTGTTATGTTGTCCGAGAGTCATCTCTCCATTCATACTTATCCTGAGAGAGGTTTTGCCGCGCTTGACTGTTATACTTGCGGTGAGACAGTGGACCCTCAATTAGCAATTGATTTCATGGTATCCGTATTGAAACCAGAAACATTCTATGCGAAGAAACTAGTTCGCGGAATGGGTGAATTGAAAGTAGAAACTCCTGAAATTAAGCAAGCAGAGCTTGTTAAATAAGAGTCTGCACATAACAATAACGATAACCACGGAGAAATCCGTGGTTATTTGTTTGTCCTCCTGCCCATACACTGTTATTGCGACACATGTCTAGGTAACAGGGAAGCGGGGGATTGGTTTGAAACCGAGAACAATCAGGAAAACGGTGATCTACAGCATCGTGCTTTTTCTCATAATTTGGCCTTTGTATCAACTTGTACATACGCTGGGTTCTCCTAAAGAGGAGCACGATGCCACACATCTGTTATATCAAGTATCGTTATTTCAGATGGAGCTTTTGAAGAGCTATGTGGAGGAAGCCGGTCAAAGCAAAACAACAAATGACTTGGAGGCAAGCAAGCAGGCCTTGTATTCGGCTGGGTACACGCATGAACGCCTTGTACTGGCAGCAGGCGGCAATGACTATCTGACTCCGCTCGATAGCATGGTTCAGCTCACACAGTACCTGCAGCGACTTCAGGTGGGCGGGGAGCGGCCGTTCAAGCCGGACGAATTGCAGACGTTGAAGGAAGCAGGACAGAAATACAAGAGCATGTACGAGATTTATGAAAAGCTGATGGCCTCCAATGGGGATATCATTTCCTCGCAAAATACGAAGCTGGCTGAGCTGGATCGTGATCTAACCCAATTTTTACGCAAGAAAATGCTGCAATAAACAGGTTGTTAACCCTGTGAAGGTATATAGGAGACGAATGCTGTGAAAACTAACGAGCAGAAAGAAGCATTCATAAATTATACAAAAAATTTGTCGGAATGCCGGTTTTGCTATGCTATAATGGTTCATAGAAATAGATCGAAAGGCAGGTGGTACCTTTGCATATCATCGCAGTCGGCTTGAATTATCGGACAGCCCCAGTAGAAATTCGAGAGAAATTCGCTTTCTCCGAATCCGATTTACCGAAGGCAATAGCAGAATTGAAAGAAACGAAAAGCATCTTGGAATGTGTAATTGTCGCCACCTGCAATCGTACTGAAATCTATGCTGTCGTGGATCGACCGCAGTTGTGCAGTCACTATTTGACACATTTCATTTCAAGATGGTTCCAAGTGGAAAAGGATCAGTTCCAAAAACATTTATATACGTACGAAAA
Organism: Paenibacillus alba; assembly: GCF_013204855.1. GTDB lineage: Bacteria > Bacillota > Bacilli > Paenibacillales > NBRC-103111 > Paenibacillus_E > Paenibacillus_E alba. The sequence continues at coordinate 80,331 of NZ_JABMKZ010000025.1, read as the reverse complement.
TGAAAAAGCCATCGATCATTTGTTCCGAGTCACAAGCGGGTTGGATTCCATGGTTATCGGCGAGACCCAAATCCTCGGACAGGTCAGAGATGCTTTTTTATCATCTCAGAAAATGAAAGCTACCGGTGCTTATTTCAATACCTTATTTAAGCAATCGGTAACTCTCGCCAAAAAAGCGCATTCCGAAACAGGCATCAGCAATAACCCGGTTTCAGTCAGCTATGCTGCGGTAGAGTTGGGCAAACGGATATTTGGCTCTTACGTGAACAAAACAGTTATGATTATTGGCGCCGGCAAAATGAGCGAGTTAACCGTGAAGCATCTGTATGCGAATGGGGCTAACAAAGTTATCGTTGTCAATCGAACATTTGAACGAGCTGTGGAATTGGCAGAGAAGTTCAATGGCATTCCATGTACTGTGGATAATATGCTGGGACATTTGCCCGAAGTCGATATTATTATCAGCTCAACGGGAGCACCGGGCTATGTGCTGACCAAGAATGACCTGCAATCCCATGTGCAAAAGAGAAAATCACGTCCGCTCTTCATGATGGACATTGCGGTGCCGCGCGATTTGGATCCGCAAATCAGCGATTTGCCAAACGTGTTCCTCTATGACATTGATGATCTGGAGCACATTGTTGACAAGCATTTGCAAGAAAGAAAAAAAGAAGCAGCGAAGATTGAAACGATGATCGAAACAGAAATTGGCGTTTTTGAACAATGGACCAAAACGTTAGGTGTCAGCCCGGTTATCAATGCGCTGCAAGCCAAAGCAAGTTTGATTCATGAAGAGACGATGGACAGCATGCTCAAAAAGCTGCCTGAACTGGACGAACGTGAAATTAAAGTCATTCGCAAATTAACGAAAAGCATCGTTAATCAAGTGCTGCGCGATCCGATTCTCCGCATTAAGGAAATGGCAGGAGAACGTCATGGCGATGAGGCCTTGGAGCTATTTACGAAATTGTTCGCCCTCGAAGAGACACTCGAACAGCAAGAGCAAGCCAATCAGTTAGCAGAAGAGCAAGAAGCTGGGCAAAAAGCGCTGGAAGCCAAGCAGCTGCTGGAAGAGAAGTTGTCCGTGCGTGGCCTGCAAACCGCAGATGTTCTAGCACAATCTTGAGAAAAAAGGCGCTAATCGCCTAGGAGAGGTGCCATGGTCACACGTAGCTGGTTGTTTGATGCGATGATTTACATGTATGCCCTGAGCCTATTGTTTTACTTTTCGGACTTCGCCAATGCGAACCGAAGTGCAAAACGGATGGGGACGGGGCTGCTTTTGTTTGTATGGGTTCTACAAACCGCCTATTTAGCGATTAACTTATATGGGCATTTAACCGAGTGGGCGTTCGCCCGAACCGATGTCCTTTTTATGTTCTCATGGTTGATTGTCACCATTTCATTGTTGATCAATCGCTTTTTCCGAATTGAATTGTTTGTATTTTTTGTCAATGTGCTTGGATTTGCCATTCTGGCCTTGAATGTATTTGGAAATCCGCATGTAACGCCAATTCGTGCCAGCTGGGACATTAACGATGAGCTATTATTTATACATATCACCCTGGCCATTGGCAGTTACGCCGCTTTTTCAATAGCCGCCATTTTCTCAGGCATGTACGTTTTTCTCCATAATATGTTGAAAGCTAAGAAGTTTTCCCAAACGGTCATGAGATTGCCGTCTCTGGAGAAAATTGATCATTATGCCTACTTTTCCGTTATTATCGGAGCCCCATTGCTGCTTATGGCGTTAAGTCTTGGCGTCGTTTGGGTGGTTCTGCAAGGGAATCAGAGCTTGCTGTATGATCCGAAAGTGATTAATTCTTTTTTTGTACTTGCTGCTTATGCGTTTTATTTATTCCAGAGGAAGTCCATGCGTATTTCGGGTTACAAGCTGGCAGCATGGAACCTTGCGGCTTTCCTGATTGTTGTCCTGAATTTCGTCGTTTCGAACTTCTTCTCGGGCTTCCACGACTGGATATGGAGCTGAATCTATGAATCATCCGTATCCGATTATGGTTAATTTGTCCGCTCGTCAGTGTCTCGTAGTCGGCGGCGGTCCTATTGCGGAACGCAAAGTGCATGCTTTGCTGCAAGCAGGGGCTATAGTGACAGTGGTCAGTCCGGAATTCACTGAGGGTCTTGCGGAGTTGGATAACCAACTCAACGTAGTTCTGCTCAGGCAGACGTTCGCTGAAGAGCTGATCAGGGGCGTAGCCTCTGGGAATTCAGGTTATACCTTGGTCGTGGCGGCAACGAATGATGCTGCGGTCAATGCGCAAGTAGGCGAGCTGGCGTCACAAGAAGGGAAGCTGGTCAATGTTGTAGATCAGCCTCGCTTGAGCTCTTTCATCGTGCCTTCCGTCGTTCGCAGAGGCAAGTTGGTGATCGCTGTTTCAACCGGAGGAGCTAGCCCATCGGCAGCGCGGAAAATTGTTCGGGAGTTAGACGAGCTTTATGGCGAGGAATATGAAACCTATTTGGAATTTCTGAGCGACTTGCGCTTGTTTATTCAAAGCAGGGTGCCGGACAAGCAAGCTAGACAACGCATGTTTAAAGACATGCTGGAATGGAATGTGCTGGCCAAAATTCGCGAGGGTACTTTCGCGTCTTGGAAGGAAGCGCTCTATGCGGCATTAGTGAATGATATAGGGTCGAATGGACAAACAGCTGAAGCTCGGATAGACCTAGCGGCTTGGTCAGTAATCAGTAATCAAGATTTCCGATAGAGAGTAACAGGAGGGCGGATAGAGATGAGAACTATCATTGTAGGAACAAGACAAAGCGCACTGGCTCTAACGCAAACAGGACAAGTTGTGGAGCTTTTGAAACAGCTTGCGGCTGAACACGGGATCGCTTGTGAATTCGAGATTAAGAAAATAGTGACCAAAGGCGATCGCATTTTGGATGTGACGTTATCCAAGGTAGGCGGCAAGGGATTGTTCGTGAAGGAAATCGAACAGGCGCTTACAGACGGCGATATTGATATGGCCGTCCACAGCATGAAGGATATGCCCTTCGAGCTTCCCGAAGGGCTGGTGGTTGGAGCGATACCGAAGCGAGAAGATGCGCGCGACGCGCTCATTACTCGCGGGTTTAGCTCCCTGGACGAGCTGCCGCAAGGTGCGCTCGTAGGTACAAGCTCGCTGCGCCGTGCCAGCCAGCTGCAGCACTACCGCCCGGACCTGCGCATCGAGTCGGTCCGCGGAAATATTGATTCGAGGCTGCGCAAGCTCGAAGAAGAGAACTTCGATGCGATTATGCTGGCCGCTGCCGGTTTGCACCGGGTCGGCTGGCAGGATCGCATCAGTGCGTACTTGCCGCCCGAGATCTGCCTCCCTGCCGTAGGGCAGGGGGCGCTGTGCATCGAGTGCCGGGGCGGCGACGCCTTCATACTGGACTTGCTGGGCAAGTTCCAGCATGAGCCTACTGCGCTCGCGGTGCGAGCAGAGCGGGCCTTCCTCGGCAGACTCAATGGAGGCTGCCAGGTGCCGCTCGGCGCCTACGCGAGCGTAAGCGAAGAGAGCAGCGGGTCAGAAGGACCGCTGCTCACGCTGACGGGCATGGTCGGGACGCCGGATGGCGCGACCATGCTGAAGGAATCCGCTTCCGGGCGTGACCCGGAAGCGCTCGGCAAGCTGATCGCGGATAAGCTGATCGCGCAAGGAGCTGAAACGATCCTCGCTGAGGTAAGGGAGTGACCCCTATGGGCAAAGGCAGAGTTTTTCTCGTTGGCGCCGGTCCTGGTGACCCTAAATTGATTTCGATTCGCGGCATGGAAGCTATTCAGAAAGCGGATGTCATCGTCTATGATAGATTGGCGAACCCTCGGCTGCTCAAGCATCGCAGAGAGGACGCTGAGCTGATCTTCGTTGGCAAGCTGCCGGATAAACATATATTAAAACAAGAAGAAATCAATCAATTGCTCGTAGATTTGGCGCTGCAAGGGAAAATCGTCACACGGCTCAAGGGGGGCGATCCCAGTGTCTTCGGAAGGGTTGGCGAAGAAGCTGAACTGCTGGCGGACAACGGGGTGACTTTCGATATTATCCCGGGGATTACTTCCTCGATTGCGGTACCGGCCTATGCGGGCATTCCGGTTACGCATCGTGACTTTACTTCATCTTTTGCCATTATTACGGGGCATGAATACCCGAACAAAACATACTCCAGCTTGGATTGGGAGCATCTCGCCAAAGCGATTGGCACCATGGTTTTCTTGATGGGGGTAGCGAATCTGGAGCAAATTTGCCGCGAATTGATTCGCTGCGGGAAGCCGCCTGAGATGCCTGTTGCCTTAGTTCGCTGGGGCACATGGGCAGATCAAGCGACCATTACGGGAACACTGGCTGACATCACCGAGAAAGTCAGAGAGGCCAATTTCAAATCACCGGCGGTTATTATCGTCGGTGAGGTGGTCAAGCTTCGCGAGAAGCTGGCTTGGGTAGAGAAAAAACCGCTATTTGGACGCCGAGTGCTCGTTACGAGAGCTAGAAGCCAAGCCAGCGAGCTTGTGGATTTGATTGATGATCTGGGTGGCGAAGCCGTCGAGTTCCCTGTCATTCGCTTGCAGTCGCCAAGCCGCCCTGAGGCGCTGGATGCGCTGGATCAAGCGCTGGACAGGCTGCAGCAGTTCGACTGGATTGTTCTGACCAGCGTCAATGGGGTTGAGTATTTCTTCAAGAGACTCCGCGAGAAACGGATAGACATTCGCAAGATGGGGAATGCTCGCATTGCCGCGGTTGGTCCTAAGACCGCAGAAGCGCTTGCAGAGCGAGGCATCTTGGCTGATGTACTTCCAGCCAAGTTTCATGGTGAAGGCATCTTAGAGGCCATTCAACTGGATCTGAAGGCCGGTCAGCACGTTTTGCTGCCAACCGCAGATCTGGCGCGTGATTATTTGCCTGCGAAGCTCAAAGAGCTAGGTCTTCAGGTCACAGAGGTCGATGTGTACGAGAATGTACTGACGGCCGATGATGGCGACGAAATCATTCATCTTTTGCAGAATCAAAGTATTCATATTATTACTTTTACGAGTTCATCGACTGTAACCAATTTAATTGAGGCTTTGCGCAAGCTGGGCGCGGAAGATCCTCTAGCCTTGCTGCAAGGCGTTGAAATCGCCTGTATCGGACCGAAGACGGCCCAAACGGTTAGTCAATTTGGGCTGCCGATTACGTATATGGCTGAAGAGGCGACTGTTGCTTCACTTGTTCAAAGCATAACTGGTCATTAAGAAGGAGGCGGAATTTCATCATGAGTTTTCCAATTGTTCGCAACCGCCGTTTGCGCGGTAACGCTGCTATTCGTAATTTGGTTCGTGAAAATCAAGTGACGGTGAATGACGTTGTACAACCTATTTTTGTCACCCATGGAACGAACGTCAAATCAGAGATTGCTTCTATGCCAGGTGTGTACCATTTTTCATTGGACAGAGTGCATGAAGAAATTGAAGAAATTACGAAGCTGGGCATCCAAGCCATCCTGCTATTCGGTATTCCGGATTTCAAGGATCCAACAGGGACCTCGGCTTTCATGGATGAGGGGATTGTTCAGCAGGCGGCTCGTCGTATTAAAGAATTAAACCCGAATTTGCTAATAATTGCTGATACGTGTTTATGTCAGTTCACAGATACGGGGCATTGCGGTGTGATTCATCATCACCCACTGACTGGAGCTGCCGATGTTGCCAATGACCCTTCGCTGGAGCTCTTGGTACGCACAGCGGTTTCGCAAGCCAAAGCGGGAGCAGACATCATCGCGCCATCGAACATGATGGATGGTTATGTACATGCTATTCGTGCAGGCCTGGATGAAGCAGGCTTCGAAAATACGCCAATTATGGCCTATTCCGTGAAATATGCTTCAGCTTATTATGGGCCTTTCCGAGATGCTGCGGATTCAACGCCGCAATTCGGAGATCGGAAAACATATCAAATGGATCCTGCGAATGGACGCGAAGCGCTGCGGGAAGCTGAAAGCGACGTCGCTGAAGGCGCTGATTTCTTGATGGTGAAGCCAGCTCTAGCTTACATGGATGTTATCCGCATGTTGAAAGACAATTTCGATCTGCCCGTGGTTGCCTACAATGTGAGTGCGGAATACGCCATGGTCAAAGCGGCTGCACAGCAAGGGTGGGTCAATGAAGAGGCGATCGTTATGGAATCGATGGTAAGCTTCAAACGTGCAGGTGCCGATATTATCCTGACGTACTTTGCCAAGGACATTGCCCGTTATTTGTCAAATAAGTAATCCTAGGATTCGAACCATTCACCCCAGAAGGTCTAAGCGAGCAGTTTCTTCAGGAAATTGACAAGCCTGCGGCTTTAGGGGAGGGTGGTTCTTTTGTCATACTTTTGTCGCAAAACGCAAGCTTACCTCAGTTGTGACAGGGGTATAATTAGGGCATAATGAATGAGAATAGATGGAAACCTAAAGTTTCACGGAAAAAGAGGAAGGTGCCTCATGAGCTACAACGACAATTTTATTAAAGCCTGCCGCAAGGAACAGGTGGATACGCTGCCTGTTTGGTATATGCGCCAAGCTGGACGCTATGACCCGGATTATCGCAAAATCAAAGAAAAATATTCACTGCTCGAAATTTGTCAGCAACCGGAGCTTGCTGCTGAAGTAACGATGATGCCCATTAAGAAGCTGGGTGTGGATGCAGCCATTTTATATTCCGACATTATGAATCCTGTTGCCTCACTCGGAATCGATTTTGACATTGTGAAAGATGTAGGTCCCGTCATTCATACTCCGGTTCGCACTGCACAAGATGTGGAGCGGCTTCGTCCGATTGATGTGGAGAAAGATTTATCGCATATTATCCAGACGATTCGTATTTTGGACAAGGAGCTTGAGGTTCCTTTAATCTCATTTGCTGGAGCGCCATTCACGATTGCCAGCTACTTGATAGAAGGCAGACCGTCCAAAAGCTATATCCGTACGAAGCAGCTCATGTACTCGGAACCGGCTGTTTGGTTTGCCCTGATGGATAAGCTTGGGGATATGGTGAGTACCTATTTGCGTGCGCATATCGCTGCCGGCGCCAAAGCCGTTCAAGTATTTGACAGCTGGGTTGGCGCGCTTTCTCCTGCCGATTTTGAAGTGTATGTCTTGCCGACGATGATGCGGATCTTCCAAGAGCTTTCCGATTTAAAAGAGCCTAAGATCTACTTCCCAGGTGTGAGCTCAGGTGAATTGCTTCCTTACCTCAGAGGGATTCAAGCGGATGTTATTGGTTTGGATTGGCGAGTTCCTATTTCGATAGGCCGAGAACGAGTAGGTGAGCAATACGCTGTGCAAGGCAACTTGGATCCCTATATTTTAACAGCCCCAATGTCGGTCATTGAGAAGCAGGCGAAAGCGATTATCGATGAGGGAATTCAGAAGCCGGGTTATATTTTCAACTTGGGTCATGGGTTGTTCCCTGAAGCGTCGCTGGAGAAGTTGAAGGAGCTGACAACGTTCATTCATACGTATTCCCGTTCGGTCTTAACTCAGCAAGCAGAAAAGAGTGGTGTTTAAGATGACAAAACGTCGGATTGGCGTATTAGTGATGTCTTACGGTACGCCGGAAAGCTTAGATCAAGTAGAAGCATACTACACCCATATTAGACGCGGTCACCCGCCAACGCCTGAGCAGCTGCATGAATTAACAGCACGCTATGAGGCTATCGTGGGAGGGTTTTTCCCTTTGCGCGAAAATACGAATAAACAAGTCAAAGGACTTGAGCAAACGCTGCGCAGCGAGCATCCTGAGGTGGAATTTGTGTGCTATCAGGGTCTGAAGCATGCTCAGCCATACGTAGAAGACGGCGTGGAGCAAATGGTGAAGGACGGCATTACGGAAGCCATAGGCGTCGTTCTGGCTCCCCATTATTCAACGATGAGTGTCGGCGGATACGTGAAAAGAGCGAAGGACAAGGCAGATGCGCTTGGTCTAAAAATTGATTTCGTGCTGGACTATCATCTCCATACCAAGCTTGTGGACGCGCTAAGCATACGCGTAAACAATGCGTTGGAGAAATTTACGGATGTAGATCGCAATGAAGTGCGCGTTATTTTCACTGCACACAGCTTGCCGGAGAAAATCCTTGAATTAAAGGATCCTTACCCGGATCAATTGCTGGCTACCTCCAAAGTAATTGCCGAACGCGTAGGTCTCACGAATTGGCAGTTTGGCTGGCAAAGCGCTGGACAAACGGCGATGCCTTGGCTCGGACCAGACATCCTCGATGTCCTGCGCACGATCACGAAAGAAGAAGGCGTGAAGAACGTTCTGCTCTGTCCGATCGGATTTGTGTCGGATCATCTGGAAGTTCTTTACGATATTGATATCGAAGCACAGACTTTGGCCAAAGAGCTGGGGCTGCATTTGGAGCGAACGGAATCTTTGAATACAGATCCCCTTTACATGGAAACATTGAGTGATGTTGTCTATACCAAATGGGAAGAGGCTGCGAAATGAGTACCGACATTCCTCACTACATGATTGTTGGCGGGGGGATCACGGGGCTAAGCGCTGCTTTTTATCTAAAGAAACGATTGGAATCAGAGGGGCGAGCGTTTCGCCTTTCTGTCGTTGAAAAGGGTGCAGCCTTCGGAGGAAAAATTTCGACGATTGAACGAGACGGCTTCGTCATTGAGAAGGGACCGGATTCTTTCCTTGCGCGCAAACGTCCGATTATTGATTTGGCCTATGATCTTGGACTTGAACATGAGCTGACCGGAACGAACCCAGCAGCCAAGAAAACGTATATCGTTCGCCAAGGGAAGCTGCATCGCATGCCGCCCGGCTTAGTGCTGGGTATCCCGACGCAAATGACGCCATTCATGAAAACAGGACTCATTTCTCCAGTCGGCAAGGTAAGAGCTGCAATGGATTTGATGCTGCCAAAGCGTGAGGTGACGTCAGATGAATCGCTTGGACATTTTCTCCAGCGGCGGTTGGGGAAAGAAGTGTTGGAACGCATCGTAGAACCGCTGTTAGCGGGGATTTATGCGGGCGACACGTTTAAACTGAGTCTTAAAGCGACATTTCCCCAATTTCGATCGATGGAACAGAACCATCGAAGCTTAATTCTGGGGATGATAGCGAGTCGGAAACATGTCGCCGAGGAGAGCGCTCATCTGCCTTCAGCCGTGCGTAATTCTGTTTTTGTGACGTTCAAGAAAGGGCTTCAAACGCTTGTGTCAGGTTTAGTGGAAGCGCTGGAATCTATTGATTTACGCAGTGGGGTCGGCGTAGCCAAGCTTAAGCAAAGAGGGCAGCAAACCGAGGTCATTTTCGAGGATGGACACAAGGAGCTTGTTGACGGCGTCATTCTGACAACGCCTACCTATCAAGCTGCTCCTCTATTGGCCGATTTGCCCGCAGCAAGCGAGCTTAAGAAGATTGACTACATTTCTGTTGCCAATGTGATTATGGCCTTTGATCGCAAGGATATCCCTTTTGAGCTTGATGCATCGGGCTTTCTGGTGCCTAGGAGTGAGGGATTGACGATTACCGCCTGCACCCTAACCTCGGCTAAGTGGCTGCATACGGCTCCGGCAGGGAAAGTGGTGCTGCGCTGTTATATCGGCCGTTCCGGCGAGCAATCGTGGCCAAGCTGGTCAGATGAGGAGCTCGTGAGCAAAGCGCGTCATGATCTTCGTGAGCTGCTTGGGTTAACGGCAGAGCCGATCTTTACGGAAGTCACGCGCCTTCTAAACTCGATGCCGCAGTACCCAGTTGGACATTTGGAGCAGGTCGCTCAGTTTCGTGAGGAGCTTGCTGCCTTCATGCCAAATGTGTTTATAACAGGGGCCGGATTCCATGGTGTTGGACTGCCAGACTGTATTCGGCAAGGGAAGGAAGCTGCTTGGCAGCTTGCTGACTTCACGGGGAATGAGCTTAAGAAAGCTGCAGTTGCCCGCTGATCTAACGAAGCTTGGCTAAATCCAGCTTGAATTCAGAAGGCGAGATCGTTAACATAGAACGCTTAACGGGGGTATGAAATTATGGGAAATTCGAGCAGAATCGACACGCGCTCATCGGCAGCTTTTCAAGAAGCCAAGAAGGTGATTCCAGGCGGCGTAAATAGTCCCGTGCGGGCCTTTAAATCGGTCGGCTTAACGCCAATGTTTATGGAAAAAGGATCAGGTTCTCGTGTCACCGATATTGATGGCAATACTTTTATTGACTACGTCGGGTCATGGGGACCATTAATTGTGGGTCATTCCCATCCGGTCGTGCTGGAAGCAATTAAAGCTACAGCGGAGAAGGGGACAAGCTTCGGCGCACCGACGCTTCTGGAAACAGAGATGGCTAAGCTGGTCATTGAACGCGTCCCATCCATTGATATGGTTCGGATGGTGAACTCGGGCACGGAAGCGACGATGAGCGCTCTGCGATTGGCCCGCGGCTATACGAAGCGCGATAAGATTGTGAAATTCGAAGGAAGCTACCACGGACATGCGGATGCCTTATTAATTAAAGCAGGCTCTGGCGTGGCTACGCTGGGTTTGCCTGATTCTCCAGGTGTACCGGCTAGTGTGGCATCTAATACGATAACTGTTCCTTATAATGATTTGGCTTCTGTCCAGCTGGTGTTTGAGAAATTCGGCGAAGAAATTGCCGCTCTGATCGTTGAACCGATTGCCGGGAATATGGGCGTTGTTCCTCCCGCGGCAGGTTTCCTTGAGGGCTTGCGAGCTATTACCCTTAAGTACGGCTCATTGCTCATTTTTGATGAGGTAATGACGGGTTTCCGGGTGCATAAGAATTGTGCGCAGGGCTTATATGGGGTTACACCGGATCTAACTTGTTTGGGCAAAGTCATCGGTGGGGGGCTTCCTGTCGGCGCTTACGGCGGTCGTTTGGACATTATGGAACATATGGCGCCTGCTGGTCCCATTTATCAAGCAGGAACCTTATCAGGCAATCCTCTTGCCATGGCAGCAGGGTACGCGACATTATCCCTGCTTGGAGAACCCCATGTGTATGAGGAGCTGGAACGCAAATCAGCGAAGCTGGAAGCGGGCTTTGCCCGCAATGCCTCGGATCTGGGTGTGGCGAGCACGATCAATCGTGTGGGCTCAATGATTTGCCCATTCTTCACAGAGCAAAAGGTTACGAACTATGAGTCGGCCAAAACGTCGGATCTGGCGAAGTTTAATGCCTATTTTGGCCATTTGCTGGATCTTGGAGTTTCCGTAGCCCCTTCACAATTTGAAGGCATGTTTGTTTCTACGGTCCACTCCGACGAAGATATTGAGGCAACGATCGAAGCGCACCGCACTGCCTTGCAGCGTTTATAAAAGTAAAAGACCTGGCCGCTATATGGCCAGGTCTTTTGCTATGTAAAGACTAGTTAGTTTTTACTGGTGTTGAAGGTGTAGGTGATGGTGTAGGCGCTGTATTGCTTGAGTTTGCAGGTGGTACGGGTGCCATGCTCGGAACAGGTGTCGCGCTTGGCTTAGCAGTTGGGGAAGCTCCTGCTGAGGAGCCTCCTGTACCTGCTGTATTGCCTCCGCCGGCCCCAGGACTTGGCGTTGGCGTCGGACTAGTGGAAGCGGAAGGAGACGTTTCCGGCTTCGGAGATGTGCCCGGTTTACCGGTGCCTGCATCCGTTCCTTCAGGACTAGGCACTGCGCCATTCTTGCCTGGCTCGCCGCTGGATTCAGGCTTGTGTGACCCTGTTGGCGTTGGAGTAGTCGTTGTTGTAGGCTTCGGTGTTGCTTTCGGCGGATTGGCTTTCTTCTCTGCCTGTTCCTTCAAGAAATCAGGATGGTCATAAGCGCCACCTGGATCAATCGTTTTAAGGCCTTCCCAAACATTCTTGACCTTTACTTCATCAGGATGATCGAAAACCAAGAAAGCAGATGGCAGACGACGTTCGCCGTACCGGCTGGATGGCTTCGTAATCAATTCATCGTTGTAAACCATTTCGGAGGAAGCTCCTCCGTCCAGGAAGCCGGCATTAATAACGCCATCCTCTAAGAAAATATCTTGAACTTCTTTCAGTGTTGCTCCCACACTGCTAGTTTGTCGGCCGTCGATTACGATGAAGATAACCGTGCCATCGGCCTTTTGTCCAACTGCTGTACGAGGGGCGCGTCCCCAGCCTCCGTCACCGCTGGTAATGAGCGGCTTGCCGTTGGCAATAACACGAGGATAGAAGGACACGGCGTCCGAAACACCAAGCTTCAGCAGTTCATTAATCGTATATTTCCCGATGATCAGTGTGCCTTCTTTGGTAAATCCGACAATTTGCTGCGCGATGCTGCCTTCTTGGTCGGTATACAGAATTTCGCCGCCGGACATAATAACACCAATTGGCGCAAATCCGTTTCCAAGTCCGTCAGGATCATTAAATCCACCGCCGTTAACGCCCGCAACTGCTCCGGTACGCTGAACCATCGCCGTAATTCGCTCGCCTTCTCCTTGCTTGGCGGGAACGACGACACGGATCGTACGTGGATCATACACATACATTTTCTTGCCTTTCCAGAATTGTCCGGATATATCTTCTACTTTCACTAGACTTTCTAGTGGACGATTAGTATTGAATTGAACGGCCTTCAAATCTTGCTTTTCAACAGAGTTTACCTCGGTTAAATTTTGCATTTCAAGCACCATCTGATCTCTTCGCTGAGCGCCTACGAAAATCCAAGCCCAATCACGATGCTGCGTGGTAATAACTGTTTTGGCCAGATATTCACGAATATACTCGCCTGGCGGTGTTAGAAATAAAAAGCTTGAACTGAGAAACGTACAGACGGCAATAATGAGCAAAATGCGCTTCAACCAACTATAATTGCGGAAATGATCTAATATTGAACTACTCAAAGATGTTCCTCTCCTGCTCTATTAATCTATTTTGAAGTATAAATGTCGAAAAAAATCAATACTAGATTTATATTATCATATTTTCACATGCAATTGTTATTGGTAATTGTTAAAATAAAGTGTACATAATACCTATTCGTGTAAGGAGTTTTTCAAACGATGAAACGCTATTACTTTTTTGATTTTCCAATAGATCTTATGGCTGTTGTTTTTGTGTTTCTGCTTTTGCTTGTGGTTATCCTTCTGGCTTTTCGCAAAGGGACACGCTCATGATGGTGGGGAAACGCAGCGGAGAATGGCTTGAACTGCCGTTGCCAAATGCGAGTTGGAAGCCACTTAAGCCTGGCGCTATCGAAGAATTGGCTGCTTTCCTGCCGGTTCCGCGCAAGTTTTTTCTGCGATTAGCTTCACAGGGGCTTATTCGCGTTCAAGAGGAGATGGTCCGAATACGCCTATTCCCCTCCGAAGAGCCCTCTTCTAAACCAGAGCGCTTGGCGATCGAAATCCTCTATGAGGATGATTACTGCTTGGTCGTGAATAAACCTGCGGGCATGTCCGTGCACCCCGCAGAAGCTGGGCAGGGCGGCACATTGGCCTCAGCTGTGGCCTATTATTATGCCTCGACAGGCCAAGCTTGTGCGATTCGGCACATACACCGTTTAGATCAAGATACGACCGGCGCTGTCCTTTATGCCAAAAATGAGTGGGCCCATGTCCTGCTCGATGAGGCGATGCGGGATAAACGGATTGATCGACGTTATGTCGCTGTAGCCGAGGGAGTATTCCGTTCCAAGCAAGGAACGATTGATGAAGCTATTGGCAAGGATCGCCACCAATCCGGTAAACGCAGAGTGACGCCTAGCGGGGATCAAGCGGTCACCCACTATAAGGTGCTTCAACAGATGAAGAAAGCTGCATTGGTTGAATTGGAACTGGATACGGGCAGAACTCACCAAATCCGTGTCCATCTCAGTCATCTGGGGCATCCGCTCATGGGAGATTCCTTATACGGCGGTTCGTCTCGTTTATTTCATCGCCAAGCCCTGCATGGAGAACGGCTTTCATTCGATCACCCGATCACTCAAAAGCAGATTGAAGTCCATGCGCCGCTGCCGCAAGATTTGCAGCAGCTGATCAAGGAAGTGACTTAGCTCAAAAATGTAGTCATGCCTGGCCCTTCCCGTCCATATACTTTTAGAGACAAACAAGTAAATGGCCAAACAATCCGTCTGCAGCTCCAGCAGCGGGTTAGATGGAAGGGAGGATTCGTTCGGTGTCTGAACAACAACCAGGTTTAAGATTCGATATCTATGAACGCGTTCATTTGCAGGAAGATTTGGCGGGGATCCAAGAGCTGAACGATGTGGAATTGCTGCCTCATATTCAAGTGCTTACGCTGGATGATCAGGCCATCCTGAAAGGGAATTTGCTGCTTACTGGCAATTATGCCAGTGAAGAGGGAGGAACGCCTCGATCCCTGGAGCACTTGATTCCGGTCGAAATCACGTTGCCCTTGAATCGTATTCATCGCGTAGAAGATATTCAGGTTGAGATTGAGAACTTTGATATTGATCTCTTGTCGGCCAGAAGCCTGAATGTGACCGGCGTTCTTTCGTTGCAGGGCGTGGAGATTGTATCGGTTCCGCTGGAAAGCTGGCGTGACGAAGAGGAAGTAACATTCACGCATGAAGTCGGGATCCCACGGAACGAGCCGCCAGTGTCAGTCCCTGCTCCTGCAGAGGTCTATGAGGAGCCTGCTGAGCCAGCACCAATGCAATGGTACGAAGAGCCGCCTGCGGTTCAGCCTGTGCCTGAATCAGAGGATCTTGGACCTATTGCAGCTGTGCCAACAATGCCTGCTATTCAGGAAGAAGAGCAGCAGGATGATGGTGAAACGGTCATTCAAATCGAACAAACAGAATTGAAGGTGACTCCCCATCCCGAGAGTACGGTGGTTACGGAAGAGAAGAAAGATCTCAAAGTCGCGTTCGGCAAAAAAGCGAATGAGGCGACCGATCTCAATCCTTACGGGATCAAATCGCTTCTTTCCAAAGCAGGCTCATACCTCACGGATAAGCGAAAAGCGGAAGAAGAGGCGCAAGCTGCGCTTGCTGAGGAGGCGAGAATAGATGCGGTTGAATGGAGACGCTTGTTCCTTCAAAGCCATACAAGCTCGCAAGAATTCAGAAAGCTGAAAATGTGCATCGTTCAAAGGGAAGATACGCTGGAGTCGATTGCCAAACGTTATCAGCTGAATCCGCGGGAGCTTCAACTTTTGAATCGTCTGAATGATCAGGATATCTCCGTTGGTCAAGTTATTTATTTACCCTGATAAATAACCGGATACATAGGCAAGAGCTTCTGGCCGCTTCTTCGGCCAGTGGCTCTTTTTTTTCGTAACATCCTTCAGAACGGAGCATAATTTACTCATAAACGGTAATACTGGAATGATATATTGACTCTATTTCAAATGTTCGTTATCATATGATGTAAACCATTTTGAGTAATATTGGAAACGTTGATAGGGAGTAGTAGGCGGTAAGCCCTTCAGAGAGTGGAACTGGTAGCGCTGAAAGGTTCCATAGGAAGCAACCGAACGAAGTCGCCCTGGAGTTGTGAATGTGATGGCAGCTATCCGTCTATGCGGTATAACTGACTTAGCATTCGCCGGCCGCAGCCGTTATCTGTTTGAGAGCCACGCGCTTTATTTAGTTGAAGCTGCGCGGAATAAAGGTGGTACCACGGAAGCGCAAGCCTTTCGTCCTTTGCGGGCGGAGGGCTTTTTTTGTTTGAATTTAGCCGGTTTACAAGGTATGACAGGCGCTTGAAGCCTATCGAACAGAGATTCTAGTAATGGAGGTAGTCCGATGACTGAAGCTAATGAAACCAAAGAGCAATTACAAATGCCAACTACGTATGATCCCAAAGAAGCCGAGCGCAAGTGGTACGATTACTGGATTAAGAATGAGTTTTTTAAAGCGGGCAACCGTCCGGATGCCCAAACATACACGATTGTTATCCCGCCTCCGAATGTTACAGGGATGCTGCATATCGGGCATGCGCTTGATTTCACCCTTCAAGATATTTTAGTACGGACGAAGCGTATGCAAGGCTTTGACACGCTTTGGCTGCCTGGCTCTGACCATGCAGGCATTGCCACGCAAACAAAGGTGGAGCAGAAGCTTCGTGAAGATGGCCAAACCCGCTATGATCTCGGACGCGAGAAGTTTCTGGAGAAAGTGTGGGAGTGGAAGGAGCAATACGCGAACACCATTCGTGAGCAATGGGCCAAAATGGGCTTCTCGCTCGATTATTCCCGCGAGCGCTTTACTCTGGATGAAGGCCTGTCACAAGCAGTTCGCGAAGTGTTCGTAAGCTTGTATGAGAAAGGTCTTATCTACCGCGGTAATTATATTATTAACTGGGATCCAGCAGCACGTACTGCGCTTTCTGACATTGAAGTTGAATACAAAGAGGTGCAAGGCGCCCTCTATCATTTATCTTATCAAACGGCAGACGGGACAGATTCTATCGTTGTGGCGACGACGCGACCAGAAACGATGCTGGGCGATACCGCTGTTGCGGTTCATCCCAAAGATGAGCGCTATAAGCACCTGATCGGCAAAACGCTGCTGCTTCCGATTGTAAATCGCGAAATTCCGATCATTGCCGACGACTACGTAGAAAAAGAGTTCGGCAGCGGTGCTGTGAAAATCACCCCTGCGCATGATCCGAACGATTTCGAGGTAGGCAAACGCCATGATCTCCCGCAAATTCTCGTAATGGATGAAACCGGCACGATGAATGCGAATGCAGGCCCGTACCAAGGGCTGGATCGATTTGAATGCCGCAAGAGAATCGTTGCTGATTTGAAGGAGCAAGGTGTTCTGATTAAAATCGAAGAGCACGTTCACCAAGTAGGTCACAGTGAGCGCAGCGGTGCAGTCATTGAGCCGTACCTGTCGACCCAATGGTTCGTGAAGATGCAGCCGCTTGCTGAGAAAGCGATTGATGCGCAAAAATCAGGCAATGGCGTTAATTTTGTTCCGGATCGTTTCGAGAAAATCTATTTGAATTGGATCGAAAATGTACGTGATTGGTGTATTTCCCGCCAATTGTGGTGGGGACATCGGATTCCGGCCTGGCACTGCGCAGATTGCGGTCAAATCACCGTAACACGTGAGGATGCGACAGTTTGCTCGCACTGCCAAAGCACGAACCTCAATCAAGACAACGATGTGTTGGATACGTGGTTTAGCTCTGCCTTATGGCCGTTTTCAACTTTGGGCTGGCCGAACGAAGAAGCCGAGGATTTGAAACGCTTCTATCCGACGAATGTGCTCGTAACCGGCTATGATATCATCTATTTCTGGGTATCTCGCATGATCTTTACGGGACTTGAATTTACGAAGCAAAATCCGTTCAAAGATGTTTTGATGCATGGACTTGTTCGTGATTCGGAAGGCCGCAAAATGTCTAAATCCTTAGGCAACGGTGTGGACCCGTTAGAAGTGATCGAGAAATACGGCGCAGATGCTATGCGCTATATGATCTCAACTAGCAGCACGCCAGGTCAGGATCTTCGTTTCCGCTGGGAACGTGTTGAGCAAGCGCGCAATTTTGCCAATAAGATCTGGAATGCTTCCCGCTTTGCCCTTATGAATCTGGAAGGCGTTGCAGCCTCTGATATTGATTTGACAGGTCAGCTGGGTACGGCGGATCGTTGGATTCTGCACCGTCTGAACGAGACAGTTCGCGAAGTAACCCGTTTGATCGACAGCTACGAGTTCGGTGAAACTGGCCGAGTGCTGTATAACTTCATCTGGGATGACCTGTGCGATTGGTACATTGAATTCAGCAAGCTGAGCTTGTACGGAGCAGACGCAGCGGCGAAGAAACAGACACAATCCGTTCTGGCGTATGTTCTCGATCAAACGCAGCGCCTGATCCACCCGTTCATGCCGTTTATCTCCGAAGAAATTTGGCAGCATTTGCCTCATGAAGGTGAAACGATTACGCTTGCCGCATGGCCGCAAGAAAACGCTGCTTTCGAATCACCGGATGCTGTTCGCGAGATGGAGCTTCTGATGGATGCGATTCGTTCTGTTCGTAATATCCGAGCAGAAGTGAACGTGCCTATGAGTAAAAAGGTTGAACTGCTGGTGAAGCCGGCGACCAGTGAATCGCTGAGTATTCTACGTAACAACGAGGAGTACCTCAAACGCTTCTGTAATACGTCCCTGCTTCAAATCGACGCCGATATGGCAGCGCCGGAGAAAGCGATGACGTCCATTATTACAGGCGCAGAGCTGTTCTTGCCTCTGGCAGGTTTAATTGATATCGCGCAGGAGCTTGCCCGCTTGGATAAAGAGCTGCAATCCTTGCATGGTGAAGTTGAGCGTATTGAGAAGAAGCTGGGCAATGAGGGCTTTGTGGCCAAGGCGCCTGCGAAGGTGATTGAGGAAGAAAAGGCTAAACTTGCTGATTATGCGGATAAACGGGATAAAGTGATTGCTCGATTAGCGGAATTAAAAGGGTAATACTGGTAAAATGGTTAGTTGCCTAGTTACACAGACAAGGTGATTCATATAGTAAATGAGGATGAGAACGATGAACGAATTAAAAGACACCCCTTCGGCTGAATTTCAAACAGCGCAAGAAGCGATTGCGTGGATTGTTGGCCGGATGGAGAAGCTTGGCATCAAACCGGGACTTCAGCGAATGCAATTGCTGATGGAAAAGCTCGGTCATCCCGAACGCAGGTTGAAGTTCATCCATGTGGCGGGGACGAATGGCAAAGGTTCTACATGTGCGTATTTATCATCTGTTTTGCAGGCATGCGGCTACGATGTGGGGACGTTTACGTCTCCTTACTTGGAGAAGTATACCAATCGGATGCAGGTGAATGGTGCGGATATTGAGGATGAGGTTCTGCTGCGTCTAGTGAATGAGATGAAGCCCATCGTAGACGAAATCGCCGAGACGGAGCTTGGGGCTCCGTCGATGTTTGAAATCTCGACCGCACTGGCAATTATGTTTTTTGGCAAAGTTGCTTATCCGGATTATGTGGTATGGGAAACAGGACTAGGGGGAAGGCTGGATAGCACGAATATCGTGAATCCCGTTGTTACCGTTATTACGAATGTGGGTCATGATCACATGGATATCTTGGGAGATACGCTCGATCTGGTAGCTGCTGAGAAAGCCGGCATTATCAAAGCGGGCGTACCGGTCATTACTGCAGTGGGTCCTGAACAAGGATGGCATGTCATCGAAGAAACGGCCAAAGCGAAGAAGGCTACGCTGTATTCGCTTGGACATCAATTCAATTATGCCAATGTATCAAGTAAGCTGGACCATCAATCCTTTGATTTCAGCGGACCTTTTCGCCGAATCGAAGGCGTGCCGATCTCTCTGAATGGGGAGCATCAGTTGACGAATGCGGCGGTTGCTGTGATGACTTTGGAAGTGCTTCGTCAATATTATGCTTGCATCGTAGATGATGAGGATCTGTTCAAGGGGCTTCAGGGAACACGCTGGCCAGGGCGGCTTGAAATGATTTCGAACGAGCCGCGCATTCTGTTGGACGGCGCGCATAACCCGGAAGGAGCCGCTTCGCTGGCTGCCGCCCTTCAAAGTGTATATTCGTACCGCAAGCTGCATCTGATGATGGGAATGCTTTCGACAAAGAATCATACAGGCTATCTCAGGCATATACTACCATTGGTGGATACTCTTATTCTTACGGAACCTGATTTTCATAAAAAAGGTGATGCTTCCAAGCTTGCCGAGCTTGCCAGAGATCTGCTTCGGGAAATGGATCGCACGGTAGAGATTGTCGTGGAGCACGATTGGAAGCAAGCATTAGAAGTCCTTACAAGCAGAACTGAGCAGGATGATCTGGCGGTCGTATCCGGCACGCTGTATTTAATCTCTGATGTTCGTTCTTGGATTACCTATCAAACCGATTCTGAAAAAGGATGGTGAGAACGGCGTGAGTCAAGCAGAACACGTACATTTTATTGGCATCGGCGGATACGGCATGAGTGCAATTGCCAAAGTCATGCTTGAAATGGGATACCGAATTTCCGGTTCCGATCTAGCACAGCAAGAACTTACAGAAAAGCTAATCGCCAAAGGCGCAAAAGTTTTCATAGGACATGAAGCGGGCAATGTTTCCGGCGCTGATTTGGTTGTGTACTCGACAGCTCTATCCAAAGATAATGTGGAGATGCAGGCTGCGGAGGAATTGAATATTCCGGTCATTCATCGCTCACAGATGCTCGCAAGGCTTATGAACGAACGCAAGGGCATTGCCGTTGCAGGCGCTCATGGCAAAACAACAACATCGTCTATGATTGCGCTGGTCATGGAGATTTGCGGAGCGGACCCGACGTATATTATTGGCGGAGAAATCATGAATGTGGGCAGCAACGCCAAAGCAGGCAAGGGTGAATTTGTCGTTGCCGAAGCGGATGAGAGCGATGGGACATTCCTTCAATATCATCCGACTCTCGCACTAGTCAATAATATCGAAGCGGATCATTTGGAGAATTACAACGGTGATTTCGAGAATTTGAAAAAGGCGTACAAACAATTCCTCAGTCAAGTAAGACCTGGAGGGAAAGCAATTGTTTGCCAGGATGATACCTTCCTGAGGGAAATGATTCCAGCCATTCAGAGCGAAGTCATTACGTATGGCATAGATAGCGAGGCCGACTATGTAGCGCATGATATTACGCTTGGTGACCGCAAAGTTACATTTGCCGTAAGGTTCAAGGGCGCAGATTTGGGTTTGGTGAGTTTGTCCGTACCAGGCAAGCATAACGTGTATAATGCGCTTGCCACGGTAATCACTTGTCTGGAAGCGGGATTGCCATTCGAGCAGATTGTGGATGCGATTCAAGAGTTTCGCGGGGCAAAACGTAGATTTCAAGTGTTAGGCGAGGTAGAGGACATCTTGGTCATCGATGACTATGCTCATCATCCTACGGAAATTCAGGCTACAATATCAGCTGCCAAAGCAACAGGGAAGCGAATTATTGCTGTTTTCCAACCGCAACGATACACGCGAACCTATTATTTGTTTGAGCAGTTCAGTCGCTCCTTCGATGAAGCTGACGAGGTGATCATCACCGATATCTACTCACCGGCAGGCGAACAGCGAATCGAAGGCGTGGATTCCGTCAAGCTGGTTGAACTGATCAGAAGCAACAGCAACCCGAATGTCCGGCATATTGCAACGAGGGAAGAGGTTCTATCCGATCTGATTCAGCGTGTGCAACCCGGCGATCTCGTGCTAACGATGGGCGCGGG
Organism: Paenibacillus alba; assembly: GCF_013204855.1. Classification (GTDB taxonomy): domain Bacteria; phylum Bacillota; class Bacilli; order Paenibacillales; family NBRC-103111; genus Paenibacillus_E; species Paenibacillus_E alba. Next base: position 59,180 of record NZ_JABMKZ010000025.1, on the reverse strand, counting down.
TGACATCTGGAAAGCGGCGGATGGACTAGCAAAGTCGCTGCGCAAGAAATACGAAACGAATACCTAGCTTAAAGATCGCTGTAAGCCAATTTGGCTGGAGGCGGTCTTTTTTTGCTGAAAGGAACATAATTCGATTCTCTCAATCATAATCTAGTAACAGAAGATTTGGACAAGACAACGTGGCGTTAAAGCCCGTTCCAAATACATTTACGAGGGAGTGAAGAGAATGAGCAAAGCTAGAATAACCTACCGTTTCGATCCAAAAGAACCCATAGAATCAGCCCGCAAAGCCTCGCGCGTACCTGATCAGGATGAGAAAGTCATCCCGCTCTATCAGGAAGAGTTTAAAGTAGTCACGCATCCAAGAGAAGAACGTGCGCCGGATCCGGTAACTTCCTATCAGCAGGCTGAGAGAGAGCAAGTCGAACAAATGTTCGAGCCGCACGCATTAAATACCTTTACAACTGATTTTGGGAATTGGACCAGTCAGATTGAAACAGAGAGTGACCGCGTGGAACGAATTATTCGTGAATCCCAGGAGGCCAGAGATCGCCAGGAAGACAGAGAACTGCCTCCGGAAAGACAGGAGTCGATGCCGGAGCGAAATCGCGACGAGTGGTCAAGCTGGACCTCGAAGGGGCCCTATGTGGAGCCAGAGACCGGTACGCGATATGCCAAACCTTCGGGCGCGCCTTGGATTCGTATTGCAACGTCAGTGGCTGGTGCTGTTGTGACCGGGATCGCATTTGGTTTTTTTGTTCTTTCGATGTTTTCATCCAATAACGATGTCAACGACACTGCGGCAGCTAAAAATACAATTGCCTTGCCGTCGCCTAAGGCGCAGGCAGCGGTTCCGTCGAAAGCACCGACGGGAGCTGCCAAGACGACTCCGGAGCAGGCGACAGCCGTTGCTGCAGCTGCTGGGGTCGTTACACCGGTGCAAATTCCCGCCAAATCGTATACGTTTCTGCAAAATGGCGTGTTCAGCAGCTTGCAGGGCGCTCAAGCCACGCAGGATACTTTGAAAAAGAAAGGCTTGGCTTCTGCACTGGATTCTTTGGATAAGCTGACCGTATTTGTGGGTTTTGCCAAAACGAAGGATGATGCGCTCGCACTACGTGAGAAGGTGCAGGCTGCGGATAAATCGATTGAGGTGTATATCAAAAGCTTAGATATCCCCGCAGCAACAGGCATCCGTTGGGGCGGACAAAAACCGGAATCCGTTCCTTCTTTTCTGGCCGAAGGGGACAAACTGGTGAATGCAATAACGGGACTCACCGTTGTGCATTTGGCAGAGACGAAACCAACCGCGCTGGCAGAAGCTTCCGTGCAGACGATTCATGCTTCCCATCAACAGCTAACCACCTTGTCGACAGCGATGAACGAAGGGCTGACGGATGACTCGAAATTGGTTGTGCAAAAGATGACAGCAGCAATCAACAGCGCGGTCTTGTCGATGGACGAGTATAAGAAAAGCCCTTCCACGGCGATGCTGTGGCAAGCTCAGTCGTCGATGATGCAGTACATTATCGCGCAGAAAGAGCTGATTAAGAAAATCAGCGTCCCTTCCTAAAAAAAGCGTGTCCGAACCTTTTAAGGGCTCAGACACGCTTTTTTTTCATTTGACATAATAACGATTCAACAAGGCCGCTATCTCGGCGCGGGTAATGGTTTGATCGGGCTTGAACGAAGTATTGGTGATGCCATTGATCAATCCTTTATTTTGCAAAGCGTAAATGGCTTTGGCGCTCCATAGCGTAGAGGGCACATCGTCGAAGCTAGGCAGCTGTGCTGCCTGCTGTCTGCTGTTTGCAGTGGCGGATAGCTGCAGCAAATGGTCAAACAGATAGGCAACCTCGCCACGTGTAATCGGTTGGTTGGGACGGATGGTTCCATCCGAGTACCCCTGCAGCAGATTCAGTTTCTTGGCTTTGGCGAACACGGGGCTAGCCCAGTGAGACGTTGGCAGATCTTTGTAGCTTTGCTCAGCGGCACCGGCCTGGCAGCCATATACAAGCGATGTGACAGTCCCGCTTGGCTCGCAGGACGCTTTCATTTCGCTGAAGGTGAAGACACGATCCATCAAGGTGAGGAATTCAGCTCTGGTTAGTGCGCGATCGGGTTCAAACAGATTGGCGGCCATACCTTCAATGACACCTTTATTTTGCATCCGCACGATCGCTTCTCGAGCCCAATGGGTAAGTGTGTCCGTGAACAAGGGAGGTGCATAAGCTGCAATCCCGTTCGCGATGCCTTTCGCCATCTTGGCTCGAACCGCATCGCTGGCCAGCAAAGCGGCATCGCTGCTCTGACTGAGAAAAGCTGTTTCTACGAGAATACTCGGAATGGTCCCCATTCGAGCGACATACACAGCACTTGGGACGAGTCCTAAGTTTTTGGTGCCCACTGCTGCGACCAGAGAATTCAAAACGTGCTGTGCCAGATCTTTGCTGTAGGGAGTCAATTGCTTCATCGTTTCACTGGCAGGATAATCCTCTTGCGGATAGGCGTTGTCATAGTAAAGCACCATCGAGCCGTTGGTTTTGCCATCAGGGTGTGCATTCGCATGAATGGATACGAATAAATCCGCTTGCTGCGCATTCGTGAATTCGACTCGCTGTGCAAGCGCCCAGTAGGAATCATCTTTTCTGGTCAAAACAACCTCATAACCGAGCGCGGTCAGCTCGTCTCGTACCTTTTGGGTGATGTCCCAGTTGACATCCTTTTCACGGAGACCATTGACTCCGATAGCTCCGGGATCACTTCCGCCGTGTCCGGCGTCCAGCACAACTTTGTAAGCAAAGGCTTGATACGGAAAGGCAATGGTGAACAGAAAAGTGAATAGGATAAGTCTTTTTAGTAGAGTCATAGTTGAGATACCTCCGGTAACTATCTTACTAGGATCAGCAGGGGATGTAAGCAGGTAACAATCACCATGCGATCACATTTTTCATGGAAAAAAGAGGAGTGTGCCAGTATAATAGGGCTTGTACATAGAAGAGAGGATGACAGGCATGAAAAAAGGCACCTTCGCATTAATCGTATTTTTAATCGTCGGTTTGATTACCGGGATTATTGTTGGCCAGCTGCTGGCGCCGGTCCCTGCTCTTGCTTTTTTGACCAAATCAGCTCAGATCTCCTGGGAGCCTAAAGCTGATCTGCAGGTTGTGAAATATGAGTTCCATCTTTTGGTGAAACTAAACTTATGCAGTATTCTTGGATTAGTGGGGGCCTACCTCCTGTATCGCAAGGTGTAAAAAAGGCATTCTCGCCTATGTGTGAATTCGATTATTACTTTGAACGGGAGTTGTTTCTTATGAGTACCCATACCAATCAACAGCAAAGACTTATTCTGGCTTCGTCATCGCCGCGCAGACAAGAGCTTATCCAAACATTAGGTCTACCCTATATCATTCGAGTAAGTGACGCAGATGAGACCGTCGAAGAAAAAATCACGCCAGCTCAGTTGGTGGAATTGCTTTCTTTGCGCAAAGCATCCATGGTGCGTGAAATGCTGGAAGCTGGAGAGCAGCATGGTATTATTATCGGCTCGGATACGGTCGTTGTTTACCACAATGAAGTTTTGGGTAAACCGGCGGACGAACAAGACGCTTTCCGGATGCTGCAAGCACTGCAAGGCAATACGCATCAAGTTTATAGCGGGATCGCGTGTATCGATGCAGCTACGGGAAAACAAGCCGTTTCGCACAGTGTCACAGATGTCAAGATGAAGCCAATGAACGACAGCCAAATTCTTCGTTATATTGCGACAGGAGAACCTAAGGACAAGGCCGGCTCTTACGCCATTCAAGGGATCGGAGCTACGATTGTGCATGCCATCGAAGGCGACTATTTCACCGTTGTTGGCTTGCCGCTGTCTCTGCTAAGCGATTTGCTGCTTCAGTTTGATATTGAAGTTCTCTAAACGTTCACCGTTCTGCCTCCCAAAAGGTGCCCATCCATTGACTGAATAATCTGTAACGGGTACAATGACAGTAAGCGACACAACATCGCATTCTTCAGGGGGGACCAACCATGAACAGCGAATTTACGATAGCCGTCCACAGCCTTGTATTTCTCGCTAATTTGCCCGATCATATGGCAACAAGCGAAGAAATTGCTGTGAATGTGTCTACACATTCTGCTCGTATTCGCAAAGTGATGGGCTTTCTTCGAAAAGCAGGCTACGTTTCAACGAAAGAAGGTATCGGCGGCGGTTTCATCCTTAGCCGGAACCCGGACGAAGTGACACTCGGTGAAATTTACCGATTGACGTGCCAAGGCTCCTTGAAGCCAAGCTGGTGCTCTGGGGATGAGAATAAACCCTGTTTGATTTCATCCAAGATGGATAAATTAATGGGAGATGTGTTCGCAGACGCCGAGAAGCAGATGGAATTGTACTTCAATGGACATACCATCGGCAGTATGTTGGAACGAATTAGAGCTTTCGAATGCCCACAATCGAATAATGAGCTATTGTCCTAGAAGCCCTCGGATCTTATGAATCCGGGGGTTTTATGTCGTTTTTTGAGCATATTTCGGCATGAATGGGATAGAGGCAAGTAACACAACCTACAAGATGAAAGAGGGGAATTCATGGAAGCCACAAGCTTGATGCTGCGAGAAGTGCCAAATGAGGAAAGACCGAGAGAGCGCATGCTCCAGTATGGAGCTGGAGCCCTTAGTCATGTGGAACTTTTGGCTATTTTGCTTCGAACAGGGACCGTATCTGAATCAGCTGTGCGTTTGGCGTCACGAATATTGAACGAAAGTGGGGGCTTGCGCAGTCTAGTAGATATGAGCAAAGATCAGCTGACGCAGATCAAAGGGATCGGCGATGCGAAAGCCCTGCAAATTATGGCTGGCATTGAGCTTGGACGCAGACTCGCCAAAAGCAGCTATGCCGAGCGGGTGACGATTCGTTCGCCCAAGGATATCGCCAATTTGATGAGCGAAGATCTTCGTTATTTACAAAAGGAGCATTTTGTTTGTTTATTTCTGAATACGAAGAATCATTTGCTGGCGCAGGAAACTTTGTCTATGGGCAGCTTGAATGCATCCATCGTACATCCCAGAGAAGTGTTTCGCGCGGCGATCAAACGCAGCAGTGCTTCTATCGTTTGTGTACATAATCATCCCAGCGGCGACCCCACACCAAGCCCTGAGGATATTCAATTAACGCATCGTTTAGTGGAAGCGGGAACTATCATTGGTATTGAAGTACTGGATCATGTTATCATTGGTGATCAGCGATTCATTAGTTTGAAGGAACAAGGCTTTATGTAATATAATAGATTGGCAACAGGAAAGGAGCATTGCCATGTTTGGCGGTTTAACGAAGGATTTAGGGATTGATTTGGGTACAGCGAACACACTGGTTTATGTAAAAGGCAGAGGAATTATCGTTAGAGAACCGTCTGTGGTTGCTCTACGTACGGATACGAAAACAATCGAGGCTGTCGGAGACGCGGCCAAAAAAATGATCGGGCGCACCCCTGGCAACATCCGTGCGATTCGCCCGATGAAAGATGGCGTTATCGCCGACTTTGAAACGACAGCGACGATGATCCGCTACTTTTTGAGACAAGCTCAGAAGCAGCGCTGGCTCTTCCAGCGTCACCCGAATGTGATGGTTTGCGTGCCATCCGGAATTACAGCTGTAGAGAAACGTGCAGTTGAGGATGCGACCAAACAAGCCGGAGCGCGCGAGGCGTACACGATTGAAGAACCGTTTGCTGCGGCAATCGGTGCCGATCTTCCTGTTTGGGAACCAACAGGCAGTATGGTCGTCGATATTGGCGGCGGAACGACAGAAGTCGCGGTGATTTCTCTCGGGGGCATCGTTACCAGCCGCTCGATCCGCATCGCCGGGGATGAAATGGACGATGCTATCATTCAATACATTAAGCGTACATACAATTTGATGATTGGGGAACGCACATCCGAAACGCTTAAAATGGAAATTGGCTCTGCGCTTCCGATGGAGAAGCCGGAAACAATTGAAATTCGTGGACGGGATCTGGTTTCCGGATTACCCAAAACGATGAGCGTGACATCCGATGAAATTACGGAATCCCTTCAGGACACGGTCAATGCCATCGTCGAAGCGGTCAAAGTTACGCTGGAGAAATGTCCACCAGAATTGTCCGCGGATATCATGGACCGCGGCATCGTTCTGACGGGCGGCGGCGGCTTGCTTCGCAATCTTGATCGACTGCTGGCAAGAGAAACAGGCATGCCTGTCCTCGTGGCAGAGAACCCGCTCGATTGCGTGGCAATCGGCACAGGACGCGCACTAGAAAACATTCATTTGTTCAAGAATAAGTCAGGATCAGGCTCGCGATATAAGCGTTAATATTCGTTAGAAGGTGCTCATGTTGTTTAAATTTATGGGAAACAAGAGGCTGTTTTTCCTGATGTTCGGACTTGTCTGCTTCTTTATATTGATGGGATTGACACTAGGGAACCGGGCACCGATGACGTGGCCGGAGAAATTCGTCAAAGACTCCGTTTCTTGGACGCAAGGACTCTTCTACAAGCCCGCTGCGCAGGTAGCGGGTTTCTTTGAAGATGTTCGTCAGTTAAGAGTTATTTATGAAGAGAACAAGACGCTGAAGCTGACGCTTACGCAGTATGCGCGAGATACGCAGCGGTTGAATGATCTGGAGGCTCAGAACAAGCGGTTAATGGAAGCGCTTGGCTTTACAGAGCGCCAGCGTCAAGCCAACGTGTACACGTATCGCATTGCGGAGGTCGTTACGATGGATACAGATCCATACAATGCGACGGTAACGATTAATTTAGGCGATAAAGACGGGATAAAGGAAAATATGGCTGTCATGACCGTGGACGGTCTGGTAGGCAGAGTAAGCAAAGTGTTCGGCTTTCACTCGAACGTTCAATTGCTCAACGAAATCAATGATTCTGACAATAATTCCAAGGCCATCGCCGTTACGGTTAAGGGTAATGAGAATCAGCCATTCGGGATGATTGAGTCTTATGCCAATACTGGCGAGCTTGTGATGAACAAGGTTGAACACGCGGATGATATGAAAGTTGGAGACACCATTATTACATCAGGCTTGGGTCAAGTGTTTCCTAAAGGCATTGAGGTTGGAACTATTTCATCCATCGGCCCTGGGGAATTCGGCATCACATACAAGGTTATGGTGAAGCCCAAAGCTTCGTTCAGCCATATTCGCGAAGTGTTTGTGGTCGAAGTCCCGGAAGTGAAATGAGGTGAGCCGTAACGTGAATCGACATTTGCTGTGGCTCATCATTTTATTAGCAATTTTCATTCTGCAAGGCAGTATCTTTGTTTGGTTGATCCCTTCGGCCTGGCAAGGGGTTGTGCGTGTAACGCCCCATTTCACTTTGGTCTTCATCTTGTTTATCGGACTTTTTCATCATCGTCATACCGCTCTCATTTACGGGCTCCTGTTTGGGCTTTTGCATGATTTCAACTACTACGGTTCCATGCTGGGGGTGTATTCCTTCGGTATGGGATTAACCGGCTACTTGGCTGGATTAGCACAGCGAAGACAACCTAATTTAATATTTTATAATTTGCTGATTACCGGAATGGGACTGCTCTTGTTTGAGTTTTTGAACTACGGGATCAACCGTTTGTTCAAGCTTATTGACATTGATCTGAAATTTGCCCTCACCCACTACATGCTTCCGAGTGTTCTGTTTAATCTGCTGTTTGCCCTGATTTGCTACGTTCCCATTCGCAAGCTGCTTGAAGGAAAGCGGAATGTGCCTGCCGGAAACGAAGATTAATTTTCTGGGCGGTTTGCAGGAGAATTCAGGACATGAACCGAAATGTATAGGTTGGGAGGTTGTCATACACTTATGTCCGTAACTAAGCACCATGTAATGATAAAAGGGGTCAAGGATGGCCTTGTTTTTTTACTAAACGATGCATGCGAATGGCAAGATTTGCTGCAAGAGCTGCAGCATAAGCTTGAGAAAACGCATCAACAAATATTGACTGGACCGATTATTCATGTGCATGTGAAATTAGGCAGCCGTGACGTGACGGAAGAGCAGAAGGACGAGATTAGATCTGTCATTAAGCAAAAAGGCAATCTTCTCATCCAATCGATCGAAGGTGAGCCCCGTAAAGAGGCTGCCGCTGAAGAACCTGCGGCTTCAATGACAACAGTTAAGGGCATGATTCGTTCGGGACAAACCCTCCACCAAGAGGGTGATTTACTATATTTAGGCGATGTGAATCCGGGCGGAACGATAACATCTACCGGAAACATTTATATTATGGGTTCGCTTCGGGGGATGGCGCATGCGGGGATTGACGGCGATGATAAAGCTATTATCGCAGCCTCCCATATGCGCCCTACTCAATTGCGTATTGCCGGCATCATCAGCCGTTCTCCCGATGAGTGGGGAATTGAAGAGGCCTTCATGGAATTTGCTTACGTGAAAGAAGGCAAAATGGAAATCGATAAGGTGCATCAGCTTCATCGACTTTGGCCGGATTCAAATTTGAAATCTTAGTATATAACATATAGAAAAATTGCGTGTGGGGTGAGAAAGTATGGGAGAGGCAATCGTTGTCACTTCAGGAAAAGGCGGTGTTGGTAAAACAACGACTTCCGCTAATCTTGGAACAGCATTGGCACTATTGGGGAAAAAGGTTTGCATGGTAGATACCGATATCGGACTGCGCAATTTGGATGTCGTCATGGGACTTGAGAATCGGATCATTTACGATCTGGTCGACGTGGCGGAAGGCCGCTGCCGGTTGCCGCAAGCTTTAATTAAAGATAAACGCTTCGATGAGCTGTATCTTCTGCCTGCGGCGCAGACGAAGGATAAGCATGCTGTATCGCCGGAACAAGTGAAGGATATTATTCTCGAGCTCAAAAAAGACTTCGAATTCGTCATCATTGACTGTCCTGCGGGCATCGAGCAAGGGTTCAAAAATGCTGTGGCCGGTGCTGACAAAGCGATTGTCGTGACCACGCCTGAGAATGCCGCTGTGCGTGATGCTGATCGGATTATCGGACTACTGGAGAATGAGAAAATTTCCTCTCCCAAGCTGGTTATTAACCGTATACGCCCCTTGATGATGAAGAAGGGCGAGATGCTGGATATAGACGAGATCTGCTCGGTACTGGCGATTGATTTATTAGGAATTGTTCCTGATGACGAGCACGTCATCAAGGCAGCTAATCTAGGCGAGCCCACCGTTATGAACCCATCCTCTCGCGCAGCTATCGCTTATCGCAACATTGCTCGCCGCATATTGGGGGACACCGTTCCGCTTATGCAATTGGAAGACAAAACGGGCTGGGTGAAACGTATGAAAAAGTTTATTGGAATAGGATGATTGGACAGTGCTTGCGAAACTGAAAAACATAGATATTCCGATAGTAGTCATCTTGCTTGCCTTCATGGTGATCAGCACAATGATGGTGTACAGCGCCTCTGTTGATCATCCGTCAATTGTTATCAGCGTCACCAAAATTCTTGTCTTATACGGGGTTTGTTTAATTGCTTTTCTGGCATGCAGTATATTTGATTTTCGCGTTCTTATTCGAATCGCTCCTTACTTATACGGAATTGGTATTCTTTCATTGATCGCTGTGTATTTTTTTGGTAAAAAAATTCATGGTGCACGCGGTTGGTTTGAGCTTCCCGGGGGACTTACCTTTCAACCGGCGGAATTGATGAAGTTAATTCTGATTATTTGCGTTACAGCGCTCTTGGCAAGACGCGGCGGGGATCTATTGCAAATTAAGAATGATATCATTCCGGTCGGAGCAGCTGTTGTATTGCCTTTTATTCTGGTTCTTATCCAGCCGGATTTAGGGAATGCGATCATCTTTGTCATTATTCTGCTCGGTATGCTCTGGATTGGAAATATTAAATATTCGCATGTTTTGCTCAGTGTTGTGATCTTGGCGGGGGCTGGCTTCCTAATATTGACTCTGTACAAACAATTTCATCAACCCTTGTATGACTTGCTTAAGGGATATGGCTTCAGCCACTGGCTGGACCGGATTGATACGTTTCTGTACCCGACAGAAGTAGCCGCTGATGATAGTTATCAAGTAAATAATGCGATTAGAGCTATTGGTTCGGGCGGTCTAGAAGGGGAAGGATTCCTGAAGGGAACTTCCGTTCATAGTAACTTTATTCCTTTCGCATACTCGGACTCCATCTTTGTTGTGGTAGGAGAAGAGTTCGGTTTTCGTGGATCAGCAGTTCTCTTGCTTATCTATTTCTTGTTGATTTACCGGATGATTCTCATCTCCATTCAAAGCACGCATCTGGGCGGCGCTTATATCGTCGTTGGTGTTGTGTCCATGTTTGTGTTTCAAATTTTTGAAAATGTGGGCATGATGATAGGAATTATGCCATTAACGGGAATAACGCTGCCTTTCGTCAGTTACGGCGGAACCTCGCTTATGATCAACATGCTTTCAATAGGGTTAGTCATGAGTGTGAAGCTGCATCAGGATCGTGAGCCTGAATTATTTTAAACATCCAGCCCTAGTCTTGCAGAGTCCTTAGCTCTGTAAGATTAGGGCTTTTTTTGGTTAAACGTGATTGATCACATAATCTTGTCCCTCTTCTCATAGGCTGTACTAAACATGATTCGCTAGTACTGTTTAGGAGGGGCTTCCATGGAAGTCAAAGATAAAGTCAAGCAAAGACGATTGGAACGGCTTCGCAATCTGCGGGAAACGCCGGATACCCTTAAGGGGAACGCGGGTCCATACAAGCCTGCACGACTCAATGAGCAGCTGCCCATGCTTCATAACCCCCAGACACCGCCTTACGTAGATATGGACTTGAAACGACGGATGGAAGATCCGGAATATGCCTGGCAGCAAAAAATGCGCATGGACAAAACCTTGCATGGACGAGATTATGGGGGCGATGAAGGGGGAGGCCTATTATCGCCGCCTTCATCCCGCAAGATTGCGCTTAAGCTTTTGATTAGCGGAGCTTTATTTGCGGCGATGTATGGCATGTTTCAGCTGAACCAGCCATGGGCGCTGAAGGGAAAGCAGATCGTGACGGCTTCTCTTACAAAATCCTATGATTTCACTGCGGTTTCGGCTTGGTATACGACCCGTTTTGGCGGTTCGCCGTCGTTTATTCCCAGCTTTAACCGTGAGGGGAATGAGGCGGTCAAAGTGAGTACAACGAAACGCACTTTCTACTCTCCGGTCAAAGGAAGCATCATCCTGCCCTTTGATGGGACGAACCATCCGGGCGTTAATTTGAATACCGCTGAATATGCACCTGTATACGCTTTGGATACTGGTCAGGTTATCTTCTCCGGTGTTGCTGTGGAGACAGGGCTAACGATCATCATTCGCCATCCTGGCGGCTTGCAATCCTTGTACGGGGGATTAGGCGAGGCCGATGTAGAAGTAGGGGACTGGATGAAAGTAGGCGAGTCGATAGGCAAAGCCGATAAAAAGGATCCGGCCAAAGGGACGCTGTATGTCGCTTTGACGAGAGACGGTCGTCCTATTAATCCACTGGATGTGACGAACTTTGATTAAATGGGCCGGAACAACGTATCGCTTTCACCCTTTGTTTACCCTCATCATGATCGGTTCCGCTTTGACGGGATATTTTCTGGAAGCTGCTACGTTATTTGGTATCGTGCTTGTCCATGAGCTGGGTCATCTCGTTGCTGCGAGCGGCTTCGGATGGCGGGTTAAGGAAGTTCAGCTTCTGCCCTTTGGCGGTGTTCTCGTTGTAGATGAATTGGGGACAGTTCCGACTTGGGAAGAGCTTGTCGTCTCTTTGGCCGGCCCGCTGCAGCATGTCTGGATGATCCTCTTGGCTCTGCTCATGAAGGGGCTTGGGGTAGGTGTCGGCAGCTGGTGGGACTATTTCATTGATGCCAATCTGATGATTGGTTTATTTAATCTCATTCCAGTTATGCCGCTGGATGGCGGCAAAGTGCTGCAGTCCTTGCTGGGTTATTTTTTATCCTACCACAACACCATTTTATATACGGTTTGGATTAGTATGATACTAAGCACGGCGATTATCGCCATGGCCATCATGCAATTCATCAGCGGACAACTCCCGCTCAATATATTGGTTATTGGCATTTTTTTGCTCGTGTCCAATTGGTATGCGTACCGCCAGCTGCCCTATCACTTTTTTCGTTTCCTGATTGGCCGTGGAGCGCGCATGAGCCAAGTGATCAGCCGCGGAACATTAGCCCAGCCGATTGTCATTACCAGGCAGCGGACTATGGCGGAAACGCTGAAGCTTTTTATGCGGGAGAAATACCATTTAATCTATATCGTCAACGACGTTGGGCGCATACAAGCCGTGCTGCCGGAACAGCAAATTGTGAGCGGTTATTTGGATGGAAAAAAACCGGGGAGTGCAGTTTCCGATCTTTTCATGTAAAATAACTGTTGAGGTGAACGTGTATGAAGCAACTTATAATTCACTGCGCACCTGAACTTACACAAGCGGCATTGCTTGAAGACGGTCGTCTTGTTGAGTATGATACGCAGTATCCGCTTGATTCCCAAAGAGCAGGCAGCATCTACATGGGTCGCATCGTCAACGTTCTTCCCGGCATGCAGGCGGCGTTCGTCGATATCGGACTTTCGAAGAATGCCTTTCTTTATATAGACGACCTCCTCCCTGTCCATTTGGACAAGCAACCTAAGATTAAACCCTCCATAACGGAGCTCGCTGAAGTTGGACAGACGCTGATGGTGCAGGTGACCAAGGATCCGCAAGGAACCAAAGGTGCCAGAGTAACGACACATATTTCCATTCCCGGCCGCTGGATTGTCTATATGCCGGATGCCGATTATATTGCCATATCCCGCAAAATTGATTTGGAAGTTGAACGACAGCGTCTCAAACAGCTTGCAGAGGGCAATTTACTTCCCGGAGAAGGTGTTATTCTGCGGACGGGCGCGATTGGACAGAGTGAAGAATCCATTCGTGATGACTTGCAAAATTTACGAGATTTATGGCAGGCGATTGTAGCCAAAGTTGAAGGCGTGCACGCGCCGGCGCAGCTGTATCAGGATTTGGATTTGCTGCCAAGATTAACGCGAGATGTCATCTCGGATGACGTAAACGAAGTTTGGCTGAACGATGCCAAGGTGTATGAAGAGATGCGTCAGCTGCTGCGCAGGCAGCATCCGAGCTGGCGCGGACGAGTTGCCTATTATGACCGCAAGATTCCCTTGTTCGATCAATTCGGAGTCACTGATGAATTGAATATTAGTTTCCGACGGAAAATTTGGCTGCCTAGCGGGGGTTATTTGATTATTGATCAAACCGAAGCATTAACGGTCATTGACGTTAATACGGGCAGATATACCGGATCCATTAATTTAGAACAGACGGTCACGGATATTAATCGGGAAGCAGCGAGTGAGATTCCAAGGCTTCTGCGGCTGCGAAATATCAGGGGCATTATTATTGTAGATTTCATAGATATGATTTCCGAAATGAATCGCGCGGCAGTCATGGAGAATATCTCGCAAGCCGTGCGCAAGGACCGCTCCAAAACGATTATTGTTGGCTGGACAAGACTTGGGCTTCTCGAAATGACGCGCAAGCGCAAATAAAAGAATTGCATATCAAAATGTTTCTGTGATATAATACTCGGAGTGTGTTGTTTAGGCATGCTGTAACCGCACGAATCGGGTCTAAGCACGGCATCGGATGTTTCATCCTAACCGTCACCTGGACAAGGCGAGTCTGAGACATGAGGAGGTAATGAAAATGTACGCAATTATTGAAACAGGTGGTAAACAGTACAAAGTTCAAGAGGGCGATGTTCTATACATCGAGAAATTGAACGCTGCTGAAGGTGAAGTTGTTTCTTTTGATCGTGTGTTCCTGGTTTCCAAAGAGAGTGGCTTAGTAGTAGGTGCTCCATTGGTAGCTGGTGCTTCAGTTTCCGCGAAAGTGGAGAAACACGGCAAAGGCGCTAAAGTCATCGTTTATAAGTACAAACCGAAAAAGAACTATCACAAAAAGCAAGGTCATCGTCAACCGTACACAAGAGTAGTTGTTGAGAAAATCCAAGCGTAATAGGCTGACTTATGATCTACGTGACCATAAAGCGTCTTGAACCGGATTCGCCTCAGATCTTATCTTATGTAGTGGCAGGCCATGCTGAGTATGACGTACCCGGCAAAGACTTAGTCTGTGCTGCAGTATCGGCGGTTTCCGTTGGTACCTTTAATTCTATAGAATCTTTAACCGGTGTGATTCCTATTCACGAAATGGAACGAGGCCTTCTGGATGTTACAATCCCGGAGAGCACGCGGGACATGGTGGAAACGTGGAACCAAGTTCAGTTGATTCTGGAATCGATGGTCGTTATGCTTCAAACGATTGAACAAAACTACGGTGACTATATAACGATTGAAACAATCTATCACAAAGGAGGATAAACACCATGTTGAAATTGGATCTCCAGTTATTCGCTTCCAAAAAGGGAGTAGGTTCCACAAAGAACGGACGTGACTCGCATTCCAAGCGCCTTGGCGCTAAACGTGCTGACGGTCAAACGGTTACTGCGGGCAGCATTCTCTATCGCCAACGCGGTACGAAAATTCACCCAGGAACAAACGTAGGCATTGGTTCGGATGATACACTTTTCGCTTTGGTACAAGGCGTAGTGAAATTCGAGCGTTGGGGCCGCGATCGCAAAAAAGTGAGCGTATACCCAGTTGATGTAGCTCCTGTGGCTGCAGCAGTAGAAGCGTAATATGAATCCCTGGCGAGCCTGAGTTCGCTCAGGGATTTTTTTCCTAGAACGAAACAAACCTCTAAACGCGGTCACGCTTTCTGATGGCCGAGGGCGGAGGTTTTCTCATTTGTTTGGTGAAGTTTGCTGGTACATCATGATATACTGGATGAACGTTTACAAAGCAGGGAGAACGGAGCGAACGGGGAATGAAGCGAGCAGGCAGCGCCCAGGTTTATTTATTAGCGTTTGTGCTCCTCGGACTAACAGGGATGATGTTTGTGGAATCCTGGATTGTCAGAGGCGCGGTGGTCATCATTGTTGTGGTATGTGGCTATACAGCTTTTAAACTGGAAACAAGCAGAGTAGAAGAAAAGTGGACTCAAATCCTTCACGAACAGGAACACACGAGTCAGAAGAAGCTAATTCAGGTGATGAATCGCCTTAGACATGACTGGATGAACGACACTCAGATTTTATTTGGTTACATTCAACTGAAGAAGTTTGATAATTTACAGCCTTATATGGAAAAAATAAAAATGAATATGCAGCAGGAAAGTAATCTCTCCAAGTTAGGTCTCCCCTCGTTTATTGCTTTCTTGTTGCTGTTCCGAGTCGAATCGAAGTCACTCGAGTTCGTGGTTGAACTAGATCAGGAAATGAATCTGGCTGAGCTCCCTTTGCCAAGCGGACTGATCGAAAGAGTGGTACGGCAAACAGTGGAATGTGTCCAGCAGCATGCAGCTACAGGTGATGGCGAAAGTGGGACACTTAGCTTAGAACTCGATGTTCAAGAAGATAGCTTACTGCTTGATTTTGTATATCAAGGCCCCTATCATCGGGAGCAACTTGAGAAAGCTTTGAATGAGCGCTTGCGTTCGAATGTCCATTCGTTTACGCTAGAGCACAATGATTGGCAAGAGGAAGAAGTGGCTGTGACGTTGCGGTTGCCTTTTCATACATAAATAAAGGGATCTTTGGCTCAAGGTCAAAGTCTCTCCTTAGTTGAGGTGTAGAAATGTTTGTAGATAAAGCGAAGATTTTTGTAAAAGGCGGCGACGGCGGCGATGGCTTGGTTGCTTTCCGACGCGAGAAGTATGTACCGGAAGGCGGTCCTGCCGGCGGTGATGGCGGGAATGGCGGAGATGTGGTATTCCGTGTAGATGAAGGCCTTCGTACCTTGATGGATTTCCGTTATCAGAAGCACTTTAAAGCGGATCGCGGCGAGAAAGGCCGCAATAAGTCGATGCATGGCGCTAACGCAGAAGATATGGTTGTACGCATCCCGCCAGGGACTACGATCATTGATGATGATTCGCAGGAAGTCATCGCTGATTTGACGCGTCACGGACAAGAAGTTGTTGTTGCGAAGGGTGGCCGAGGCGGTCGAGGCAACACACGGTTCGCAACCGCGCGCGTTACAGCCCCTGAGATCGCCGAGAATGGCGAAGAAGGCGTGGAACGCTGGGTTGTCCTAGAGATGAAGGTGATGGCTGACGTCGGCTTAGTGGGTTTCCCTAGCGTTGGGAAATCGACGCTATTGTCGGTTGTCTCTGCCGCGAAGCCGAAGATTGCCGCGTACCATTTTACAACACTGACTCCGAACCTCGGGGTTGTGGATGTGGGCGACGGACGCAGCTTCGTGATGGCGGACCTTCCAGGTCTGATCGAAGGAGCCCATGAAGGCGTGGGGCTCGGCCATGAATTCCTGCGTCACGTTGAACGGACGCGAGTGATTGTCCATGTCGTGGACATGTCCGCTGCGGACGGTCGCGACCCTTACGAGGATTTCCTCAAAATCAACGAGGAAATCAAGCTCTATAATGCGAAGCTGGAGCAGCGTCCGCAGATCGTTGTTGCGAACAAAATGGACATGCCGGATTCCGAGGACAATTTGACCTTGTTTAAGGAGCAGTTGGCTGCGGATGGCAAGGAAGTAGAGGTTTATGCGATTTCGGCTTTGACGCGAGGCGGTATTCAGGAGCTGCTCTACAAGATTTCGGATATTGTAGAAAGCATTCCGAATGCACCAGAGGTTGAGGGTGTAGCTCAAAAAGAAGAACGTAAAGTATATCGCTTCGAGAAACGCGAGGAGAATGACTATACGATTCGTCGTGACAATGATGTATTCGTGATCGAAAGTCCTTCGATTGAGAAGCTCATCAAGCGAACAAATTTCAGTACACAGGATGGCGTTGCCCGGTTTGCCCGGATTTTGCGGAATATGGGAATCGATCAGGAATTGCGTACGCGTGGAGCCGTTCATGGTCAAACGATCCAAATTGGCGACTTTGATTTTGAATTTGATGAGAAGCAGTAAACTCACAAAACACTTATCCTTGCACAGGGTGAGTGTTTTTTTGCGTTAAACGCGCATTATATGTTATAAAACTTGACATGTTTTTAGAAAAGGTTTACGATTTTCTTGATAATTGCTTTATATATGTAAGTTAATGTAACATTAAATTGAATGACTTCAAGCAGGGAGGAGGAGTGACGATGAAAAGATGGATTCAAGCGATAGGGTCAGGTCAGCAAGGCTCACGAGATCTTTCTTATGAAGAGGCGGTTGAAGCAGCTCATGAGATGGCCGGTGGACATTCAACGGATGCGCAATGTGCCGCTTTTTTAATGGCGCTGTGTATGAAGGGAGAAGCTGATGAAGAGATGAGGGCGTTCGTGGATGTTTTCCGCAGCTATTCCTTGAATTACCATCCTTTAGCCGATTCACTCAACTGCGCTGGACCTGCGGAGGGGCGGCATTTATTCCCGATTACACTTCCTGTCAGTTTATTGCTGGCCTCTGTGGGTTTCTCACAGATTCTGCATGGCGGAGACTCGCTGCCTGCGAAGCAAGGAACGGCGATGAAAGAGCTGCTGGAAGGTTTGGGCGTAGAATTGGACGTAACCGTTAAAGCTTGGGAGACGATGTTAGTCCATCTGCACATTGGATTTCTGCATACGGAGCAGCTCTGCCCGCCTTTAGGAAAACTGAAGCAGGTACGTGAGCAAATTGGCATGCGCACCGTTATGAACATCGTAGAGAAAGTGATGAATCCGGTACACTCGATGAATATGATCATTGGGGTGAACCAGCGGAAAACGATGGAGTCATTGATTCCTATTTCGATGAGCTCAGGCTTGCAAAATGTATATATTGTCAATGGCATTGAAGGTTCCGAGGATTTGCCTATTTACCAAAACAGCACGATTCGGATTGTTACTCCATGGGGTGATGAATCACGCGTGGTGGAACCGCAGAAATTCGGTTTTCGGAGCGAACCCTTGCTGCCGATAAGCAAAGAGGATCAGGTTTCCATCGTGCAGCGGATCATTGCGGGGGATAATTCCGAGGAATTGCGGCGCGAGCGGGATCATGTTATTTTCAATACGGGCTTGCGGTTGACTTGGTTTGATAAGGTTGGCAGCTATGAGGAAGGCTTTCAATTGGCGGAGTCTCTGCTGCAGAGGAGAGAAGCCCATAAAGTCATGCAAAAATGGATCGACCAAAGCCATCGTTTTACCCGAAAAGACGTTTCTAATGGGAATGACTCTTCCACAAAAATCGGATAAAGATCCTACCTTTCTGCCTGGCAATCAGGCGAAGGCAGGGTCTTTTTTTGAATTATGTTGCGGCTATCCCCTTAAATTGGCCTGTGCTTACGAACCGTATATTGAGGTAAATAAGCTAAAGCGAAAAGCTAGGGAGGCTAACAACATGAAAAAACAACTATTGACTCTTGCGCTCTTACCCACCCTTATTTTTGGGGCGATTACGATACCGATGCCGCAGCAAGCTTCAGCAGCAACAGCAGCAACTGCTCAGATTATAAGCAGTGTCAGCTTGAGACAAAGTGCAGATGAGAATTCGGCGCGGATTCGATACCTGAAGCAGGGAGAGAAAGTTACCATTTTGACCAAAGTAAACAGTTGGTGGTATAAAGTAAAAGCTTCCGACGGACGTGAAGGGTACATAAGCACGAGTTCCAAATACATACAAACTTCTGGAGATAGCTCATCAGGCGGATCCAATAGCGGTGGAAACCAAGGTGGAAGCGGGAGCGACTCAACATCTACAAAGGTTCAAAAAATTATTGCAGCCGGAAAGAAATATTTGGGCACACCCTATGAATATGGGTCAAGCCGTGACAATACAGCGACTTTTGATTGCTCCGACTTTGTTCGTCAAGCCTTCCTGGATGGCATTGGCTTGAAACTGCCAAGCGACTCTAGAGGACAAGGGAGTTATGTGAAATCTCTGGGACATGCCAAAACAGACTGGCACGATCTCAAGCCAGGGGATCTCATGTTCTTCATGTCTTACAAAGGGACAAGCGCATCCAACTACAAGGGAATCAATAAATCAACGCAGACGATAACCCATGTAGCTATTTACTTGGGCGATGGTCAAATCTTGTCCACTTACTCCAAAGAAAGCGGCGGAGTGCGTATTGACTCCATTGCTAATCGGCATTGGGAATATCGCTTCTTGTTTGGCGGAAGCGCACTCTAGGCGACCAACCCAAAAACCTTAAGTTCCACTTCTGTGGGCTTAAGGTTTTTTTGTGTTATAAGACATAGATGCGAGGCGTCAGAGCTGCTTCGGGTCTATGAGAGGATTCCAATGTACGGTAGGCTCCTCTGTGCCTGCGATGACGCCGGCTGAACCGATCCATGGGTGCGGCGTAAGACCAACCTGGAAATAGTGTTCAAGCAAACAGCGGAAAATATAAGGGATTGGGCGATCGAGTACTTGTTCTTTGGGAATCCAATGCAGATCGCCTTCATTGGTGACAATGCGCGGATTGACATCCATTTTGCCGATATAGAAAAATTGCTGGCGAACTTCTTGTCCATTTAAACGAAGTAAGACATACTGTAATTGCAGTCCTTCTATTTCATCATGTTCGATGCCGGTTTCTTCGTATATTTCTCGTAAACAGGCCGCGCGCGGATTATTGAGCTCATCGGGTTCCAAGTGGCCGCCGACTGCTGCCCAAACACCGGGAGAGAGCGTGCGTGTTAAGGAACGTTTCATCATCAAGAGTTCGTTCTGGCTGTTCCAGAGCAGTGCTGTAGATAGCATTCGAAATGTAATCATGGAAAGAGTCCCTTCTTATCTAGTAATCTCAGCTTATCATAGGTAAGATCAAGGCTGCAAAGAATGCAAGAGTAGATGAGAGATGCCTATTGCATCTGTCAGCTTGATTCGATATAATGTCCTCTATAGAGAAACAATAGTCTTTCTAGAGAGGACGGTAGACCAGTGCCGGAAAGCAAAGAGTTTTTGCAGACGATTAAGCATACCGGTCCTGAGAGGTACTACTTAGTCCGGGAAGATATATTGCCGGAAGGTGTACTCAAGACGGCGCAGGCGAAAGAATTGCTGGCAAGAGGCGAAGTAAAGACGATTCACGAGGCTGTTGAACAAGTAGGGCTCAGCCGCAGCGCTTTCTATAAGTATAAGGATGGCATCCATCCTCTCAGCAAGCTGGAAAGAGAACGAATTATTACAATATCCATGGATTTAGAGCATCGCTCAGGAATTTTGTCACGCGTATTGGCGCTTATTGCTGAACTGGATGGGAATGTTCTTACGATCCATCAGACGATTCCATTGCAAGGTATGGCCAATGTCGTCATCTCGGTTGAAACCACTTCCCTAGGGGAAGAGATTCGTCAGATTCTAGATCGACTTCAGGCACAGGATGGAGTCAAGCGCGCGATGATTATCGGTCAAGGAAGTTGATCAAGCTACATGAAACGGGAGGTAAATGAAATGAAACCAGTCAAGGTTGGATTGCTTGGATTAGGAACAGTAGGAACAGGTGTCGTGCGTATTATCGAAAAGCACCAGGAGGATTTGCAGCGCCAAACCGGTTCCGCGATTGAAATTGCCAAAATTTTAGTACAAGATAAATCAAAGCTGCGCAACATCAGTGTAGATGCCGATAAGCTGACAGAAAATGTATGGGACGTAATCGGCGATAGCGAGATTGATATTGTGATTGAGGTTATGGGCGGAGTGTCTTCAACGAAAGAGCATATCCTAACGGCCTTAGGCAATGGCAAGCACGTTGTAACAGCCAATAAGGATCTTATGGCGATGCATGGCGCAGAAATTTTGGCCAAAGCGGCGGAGCATGGCTGCGACGTATTCTATGAAGCGAGCGTGGCTGGCGGTATTCCGATCATTCGTGCACTTGTTGAAGGCTTCTCTTCAGACAGAATCACGAAGATCATGGGGATTGTGAACGGAACGACAAATTACATTTTGACAAAAATGAGTCAAGAAGGCGCGGCTTATGCAGACGTTTTAAAAGAAGCGCAGGAGCTTGGCTATGCAGAGGCTGATCCGACTTCCGACGTTGAAGGCTTGGATGCTGCCCGCAAAATGACGATTCTTTCTACGCTCGGATTCCATGCTAATGTTGCCTTAAGTGACGTAGAAGCAAAAGGTATTTCGAAAGTTACGAAAGAGGATATCCAATACGGTAAAAAATTAGGCTATGAAGTGAAACTGCTTGGTATTGCCGAAAACCATGATGGACACATCTCCGTAAGCGTGCAGCCGACAATGGTCAAAAGCTCGCATCCGCTTGCTTCGGTTAATGGCGTTTTCAATGCGGTATATGTCACTGGAGAAGCTGTTGGCGAAACGATGTTCTACGGTGCTGGAGCGGGTGAACTGCCAACGGCTACATCAGTTGTAGCTGATTTGGTCGCTGTTGTACGGAATTTGAAGCTGGGTATCAATGGACGTACCGTACTCGCGCCTTACAAAGAGAAGAAGCTGAAAACGGACGAACAAATTGCTTCCAAAAACTTTATTCTTCTGCATGTTGAAGATAAAGCGGGTGTACTGGCGCAAATTACCCAAATTTTTGCTCACCATGAAGTCAGCTTGGAATCAGTCTTCCAACATCCGAATCAAAGCAATCCGAAGGCTGAAATTATTATCATTACCCACGATGCGAACCAAGCCAGTATGAAAAATGTACTGAAACAGTTCGATTCTATGGACGTTATTCATGCTATCAAAAGCGTCTACCGCGTAGAAGGCTAATTCCTATCCGTTCAGGCTAAATTATGGAAAAGAGGCGCAATTTCGAAATGAGTTATCAGTCAGTGCAAAAGGTAAGAGTGAAGGTGCCGGCAAGTACGGCAAACTTAGGTCCTGGCTTTGACTCCCTGGGGATGGCCCTGAATCTCTATGCTTGGATCGACATGGCCATCTCGGATCAAACGACCATTCAACTGCTTGGCGATCAGATGAATGGCATTCCAACGGACAAGTCTAATCTCATATATAAAGTCGCTCAAATGGTCTTCCAAGAAGCGGGCGTCGTTTATCCGGAGCTTGAAATTGCGATGTACAGCGATATCCCCTTGACGCGTGGTTTAGGCAGCAGCGCCTCCGCTATTATCGGGGCATTGGCAGGCGCCAATGCACTGATTGGGAATAAGCTCACGCCTTATGAGCTGTTTCAAATTGCGAGCCGTCTGGAGAAGCACCCTGATAACGTAGGGGCAAGCTTATATGGCGGCATCGTGGTGGCATTCTGGGACGGTGAGCGAGCCGAGTCTATTCGGATAGAGCCAGACGTGAACTTGGAAGTGCTGGTAGCCATACCTGCCTTCCAACTGTCTACGGAGAAGGCGAGAGGCGTGATGCCTAAGCAAGTTTCTATGAAGGATGCGGTGTACAACCTTAGCCATTCCTCACTGCTTGTAGCTGCGCTAAGTACAGGCAACCTAGGGATGATCCGTCATGCCATGAAGGACGCACTGCATCAGCCATATCGCGCTGAGCTCATTCCGGGCATGAAGACCTTGTTGGAGCAAGCCGAGCATCATGGCGCACTTGGCGTCGCTCTCAGCGGTGCGGGACCAACGATGCTTGCCCTTGTGGACGCACGAAGCGGACAGAAGGCCGAACTGGAGGCTTTCTTGAAGGATACACTGGCGAAGGAAGGCATAGAGGCCGAAACGCTCTGGTTGAGGCCGAGTCAAGAAGGTGTGACGATAACCCTGCTTCAAGAGAATGACGGAGATCTGCAATCTCTGGTAGAAGGCGGGGTCCTTGTATGAAGAAAGTTGCGATTCTGGGTCCGAGCACCTTTTCGGAAGAAGCTACTCGCCATTTTTTGAAAGAGGATTTTATCTATGTTTCCTATAAGCTGATATCCGAAGTATTCAATGCGACGGTATCGGGAGAAACGGATCTTAGCGTTATTCCGATTGAGAACACCTTGGAAGGCTCCGTACATTTGCATGTCGACTGGCTCGTACATGAGGTCAATCTGCCGATACGAGCTGAATGGGTTTTTCCAATTGATATGAATCTAATCGGATTTCCCAAGTCAGACGTTCAGTCGGAAGGTGCGAACCCGTACCAGCATATCCGCAAGGTACTATCCCATCATGTCGTGCCTGCACAGTGCAGCCGGTTCATGAAAAAGTATTTGAGCGGAGCGGAGTTCGAACAAGTGAGCTCTACCGCAGAAGGGGTTCGTCTTGTATCTGAACTGCAGGATCCAACCGTAGCCGCTATCGGAACGGCCATCGCTTCGGAGAACTATGGCGTTCCCATGCTGGAGAGGGAAATACAGGATCACAAAGACAATATGACTCGCTTCTTGCTGGTGGGCAATGAGGCTTCTGAGCTGAAATCTTCGGGTGACATGAAGACAACTATTCTGGTTACGCTGCCTGAAGACTATCCAGGTGCCCTGCATCAAGTACTGTCTGCGTTTGCTTGGCGGCGGATCAATCTCTCTAAAATTGAATCCAAGCCGACGAAGAAGAAATTAGGAAATTATTACTTTTATATCGACATAGCCGGGTCCTTGGATTCTGTGCTTCTGCCAGCTGCGATTCAAGAAATTGAGGCGATAGGTTGTCAGGTTCGAATTTTGGGTTGTTATCCGAGCTATTCTTATACAAGTTGAACAAGCGATTCCCTGGCGTTGATGACGCGAGGGAATTTTTTTGTCCCAAAAGGGGCAAAAGCCTAGGAACGTGCATAAACTGTAATATCATTGTGAATAAGCATAAGGCTTATGCAGCATGTTTTCTGACGAACATTCGAAGGAGGTATGGTGTTGAAAATCCATATTGTCAAAAAGGGAGACTCCCTGTACGAGCTTGCAAAAAAATACCAGACTACGCTGGACCAGATTATCGCACTCAATCCACAGCTGGCAGACCCGAATCATCTTGACATCGGAATGAAGGTGAAGATTCCTTCGAAACCGAGTCACTTTGAGCCGCCTGCGGAATATGCGTACAAACACGTTGTCGTACAGGGCGATAGCTTATGGAAGCTTGGAAAAGCTTGGGATGTACCGCTTCATGCGATGATTCAAGCGAATCCGCAGCTGAAGAATCCCAATGTACTTATGACTGGGGAAGTTGTGTATGTTCCCAAATTCCAGCATCACGAGCATGAAGGCAGTCAGGGTCAAGCAGCAACCACTCCAGTTCCCTCTTCAAAACCTTCGACGATGCCATTTGAACAAATGCCGGCTGAGCAGCCTTGGACGCCTGTTGATATGAATCAACAGCCAGTTATGCCCATTGCTGAAGCGCCTGTTCCGGTCCCAACGCCTGCTCCAGAGCCTGCCCCCATTATTCCGCAACCTATCCTATCTTCGCAGATGGAGCCATCTTCTATTATGCCTGCTCCAGAGCCTGAGGTTTTTGAAATGCCGGAACAGCATGAGAAAGCCGTTCATCCGTTTAAGCAATTTCACATCTCTGCGACGGAGGTATCGGTCTACCCGGAATCCGAGCAGCCTGAGGCGTCCACGTATCCCGTATTTGCCCAGCAACCTGAGGCGTCCACATATCCCGCATTTTCGGCATATCAACAACCGCCATGGGAACAGGCTTCTTACAGCAATCAACCGCAAATGACGTATCCGGCAAGCGAAGAGGGCTGCGGCTGCGGAGGTCCTTCGATGATGGAACAACCGTGGTCGACAATTCCGGCGGGTTATCCAACAGGCTCCGTCGGAACGCCATGGGATGGCTACCAACAGGGATCCCCTACGATTCCAGGTCTGTATCCGCCGGCATCGCCTTACGACATGCAGCAAGGCGTACAACATCCTTATGGTGATTATCCACAGGCAGGACACCATCATCAATCTTTTGGTGATTATCCGCAGGCTGGACATCATCATCAATCTTTTGGTGATTATCCGGCAGCTGGGCATCTTCATCATCATTCCTTTGATGGCTACCAGCAGGCGCCCTACGGCATCCCGTATGCCGGTGCCCACTATGAGGCTCCTTATGAGTCGCCGATGATGCCGCAAGTTCATACTCATGAGCTGGCCAAAGAAACAAATACAGATGAAATCGTTGAAATTGACATTCGCAGCGATAAGCCGACCAAGTCCAAAACCCATCGCTCAACCAAAAAAGTAAGATTGTCCGGTTCATCCGCCTTAAATTCGTTCTTAAAACGTCAGCAGAGAGCAGATGAAAAGCAGGAATCCAAACCGGCCGGACCTTGGATCAACTTCTGAACATGAAAAAGAAGCCTTCTAAACCACTCGAGCTTGTGTGGAATAGGAGGCTTCTTCATGTATGTTAGGCGATCATGCCGATTGTAAAAAAGACCATTAAGCCAACAACGAAATTCATTCCCCATTTTTTGCGAAGCAGCTCACGTCCGCGGTGCAAGCGGGTTTTCACGGTTGTGATGGGTAAGTTCAGCTTAGAGCTAATTTCTTGAAGTGAGAGCTCCTCCATGTAGTAGAGGGTAATCACACTTTTATATTTGTCCGCTAATTTATTAATGGATGTATGCATGTGATCTCGAATCTCTGTTTGGAGTACGGCGTGCTCAGGCGATTGATCTTGACTTGCCAGCTTGCTGTAGTAGCTATAGTCATCGTCATGATCGTTCAGTTCCGCATCCAAGGATTGGACGGGTCTCTTTTTGCGGAGCAGGTCAATAGCAACATTTTTCCCAATCCGATAAATCCATGTAGAGAAGTTCTGGCTCTCATCATAATGATTTAAGTTCAGATAGACACGGATGAAGGTTTCTTGGACGATGTCCTCCGAATCCGGTCTGTTGTGCAGCATGCGAAAAGCAAGCTTCTGAATTTTGTTGCGGTATAGCTCGACTAACTCCACGAAAGCATTGCGGTCGCCTCGTCTGGATAATTGAATTAATTGAAGTTCTGCCACATTCATGATGTTTTCCCTCCCTTAAGAGTTTTCATAAGAAAACTGTCTTCTTTAACAAAAGCAAAGCGTTTTTCGCTAGAAAAACTTGCATTTTTAAGATGAACTTTTGTGATTTAGTCTTGTTCCATATATATCGTTGTTCCTGAATAAGTATGAGATTAATTCATCTACTTCTGACTATATCACTTCTGTGGCTACAGTCAAATTTTAACCTATGGCGAGCTCATTTTATACCCATTCGTAATCGAATTTATGGAGGTTTGGTTACTTTTTTGAGTTGGCGAGGGATGTGCGGCTGAAGTTGAACGTGGTGGAACCCCTGTTGACCTGGTTTTATTAATTTCGTTCCAAATGGCTACTGACCCCCACAACAAGACGACTCCAATCATGAGGAGCGTTGTGCGTTTAATCCGTTTTCTACCTTTCATTCAGGGCATCACCGTCCGTCTTGATTGTTTTCATTCGTTCTCTCTATGGTAAATGATGTATAGCGTTTGATGCAAATGGAAACAATACGGAAAAACGAGAAGAGAAGGGGATATCAGTGAATGTGCAACGCTTTTTGAAGCATTGGAAAAGAAAGCTGCGGCGCAAACGCAGTTTGTTGACGTTAGGGATGTTCTTTCTTGTCGGAGCGGCGGGTTGGCTATTATTTGCTTCAGACGGTTATTTAAGTAAAGCTGAGCGCTCTGAGAGAGCAGTTCAATCAACCATGGCGCAGCTAACACCTGAAGATGATGAACGGTTGAAAACGGCGACAGAAACGCTCAAACGGATAACGGATAGCCGTGAAAGCTACTTGCTTAAGTCCTATGTTTGCGGAGAGGAACGCAGCCAGCTAGGACTGCAAACGTCGGAACAATTGCTCAATTTGCAGACTAAGCATCCAGATTGGCTGTTGAGCTTAAGCACGAACGGAGAGGTAACATTTACCGAAAATATTGATGATTTATCACCGGCTTGCAAAGAAAACGCGGTATTCGGTATCGATGGCAGCAGCAATCTCTCCCTTTTTAATGGAACACCAGCCAAAGATAATGTGATTCGCACCTTTTTTCAGTTGAATATTAAGCATCTGGAAAGCAGTTTGCCGCGTGATACGGTGGAGCAATTGCACAATGGCATTCGAGTGTCGGATATGGAGGAGTATAATAGCGTATTATCCACCTTCAGTGATTATGCCGTTGAAGAGACGGAGCGGGCGATGACAAGGCCATAAATGGGAATAATGAAGAAGAGGTAGATGAGGGGATTCCCGAGTCTATCTCTTTTTTTTGTTATCTGCTATAATGTGAAATGACTACATATGTTCGCTTTTTTTAGATGGGAGAGAAATGCTGTGCGTATTCTGGGGATTGATCCGGGGATCGCGATCGTAGGTTTTGGCTTTATTGATAAGATTGGCAGCAAGCTCGTCCCTGTGCAATATGGTTCTATTCAGACAGAGGCACATACGGACCCCGGCATCCGGCTCAAAGATGTCTATGATGCTACGGTACAATTAATAGAGAAGTATAAACCGGACGCGATGTCGATCGAGAAATTATTTTTTAATCGAAATGTAACAACGGCTTTCACGGTAGGGCAAGCGCGAGGTGTGATGATTCTTGCGGGTGTTCAAGCCGGTCTGCCGATTGCTGAATATACGCCTCTTCAAGTGAAACAAGCGGTTGTTGGCTATGGAAATGCCGAGAAGCGTCAAGTTCAGGAAATGGTCAAGATCTTGCTTAAACTTTCGCAAATACCCAAACCGGATGATGTGGCCGATGCGCTTGCGATTGCTATTTGCCATGCACACTCATCTGCTTTGCAATCTAGGATAAATGAGGTCAGGAAACGATGATAGATTTCTTAAGAGGGAAAGTTGCCTTTCGCGAAAGCGACTATGCCGTTTTGGATGTAAACGGTGTAGGTTACCGTGTTTTTTGTCCGAATCCGTATGCCTTGTCTCATAAGGAAGATGAAGATGTGACCATGTTCATTCATTACCATGTGCGTGAGGATGCTCACCTGCTGTTCGGCTTTATCTCACGGGATGAGCAGTCTCTGTTTCGTTTGCTGCTCGATGTGACGGGCATTGGACCTAAGGTAGCTCTCGGGATTCTGGCAGCGGGCGGTAGGCCGGAGGCTGTTATTTTGGCGATTAGCCAGGAGAATTTAGCCTTTTTGACGAAGCTTCCGGGTATCGGCAAAAAAACGGCTCAGCGGATTATTTTGGACTTGAAGGACAAATTAGGTTCTGTCAGCTTCTCCAGTCCGGAGGCGGCTGTCGCTTTGAGCGTGGTTGGTTCGGCGCAGCTTACTGAAGGCGGCCACATCTGGAGCGAAGCGAAGGAAGCATTGATGACGCTGGGGTATACCGAAGCAGAGACTGACCGTGCTTGGCTGCAAGTGAAGCCCAAAACGAATCCGGGAGATTCGGTGGATGTGTTAGTGAAGCTTGCTTTGCAAGCTTTGTATTCGATGCAGTAGAAGTGATGAACGTTATGGAATCATAGAATTCATAGTATACATAAGGGTAAGGGCTATACATGCGGTAGCTCAGGTTTGTGAGATAAAAGCAAGTGAAAATGGCTTATGAGATAAAAGCAAATGAATGTGGCTTGCAGAGTTAAAGTAGATGGCTGCTTAGGTTTACGAAGTCAGCTTTCCTTAGGGAAAGCTCTTAGGAGGATCACGATGGACAATGACCGGATTATATCGGCTAATTTGATGATGGAGGACAATGTCATTGAATATAGCCTGCGTCCTCGTTATTTGGCCGAATATATCGGCCAGAAGCAGGCGAAGGAGAACCTTAAGATTTATATTGAAGCCGCCAAGATGCGTAAAGAAGCACTTGATCATGTGCTGCTGTACGGTCCGCCTGGCTTAGGCAAAACCACGTTGTCCAACATCATCGCCAATGAACTTGGCGTGAGTATCAGAACGACCTCCGGCCCAGCGATTGAGCGGCCGGGCGATCTTGCTGCCATCCTGACGAATTTGCAGGAGGGCGACGTGCTTTTCATCGACGAGATTCACCGTCTCCACCGTACGGTGGAAGAGGTTCTATACCCGGCGATGGAGGACTTTGCCCTTGACATTATCATCGGCAAGGGACCGAGCGCACGCTCCGTGCGGCTGGACTTGCCGCCGTTCACGCTGATCGGCGCGACGACGCGCGTCGGATTGCTGTCTGCGCCGCTGCGCGACCGCTTCGGGGTCGTCAGTCGGCTGGAGTTTTACACGGTGGAGGAGCTCACCTACATCGTCAGCCGCACAGCCGACATCCTGCAGGTTGGCATCGTCGGCGAAGCTGCGCGCGAGATCGGGATGCGCTCTCGCGGGACACCGCGAATCGCTAACCGCTTGCTGAAGCGGGTTCGCGATTTCGCGCAGGTCAAAGGCGATGGCATCATCACGCTAGACATCGCCAGAGAGGCGCTGAAGCTCATTCAAGTCGATGACCTTGGTCTGGATGAGATTGATCACAAAATGCTGCGAGCGATCATTCAGAGCTTCCAGGGCGGTCCTGTCGGTCTGGAAACAATTGCCGCTACCATCGGTGAAGAGAGTCAAACGATCGAGGATGTGTATGAGCCTTATCTGCTGCAGATTGGTTTTTTGCAGCGAACACCGCGCGGCCGCATCGTCACACCGCTAGCCTATCATCATCTGGGCTTGCCAGTGCCGGATCAGAAGTAAGGGAAATCTTTTGCCTCAGCCGAATGGCGGGGGTGAAAGATTTTTTTGTTTGAAGTTACGTGAAACGGTCGTAAACAGTGAACTTATACGGCGATGAGCCTGCCGAAAAGGCAGGCTCGAGCGAGAAAAGAAGCAAACCTGCGCAAAAGATGTGATGAGCCTGCGAAAAAAGCTGTCTTAGGGGTAGAGAAGCAGTGAACCGCCGCTGAGCCTGCCGAAAAGGCAGTCTCGAGCGGAAAAAGAAGCAAACCTGCGCAAAAACTGATCTGAGCCTGCGAAAAAAGCTGTCTCAGGGGTAGAGAAGCAGTGAACCGCCGCTGAGCCTGCCGAAAAGGCAGTCTCGAGCGGGAAAAGAAGCAAACCTGCGCAAAAGATGTGATGAGCCTGCGAAAAAAGCTGTCTCAGGGGTAGAGAAGCAGTGAACCGCTCCTGAGCCTGCCGAAAAGGCAGTCTCGAGCGGAAAAAGAGGCAAAACTGCGCAAAAGCTGATCCGAGCCAGCCGAAAAAGCAGTCTCAGAGGCAGAGAAGCAGTAAACCGCTCCTGAACCTGCCAAAAAGGCTGTCTCGAGGTACAACTCGCAAAGCGAGAAAGCTTGCATGTTAACGCAACTTCACAGCGCTAAAGGTGCCCCTATGCCCACCGCAACGCTGAAGAACGCGCACACAGCAGCAGTGAACCCCGATCTAACAACACTGCATAATCCAGCATTTTCGCAGAAATATCGGGTCCTCTCCCAAGAGTACCCAGACATTTTTTGCTAAAAACGACGCTATCAAACAAAACTTCTTCGGCTTACTAGAGTCTAACGTTATAGAATGCCTCGAAAGAAAGGAATTATTGTCGAATGAATTGGAGAAAAAAGCTGCTCGCCCCTAAGACGTTGACTGTGATTACTACAGCCGCTTTGATTTTTGGAACATTCCCAATAGTGGAGTCGCCTGCCCATGCAGCGGAAGTAAAGCATTTGGATCAAATTCGTGTTGCTCTCCTGATAGATTCAACGAAGTATAAATTGGTAGAACCAGTAGTTACGCTATCCGGCGGAACGGGTGGGATGGAAATTGGTGTTCGCGCTGCTGCGAATGCAGTGGTTAAGCCTTGGTTATCCATCGTGGATACATCTATCCGTATGTCTATTGAGCAGTATAGCGCCATGATGCTGGAGACAACGGATTTTACGGCGGCCAAAGCGCTATATGCCAAGCTGGCTACAATGACGGCAGATGGCTATGTATTAAGCCGAGTGAAGCAAGGCAAAACTGTTTATCAAGTGTATTACGGCAGCTTTCCTACCAAGGAGGCGGCCGAGGGCACAGCTGCGCAGGCATTGAAAGATGGGACGGTCGCAGCACTAACGAAGTCGATTCCACCTGTTCTGACAGGTCCACTGCACTTAAGTGCCGGGAGCTATGCGACGGAAGCGGCAGCTCAGCAGCAAATGAGTGTATACATACAAGCCGGAGTTCAAGCGGAAATAGCCGTGCAGGAAGATGCGACAGGAACGCTGGCTTATAGCGTTTTTGTAGGCAGCGAAGCAACGGCAGCGCAGCTTGACGCGGTGAAGACAGCCGCGCTGAAAGCAGCTCCGAATGTACCGCTGCAAGCCGTAAACGCAAAGTCCTCTTATATCATTGCTCGATCAGATGTTACAGCTTCATCGAACGGCGCTGCTGCAATCCCGCATTATGCGTCAGCCGCAGGCGAGCAGAAGACGGTGGTTCATCCCAAAAGCGACGGGATTACGGTGAAAGAGCGGGGAGACCGCCGTTATCGCGGAGATATGGAAATTAGTACTTATCATGATAAATTAGCCTTGGTGAACGAAGTTGCCATGGAGTCTTATTTATACGGTGTTTTAGGCTCCGAGCTTAGTGCTGGCTGGCCTGTGGAAGCTTTGAAAGCACAAGCAGTCGCTGCAAGGACTTTTGCGATTAAACAAGGGAATAAGTATGAGATTGCTCAAGTAACGGATACCACGCTTGATCAAGCTTATTATGGTATTCAAAAGGAGTTTCCTGCAGGGAATCAAGCAGTGGATGCTACGAAGGATGAAGTCATCAGCGATAAAAACGGACTCATTTCACCGGTGTTCTCCTCTAATGCTGGAGGAATGACCGCTGATCCTTCTGAAGTATGGGGGAATCCGCTTGCTTATTTGCGCAGTGTGCCTAGTCCGGATGAAGGTGCAGAGCAAGGGAAAGCTATTTGGTACCGCATTCAGCTGGCAGATGGTCGAACGGGTTATGTGCATTCGATGTATCTCAAGGATAGCGGCCAGAAGTCCAAAGAAGGGGCTTCTTATTACACGGCTACAGAGAAAGATGTTAACGTGCGGCTAGCACCTTATGTTGATAATGCGGCGAACCCTTCAATTGATCAACTTTCAACGAATGAAAAGGTGCTTGTCATTGGTCAAGAGAAAGAATCAAATGCATTTTCTTGGACGCGAGGACCTTATACAGCCAGTGATATCAAGGGTAAATTAACGGCAGCAGGGATTGCAATCACGGGAGATTTGCAAACATTAGAGATATCCAAACGCGGCCCATCCGGCAGGGTGACCGAGCTGAAAGCGAACGGCACAGTTGTGAAAGTTCCTTATCCGGATGCTCTACGCACGGTGCTTGGCGGTTTGCCCAGCACTCGGTTTGAAATTGAACCAGCAGGCAGTTATACTGGTAATACGCCAAATGCGGCTGGCTTAGCCATTGCTGGTGCAGCCGCGACAGAAACAAGCGGTTCTGCGACGGAGCCCATCTATGTTTTATCCGCAGGACAATCGGCCCCCACCGCTTTGAAAAAGTCAGATTTAACAGCTCTCGGCACAGCTGGATCGTCTAAGCCCAGCCTGGCGCCAGGCAGCTCGACATCTTCGTCTGTTGTTCAAATAGGTTCAGGCAAACAATTTGTTTTCCGAGGAACAGGCTATGGCCACGGGCTAGGCATGTCCCAGTGGGGGGCAAGAGGTTATGCGGAGCTCGGCTATGATTATAAGAAAATTCTCCAGTCCTACTACGCTGGAATTACCATAACTAAGGAATGAAACTACTTCATGGATGTACAATCTTTTGATTTTGAACTACCCGAAAATTTAATTGCCCAGACGCCGTTGCTGAATCGTACGGCGTCCAGATTGCTGGCACTTAACAAACAAACTGGTGAGACGAATCACCAAACTTTTGAACAGCTGATTGATTATATCGAAGCCGGGGATTTGCTCGTGATGAACGATACACGGGTTATACCAGCCCGGCTTTTTGGTGCGAAGAAAGACACCGGAGCGAAAGTGGAGCTTCTGCTTCTGAAGCCGCTGGGCGACGACCGTTGGGAAGCTTTGGTCAAGCCTGGAAAGCGCATGAAGCTAGGCGCGATAGCAGTCTTTGGACTGAATATGGATGCAGCCAATCCGGAGGAGCCGCTTTTAACGGCGGAAGTGGTAGAAGAAGGCGAGATGGGGGCCCGTGTGCTTCAATTTAGCTATACCGGCATTTTCAACGAAATTCTCGACCAATTGGGCGAGATGCCGCTTCCTCCCTACATTAAGGAGCAGCTTTCTGAACGAGAACGTTATCAGACGGTGTATGCCAAGCATGAAGGGTCATCTGCGGCCCCGACAGCAGGTCTGCATTTTACAGAAGCCTATCTGGACAAATTACAAGCGAAGGGCGTGCGAATTGCATTTGTAACTCTGCACGTCGGATTAGGAACTTTCCGTCCTGTTTCGGTCGATACGATTGAAGAGCATCAAATGCATTCGGAATATTATGTGCTTTCACCGGAAACAGCCGCTTTAATCAATGAAACAAAAGCGAATGGCAGACGAGTCATAGCGGTAGGGACAACCTCGGCACGCACGTTGGAAACGGCGGCAGGACTGAGTCGTGAACAAGCGGGAAGCACGGGGACAGAACCGCTGCATATCGAAGCCTCCCAAGGCTGGACGAGCATTTTTATTTATCCGGGATATCAGTTCGGAGTCGTGGATGCCTTGTTAACCAATTTCCATTTGCCGAAATCAACTTTGTTGATGCTGATCAGCGCGCTTGCAGGGCAATCTCATGTCTTGAAGGCGTACGAAGAAGCTGTGCGGGAGCAATATCGCTTTTTTAGCTTTGGCGATGCGATGTTCATTTATTAATAATCAAGATGAAGAGAAAGCTTAGAATAGGAATAGGAAGTGGATGTATTGGCAGCAGCAGTAACGTATGAACCGATCAAAACATGCAAACAGTCCGGAGCCCGCTTAGGCAAGGTTCACACGCCTCATGGAGTCATTGAAACACCGGCATTTATGCCGGTTGGCACACAAGCAACGGTCAAAACGATGAGTCCTGAGGAATTAAAAACGATGGACGCTCAAATTATTTTGAGCAACACGTATCATTTGTTCATTCGCCCTGGTCACGATATCGTGAAAGCTGCAGGGGGATTGCACAAGTTCATGAACTGGGATCGGCCGATCCTTACAGACAGCGGCGGATTTCAAGTTTTCAGCCTGAGCAATATGCGAAAAATTACAGAAGAAGGCGTGACGTTCAAATCGCATTTGAATGGGGACAAGCTGTTTCTTTCCCCTGAAGTAGCGATGGAGGTACAGAATGCTCTCGGATCTGATATCATGATGGCTTTCGATGAATGCCCCCCTTTCCCTGCCGAGTATGATTATGTGAAGAAATCCCTTGAACGCACGACGCGTTGGGCTGAGCGGTGTCTGAAAAGTCATAGCAGACCGGAAGATCAAGGCTTGTTCGCCATTATCCAAGGAGGCATGCATGAGGATCTGCGGAGGCTAAGTGCGGAGCAGTTGACTTCCATGGATTTCCCGGGGTATGCTATTGGTGGACTGAGTGTTGGAGAGCCTAAGCACCTGATGTATGAAGTGTTGGATTACACAACACCACTTATGCCTGCGAATAAACCGCGTTATTTGATGGGCGTTGGATCTCCAGATGCCTTAATTGAAGGCGCTATCCGTGGGATCGATATGTTCGACTGTGTATTGCCAACAAGGATCGCAAGGAACGGGACATGCATGACCAGCGAAGGTCGACTCGTGATTCGCAATGCGAAGCACGCCACTGATTTTGGACCGCTCGATCCCAAATGTTCTTGCTACACGTGTAAGAATTACAGCAGAGCGTATATCCGTCATTTAATTAAAGCGGATGAGACCTTCGGTATTCGATTGACAACGATTCATAACCTTCACTTTCTACTACAGCTCATGCGTGATGTCAGAGGAGCCATTCAGGAAGATCGACTGCTTGATTTCCGCGATGAATTCTTTGCCTCTTATGGGCTGAATGATAATGAAAGAGGATTTTAAGAAAGGAGGATACCTATGTTACTATCAGCAGATGCTGCAGCTAATACTGGCGCAGTTGGGTACTTGTATACATACGGGCCTTTAGTGCTTATGTTTGTTGTTCTTTACTTCTTACTTATTCGTCCACAACAGAAAAGACAGAAAACACGCAATCAAATGCTTGGTGGATTGAAAAAAGGGGATAAGGTCGTTACGATTGGTGGTTTACACGGAACGATTATGGATATCACGGATGACATTTGTGTACTTCGTGTCAATGATGCAACGAAAATGACGTTTGACCGTTCCGCCGTTAATGCGATTTCGAAATCGGCAGCAAAGGAATAAAATAAAAAAGCGAGAACCTTCATCAGGCTCTCGCTTTTTATTTGGCTTTTTTATAAGAGACGGGTTACAATTCATTGTTCTTGAGAGGTTTGAGAAGTGCTTGCTCGCCAAGGACCAGACGGCCTTCTGCGATACGCAGCCCGAATCTCGCGGCGACAACGCCAAGTACGACACCTGCACACATATCTGACAGCCAATGGATGCCTAGGTAGAAGATTGTGAAAATAATAAATGCCGCAGAGCAGGGCACGAAGATTTTCCAAAATGTATTGCGGCTCTTCACAGCAATGACAGCCATGGAAACCGAGATGGATGTATGCAAACTTGGGAAAC
Organism: Paenibacillus alba; assembly: GCF_013204855.1. GTDB lineage: Bacteria > Bacillota > Bacilli > Paenibacillales > NBRC-103111 > Paenibacillus_E > Paenibacillus_E alba. The sequence continues at coordinate 23,573 of NZ_JABMKZ010000025.1, read as the reverse complement.
AATTATCGAGTCCCGAAAGAGGACGATAATCTTGTTCGAATGTAGGAAATACATCGAGAATCAACAGTTTGACATTCGGATGAAACGACCAGACTTCATTAACTGGGAAAAACAGATAGAATGGAATAGCGACCATATAGTTGAACATCAAAGCATAACAAATGGCGTAAAACAGTTTATAATTTTTCTGGTAGGTATAAAGTGCTATAGATGCAATCATCACAGCAGGAAAGATAACGACGTAGAAATAACTACTGACAGCGGTTAGGATATCATTATGAAAAAAGTTCTGAATCGAAGCCACGAAGTTGCCTTCTATGCCGTAGATCGATTTGGTGAAATCCGCATTGAAATGCATTTTTTTCTCAATGATCATTTCAATTTTATTGAAAAATAGAATCGTGATAAGGGCGGCGAAGTGAATTAGGTACTTCCGGGAAGTGAACACTTCTTGTACGAAACTCCCGGCAATATTGAAAGGGCTTGTGCGTGTCGCAGCAATCAGCAAGACAAAGATAGTAATAACTATATAGACCGTTGCATGTGTCATTGACTGAAACGGGCTCATGGTGTTTTCCCCCTAATATTGGAAATTTATTACGATAATAACCAAGATATTATATCACAGTCTGAGGGGGAAAGTGATAATTTCACGGAAAAATCTTATTTTCTTGTATTTACGCCAAGCATGCCGCCCAAAGCTCCGGATACGAATAAAATGCTAAGCAACTGCAGGGATTGAAGGTTTAATCCTGCATCGAATGCAAGAAAACCAACCAAAAAGATAAGCAAGAAATAAACAAAACCAACAATGCCTCCATGATACCAGCCGCGGTTTCCCGCTCTTTTGCCAGAAACCCAGCCTCCAATAAAAAGTGATACCGCATGGATAATTGTTGTTAACGTATGTAAGGAGCTCTCTTGGGTGCTGGTTAAGAGCAGAAACAAAGATGTTAGTATCGTTCCAATTGTCATCATGCTTAATGAATACATAAGGCCGGAAAATAAAGGAGACGTTATTCGAACCTGACTGACCGTTTTCATGGGGTTCACAGGCACCAATCCTTTCGCATATTCGTTCTTTTCATTAACATCATTGTATGGTCAAGCACATAGAATTAGTACAGACTGTTTAAGGAGGAAATGAATCGTTATGACGGAATTTTCACAAGGACCTGCGCTTTGGCAAACGGTCGCAGCTATTGTTATATTTGCCGCGGCGTATATTTGCATTTTAATTGAACGCTGGGACCGCATGTATACGGCTTTAGGCGGAGGCTTGCTGATGATTGTTTTGGGAATAATTCCGATCGGCAAAGCTGTAACAACGTATGCCAACTGGCATGTCCTTTTGCTGCTGATGAGTTTATTTGTAATTGCCGGACTTTTTCAAAAAACAGGACTTATTTCGTATGCATCCAGCCACATCATTCGCAAGTTTCGCATGCAGCCTTTTACGCTGCTGGTCAGCTTGTCGCTGCTTGCTGCCGCCAGTTCGGCACTGTGGGATGGCTTATTGGCTGTCGCTGTAATTGTCCCTATCTTGCTGAAATCGACGAAGATGATGAAACTATCGCCTGTTCCTTTTCTAATTTCTGTTCTTTTATCCGCGCACATTGGCGGTATGGCAACATTGATGGGCAATTTGTCGAACCGACTTGTCGGTCAGTCTGTCCCTATTTCAGCTGCTCAGATGCTCGCCAAATTAGGACCGCTTAGCTTGATTCTGCTTATCGTTGTGTATGTCATCCTGTGGGTGGTTTATGGGAGAAGCATGGTTATTGCTGAAACGAGCAAAAGGGAGCTGCTCAGCTTACAGCCTGCTTCTTATTTAACACAGGATCGCCTCTTTTTGATTGGAGGTTCCCTTACAACAGGGCTTACTCTGTTGACCCTTTTGCTGCAGGGGGTTCTAGGGTGGAAAGCTTCTTACATTGCTGCAAGCGGCGCGCTGCTTTTATTTCTATTAGGCTATAAGCAATGGGTGCATCTCATTAAGCAAAAAGATGTTCAGACTGCTTGGCAAGTAGTCAAGGACTCGCAATTCTTATTTTTCTTCGGTTTATTTGTGATGGTGGGTGGATTAGCCTATGCGGGCTTCACGGGATTTGTGGCAGCGAGAGGGCTTGAATTAAGCCAAGGAAGTGTTCCCTTTTTAACGAATCTGCTGCTATGGTTAACGGCGTTTGGGTCTGCGATGATGGATGCTATTCCCTATACAGCGGCCATGATACCGGTAGTGAAGGATATGGGGAAGGAAGTCCTCAATTATTCTTCTCATACAGCCGCTATCCCCATGTGGTGGTCGTTGCTTGCAGGCACAGCGATTGGAAGCGGGGTAACTCTGCTTAGCTCAACGGCGAATATGTATGCGGCAGTTCTTGCTGAACAAGAAGGCGGGGGGCTGACCCAGCGTAATTATGTGATCGTGGCAGCGCCGATTTCTTTGCTTTTATGCATCATTGCGACGATCTATTTCAACATTTTTCTGTTGTAATTGCCAACAATTGAATACGTAAATTCTGCATGATGAAGTGCATCCGCGGTCAGAATACCATTGAACTCCGAGAACAAGCAAGAGCTTAGATCAGGGGAGGTTAACGATGGAAATTCTGACCATTTTTTTACGTACCGTGCTGGTTTACTTTGTCGTTTTTCTGATGCTTCGGCTGATGGGGAAACGAGAAATCGGTAAATTATCGCTGTTTGATCTGGTAATCTCGATTATGATTGCAGAAATCGCTGTATTCGTGGTAGAGGATTCCAGTAAACCGCTGCTGGATGGGCTTATCCCGATGGGAACGCTGGTGCTTATCCAAATTTTTATCGCTTTCATAGCGTTGAAGAGCAGGACTCTGCGGCTTATGTTTGATGGAAAGCCAAGCGTTATCATCAGCAAGGGAACGATTGATCGCGAAGAAATGAAGAAGCATCGTTACAATTTAGATGATTTGATGCTGCAGCTCAGACAGAACAAGATTATGAATGTGGCTGATGTGGAATTCGCAGTGCTTGAACCGTCGGGGAAACTAAGCGTTGTGGAGAAAGCAGTGAAGGAGTCTAGCGCAGACGTGGAAACGCCAAAAGGTGTGATCCGATACGAGGGACTGCCGCTGGCCCTTATTATGGATAGCAAAGTGCAAGACGATAATTTAGAGAAGATAGGGAAGACGAGATTTTGGTTGAAAAATCAGCTTCAGCTCAATGGGGTCCGTGATTTCAAAGAGGTTTTTTATTGCTCGATCGACCACAGAGGACGCATATTCCTGGATCGCAAAAGATAAGGCAGGCCGGTGACAGGCGCTACCTTATCCACGTTTGCATCAACGAATCATTTTTTTGCCCATGCTCATAAGTCGACTGATATCCTTCAACCGAATCAGGCGGAAAGCAGCGATAAGCAGCAGATAAGTAAGAAAGCCGACAATCAGGGAAGTGACAAAACGGAGCCAGTCCGTTGATGTCCAAGCTGTATACATGACAAGGTAGCTGCAAAGCCCCGAAAGCACCATCGCCGCTCCGATTTTGCCGAAATCGCTGCCTTCCATGCGGAATTTCAACAAGCGTACTACACTGTTCCAATGCAGGAGTGTTACGAGCACGATATTGACATTAATGGCAAAAACCGCACCGTGAATGCCCATTTCCGGCTTGCTGGCCAACCAATAGATAAGAACAAGCTTGACGATAGATCCGATTAGCGTGTTGATTAATGCCGCTCCCGGTTTGTTCAAGGCTTGCAAAGTGGACTGCAAGGGAGCTTGAAAATAAATAAATATGGCGATGGGCGCCATCATTTTCAGCATAACACCGACATCAGGTTGATTGTACATATACGTACAGATGGGTTCGGCCAGAACGAACATAAGGACGGTAAAGGGAGCTCCTGTCACGAGAGCCAGCTTCAGGGATTGATGCAGGCGCATATGGATTGTTTTGATATCTTTGCGTGCCGCGGCTTCACTCAGAGATGGCACCAGCGAAACCGAAAGCGACATCGTAAGTGCGCTGGGTAAAAGAATGATAGGAATAATCATCCCTTGCAAAGCGCCATATTGCGCTGTAGCGACGGAGGTTGTAATTCCAGCAATGGCTAAGCTTTGTGCGATCAGAATAGATTCGAACAGGTACGAGCTGGCGCCTATCAGTTTACTTCCTGTGATGGGGACGGCAATCCGCAAAATTCTGCGTAAATTAGCCAATCTGCCTTTCACTTTGGTTGAGCCGATTTGGGCGAGTGGTGTTTTTGGAGACGTTTTTTTATCATATTTGAAATGGATGGCCAGAACGACTAGACCGCCAATTTCGCCGGCAAGCACGCCCATCATGGCGCCTGCTGCAGCATATTCAATCCCATAGGGAATCATGACGTATGAACAGACAAGCACCATGACAATACGGATCAATGTCTCCATGATTTGAGACGTTGCCGTGGGGATCATATTCTGTCTGCCTTGAAAGTAGCCGCGATACACCGCAGAGATCCCGATGATGGGTATCATGGGACTCATGCATAAGAAGGTGTAATAAACCCGTGAATCCGTTAATAAGTGCGAGGTAATCCACGAAGCCCCGACGATGCATGCAACGGTGAACAGTGCGCTAAGCGAGATCGTGATGGCTAACGATATTCGGAGAATGCTGCGAATTCTCGTTTCATTATTTTCGGCTTCAGCCTCCGCGATCAGTTTGGCAATGGCCACCGGAATCCCGCCCGTTATGATGGTGAGGATTACGGATAAGAAAGGCCAGCCCATATGATAAATACCGATGCCTTCCGCACCGATGACTCGCGGCAGCGTAATTCTTGGAATGAAGCCAAGAATCCGGTTTAAAATTCCTGCGGCTAACAGGATCATCGTACCTCTAATAAACGATTGCTTCGTCAACGCGACTCCCTCTTCCGATACTTGACATACTCTATGAGTATGCGAGGGTTGGCCAAGCTCATGCTAACATTTTGTGGACAGGGCAGCGCCAAGCAGGAAAATCGTGGATGACTATCGAATAGAAGATGGAAGCAGGTAAATCACACCTTAGGAGGATCTCTCTATGACCGGAGAAGATAACGACCAAGTCCCTCATCATCCTGAGGATACAGAGAACGAAGAAGACGACACGGAGCATCAAGAAACATCCACAGAAGCCGGTGAAATGGATCATGGACCTTCCGACACAGAGCTCAATGAGATCATTGAGAGCTTGTGCTTAAGCAAGGTGGAGGAGTTTGTCCTGCTTGGCTATGAGCATGTGAGTGGGAAAGATATATGGGATTGTGTGAGTGATAAATATCGTAAAACCGGTGTTCCTTCGCTTCACCAGATCGTGAATGACATTTTATCGCTGAAATCGACGCAGTTTATGAACTGGATGACGATTAGTATGTATAAAGGAGCCCAATTCTGAGAATAGGGCTTATTTTTCTGTTATTGAGACATGATAAGGTGATAAACCGACTTAAATTGACTCGATTTTCAGACCTGAGTATAATAGGCATATTGAGTATCGAAGGGAGCAAGCAAGAGATGCTGGATTGGAAAAGAATTTCGTTCTTTTTTCTTACGGTCATAATTGTACTCGGAGCAATCGGGGTAACAAGTCCGTCATTGGTAGAACGAATCAAGCTTGGATTAGATTTAAAGGGCGGGTTTGAAATCTTGTATACCGCCGAGCCATTGTCAGCTGGTCAACCATTGACAAAGGAAACGCTTACGCAAGCAGCAGAAAGCCTTGCTAAACGGGCTGACACTCTTGGTGTAGCGGAGCCTGAGGTTTACCCGGAAGGATCAGACCGGATCCGTGTACGTCTGGCCGGTGTGGAGAACGAGGAAGAAGTTAGAACTCTGATGTCCAAGCCTTCTGTGCTGACGTTCAGAGGACCGGATGGAACGATTTATATGAACGGGACGGATTTCGTCGAGAACGCAGCCAAATTAAGCTACGATCCGAATACGAAACAACCGATTGTAGAAATCAAAATGAAAAGCAGAGAGAAATTCAAGGAAGTAACAACAAAGCTGGTTGGCAGCACGTTGTCCATTTTCTTGGATGATCAAGTGCAATCTACGGCATCTGTTAATTTTCCAATTGACAGTGATTCCGCCATCATTACACAAACCAATGTAGCGGAAGCAACGAAAGTAGCAAAGATGATTAACCTCGGCGCAATGCCGCTGAAGTTAACTGAGAAATACATTCAGCGTGTGGATGCAACATTAGGGAAAGCTTCACTGCACGAAACAGCTAGAGCAGGGTTGATTGCTTCGATTCTGATCTTCGTTTTCATGGTGCTGTATTATCGTGTTCCTGGACTTGTGGCTGCATTTACGCTTATTACTTACGTGTGGGTTTTACTTGCGATATTCGACTTTATGAATGCAACATTGACCTTGCCGGGTATTGCGGCACTCGTCTTAGGAGCAGGGATGGCGGTTGACGCCAATATTATTACATACGAAAGAATCCGTGAGGAAATTCGCGCGGGCAAGAGCATTCTTTCATCTTTAAAAGCCGGAACTAAGCATTCCTTCCGTACGATTATGGATGCTAACGTAACAAACTTAATTGCCGGAATTGTTCTGTATTATGTAGGGAACGGGGCAATTCGTGGATTCGCAGTTATTACGATGATGAGTATTATTATCAGTATCTTAACGAACGTCTTGTTCTCCAGATGGCTGCTGCATCTTATCATACGAGGCAACTTGCTGAAAAAGCCAAGTTATTTTGGTGTGAAGGAGGCAGACATTCGTGGGCTCTAAACAAAGGTATGATTTTGTCAAAAATCGCAATAAATTTTTCATCATTTCCGTGGCGCTTCTTGTCATCGGTCTGGCGGTAATGCTTTTCTCCGGCATGAACTTCGGTGTCGATTTCAAAGCAGGAACGAATATTGACCTCGTGGTAGGAAAGCAATTGGACAAAGCCAAGGTTGAGGAGATTCTGCACACACTCACAACCAGCGGTGACCTCAAATCAAACTTTGCGGATCCAACGATTGGCGGCAATAACAGTGACCGTGTTTCGATTCGATTCGATGATGTATTGAATGACGATACCGTAAACAAGATCCAAAAGGCATTTGCAACAGCCTATAGCGCGGAAGTATCCAAGGAAATCAATACGGTAGATCCTCAACTAGCGAAGGAATTGCTGCTTAAAGCGGTTTATGCGGTTGCGATTTCCAGTGTATTAATTTGTTTGTATGTGAGTATCCGCTTTGAATGGCGTTTTGCCATTGCGGCGATTATTGCCATTCTTCATGATGCTTTTATGGTTATCGCCATGTTTGCGATTTTCAGATTGGAAGTGAACTTGCCGTTTCTGGCGGCAGTCTTGACCACGATCGGTTATTCCATTAATGATAAAATCGTTATCTTTGACCGTATTCGTGAAAATTTAAGATTTGCTAAGTTGAAAACAGATGAAGATCTGATCGCGTTGGTCAACGATAGTATCTGGCAAACGATGGCGCGGAATATTAATACGGTACTCGTTGTATTAATAGCTGCGGGATCCTTGTATATTTTCGGCAGCGAATCCATCAAGCTTTTCGCACTTGCGAAATTAATCGGTTTAACGAGCGGAGCTTACTCCTCGATCTTCATTGCTTGTGCACTTTGGTACCTGCTCAAAAGAAAATCTTTGCGTAGTTCTAAAAAGAAAGCTGCAGCGTAATAACCATAATAACCGGCCGCGTGAATGTTGCGCGGCCTTTGTATCCGTTCAGGGGGAGTGCCAACGTGAATGACGAGCGTTTTCGAAAGACAAAACTCGCTGTAGGGCTCGGTCTTGCAGGCAATATTGCTCTTGCGTGTCTCAAAGGTATCGTAGGCTTTACGGCGCAAAGCTCAGCTTTGCTCGCTGACGCGGCACGTTCGACATCGGATGCAGTCAGATCCATTGCTATCTTCATGAACATTCAAACACAAGCGATGCTGCCCGAAGAAGCTTACTCTAAGCGTGAAGGCAAGAAAATGCCTGTCTCTACGATCCTGCTATCACTGATTATGCTGCTGCTTGGGGTAGAGATGGGGATTTCAGCGATCAAGTCCTTGTGGGCTGGCGTTGATCATGCACCAAGGCTCTACGCGTTTGCGGCAATCGCCGTATCTCTAGCGGTGAAAGAAGCCATCTATCAATATACATACAAGTTGGGGAAGCATTTCCATGATCAGGAGATTATTACCAATGCAAGAGGACATCGTTTCGATATATACTCTTCTATTGTAGCTCTTATTGGTATGGCAGCTGCGCAAATGGGCCACTTTAGGGGTCTCTCGTTTCTTTATTACATGGATCCATTAGCGGCCTTAGTGGTATCTGTCTTAGTGCTGCGAAGCGGGATTAAGTTCATTAAAGATACGTTACATATCAACAAAGAGCATATCCTGCAGCATGAAGATGCTGCGGACCTTATTGCTGCGGTGCAAGTCATGAAGGGTGTTATTACCGTTGATGATTTAAAGGCTCGAGAGCAAGGTCACTACGTCGTAGTTGACATCAAAATCAGTGTGAACCCAAGGGCATCCGTATGGGAAGGACATGAGCTGTCCAAAAAGGTCAAGCAACAGCTGATGAAACGGTTTCATCATGTTTCGGATGTTTATGTTCATGTGGCTCCCTACGATGCCGGTTTTCCATACAAACATGACGTGGATACAGAACAACAGGACTTTCCTTCTGTGATCCATTAAGAAATACGAAGGAGGACCACCAAGTGCTAGCACCCAAAGCAAGATGGACAATTGGTAATGCGGATGAAGGGCTCGTCCAAACATTGGAGAGTGAGCTGCAGGTTGACCCGCTTGTCGCCAGATTGCTTGTACTTCGAGATATCCGCACAGTAGCGGATGCCGAACAGTTTATGCATGGTGGAGTCGACTACTTTCTTGATCCGTATTTGTTGGACGATATGCTTCCAGCGGTGGAACGTATTCGGACAGCGATTAAGAACAATGAATTAATTCGGGTATATGGCGATTATGATGCCGATGGCGTCAGCAGCACATCCTTGATGGCTCACTTGCTGCAAGGCATGGGAGCGCGTTTTGACACGTATATCCCACATCGTATTCGTGAAGGCTATGGGCTGAACCGCGCTGCGATGGATCAAGCGAAGGACCAAGGCGTAGATCTATTGATCACGGTGGATACTGGGATTAGCGCTGTTCAAGAAATCGCGTATTGCCAGGAACTAGGATTAGATGTTATTGTAACGGATCACCATGAGCCGCCTGAGGTCCTGCCTCAAGCCTTAGCTGTGATTAACCCGAAGAAGCCTGGATGCCCCTATCCGTATAAGCACCTCGCAGGTGTGGGAGTGGCCTTCAAGCTGGCCCACGCTCTTCTGGGGCGACTGCCAGAAGAGCTGCTGGAATTTGCCGCACTAGGTACCGTGGCTGACTTAATGCCTCTTACCGGGGAGAATCGCCTCATTGTGAAGATGGGGCTGCAGCGCATGCAAGATTCTGCGTATGCCGGTTTTCGCGCTTTAATTGGTGTATCCGGCATTGATAATAAAGAAGTGACAGCTTCCCATATCGGTTTCTCGCTAGCGCCGAGAATTAATGCCAGCGGCCGCTTGGAAGCAGCGGATATTGCCGTTAAGCTGCTGACAACAACGGATGAGCAAGAGGCAGAGCATATTGCATATGAACTGGATATGTTGAATAAGGAACGTCAACTTATCGTAGAAGATATGGTGAAAGAAGCCTTCGTGTTAGCCGAGGAACAACAAGCTAAGGGCTTGGACAAAGTTATTGTTGTTGCCAAGGAGCAGTGGAACGTTGGCGTCGTGGGGATTGTGGCATCCAAGATCGTAGAGAAATTTTATCGGCCGACACTGGTCTTGAGCATTGATCCTCAGACAGGGATCGCCAAAGGATCTGCTCGTTCGATTGCCGGATTTGACCTGCACAAAGCGTTGACAGCCTGCGAAGAATGGCTGGACCATTACGGGGGGCATCAGGCTGCGGCAGGCATGAGCCTGAACAAGAGGCATCTGGATGCCTTCACGCAGAAGCTGAATCATCTTGCGGCCGAAGTATTGACAGAACAGGACTACATACCGCTGCTGAAGGTGGATGCCGTGTGCAGCTTGCCTGATGTTCCCATCGCCAGCATTGAACAACTGGAGAAGCTCGCTCCGTTTGGCATGGGAAATCCAGCCCCTAAATTCATGTTTACCGATTTGCAGCTTGGCGAAATACGGACCATGGGCAAAGAGAAGCAGCATCTTAAATTAGCTCTTTCGCAGGCGAAAGAAGAAGTAAGCTGCTCGGTTGAGGCTGTTGGTTTTGGCAAAGGCAGTCTTGCTTCTCTGATTGCACCAGCCGCTAAAGTGGATGTGCTCGGAGAGCTTTCCATCAACGAATGGAACGGTGTCCGAAAGCCGCAAATTGTTATGCAGGATCTACGGATTACGCATATGCAGCTCTTCGATTGGCGAGGAGCTGGCCAGCTGAGCGCGAAGCTAAGCGCGCTTGAGAGTAATTTAGCTTCTGTGAATGGCAGGAATACGTTCACACCTGCAATTGTGCTCTTTGATGAAGCGGATGCAGCTGGTTTCACGTCAACGGCGTTTCAGCTGGGAGATGCCGTTCCCTACTGGATTGTTCAAGACACAGAGCAGCTGCGGCCAGGCAATGATGCGGCCAAGCGGCTTAGCTTTGATCATATGCAGGATATTATTCTGTATACGATTCCTCGCCGTGTAGCCAGCTTACAGAGCGTGCTGCATCAAGCTAGGGGCATGATGCGCTGCTACCCTGTTTTTACCGAACTAGGTCCTGATAGCGGCAGCACGCTGCCGTCTCGCGACATGTTTAAAATGCTGTACGGCACTTTGCAGAAAGAAGGCTCGCTTAACGTTCAAGACGTTCGATTGATGTCTTCATTCAGCAAGCGATCCGGCCTTTCGCCAGCCATGATTCAATTTATTTTATCCGTATTTGAAGAGTTGGACTTTGTTGAACGACAAGGTACATTCGTTAAGCTTCAGGCTTCGCCAGCCAAGAAAGATCTTACGGCATCCCGCTTGTATCAACATAGATTGCACCGTCAGGAAGTTGAATCCATTATTATGTATTCGTCGGCCAAAGAACTGGAGCAGTGGATGGCTGAACAAATAAAAAAAGAAAACCACTTATTGGAGGAAATCATATGAATTTCAAAGAGTACATTCGCGTTATCCCGGACTATCCACAACCAGGCATTCGTTTTAAGGACATCACGACTTTGCTGCAAAATGGGCCTGTTTACAAAGAAGCCATTGATCAGTTGAAGGCTTTAATCCAAGAAAAAGAAATTGATGTGATCGCAGGTCCGGAAGCACGCGGCTTTGTGATTGGCGCTCCGCTTGCTTATGCGCTTGGCGTAGGCTTTATCCCAATTCGCAAAAGCGGTAAACTGCCTGGGGAAACGATTGAGGCTGATTACGCGCTTGAATATGGCAAAGATAAATTAGCTATGCACACCGATGCGATTAAACCAGGGCAAAAGGTGCTGATTGCTGATGATCTGCTTGCCACTGGCGGTACGATTCAAACGTCTATTGATTTGATTAAGCAGCTTGGCGGGGACATTGTCGGCGCTGCCTTCTTGATTGAGCTGTCTTATTTGGACGGCAGAAGCAAGTTTGACGGTATTGATGTTGTTTCCTTAGTTCAATATTAATGACACAGAAGCACCTCAGGATAGCACTACCTATCCTGAGGTGTTTTCCTAACATTTCGGTCATACTTTTAAACGATCGCGAAAAAATGATGGTTTTTGTCGAAAGTGATACAGTGAATAGTTGACGTGGAGCCTGCCTTGCAGGCATAATGAATAAAAATCGATTAAAGGGAATGGGTAGATGCATGGGTATAGAGCAGCTTCTTGAGAAGGCCGCCACCTATCTGAAAGAGAATGATTTGCAGAGGATTCGGGAGGCCTATGAATTCGCGGATGAAGCCCATCATGGCCAAGTACGCAAATCGGGGGAGCCCTATATTCTGCATCCACTCGCTGTTGCAGATATATTGGTGAATATGCAGATGGATGTTACATCTATCATTGCGGCGCTTCTGCACGATGTCGTTGAAGATACAACAGTTTCACTGGAAACTGTTTTAGATAAATTCGGGAAAACCTGTGCTATGTTGGTGGATGGCTTAACGAAGCTGGAACGCATTAAGTTCAAGTCCAAAGAAGAGCAGCAGAATGAGAATTACCGCAAAATGTTCGTGGCCATGGCGCAGGACATTCGTGTCATTCTAATTAAGCTGGCGGATCGTCTGCACAATATGCGCACGCTCAAGTATCAGTCTGAGGAGAGTCAGCGGCGTATTGCGGAAGAAACGCTGGAGATTTTCTGTCCAATCGCCCACCGACTCGGTATTTCTACCATCAAGTGGGAAATGGAGGACATTGCCCTCCGTTATTTGAATCCGCAGCAATATTACCGGATCGTTAATCTGATGCAGAAGAAGCGAACCGAACGTGAACAGTATATTGAGGATGTTATTCACAGCATCAAAGAGAAATTAGATGAGATGGGGATTCAGGGAGATATTTCCGGAAGACCTAAGCATTTGTACAGTATTTACAAAAAAATGAGTTCCCGCGGCAAGCAGTTTAATGAGATTTATGATCTCATGGCGCTTCGCGTCATTGTTGACGGCATTAAAGATTGCTATGCCTCTTTGGGGATTATTCATACCTTGTGGAAGCCGATGCCAGGGCGCTTCAAGGACTATATCGCAATGCCTAAACCGAATATGTATCAATCCTTGCATACGACGGTGATTGGGCCCAAAGGAGAGCCGCTGGAGGTCCAGATTCGGACGTGGGAGATGCACAGAACGTCAGAGTTCGGTATCGCAGCTCACTGGGCCTACAAAGAGGGCGGATCGGTCGTGCCTTCAGGCACATTTGGAGATAAAATGGGCTGGTTCCGTGAAATTTTGGAGCTGCAGCATGAAACGAATGATGCCTCTGAGTTTATGGAATCCATGAAGATGGATTTCTTCTCCGATCTTGTTTTCGTATTCACTCCGAAGGGGGAAGTCATTGAACTTCCTGCCGGGTCCGTGCCTTTGGACTTTGCTTATCGCATTCATACCGAGGTTGGCAATCGTACAATCGGAGCCAAAGTCAATTCGCGCATCGTTCCTCTGGACCACAAGCTCAAAACGGGAGATATTATTGAAATCTTGACCTCCAAGCACTCTTACGGACCAAGTCAGGATTGGGTGAAAATTGCGCAATCCTCCCATGCGCGAAGCAAAATTAAGCAGTGGTTTAAGAAAGAGAAACGCGAAGAAAATGTAGAAAAAGGGAAAGATATGATTGAGCGTGAGCTCAAGCGTCTGGCCATTGATCCTCCGACACTGATGAGTGACGATAAGATGCTCGAAGCCGCGAGGAAATTTAATTTTAACGATATAGAAGATATGCTGTCTGCTGTTGGCTTTGGCGGGATTACGGCGGCTCAGATTTGTACGAAGTTAACGGAGAAGCTGCGCAAGGAAGCCGAAGAAGCGCAAGTGCTTCAGCTTACCAGCGAGGTTAAGGAAGTCAAATCCAAAGAGAATGAGCGCAAGGGACGTCCTACGAATGGCGTGCGCGTCAAAGGTGTAGACAATCTGCTTGTCCGATTTGCCCGCTGCTGCAATCCGGTGCCAGGCGACTTGATCATCGGATACATCACAAGAGGCCGCGGTGTGTCGGTTCACCGTTCCGATTGCACGAACATTCCTTCCAGCAGTGGGGAAGAGGAGCGCGTGATTGAAGTGGATTGGGCTGAAGCCGTTGAATCCAATTTCAATGTGGAAATCGAAATCACAGGGCATGATCGCCGCGCTTTCCTGAATGAAGTGCTGCAAGCTGTTTCCGAAAGCAAAACGATGATTTCCGCCGTTTCCGGGCGTTCGGACAAGAATAAGATGGCGACGGTTCATATGACCATTTTGATCAAAAATATCGATCATTTGCAGTCTGTCGTTGAGAAAATCAAACGTGTCAAAGATGTTTATTCCGTGCAGCGGATCATGCAAAGTTAGCGATAATTAGCGAGTTTAAGGGGTTTTGGAAGGCAATGAGAGTGGTAGTTCAACGTTGCAAACGTGCTGAAGTTACAGTTAACCATACATCCATCGGTCGTATTGAGCATGGCTTGATGCTGCTCGTTGGCATTACGCATGAAGATACCGAGCAGGATGCCAAGTATTTGGCTGATAAAATTGCCGGGCTGCGTATTTTCGAAGATGAATCGGGGAAAATGAACCTTTCTGTCTTAGAGACAGGTGGGCAAATCTTGTCCGTATCGCAATTTACCTTATACGCGGACTGCCGCAAGGGGAAGCGGCCGAACTTCATGTCAGCAGCCAGACCTGAGCAAGCGCAGCCGCTTTATGACCAATTCAATGAGCTGCTCAGAGCTCAGGGATTGCATGTCGAGACCGGAGCCTTTGGTGAAATGATGGACGTTTCTTTTACGAATTGGGGACCTGTGACGCTGGTTATAGACAGTAAATAGACCTTGCGCCTCAAGTTGCAATAGGATAATAAGCAGACTGGATGGGCATACTGAAGCTGTATAACCTTGCAGTTAGGAGCATCCAGATGCGACAATCCATTAAACACAAAGCCATGACGGCACCCGAGCAGCAACTGCTTCATACGACGCTGGCTGAACGAATGAGCCAAGCTCCGGCACTTGCTGATGTGGAAATCAGCGCTGAATTTACATCTGAGCAAGAAAAGCTGAAGAGCATCCCCAAAAAAGCATATCGGTAACCATAAGGCTTCGCATGCGGATCATAACGTATGGCGGAGCTTTATTTGTGCGGGCGCAGAATTTCTCTACACCTGCAAATTGTGGTAAACTAACAAGTGATGTTTAGGCAACAAATAATTTCACTGCGCAAGGGAGCTTATTGGACATAACGTTGGATAAGCAGCATCAGAAGCAGGAGATAAGGCGGGTGCTTTTGTTTTAATGGCAAATTCGAATCGTAATACGTCCACATCCAAGGGTTGGATTTGGTTGATGGCAACCTTGATTGTACTTGCGGTGTTAGCGGCTGCGGGGTCCTTGTATTATCAATACAAACACAAAGCAGAAACCCAGCATAATGTAGCGAAGCAAGGGCTTGAAGAAGTGAAGTCTGTGAAGAAGGCGAAAGATGCGTACGATGTGATTGTCGTGGGGACCGATCCAGAAGGTGTTGCGGCGGCAGTTTCAGCAGCGCGTAATGGTTTGTCAACCTTGCTGGTAGATGGGCGGAATCGCGAAATATTGGGCGGGCTTATGACCTTGGGATGGATTAATTCCCTGGATATGAACTATTCCCCAAATAAAACCCTACTAGGCAAAGACGATGTATTTAACAAAGGTATTTTCTCTGAATGGTATGCCAAACTCGAAGGGGATTCCTTTGATGTGAACACGGCGGCTAACGCTTTCTATAACTTAGTAAAAAATGAAAAAAACATTGATCTTTTGCTAAAAACGAAAAAGGTTGAACCCCTTCTTACGGACAGCAAAAGTGCCGTGCAAGGAGCTACAATTACGCTCGATAACGGCACGACACAAGTTGTCAAAGCCTCCTCAGTGATCGATGCGACGCAAGATGGCGATTTCGCAGCCGCGTCAGGTGTCCCTTTTACAATGGGGCGTGAGGATATCGGGGATCCAAAGTCGAAAATGGCGGTTACCCTAGCGTTTCGTCTCAAAAATGTAACTCCGGAAGTTTGGAGCCTGATGGCCAAAAGATTAAATGGCGATGACAATCCTGACACTGGTGTTAATGAAGTAAGCGTTTTTGGATATGGTGAAATGAGCAGCTATCCGCCGCTTAACAAAGAGAGAGCCAAGATGCGCGGTCTTAATATGGGCAGACAGAATGATAACACGGTACTTATTAATTCCTTGCAAATTTTTGGCGTAGATACCTTCGATCCCAAATCGGTACAAGAGGCCTTTGACATTGGGAAAAAGGAATTGCCTAATGTCGTAGCTTATATGCAGAAGACGTTCCCAGAGTTCGCAAGCTTGGAGCTTGATGCTTCCGCTCCTGAGCTCTACGTGAGGGAAACCCGTCATATGCAGGGCGAATATCGCTTGAATATCGTCGATGTGTGTACGAACAATGATCAATGGGATCGCATTGGCTTCGGTTCCTATGCTGTTGATATTCAACGGACCTCTCCGACGGATAACGGCAACGTTGTGTGTAAGCCGAAGCAATATGCGATTCCTTTCCGCAGCATCGTGCCGCTAAAAGTAGACGGCTTGCTTGTTGTAGGACGAGCTGCCAGCTACGATACATTGCCGCATGGCAGCGCGAGAGTCATGCCAACCGGTATGGCTGAAGGTGAAGCAGCCGGAGCTGCAGCAATGTTTGCGAAGCAAGAGAAGCTCTCGTTCCGTCAATTAGCAGCATCCAAGGATTTAATTGGCAAGCTGCAGGCACAGTTGACCAAACAGGGAATGGAATTGCCGGCAAGCACGCTCAAGCCGCAGCCATTCATGGAGCATAAAGCTTATGAGGGCTTGAAATCCGCGCTGATGCTTGGTCTAGCGTCAGGCGCATATAACAACAATTTCCAATTAGATGCTGCAGCGAACCCGAAACGCATGGTGAATCTTGTCAGCGGAGCGAAGAAGATGAAGCCGGAAGCTTATAAGGGAGATGCGGCGAAGGCGATAGATAAGCTGGACAACGCAGATAAACTGCCGCTAACTTTGGAGCAAGCCAGCTATACAGTAACCCAAGCGTTAGGAATAGCAGCTTCGCTGAATGAAGCGCAGGCTAAGTTAATCGAGGGTAATTTGTTAACCGACGCAACATTGAAGCTTATCGCGGACAAGCAAAAATTAACCAATGGCGATACGTTCTTAATGATTAAAGATTTGAAGATGGGGCTTACAGGCAAACCATAGTTCGATAAATAAGAGCCTTACTGCCGGTTGATCTGGCGGTAAGGCTCTAACTTTGTATCAGGATGAGGTTTGTGTGATTGCGCTTACATATGTCAGTCAGCTTCTGAAGTATCCTCTTCCGCCTCGGCAGATACTTCCTCATCCGCTGCTTCCTCTTCGCTATCCGCCTCGGCATCCTCCTCAGCTTCAACTTCCTCCTCATCCGCCGCGTCTTCTTCTGCTTCTACAGCCTCATCCGATTGTTCAATGGCCTCTTCTTCGGCTGCTTCTTCGGCTACTTCGTCTTCAACTTCTGCTTCGGTTTCGGATTCTTCAGAGAAGAGCACCACTAGGTCTTGCCGTTCCTCTTGAAACTCGTTTTGTTTTGTCATTGTTACAGCCTCCTGAAGATAAATTCAAGGCCATTTGCCTTGTTGTACATGTATATGTGAATATTCCTCTGAATATACGAGGGGGAGGGGATGAAAATTGTATGAAAATGCTGCAAAATCACTGTCATGCAATTGTAATATTATTTTCATCTTTCTTTAATGAACAAGGGATATACTTATAGACGACCCCCTTTAAAAATATAAATTTGAGGCCTGCAGCCGATGTGCTGCAGGCTATTTTCTTTTAGACAGAAGAACGGCCATTCTTCATGGATAACCTACTTCTCGTTTGATGCCAATAAACCATTTTTCGGTGGAGAAGGCCGTCTCAACTCGCGAAGAGGGGACCTATCCGAGCAAAAGTAAGCCGAGACAACCAAAAAGGCAGTCTCGGGAGGGAAAAAGCAGCTAACTCGCTCTGAGCCAGCCAAAAAGGCAGGCTCAACTCGCAAAGAGGGGCTATAATTTGCTGATACAGAAAACAAGCAAAAAGAACCGTCGGGAAATTTCCCGACGGTTCTTTTTAGTCACACTTTTACATCAAAGCATCGATAGAATACTCGCCCGCGCCAATCAAAGCAACACCTACTGCGATGGCTATCAGAATCAGGTTGTACTCAATGCCATTGGAAGTAACCCAAAACCCGTTTTTGCCGTGAACTTTGATGATGGCGATCAACATCGTCAGTACGATCAGGATAGCTCCAAGCGTCGTCCAAAGCCCAGCAGCAAAAAGCAACCCGCCGCCAATTTCAGCCAACCCTGCAAGAACGGCCATAAGGACGCCAGGCTTGATTCCGATTGATTCGAAGAAGCCGCCAGTCCCTTTTGGACCATAACCTCCAAACCAACCAAATAATTTCTGTGTACCATGTGCAGCGAATGTTAACCCTATAACTAAGCGAATAATAAGAAGACCTAATGCCATTACTAACAACTCCTCTTTAAATATATTTTGTTTAACAACTTACTTTATGTTAGTATATTATTACGAAGCACTTACTTTTGTCAAGCGACTATGATAAAATTGTTAAGCATAAGCTTACGATGCAAGTTTTCTTGCGAAAACTCTGAGGAGATGATTTATATGGAAGACTATCAACTGTGCCCCAAATTCGAGAATGCATTTGAACTTCTGGGTAAGCGGTGGACAGGATTGATCGTTCATGTCTTGCTTTCCGGACCAAAGCGCTTTAAAGATATATCAGTACTCATTCCAAGTATGAGTGATCGCATGCTTTCGGAGAGGTTCAAGGAGCTTGAGGCCGCAGAGATCATTATCCGTCATGTATACCCGGAAACACCGGTTCGGATTGAATACGAGCTGACACCGCGAGGCAAAGGGCTCAAGCCTGTTATGGACGAGTTGCAGAAGTGGGCCGACTCACATTAACTAATATAGTGATCCCGCTAGGAGTTTAGACTTGTATCCCTTGACTTTATTTCTGGCAATGATTACAATAAACAATAATGTAATTCGATACTTGAGTGATCCATTGAAGGGACAAAGTAAGTCGCACCCACATAAGCAGAGAAGGAAGCCTAGGCTGCAAGCTTCCTATGATGAGCGAACGAAAAGACCTCCCCGAGGACCAATTGGGAACCGCCAGACGATCTAGGTCGAGCAGCGTAGTAGCAGTTGTGCGTATAGCGGGCGTTAACCGTAAAGAGCAGAGATCTGCTTCGTTTGCTATGGCAGCGAGTGCAGCGTCCTGAATGTGGGTGGTACCACGGGTGAATTTGTTAATCAAATCTCTCGTCCCTGACGTAAGTCGGGGGTGGGGGATTTTTTGCATTTTAGCCATGACGATCGATAAAGGGAGGTTGAACCACATGAGCATCCAAAAGCCGAAAGGCACCCAAGATCTTCTTCCCGGTGAGGTGGAGAAGTGGCAGTACTTAGAGAACAAGGCCCGGGATTTGTGCCAACGTTTTAACTACAAAGAAATCCGTTCCCCCATTTTCGAGGATACCGATTTGTATATTCGAGGTGTCGGAGAAACCACGGATATTGTCGGAAAAGAAATGTACACCTTCCTCGATAAAGGGAATCGCAGCATGACGCTTCGTCCCGAGGGGACCGCGGGAGTCGTTAGAGCTTATGTTGAGAATAAACTTTATGGGATTCCAGACCTTACGAAGCTGTATTATGTAGGTCCAATGTTCCGTTATGAGCAGCCGCAAGCGGGCAGGTACCGCCAGTTCCACCAGTTCGGAATTGAAGCCTTCGGCTCTGTTGATCCAAGCATTGATGCTGAAGTCATTGCGCTGGGTTATACCTTTTATAAAGAAATTGGCCTCAAAGAAGTAACCGTCGAAATTAACTCGGTCGGCACGCCTGCGGTGAGAACGACTTATCGTGAGAAGCTGCAACAATTTTTTGCTCCCGTGAAAGATCAGTTGTGCAAAGATTGTCAGTCTCGTTTTGATAAGAATCCAATGCGTATTTTGGATTGCAAAGTTGATCAAAAGCTGACGGAAGGCGCTCCGAGCATTTTGGATTTCTTGGATGAAGAATGCCTAACCCACTTCGAGCAAGTGAAAGAGCATTTGACAGCGATGGAGATTCCATATCGCATCAATCCTCGTCTGGTGCGCGGACTGGACTACTATACGCATACCGCTTTTGAGTACAAAGCAGCCGGAATTGGCGCGATTGATACGATTGGCGGAGGTGGGCGCTACAACGGCTTAGTAGAGCAAATCGGCGGTCATGGCAACGATCAGCCGGGTGTCGGCTTAGGGCTTGGGCTAGAGCGTATTCTGCTCGTGCTGCAAGCGCAAGGCGTGGAGATTCCGAAGCCGGAACCGCTGGACGTTTACTTGATTGGGTTAGGCGCGGCAGCCGAGAAAGAAGTTACGAAGCTGCTTCACCAGCTGAGGGTTCAAGGACTCAAAGCGGAGAAGGACTATCAAGGACGCAAGATGAAGGCACAGATGAAATCGGCAGACCGTTTCCAAGCGACCTATGTCGCAATTCTTGGTGATGATGAGCTGGAACGCGGCGAAATTACACTGAAGAAAATGGATACCGGCAGCCAGCTGACAGTTAGTTTAGTGGATCTTGCCTCCAACGCTGCAAAGACACTATTCGAATAGAGCTTTTAAATGTTTATTACAAAAAGAGGAGACTTTGAGCTAATCTCAAAGTCCCCAACACTAGGAGGAAAAATTATCATGATGCTCAAAACACATCATTGCGGGCAGCTTACGAAAGATCAAGTAGGACAAACAGTAACATTAAACGGGTGGGTACAAAGAAGACGTGACTTAGGCGGCGTACTTTTTATCGACCTGCGTGATCGCAGTGGTCTTGTTCAAACCGTATTCAACCCTGATTTCTCCGGCGATGCGCTAGCTGTCGCTGACCGTGCGCGCAATGAGTACGTGCTTGCAATTAAAGGAAAAGTGGTTGAGCGCGATGCTGAGACCGTTAATAAAAACATTCCAACAGGTGAAATCGAAATTCAAGTTACTGAAATTGAAATCATGAACGCGGCCAAAACACCTCCATTCTTCATTGAAGATGGCGTTGAAGTGGACGAATCGGTTCGTTTGAAATATCGTTATCTGGACCTGCGCCGTCCAGAAATGCAAAAAACGTTGATGCTCCGTTCCAAAGCATCGAACATTTTCCGCAACTTCCTGGATTCCCAAGGATTCATCGATGTAGAAACGCCAATCCTGACGAAAAGCTCGCCGGAAGGCGCGCGTGATTACCTCGTGCCAAGCCGCGTGCATCCAGGAGAGTTCTATGCGCTGCCGCAATCGCCGCAAATCTACAAACAACTGCTAATGGTGAGCGGTATAGAGCGTTACTACCAGATCGCCCGCTGCTTCCGTGATGAAGATCTTCGTGCTGACCGTCAGCCTGAATTCACACAAGTCGACATCGAGACTTCCTTCCTTTCCCAGGACCAGCTTCTTGAGATTTTGGAAGAGCTAGTCGTGAAGTTAATGCAGGAAACAGCGCAAGTTGAAATCCCGCGTCCATTCCAACGTATTACGTATGCGGATGCCATGTCGAAATACGGTTCAGACAAACCGGATCTTCGTTTTGGACTTGAGCTAGAGGATGTTTCTGACATCGTTGAAACTTCCGGCGTTCAAGTATTTGCGAACGTTGTTAAAGGCGGCGGTCAAGTAAAAGCATTAAACGCCAAAGGCTGCGGTACTTGGAGCCGTAAGGAAATCGACGATCTGCTTCCATTCGCAGCGCGTTATGGCGCCAAAGGTCTTGCTTGGATTCAAGTGAAAGACGGCGAATTCAAAGGGCCAATCGTGAAATTCTTCAATGAAGCCGAAATCGCGGCATTGACAGAGCGCTTAGGTGCGGAAGAAGGGGATTTGCTGCTTTTCTCTGCTGACAAGAAGAAAGTGGTTGCTGATGTACTGGGCAATCTTCGTCTTAAAATTGGACGTCAACTCGGATTGATTGATGATTCCAAGTTCAAATATGCCTGGGTCGTAGACTTCCCGCTTTTGGGCTACGATGAAGAAGCGAAACGTTATGTAGCGGAACACCATCCGTTCACACGTCCGAATGAAGAGGATGTTCAGTTCTTCGATACGGATCCAGGACAAATTCGCGCGCAAGCTTATGACCTCGTGCTTAACGGCTACGAAGTTGGCGGCGGTTCGATGCGGATTTACCAACGTGATGTTCAAGAGAAAATGTTCAAAGCGCTAGGATTCTCACCAGAAGAAGCAACTGAGCAATTCGGCTACCTGCTGGAAGCATTTGAATACGGAACGCCTCCGCATGGCGGATTCGCTTTCGGTTTCGACCGTCTGGTCATGCTGATTACTGGCCGTACCAACCTGAGAGAGACCATTGCATTCCCGAAAACGGCGAACGCAACAGATTTGCTGATGAATGCACCGAGCGCGGTAGATGACAAACAGCTTGAGCAGCTGTCCGTTCGTGTAGCGATTAAGCAGCCTGCTGCCAAAGCCTAAGAACTTAAAGAGGAAGTGTTTCTATGCTTCACCAATTTTCTCGGACTGAACTTGCAATTGGACCTGAAGGTCTAGAAATCATGAAAAACAGCACAGTAGCGGTGCTGGGTATCGGCGGGGTAGGTTCCATTGCTGCTGAAGCTTTGGCGCGTACGGGAGTTGGACGTCTGATTCTAATCGATAAGGATGTTGTCGACATCACCAATATCAATCGTCAGATTCATGCGCTTACGACAACCGTCGGCCAGCCTAAAGCGGATCTGATGCGCGACCGTATCAAATTAATTAACCCGGAGTGCGATGTAATCGCGCTTCGGATGTTCTATACGGAAGAAACGTATGAGGAAGTGTTTGCTTACCCCATCGATTATGTGCTCGATGCCAGCGATACAATCTCCTACAAAATCCATCTGATTAAGCAATGCCTCGAGCGGAAGATTCCTATCGTGTCCAGCATGGGTGCGGCGAATAAAATGGATCCGTCACAGTTCAAAGTAGCCGATATTTCCAAAACAAGCATGGACCCGATCGCTCGGGTCGTACGCCAAAAGCTGCGCAAGGAAGGCATCAAAAAAGGTGTGAAGGTCGTCTTCTCGACCGAAGAGCCGATGAAGCCGCGCGAGGATGTTACGCAGCAGATCGTTCCGGCCAACGCGCCCGAAATCCGCAAGGCGAAGCAGCCACCAGCCAGCAACGCTTTTGTTCCACCAGTTGCCGGTTTGATTATGGTGAGTGTAGCGGTGAAAGAATTGCTGGAAATTGGTTTGAAGAAAAGCAAGGAAGAGCAGTAGAGAAAAGTAAAGAGCAGTAAAGAGCAGTAAAGAGCAGTAAAGAGCAGTAAAGAGCAGTAAAGATAATGGGCTGTCCTCTAAGTAGATAAACCTACTTGAGGGCAGCTTTTTTTATTTGGCGATTAACCTGCCTCTAAACGGAGTCGCTCATCATTGAGTGGCCTCGATAGAGGGTTCACATTGAATTATGGAAGTTTTTCTCGAAAAGAGACTGGGACAGGGGGAGTCTGGAACTAGGGCCAGCACCTTTTTATAAAACTGCAATTATGCATCCTTTTTAAGCTTGGAATAGGCTCAATTATGAAATTCCTGCAAATGTGCATGTTTTTGAAGCTTTTTCTGGATGAGAAGCTGGATTTACTGGAAATACCTGCACAATTGCAGGAATCTACACTTTTTAGCGATGAAGTAAAATAGTTTGTGTACCAACATTTGGAGTATAGGCAAATGACAAAAAAGTAGGGTATTCTCGGGATTACCACACCACCAAGAAGGAGCCCTACTCAATGACTACTATACCCC
>NZ_JABMKZ010000024.1 GCF_013204855.1 Paenibacillus alba | reverse complement strand
GAAGCGTACGCACAGTAAGCTCGGCTATTTGTCTCCAGACAAATTTGAATCGCAGTTTTACAAGCAAATAAAACTAATTTCTTAGCTCTTTTTTGTGTCCACTCTATTGACTCAGATACATATGGGACGAAGGTCGGAGGCAAATCACAACTTTAAGGCCGAAAAACGTCCTTACAGGTGGAAGACAGGTACAGTTAAGCAGTTAATCGGGAGAGTCTGAAACTATCATGATAGATTTTTTCGCATCAGTCCTGCATTCCAATCGGAGCTGAAGCCGGAATAACCAAAAGACGGGCTTTCGCCCGTCTCAAGGTATTCATTCAACTTGTGCAATGCTGCATGTTATTTTACGGAAACAGACTTGAACCACTCGTTGACTTCTTTCGTTACTTGATCTCCGCCATTGGCTTTCCAACTGGCGACGAATTCGTCAAATGCATTGACGGGCAGTTTGCCGTAGATGATTTTGTTGAAGGTTTCCATTTCGGACTGACGCAGAAGGTTCCATTTGGAAATCATGGTTGGTGTCGCTGCGCCGGTGAAATAATTTTGCTTGCGAATGTCCATTTGCGACATGACGACTTTGGCCGCATACCAGTTTTCTGGTTTGCGGAATTCTGCGAGCTGTTTCTCGTAAGGTGTCTCAGGCTTCTTGCCGTCTGCCAGCTTAACCAGCGTCTTCATATACAGATCCGGAATACGCGCCGGTCCCGTAATGAATGTGAAGTCATTGCTGAAGTCTTTGATTTTGTCTTTATCACTGGTTGGTTTGCCGTCTACAATGTCCCAGTCATAGCCTTGGGCAAAGCCGTTTTCGAATTTGCTGCCGGCTGGCGGGTTGGCCAAGTTATCCAGCATGTAGTTGTAATACAGGAAAATCGCTTCTGGATGCTTAGCATCTTTATTGATCATGAAGCTGCTGTTCACACCAGCGTTTTGCCACTTCGTGCCTGCCAGTCCATCGGGACCTGTAGGAACCGGGTAGGCTTTGAACTTAGATCCTTTTATGTTTTTCAACAAATCCGGACCTGGCCAGTCCGGGATCCAGTTTGCCCCTGGCAGAACGCCTGCATTCCCTTTCGTCCAGAATTCACCCGTTTTATTCTCATCCCACAAAGCAGAGTCAGGATGAATATAGCCTTTGTTCATCCATTCTTGCAGTTTGGCGAGCGCTTGCTTAGAACCTGGATGAATGGAGCCGTATTCCAGATTCCCTTTGGCATCCTTGTTCCATTGCTCCTCGATCGTTCCATAAGCCCCGAATAGCCAATCAAGCCCGCCTAACCATGTGTTCGTATTACTTTTCAAGGAAATTGCGAGTGGATAGACGTCCTTCGGAGAAAGCCCGTCCGGGTTCTGGTTCTTAAATTTGTCCATCACATTTTCTAGCTCGGAGATTGTCTTGGGAGCTGTAAGATTCAGCTTCTCCATCCAATCTTCCCTGAGCCATAGCAAGGTATCGTCATTGTCGGTATATTCAAGAATAGGCAGGTTATATTTCTTTCCATTTCTGGTGAAAGGGTACCACAGTTCTGGATGTTGAGTCGCATGGTCTTTCCAAATTTGGTTGGCATATTTATCAAATACGGTGTCAATTGCCATAAACTGACCAGAGTCGATCAGTTGGTTAGTTAGTACTGGGTCGGTAGGTACGTATACGAAATCAGGCAGCTTCTCGCCGGAAGCAATAGCTAACTGAAGCTTCTGCTTATATTGATCCCCGCCCGCAGGATACCAGGTATCTTTGTGCTTGATACCGAGCTGCTCCAACATCCAGCGGTCGTGGACATTGTTTTCTTTGGTATCGCCTTTGGCGTACTTCTTAGGTGCGGTGAACATGACGACAGTGCTGATCTCGATTGGTGGATCGTATTTGCCTTTGGTGAATCCAGCATCGGATACAGCGGCGTCTTTGGCATCCTTACTGTCTGTTTGACCGGTGTCAGCAGACTTTCCGGTACAGGCCGTGATCACGATAAGTGAAGTGGCTACGAGCAGCAGCCATGATTTTTTGAATGTACCCATTATGGATTCCCCCTACGGTGTAAGATCGTTACATGTGTTACTTTACCAACTTGTGAGGGTGGGTATCTATATGATTTAATTAGTTTTCATAGGACTCTGTTATGCATTTAATTCCCATCTCGATATTCTTGCGGAGTTACGCCGAATTGGCGTTTAAACACCTTGATAAAGTAAGCAGGGTCCATATAACCAACGTCCATGCTGATTTGATACACCTTTTTGTCGGTCGTCTTCAGCAAGTGACAAGCGCGATCCATGCGAAGAGAAGACATGTAGTCACTAATTCCTTCGCCGGTTTCAATCTTATAAATTTTGGATAAATGCGTTGGATGCAAATTAACATGGTCGGCCAAAGCGCGCAGCGACACGTCAAGATGAAGGTTTTTCTCTGCGTAATCTTGTACCTTCTTAACATACAGAGAGCGTATATCTTTGATGTCATTTGATGTACTCTCCTTAAGCTTATCGAGCACACCGAGCGACCATTTTCTAAGCTTGCTGATGGAGGAGAAAGCCTCCCCGCTTTGTAAAGGCTCAATCTCTGGTCCAAGTAATTTGGTCAAGGTATAGCCATTTCGATGCGCAAGATGAGTGAAGGAAGAGGCGATTAAATGCCCAGCTTCCATACAGTGCTCCCAAGATTCAGACCATCGATCATCAAGTTCCGCGAATACAGCAACCAGTTTATCTGCCACGGCATCCCAGCGGCCCCCCTCAAGCAGGTTAATTAAGGAGGGAGGCATATGAATAGCGTCCAAAGTTCCCTTCGACACGTCATGCTCAAAGTCGCCCACTCGCATGATGAATTCCTGTTCATCCCCAACGATTTGCCGGAAATAAGCGGAAGCCTGTCTATAATGGTCTGGCAGCTGGTCCGGGAAGCGGAACCATTCCGTCATGACGATGGATAAAGAGCCCTTCAAAAATTGTTTCACTTTATACTGAAGCTTCATAGCGAGCTTTTCTAGCTTTGTTTCTTTCCCAACATCCGCTTGGTCTTCCTTGATCTGAAGCAGAAAAGCAAGATACCCATGCTCCTCCTTCACTCCCCAGACCTCGGCGAATTCGCCAATAATCTCTTCCGCAATGTTGATGATCGCATATTCCATCAGATGCTGGCCATTGTTTTTGTATTGTCCGAATTCTTCTTCCATCCGGACAAGGAGCAGGGCGCATTCCCCAAAGCGGAACGGTAGTCCGTAGTTCTCCAGCTTGCGACTCCATTCGTCGGCTGTCATCCGATGACCTTGTAACGCATCAAGGAGAAGCTGACCTCGGAGAAGAGGCAAGTTTTCCCGCAATGTATACAGGGTGTGTTCATAGGAGCTAATGCTTTCCCACTCCCTGTTCAGTTGATCTATGGCTGCCTTGACTGCGTCAAACAATTCGTTGTCTGTCGGCGGTTTAAGCAGGTAGTCTACGGCCTGGTGACGGACAGCTTCTTTCGTAAATTCAAAGTCGGAATGACCGGACAGAATAATGCATTTTATTTTTTTATCAAACAAGCGAATTCGCTCTATCAGCTCAATGCCGGTCATTTCGGGCATGAGAATATCCGATATGACAATATCAATGGGATGTGTCTCGAGGATTTGAAGCGCCTCATGGGCAGAATACGCTTTATGCACCTGTTCGATGCCGAGCGTATGCCAAGGCTTATGCATAGAGAGGTTGTCTACCCAGTGAGCTTCGTCGTCAACAATGATCATTTGCATGTTAAGAATCTCCTTGTATGAAGGGATGATGGCGATGTTCTTCTCCGGAGGGAAGTTCCCAAATGATTTCTGTACGGAATCCGCCGAGAAGCGATTTGGTGAAAAAGAGATAAGAGTGATCTCCGAATTGGTGAATGATTCGTTGATTGGTATTCCAAAGACCGCAGCCCATCTTCTCTTGCAAGGGCTCTCGCATTTTACGATTTAACGCCTGCTGTTGATCCTCCGTCATTCCCGGGCCATCGTCATCAATATAAATCCTGCAGTTGCCATCGGCTATCTCGCCGCTGATTCGAATTTCGCCCGAGGAATACGATTTTCCCACCCCGTGAATGACGGCATTTTCGACGATCGGCTGCAGCATTAAGCGGGGAACTTGTTGGCTCAGCATCTCATCCGGAATATTGATATCATAGTGAATTCGGCCGTTGCGCAGCTTTTGAATATCCAGATAATTGACAATCAGTCGAATTTCTTCGTCCAAATTAGCCGTTTGCCGCTCCATTCGGGTCGTATAACGGTAGTACGCGCTTAAATTATACGCCATGGAGACAACCGCCTCTTCGTTCTTCATTTGGGCCATGTTCACGATATAACCGAGACAATTATAAAGAAAATGAGGATTAATTTGAGCCTGTAATTGCTTCAGTGTTGCATCTCGAGCGCGGAGCTTCTCATTGAGTACATTCTCGATTAAGCCTTGAATTTGCTGCGACATATCATTAAATCGGTAAAATAGAAAAGAAAACTCATTCTGTACGTTGGCGTCGATTCTTACTGAGAAATCTCCCCGCTGCACGCTCTGCAAACCACGAATCAGCTTGCGTATTGGACGTTGAACGTTCCGATAGAGCAGCACGGAGGCTGATATGCCAACCACAAAAAGCAGGACCATCGATAAATAAAATAAATTGCGGCTGAACGATATCGGCCCCAAGATTTGATCGAGTGGTACGATATCAACCAGATGCCAATCCAATTGGGGCGATTTCACAGCACTAACCAAATAACTTTTGCCGGACAGCTTCACAACCTGCTGCATCGTATCGCCCAAAGACTGCCCGTCCAAATAGTGGATAAGGTCGTTCGATAGCTGCTGGGATGCGCTGCGGTTCAGGATCGGATTTTCTCCTTTATGGTAAAAGAAAGGATCTCCTTGACCGCCTGCTTTGTAGGCGTCCAGCATCGTCTGAATATTTTCATGGCTGAAGCTGGCTTCAACGATTAAATTGCTTCCACTCAATATATTTTGTTGACCGAAGGAATCTGTATAGAACCAATAAAAGGCTTTCATACCATTTGGGCTAACCGTTTCTCCATCCCCGTAAGTCCATTTCCCCGTCATATTTCGCTGCAAATAATTTTCATCGTAATTGAAGGAAGGAGTCGCATTCGTAATCGCTTCCTTGTTCTGTTGGGAAAAAACCGTGTACTTCACTGGCCAAATGTTCATAATGCCGGACTGCAGCACCATCTTTTCTTGGACCACAAATCTAGTCTGCATCCGGTCATAGCGGTCTTCCCAAATGTTGAGTCCATTGAATTTCTGAACATTCGGATCTTTGGAGAAGGTCATGACAAAGTCCATCATCTGATTGATCCGCGAGTCAATTTGGCTGGATAGGAAAGAAAGCTGCTTGATGTTCGATACCTGAAGGTCCTTGCTTATCACATCGAATGCGATTCGATTGGAATATGTAAATACAAGAATAATCGGGATAAATAAAATTAAAATCAAACCGTTCATTTTGGCAAATAAACTAAATCTGGAACCGATTCTTCTTTTGACGAATGCCGTGCCTCGTAGTAGCTCCATAACCGATCCCCCCCGGAAAATGTCCCTAACAAAACCCTATCAATCCTAATAATGTCTTATAGTTGCAGGGTTGAGTTTGTTGATACTATATATATCAGGGATTTTCAAAATACACAAATGAGTATATATGGAACGGGGTAAGAGAGCTATGGATGCGAATACTGTACAGCAAGTGACTCATAAGACTACCAAAAGCGTGAAAAAGAAAAGCAGCTACAAGCAGCCATGGATGCTTCATTTCATGGTGCTGCCGGCTGTCATCTTGGTGTTCATTTTTTCGTATCTTCCCATGTCAGGGATCATTATGGCATTTCAAGATTATAAAGCAGCACTTGGCATAACCGGCTCTCCGTTTGTCGGCTTAAAGCATTTTCGCTATATGCTGGAGAATGATTATTTCTTAAAAATTACGTGGAACACCCTGTTCTTTGCTTGTGCCAAAATCGTATTAAACTTAATCATTCCCTTTATTTTCGCTTTGTTCTTGAATGAAGTCAGGAACATGGGGCTCAAAAGGTCCATTCAAACACTTGTCTACTTTCCCCACTTTCTTTCTTGGGTTACGCTTGCAGGAATTCTGATTGACTTGCTCGCCCAGACGGGGCTTGTTAACCAGTTCCTTACCGGTGTATTCGGCATCAAGCCGATTTTCTTTCTTGGAGACGGCAGTTGGTTCCGATTTACCATCATTTTCAGTGACGTCTGGAAGGAATTTGGGTTCAATACGATTTTCTTCTTAGCCGCGCTTACGGGCATTAATCCAGCGCTATATGAAGCGGCGGAAGTTGATGGAGCGAGTCGTATCAAGCAAGCGATGCATATTACCATTCCTTCACTGATCCCGATTGCCATCGTAGTTGCAACTTTGGCTCTGGGCAACGTACTGAATGCGAACTTCGACCAAGTATTCAATCTCTATAGTCCTCTGATCTATCAGCAGGGAGATATTATCGACACGTTTGTGTACCGAGAAGGTCTGCTTAGCGGACAATTCAGCTTCGCCACAGCGGTTGGCCTTTTCAAATCCGTGATCAGCCTAGTCTTAATCCTGATATCCTACCGTCTTGCTTATCGATACGCCGGGTATCGAATCTTCTAAGTGAAAGCTTATGAAGCCAGTTTTCTAGTGAAAACTTAGTAACGCTTACGATGCCCGTTTTCTGCGAAAACTTTAAGGAGGACAACACATGTATCACAAAACGCTATCGTATCGAATATTTTCCGTGTTCAATAATACGCTGTTAATCATCATCTCTGCTCTGTGCCTGCTTCCATTGTTTCACTTGCTAATGGTGTCTTTGAGCTCAAACGCCCCTGCCAACGCTGGGTTGGTTACGTTCTGGCCGATTGGTTTTACGCTTGAAGCCTACGAAAAAACGTTTAACAATGCCCACTTTCTTACATCGCTTGGGGTATCCGTTAAACGGACGATCCTAGGAACAGCGCTTGCGATGTTCGTTAATTCAATTGCCGCATACGCGCTCTCCAAAGATGCACGCATCTTCCGCGCCCGCACCGGATATCTCTGGTATTTTGTCATAACCATGCTGTTCAACGGGGGCTTAATTCCAAATTATATCCTTATATATAAACTAGGCTTGATGAACACGATGCTGGCCCTTATTCTGCCAGGCATGGTTGCAGTCTATAACCTTATTCTGCTGCTTAACTTCTTCCGCAACGTTCCTAAAGAC
This sequence comes from Paenibacillus alba, assembly GCF_013204855.1. Lineage (GTDB taxonomy): Bacteria > Bacillota > Bacilli > Paenibacillales > NBRC-103111 > Paenibacillus_E > Paenibacillus_E alba. The sequence goes on along the minus strand of NZ_JABMKZ010000024.1, from coordinate 115,781 downwards.
CTGGAGGAAGCTGCTTTTATTGATGGAGCTGGCCATTTTCGCACCTTCGTCATGATTTACTTGCCGATATCCATGCCGGCGATCGCGACGATTACGTTGTTTACGATGGTTGGACATTGGAACGCTTATTTTGACGGCCTGATCTATATGAAAGATTCAGAGCATCTGCCGCTTGCCAGCTTCATGCAAACCATTATTGTTCAAGCGGATATGTCGAAGATTGATCTGTCCTCGGTAGCCAATCAATCTCAACGGACGATTCGGGCATCCCAGATTTTCATCGGCGCACTGCCGATCTTGGTGGTCTATGCTTTCCTGCAAAGGTATTTTGTGCAAGGAATTTCGATTGGTGCTGTTAAGGAGTGATCGGGAATAATAATAGAAGAACGGCTCTGTTCGCATCAAAAGCGAAAGAGCCGTTCTTTGGTTTTTTATTTTCTCGAAATAGATAGGCAGCTTACTGAAAACAGGTGTTGGACATGTTCACAAATCGGCTTGCCAACGCGCTAGCTTTTCTTCGTGCGCAGCAGTAAATACAGGAAATAGGGCGCTCCGATGAACGAAGTCATAATCCCAACGGGGATTTCAATGGGCGGCATGAGCATCCGTCCTGCCGTATCGGCTGCTGTTACTAGAATGGCTCCCAGCAGTGCCGAGGTTGGAAGCAGCAAACGATAATTGGGCCCTACCAGCAGCCGAGCTAGGTGAGGAATAACTAAGCCAACGAAGCCGATAGCACCCGCAACTGCCACTACACTTCCCGCCAGCCCTACGGCTAGAGCAATCAAGAACAGACGTACACGATCCGTCCGCATACCTAAACTGCGAATCGTATCCTCATTCAGTAGCAATGTATTCAACTGATGGGAAAACAGAAGGGCTAGCAGCCCGCATACAAGCGTCCATGGCCAAATCACATTCACATGCTCCCAGGAACGAGCGTAAAGACTGCCCTTCAGCCATACGAGTGCTTGGGCCGCAGAAGGCGCGAATTTGACGACCAGCAGGGTAACAACCGCATGTATGCCGCTGGATACAGCAACCCCGCATAAAATAAGACGCTGCGGCTTGATTCCTTTGTTATAAGCGAGCAAATAAATGAGCAAACTGGCGCCAATCGCCCCCGCAAAAGCAAAAAACGGTAATAAAACAGCTGAGTATTGCGGTACAGCAAGAATCATAATGACCGTCACCAGACCACCGCCTGCTGTAATTCCCATTAAATCGGGAGCAGCAAGCGGATTCCGCGCTACCCCCTGCAGGATGGAGCCAGAGAGAGACATATTGATACCAATAAGTACCGCAATCATCAACCGCGGCAGCCGGTAAGCGTAGACGACTCCATCCCGCTGTACAATCTCTTCTATCAGTTGTCGGAAGGGAGTCTCCACCGCGCCTAGGCGTAAGCTGAGTACCGCCATAATGAGCATCAGTGCACTACCCGCAGTCAGAATAAGAACAAACCTCCGTTTTGGATGATGCACTTAGCTCCCCTCCATTTTTCGGCGCATTAAATACAGAAAAAACGGGGTTCCAAGCAGTGCGGTAATAATCCCGACTGGTGTATCGGTCGGATACAGCACCCATTGGCCGCCAACATCAGCCAGCAGCAGCAAGCTAGCCCCAGCAACAGCCGACATGGGAATCAGAATTCGATAATTCGTGCCTACCCATGACCTAACGATATGAGGAACCATTAAACCCACGAATCCTATAGGACCGCATAGCGCTACAGCTCCACCGACTAATAAAATAACGAGAACAAAGGCAGCTCTCCGAACACGAGTCACATTTTGCCCGAGTCCTCTAGCCGCATCCTCCCCTAATGAGAAAATATTAAATTGATTAGCGAGAAACAAGCTTGCAAGCGCCCCAGGGACAATGCTGATCGCACTCAACTGCACATCCGTCCAGGTCGTTCCGGACAATTTGCCCGCCATCCAATAAAGAATTTCCGACAATTTATCATCCTGCAAAATAATAAGCCCCGTTGTCATGGCAGCCATAAATAACGATACCGAAACACCTGCTAACACAAGCCGAATGGAAGTGTAACCAGCCATCCCAGACAACGTGTATACAATGCTTCCTCCCGCAGCCGCTCCAATAAAAGCAGCAATCAGAATCGTAACCGTAACGTCTTCCAGTCCAAATAAGGCTAAAGATAATACGACCAAGAAGGACGCTCCCTGATTAATGCCCATTAGCTCTGGGTCTGACAAAGGATTTCTTGTGACCCCTTGCAGTAGGCAACCGGCTATAGCTAACCCCGCGCCAACAATAATCGCCAGAACGACACGCGGCAGCCGAACAAACCATACCTTATAAACAAGTAGATTAGACGTATCCAAGCTCATGATTTCAGGAAGCTGTCTCCAGCCGAGCCCCTTCACTCCCGCGAATAACCCTACGGCTCCCGTAATAACGATCAATACAAGTAATCCTATGAATAAAAAGGGAGCAGACCAAGTCTGCCCCTGTCTGCCTGAAAGCAGCCGATTCACTGTTCACACAACCTTCCACGAGCTTATTTACCGCCAGTCATCGTTTGTACGGCCTGATCAAGAATAAATTCAGCAGCGAGTGGACCACGTCCCTTGGACCAAAGATCTCGGCTCACCTCTACCGCTTTTTTCTCTTTAACGGACTTCAAGCTTTTATATAACGGGTTATTGGCCCATTTTTGCGGCTCTCCATACAGGAACACGTAGTCAGGATTATATTCGACCAGACGTTCCAGGCTAAGCTTAGCGATATCTGTTTTGCTTTCAGCCGCGGATAAGTCCTTTTTACCCTCGTATAAATAATTCACACCCAGCTCATTTAACAACGAACCTATGAATGAGGTTTTCAGCCATACTGTGGAATCATCCTCAAAGGCCCCAACGACCAGCACGCTCGGCTTGTCCTTCAGCTTCTCTTGACCGGATTTCAATTTACTCGCAATACTTTGTTTTACTTTATCCGCTTGATCTTTTTTGCCAAGAACATCTGCCAGCTGTGTGAAATTATTCAGAATAGCCTGATAGCTGCCATCATCCAATGCGATCGTCGGCGCAATTTCTGCTAGCTGTGCCTTAATCATCTCATGACGATTCGGGCTGGCGATAATCAAATCGGGTTTCATCGATTTAATCACCTCCAGATTGGGCTGTTTCGCTTGCCCGACATTGGTAACATTCTGCGGCTTGAACGCATTTTTCAAATATTCAGGAAAGCTAGAATCTCCAATGCCTACAGAGGCAACCGGACTAACTTCCAAAGCCGTGAGCATATCTATGTAAGCAAAATCAAGTGCAACAATTTTTTTGGGGACTTCTTTAAATTTCGTTTCTCCCCATACGTGCTTGATTGTTTTTTCTGTTAAGCCAGAAGCTGGTGCTGCAGTTCCTTCTGTACCTTTAGCAGGGCTTGTGCTAGTGGCAGTGTTAGTTACCGATGCTCCTGGGCTTTCGCCCGAACCTGAACCGCAGCCTGCCAACAAAGACATACTGACCAGCAGAGCTGAACCCATAATTAAAACTGACTTTTTGAAAATAAACACTTGATAATTCCTCCCCTATATATCCGTTATTTCTACTACATACCATCAAAGACAATGAATATCATTCTCAATGGAAAAGTAAGTTTTATTCACTTCAACAGTATATAGGGGGTGTGTTGATAAATCCATGAAGTTTTTTGTTCGATAAGTTGGACAATTTTGACTAGCGGACAGATGCGAACAAGTTCATAGCCTCATCAATGACCCTATCATGGCTAAGTGCCGAATAGTCTATCCACGGGTAAAGGTCTATGGTGAACCACTGGTGACGACGAACGGCTGATAACGATTTCCATTCCGAGCTTTGCAGCAATCTGCGCAGCATTTTTTGATCCACTTTATCCGCTGATGCCATCAGAAGCATATAATCAGCATCATAAGTCGGCAGTTCATTCAGTGTAATCGTCCTTCTCCACTTAACGGATTTGACCTTTGGCGGCGGGTTTAATTTCAAATCCTGATAAAGCACACAGCCAATATTTCTTTCCATACCATATACTCGCAGCTTGCCCCCAACAATTCGCAAAATAATGACCGTTCCCTCACCGATCTGCTGTTTAATAACCACACTCGCTTGTTCGACCTTTTGTTCATATTTATGCAGCCATTCTTTAGCTTCCTTCCTTCTGCCAACAAGCTCGGCGATTCGGTGCAGTCGGTCACGCCAGGCCATTTCCCAGTATGGAATAATGACGGTCGGTGCTATATGCGATAACTCTTGATTCCATTTAATCCACTCGGGATCACATACAATGATAGTCGGCTGCAATCGAAGCAAATCATCCATACAGACCTCACCATCCATCCTAATGGGGACGGTTCCCTTCAATTGTGCGTTAAAATAAGCGTTATCCCCTTCTCCTGACCTTATACCCACAGATGCGTGCGGCTGAACGCCTAAAGCCAAAAAATCGCCATTAAAGGAATGTCTCATCGTAACCACGTGTTTACGGTTTACTTTCACATATTGCGCAGGCGAATAGCCTGTTTCCCGCTTAAACATCCGACTAAAATAGGACTCCTCATTGTACCCCAAATGCTGGGCAATCTCGAAAAGCGACTCTTGTCCGTGAACGAGCAGCTCCTTCGCCCGATTCATACGCAGCCTCGTAATATAAGTGATCGGACTGACACCTTTCAGCTTTTTGAACAGGCGTGAATAATAGCTGGGGCTAAAACCTGCGAGGCTCGACAACATCTCCAGCGGTACTGTTTTCATATAATTTTGATGCAAATAATCTACCGTACGCTCTACGCCTGCCCGCTGCTGGTTCATCCCATCCTGTATGTCCGAGCAGGCCAGATACAATAACTCATTCAGCAAGCCGGTTTGCCGATACTGCCGGCGGCCACCTTCAAGCTCTTGCATACTGATGTGGAGTTGTTCACATAGATGAAGCGCCTGCAGATGATTGCTCAGATGGACCTCGCCTTCCAGTGGAAACGTGCTTCCTTCCTCGCGATATACGGAGCTTCTCGCATTTTTTTTGATCAAAGCCTCATATGTAAAGCTGATCTCATACATAACCAGCGGTTCAGAGTGCTCTGTGAAAGCTTCTACCTTCTGCCCCCTGGGAATAAATAGCAGGTTACCAGCGCCGATCCGGCAGGATTGCTCAATCATCTGGAATATACCAGTCCCCTTGCAAATAAACAGTATTTTGTTGGATGAGGCTATTTGCGGAGGCAAGCTCCAATCGGCAGAGCAACGGATATATTCAATATCGGTCACATGAACAATCATTGCATTGATTTGTGTAAATAGATCTGGTTTAAGCATTAGGTATACACCCCTACTGCCATTACCTTGATCACAACTTCGTCCGGTCCAATGATCGGAATAGGATGATCTTCAATAACAATTTTCCCAGGTTCATGCATAACTGCTGCTTTCATGGTGATTGGTAAATGGGTAGATGTCATTTGTGTTTTATCTCCTAATCACTTTATTTAAACCGAATTTCACTCGGGAGAACATCCTTTTACTATTATAAACGGAGCAGGATGCCTAAGCTAGCCGATCACGTTAATCACACTATGGATAATTATACCTGGACATAGTAAAGATTCATGACATAGGCAGTTCGAGATAAATATTGGTAAAAAGCAAAAAACAAAGAAAATCAAACACACTTGAATTTCGAAAATCACTACAAAATTTGCGAAGGATACCTTAAGTTACAAGAACCGAAACCCTAGAATTACCAATTGTTTCCATGGAGTGTATAATTCATGTTTATTATATTATATTTACATATATTAACAATCGATGATACACTTTTAAAAATTAATCTACTACTAGAAAATGGTAAAATATGAATTTAACGAAAAATATTATCGGCGTTCATGACAACATTTTAATGCTTGTGATCACCACCAGTTCAGAACTAGCAGCAACGGAAATAAAGGTGGAGGGGGGACAATTCGTTGAGGACGGATTTGTACCTTTTTTGAAAAACCGACTAGGATGGTCTTGTCAGCCGTGTGTAAAGATTCATCATAGTTTGTGTTCGGCCTTTGTTCATTGTTAAGTACGCAGGTCGGAAAAAACATAGCCAAGCATCTGCCTAAGCAGATCGGATTGAGTTAATTTAGGTTCGTGCCGCGGATCAAGCAGGGTTGAATCAATTCAATTCGCTCACACCATTCAGGGGGGAAGCTAAAGTGGAATTCATTTTCAATTTCAGTGACTCGCCTCAAAATGAATAGGGGGTTAGTATGAAAAGAACTCTCACTATACTGCTTATTATATGTGCTGCTGCATTTGCTCTGTATCTATACAATCAAAGTCCAAACGCACCAAAACATGCCACCGCAAGAGACACTATGATAAAATTCTATGATTTATATGTTGCAAGTGCTAACGATACTGGTGAATTCTTTCCAGATCGTAATGCACAAATGGTAATGCAATATCGTTTTTGGTACGGGGACATACAGAGTTATCGTATTGTGAAGATTAGGGATATCGATCATCCTAAACAGAAGTCAATATTTGAAGTTCGTGTAAAAGGCAAACAAAAAGAAGCTTTGGTAGAGGTTGTGGCAAAAGGGAAATCTAGTCATTATGTTGATACAGTCACATTAGAATTAATAGAAGGAAAATGGCTTATTGTTGATTATTGGAGCACAAGTCAAGAAGACTGGCCTAAGATGCCTTAACAAATTCAAATATATAGAAAACTAAAATATTAAAATAGACCAGTTATTAGATCAGTCCTAAGAGGCTGTCCCATAAGCCAAATTTAGTAGGTAAGCGTAGATAGATGATAGGGTTGATACTTTATTATTCCATGTGGAATGAAGGGGCATCCAGATCAGATCAGTTCATCCAGGGGTAAAAGCCTGCGAAAATACAGGAATTTCCGCAGGAATTCAGTTAAAAAGTGGAAATACCTGCAATAGTGCAGGCATTTTTATCTTTTTCAGCCGGATATCTAGAAAAAGCCTCAAAAACCTGCACAAACGCAGGAATTTAACAGTTGAGGTTATTCCAAGAGCAAAAAAGATGCATAATTGCAGGTTTAGAGCAAGCAACTGGAGCTAGAGCTCAGAGAAAGTAGGAAGGCTCATCAAGAGACAATCTACACATATACAATGTAAAAAAAGGGAAGTGTTTTATTTGGGGAAACATGTAAAAATATCATTAGTTAGTGTTCCCTTGGTTATCATTTTGCTTTTTCTTGTTGGTGCAATCTATCTATCACCACATTCAAAAAGTCCTGCATGGAAAGTTTATATTGAGCCGGCCACCATTCAACAAGATTCAATTGGGGGAGCAACATCCAAAACATCCGATGCTAGTAAGTAATTAGTTAATGGTTGTGATAATGGCACTTTAATTTGACGATTCTTCTTTTTGCATGCTACTTATTTCTTAAATAGTTTGAAAGGAATATAATGGAATAAGTGTAAAAGGGGGAATTCGATGCATCTCTACCATTTTAGTGAAGAGTCGGATATTGACATTTTCGAACCTAGAGTAAAAGCAAACCGAACCGACATGCCTCCGGTTGTTTGGGCGATTGACCGGGAGCACGAGTTTACTTTTTTTGTACCCCGAGACTGTCCGAGAATTGTTTATAAAAAAGCTGAAGGGGTCAGCGTTGAGGATGAGGCTAAATTCTTCGGATTAAGCTCATCAGACATCATTATGACCGTTGAAACTCACTGGTATCAAGCGATCCGCGATGCAGTGATTTACCGATACACGCTGCCAAGCGAGAGTTTTGAAGTATTTGACGAGACAGCCGGCTATTATATTTCTCAAAAGACAGTAAGGCCAACGCACAGAGAACCTTTAACCAATCTAATCGAGAAACTGATCGAAATGAACATTGAGCTGCGTTTTACGCCTAATTTGTTTCCACTTCGCGATGCCATTTTGCGTTCAACGGTAAAGGATTTTGGGATACATAGATTTGGGAGTGCAAGGCAGCTGTAAGGCGAGTAGCGGAAGGTATCATGTAAATAGGGAGGGGATATAGGTTGAATAAGAATTGCTTAGGATGCAGGTTAGCCAATGGACTAGAAGCTGCCCATATGGTTTATGAAGATGAAGTAATCGCTTGTTTTCTGGATATTGCCCCGTTGAACGAAGGTCATCTTCTCCTGCTGCCCAAGGAGCATCACTTGGATTTGGATGAATTAGATGAACGGACAGCAATGACCATCATGAGGATGTCTGCCGCATTATCGAAGATACTGAAGGAACTGTATCAGCCTGATGGCATCACAATTCTCCAAAATGGCGGGAAATTTAATGATCTAGGTCATTATCATATGCACGTATTTCCTAGATATGAAGCTGATGGTTTTGCTTGGGTAGAGCCCGCAGATCGCAATAACAATAGAGGCCGTTTGGAAGAGACGAAGGCAGCAATAGATGGAATCAGTGAAAGGTATTTGCATAAGCTTATGGGTGAAAATGATGTGTAGCGCTAAAAAAAGCCGTACAAATAAATCTCTGACCATATTCCTGGTCCTTTCTACTATAATGACCGTTATTTCCATTCTACAAGTAATTATCAATATGTATGAATTAAGACCTATGTGGTTGATAGTCATCTTACTTATCCCGATTCCGATCTTTGTTTTTATGGTGGTTGCCATCTCGCTGGATTTAGTAAAGCAGGATTATTTGATCATACATGGACGGATTACAACAAGGAGCGAAAATAAGATCGTAGTCCAATTATTGCATGGTAAAATTAAGACTTTTCGATTAAAAAATGATTTTCTGGACGCTATTGATTTAGAAAATGACATCGAAATAGTTTTTTATAAAAGGACGAAAGCGGTAATTGGGTTAAAGAATAGGGGAACCCATGAGAAACATACTTAAAAGTAAACAAAATGTTATAACCATAGCCATGCTGCTTATTCTTCTTACTATCGCTTGGACGAGCTACTCATCCCTATCTAATCAAGTTGTAATATCCGACTATAATGTGATCAGAGCTATCCGAATGGAAAAATTCTTACACAGATTCAATGAACAGCATAGTGATCGGTTGTTCTTCATGCAATCTACCATTGAAGGCGGTTACGTACTCTCAGATCTGCACCTTTCGAAAAAAGAAATTACATTCACTTTAGATTATTCTAGGGACTCCTACTCTACACAAGCATCAGATAGTGTCACCTGCAAAAACATGAAGAGAAAAATAGAAAATTTCAACATTATATATAGTTTGAATCAATGCGATCAATTTCCTAAGGACCAAGATATTTCGATTATTAGCTTGGGTATTAAGTGATTTGGTTGCAGCATATGCCAATCTTCTCCTCGGAGGGGATCTTTTTTTTGCCTCCAAGCCAACATGTAGTAGAATAGAAGGAACGGCAAGCAGAAGGGGAGTTTTTAAGTGAGTACAAGGCAGTTTACGGATTATGAATTAAGTGAGGATATTGTCAGGGCGCTCCATAGCTTAGGCTATGAGAAGCCTACGGATGTGCAGAACGAAGTGATCCCGATTGCGCTTCAGGAGAAGGATCTTACGGTGAAGTCGAGAACGGGGAGCGGGAAGACGGCGGCGTTCGGTATTCCGATTTGTGAGCTGGTGGAGTGGGAGGAGAACAGGCCGCAGGCGCTGATTCTGACACCGACGAGAGAACTGGCCGACCAGGTAAAGCAGGACGTTACGAATATCGGACGGTTTAAGCGGATTAAGGCGGTAGCTTTGTACGGGAAGCAGCCTTTTGCCAAGCAGAAGCTGGAGCTGCATCAGAAGTGCCACGTGGTCGTGGGCACACCGGGGCGTGTGCTTGATCATATTCAGAAAGGAACGCTTGATCTGGAGCGGCTGAAATATCTGGTCATTGATGAGGCGGATGAAATGCTGCGGATGGGCTTCATTGAGCAGGTAGGGGCGATTATTGATGAGCTGCCGATAGATCGCATGACGATGCTGTTTTCGGCAACGCTGCCTGCGGATGTCGAGAAATTATGCCACCAATATATGAAGAATCCGATCGATATTGAGATTCAAACGCCGGAAGCAGCCAAGGTTCAGATTGAGCATACGCTGCTGACTGTACGCGAGAACGACAAATTCAATGTGCTGAAGAATGTCTTAGTGGTGGAGAATCCGGACAATTGCATCATTTTCTGCCGGACACAGGAGCATGTGGACTACTTATTCCGCCAGCTGGATCAGATGGATTATCCGTGTGATAAAATCCATGGCGGCATGATGCAGGATGACCGTTTCCTTGTGATGAATGCGTTCAAACGAGGAGAGTTCCGTTTCTTGGTCGCCACGGATGTCGCTGCGCGCGGCATTGATGTGGAGGACATCACACATGTCATCAACTACGATATTCCACTGGAAAAAGAGAGCTACGTCCATCGCATCGGAAGAACCGGACGAGCTGGCAAAACGGGCAAAGCCATCACATTGGTCACGCCAAATGAAGATAAATTTCTAGCTGAAATCGAAGGCTACCTAGGATTCGAAATCCCGCGCAAAGATACCCCTACAGCGGAAGCAGTGGCAGAGGGACAAGCCGCTTTTGATCAGAAGATGCAGGCTACGCCAGTGATCAAGCGGGATCGAAGCGACCAGCTGAATAAAGGGATTATGAAGCTTTATTTTAACGGAGGCAAAAAGAAGAAAATTAGAGCGGTGGACTTTGTAGGCACACTTGCCAAAATCGAAGGCGTATCGGCAGAGGATATCGGGATCATTACGATTCAAGACAACGTTTCGTATGTGGATATTTTGAATGGCAAAGGGCCATTGGTGCTCAAAATCATGCGAAATACGACGATTAAAGGCAAGCTGCTGAAAGTACACGAAGCGAATAAATAACTCTAATATCCGGCTGGTCCAAGGGACCTTGTCGGATATTTTGCTTTCCGAAGGTTAAAATATTACTCAAACGAGTCAATAATGTGACTTACGATCACCCGCGGACCAAGGTAGACTAGAGAAAACACGACATGGGGTGAATTTCATGGCTACAAAAACACATACACAATCGGGCACCCTTTCATCGGTCAAAGTGAAGCGGAAAAGTTCGATGCGACAAATACGCGAGGACTTGATGGGTTATGCTTTCGTCAGTCCGATGGTACTGGGCTTGGTTATATTCACACTGTTTCCAATCATAGCTTCCTTTTTTCTCAGTTTTACGGATTGGAATTTTGTTGCCGGATTTTCGAAAACGAAATTTCTCGGTTTAGATAATTTTATCAAGCTTATCCATGATTCAGTATTTCTCTTATCCCTAAAAAATAATCTGATTTTAATGATTGTTGTACCCGTGACGCTGGCGATTTCAGTCGCTTTGGCAGTCATTATTGACAAGAAGATTCATCTTAAAGATTTATTGAAGGTTGTTTTTTTCATACCGTATATCTCAAGCATTGTTGCTGTAGCGATTGTATTTCAAGTATTATTTCATCCAACCTATGGGCCGATTAACCAAATCCTGATGTCCTGGGGGATGGACAACCCGCCGAAGTGGCTGGCTGATCCGGACTTTGCCTTGTACTGTGTCATGGGACTTATGGTATGGGTGCAAATTGGCTATAACATGATTATTTTCATGGCTGGACTTCAGTCCATTCCGAACGATCTCTACGAGGCCGCTGATATTGACGGCGCTTCAAAATGGAAACAATTTTACAGTATCACCGTGCCATTGCTTTCGCCAACAACGTTCTTCTTGCTTATTACCGGCATCATTGGAACTTTCAAAGTATTCGACGTGATTTCGGTACTAACAGGGGGCGGGCCAGCGAATTCAACGACGGTCGTCGTTTATCGATTATATGAGACTGCTTTTGTTAATCTTCAATCGGGTTATGCTTCTGCGATGGCAGTTGTTCTGTTGATTCTAGTTCTGTTAATTACCTTGCTGCAATGGATCGGACAACGGAAATGGGTTAATTATTAAAAAGTAAGGAGGAATAACGGATGAGCAAGTATCAAGCTGCCAAAAAAACGCTTCTAACTATACTAATGTGCCTACTTGGCATATTGTTCATGTCACCCTTCCTGTGGATGATTTCAGCCTCTATGAAACCGGAAGCCGATGTGTTTATCTATCCGATTCAGTGGATACCTAAGCATTGGAATGTAATTGAGAATTATACCAAAGTATGGACAGAGACGAAATTTGCTTTATTTTATTGGAATTCCATTAAGGTTACGGTTGGAACCACGGCTTTATCCGTACTTCTATCCTCGATGGCGGCTTATGCGTTTTCGAAAATCAAATTCCGCGGCCGTCACGTGCTCTTTATTGTTGTACTTGCCATCTATATGATTCCGAGCCAAGCGATTCTTGTTCCACAATTCCTGTTGTTTCGCTGGGTCGGCCTGTACGATAGTCATTTTGGCCTAATTTTATTAGGGTCCTTCAGTGTATTAGGAACGTTCATGCTGCGCCAATTCTATATGGGGATTCATGAAGAGTTTATTGAATCAGCTAGAATAGATGGAGCTGGACATATTAGAATCTTCTTCTCTATCTGTACACCGCTTGTTCGTCCGGCGATTGCGACTTATGCGATTCTACGTTTTATCTGGACGTGGAACGATTACCAGAATCCGCTGATCTTCTTAAGATCCAAGGAACTATTCACACTCCCGCTGGGGATTCGCTCCTTTGCAGATTTGAACGGTGATTTCTACTCTCTCATTATGGCTGCTTCCGTCTCTGCTATCGTTCCTTTGCTTATTATTTTCATTATCGGTCAAAAGCAAGTTATCGAAGGAATTTCGATGGGTGGCGTTAAAGGCTGATTCACGCTTCTTTTAGCAGGATGTCAAAAAATAGGCAGAAGAGGTCAAAATAGTGCCTCGTTTGTGGGAAACAGGTTTGTTACGATCGAGATGTAAAGGTTTTCATAAAACGATAATCATTTTGGAGGGGATCCTATGAAAAAGAGTTTATTAGTTCTAAGTGGTATCTTGGCTATCAGTACAGCGCTTGCAGGCTGCGGCAAATCAGAAACGCCAGCTGCAACAGATAAAGGTGCTGGGGCAGCTACGGCAGCGGCAAGTGCAGCTCCTAATAAAGCACCAGTTACAATTAAAGTACAAGCTTGGTACACCGAAGCACAAGGAAACTGGAATGCTACTGTTGAAGCTTACAATAAAACACACCCGAATGTGAAAGTCGTATATGAAGGAATGTCTGAAAAAGGCGATTCACAAGAAGGTATGAAAAAACTAGATTTGTTGGCGGCTTCCGGTGAGCAAATGGACGTTGTTATGTACTCCAGCGCATCCGATTTCGCTCAACGTGTTGGCGCAGGCATTTTGGAACCGCTTGATGAGTATTTGAAGAAAGATAACATTGTCGTCAAAGATGAATATAAAATTGATCCGGTTGTAAATGGGAAATACTATGCGCTGCCAGGTAAAATGATTGAATGGTTCGTTCTCTTGAACAAAGACAAATTGGACGAAGCGAAATTGCCTGTTCCTACGGACTGGACTTGGAATGATTACGCAGAGTACGCTAAAAAGCTGACTAAAGGCGAAGGTGCTGCGAAAACGTACGGTTCCTATTTCCACAACTGGAAAGACTATGCGCTCTTGGCTTTGAACAATGATATGGATAACCCGTATCTCGTGAAATCCGATGGCACGCAAAACATCGACAATCCTAAAGTGCGTTATTCCCTTGATTTGCGCAACAAATTGGAAAACGTAGATAAAACATCCGTTCCTTACTTTGAAGTTGTTTCGCAAAAAATGGCTTACCGCGACGTCTTCTACGGCGGCAAAACAGCGATGTTGGCAACAGGCAACTGGATGGTTGGCGAACTGGCGCTGAACGCGAAGTTCAAAACTGTATTTGCTCCATATCCGAAGTATGATGCCAAAGATACGAATGGTTTAACGGAAGTTGGCGCTGACTTCATGGGTGTTGCTGCGAATTCCAAAAACAAGCAAGCGGCTTATGACTTCGTAAAATGGTACACAACAGAAGGTATCCAAACACAAGGTCTGTTCTTCTCCGGTTGGAAAAAAGCCGACATCAGCAAGAACGTAGATGCGATCTTGAAAAGCGGCAAACCAGATCAAGTGGCTATGATTGATAAAGACTCCTTGCTGGCTACACTGAAAGTGAACAAAGCAACGAAACTGGTTGTACCTCCAACTTACGCGCTTCAACAAGAGAAAGAATATTTAACGCAAGTGGAGCTGTTCTTGACAGGCAAGCAAGATTTGGAGAAAACGATTACGACAGCGAAAACCAAATTAGAAGATATCCGTAAAAGCAATGCCAAGTAATCGTTAACGATTATTGGTATACTGAAAAGAGGAGGCCTAAGGCTCCTCTTTTTCCTATTTTCATTCTGCTATATTCGAAAGGAAGGCGTGTGCGGCAGTGCCGAATTGGACTCGAACTTTATCGCTTCGCAATAAATTGGTGCTGACGATTCTGATTTGTCTCGTTCTGCCATCTCTGGTTTCCATGAATGTCTCCAATCTTTTGACACGGGATGCGGTGAAGTCGCAAGTGACAGATAACTCCATCGAATCCATGCGTATTGTGAATCAGATTGTCAACGGACAATTAAAAAATATGATTTATGTGATGAATTTCATTCAATTCGATGAAAAGCTGCAGCCCTCGATTCGTGATTTAGGCAGAGCGAACGCGGAAACGAAGCAAGGCGATATTCTACAGTACAAGCAAACGATCATGAATCGAATCAGCACGGTTATCGATACGTTCGGCAATCTGAATGTGACCCTGTTGCTTCCGAACCATGAGTATGTGGCTTCTTACACGACATTTTACTTTAATCCAAATGATTTTCTGAAAACAGAGTGGTTTCCTGCCGTGGAGCAAATTTCCGGGTATAACGTGAAATGGATTGGCGCTGAGCCCAACTACAGTCGTACGACAAGTCAGCCTTATTTGCTGGCAGCCGCCAAGCCGATCCGCATAAATGATATCACCTATGGGTATGTAATTGTAGGACTGGAAATGAACACGCTCCAGCAGTTGTTTGATCAATATAAAAATAATGAATCCATGGTCATCATTGACCAAAATGGGCGCATCATCGTCGATAAGGATTCAGATAAGATCGGTACGCAATTCGCTTATCAGGATCAGCTTCCTCCGGAGGATGGTTCTTCCTTCGTGAAGGTAGCCGGGGAAGATTATATTCTGCTTAGCAATCAAGTCACGCCGGATTGGCGGCTTGTAAGTCTGAGTCCTTACAAAACGGCAGCGCAAAAGATTGAGACATTCCGTAAGACGGACTTCTTTATTCAGATCTTCTTTTTGCTCTTGTTCGCCATCGTTCTTCTCTATATGGTGCGCACCCTGACCAAACCGATTGCGCGGCTTGTCCAAACCGTCGTCCGAATTGAATCCGGTCAGCTCAGTGAGCGCTCCAATATTAGCGGGGGAGATGAGGTTGGCCGTCTTGGTTATGTTTTTGACCGGATGATTGACCGCATTGAGCATATGATCGAAGAGAATCGTCATGAGCAGGAACTAAAGCGCGAAGCCGAGCTGGCGATGCTCCAAGCGCAAATTAATCCGCATTTCTTGTTTAATGTACTTAATTCTATCCGCTTGAAAATCATGATGAAGGGTGATTCGGAGAATGCCGAGCTGCTCAGTTCGTTGTCCTCGCTCTTGCGTATGACGATCAACCGCAATAATGCTTACATTCCGCTGCATGAGGAGATTGAGATCAATGAGCATTATGTCCGGCTTCTGAATTCTCGGCATGGGGATCGCATCGTTTTGCATATCTCGGCAGCTTCTGACACGCTTCTTTTGGAAATACCGCGATTCATGCTGCAACCGCTTATTGAGAATGCTTATATTCATGGGCTCAAAAGTAAATCCGGAGAAATTACGATTGCTTCCAGAATCTGTGAAGATGGCAGGCTGCAGGTGGAGGTCAGGGATTCAGGGATCGGGATGTCGCCTGAACGGCTGGCCACGTTGCGTAATTATTTGGATATTCCGAATCCGTTTAGCGAAGAAACGACCAGCCCGGCGTTGTCGGGGATCGGTCTTCATAATGTCTTTGAACGGCTGCGTTTAATATATGGTCATCGATTCGATTTTGAAATTAGCAGTGAGCAGGGACAAGGCACGCAGATTGTATTGCGCTTTCCGCAGCAGGCTCGGATGGAGGGGTAGTATGTACGAAATAATGATTGTGGATGACGATTTACCGGTTCTGGAATTTCTGACCACGGCGATTGAATGGAACAAGCTCGGATTTCACCTGGCTGGCGCTTATGAGAATCCGTTGGATGCGCTTGAAGCGGGACGATTGGGCAAAATGGATGTACTCATCAGCGATATTGGCATGCCCGAGATGAACGGATTGGAGCTTATTGGCGGGATGCGGGATGTGCATCCTCATGTGAAGGCGGTTATTCTTTCCTGTCACGATGACTTTCAATATGCGCAAGCGGCAGTGAAATTGTCGGTGAGTGAATATGTGCTGAAAGAAACGATGAATGCAACGAACATTTCCGAGATGTTAAAAAGGTTAAAGGAACAGTTGGATGTGGAGAGCGGGGTCCTGTCCAAGAGTCTCAAGCTAGAGAAAGAGGCTGCCCTGAACCGCAGCTCGGCGAAGCGGCATTTTATCCGAAGCACGGTAAATGAACCGCTCTTTGATGCGGAGGAATGGATTGGGAAAGCCGAGGGATTCGGCATTCGGCTTGGGCAGCATGGCGTGCTGCCGGTATTCGGCTATGTGAATCGGATGAAAGAGGCAGATCACCGGTTTCAATCCAAGGATCTGTTTGAGTACACCATCGAGAATATCGTGGAAGAGCTGCTGGTCGATCAGATGGATACCGCGCTGTTCACCTATGATACAGGAGAAATCATTTTGTTGTTTCCTCATTACGCCAAGCTGCATGTCAACAACACCCAGAAAGTGGAGCAGACGCTAAGACATCTGCAAAGCTGCCTGCAGCAGTATGTGAAGATGTCCTTCTCCTTCTTAACGGGTAAACCCGCCAAGGATCCGCGCTCGCTCAAGGATCAATTGATCCGAATGGCCGAAGTGAAGAACATGCGGTTTTATTTGCCGGAATCCTCTGTGCTCGCCCTGGAAAGTGTCAGAGATGGCTTTGGGGATGGAGGCTTGCTCTTAGCGCAATACGCTGCGACACTGGACGAGTTTCGAAACGTGGTATTCGATGAACGACTCGATTTGGTTGATGTTTATGTCTCGAAGTGGATTGACTTCATTCAATATCACAGGTTTCGGCCAGTAGAGGTAAAGGAATGGCTCCTGAAAATGATCCTCGATGTGCGGATGCGTCTGAAATCGCTTCAGCATTATCAGTCTACCTTTTCCTCCGAGCTGCTGCATCATGATGTCCACGAAATATCATCGATCCGCGAGCTCGAGCTGTGGCTGAAGGATTATCTGCAGCAAGCCATCAAGTGGGCAGGCCAAGTCTACCGCGAATCTCACAATCGTGAAATTCTGGAGTGCCAGCGCTTCGTTTATCACAACTTGCACACGAAGGTCTCGCTCGAGGATGCCGCGGCACATCTGCATCTGCATCCGAGCTATCTCAGCCGCTTATTCAAGAAGGAAACCGGCGAGAACTTCATCGAATACGTCACTCGGATGAAAATGGAGAAAGCCAAAGAACTGCTCGAAATCACCGATAAAACGGTGGAACAGATCTCCGACATGCTCGGCTACGAAAACAAAAACTATTTCGGCAAATTGTTCAAAGCACACACGGGCTTCGTGCCAAATGTATTCCGCGGACAGT
The DNA here is from genome assembly GCF_013204855.1 of Paenibacillus alba. Taxonomy (GTDB): domain Bacteria; phylum Bacillota; class Bacilli; order Paenibacillales; family NBRC-103111; genus Paenibacillus_E; species Paenibacillus_E alba. Next base: position 97,991 of record NZ_JABMKZ010000024.1, on the reverse strand, counting down.
CCAAGGGCGCTCAGCAGGGGTAGTGGGGCTGGCGCGGCCTGGGGGTGGCTGGTTGCGATGAGGGTTAGAGGGAGAGCTTGGAGCTAGGGGAAGGCAGTTTGGAGGCTTGAAGTGCGGAAGCACAGAAACTCGGAAACTCGGAAGACGTAACTCGTAAGACGTAACTCGTAACTCGTAACTCGTAACCCGTAACCCGTAACCCCCCTAAAACAAATTCAAACAAACTGAGCCTGCCGAAAAGGCAGTCTCAGCGCATAAGAAGCACCAACCCCCCGCTGAGCCTGCGAAAAAGGCCGTCTCGAGGTCCGCAACAGGCAAAAACCGCTCAAGAGCAAGCCGAGCCTGCCAAAAAGGCAGTCTCAGCGCATAAAAAGCACCAACCCCCCGCTGAGCCTGCGAAAAAGGCTGTCTCAAGGTCCAAAACAGGCAAAAACCGCTCAAGAGCCAGCCGAGCCTGCCAAAAAGGCAGTCTCAGCGCATAAAAAGCACCAACCCCCCGCTGAGCCTGCGAAAAAGGCTGTCTCAAGGTCCAAAACAGGCAAAAACCGCTCAAGAGCAAGCCGAGCCTGCCAAAAAGGCAGTCTCGAGGTCCGAACGAAGCCAAACCCCGCCAAGAGCCAGACGAGCCTGCCGAAAAGGCAGTCTCCAGCGCATAAAAAGCACCACCATCGAGCCGTCCTCAAAGTCCGTCTCAATAACACTCCAATGAGCGCTGCGCTCCCACCATTCAAATATCAAAATTAGCCACGTAAACATCGCATCGCATTTTAGTTACCCCATCCTGGGCCTCGCTTTGATCTCGAAAAGAATGGATGCGGTTACATTTGATCGAAACCGATATGTATGAACTATACAGAGCATCGGGTAGCGAGCTTTCGGAGGGCAAGCCAATTGGATGCGTGTAAAAGTAACAAGAGGTTTGTCGCTCTAAACAAACCCCCTTATATTTACAAAAAAAACTCACTATTCCTTTTTGAACCATGGTAAAATAAAGGGCGGAACATGGCTTGTCTATCGTTGAAGTCATAACTTATGTCACTGTTTTTGACTCAGCCCACGCTAAGGAGGAATCGTAATGAGTAGGTTAGCAAGATGGAAAGCAAAACTAGTAAAATCAGCACTCGCTTTAACAGTAGCGTTACCGCTGCAGGTCTTGATTACAAGTCCGCTGCAGGTCGTAATGGCCGAGGGACCGAGCGATCCGGCTCCATTTATTGAAGCCAAAGTCGTGAACGAAAATGCAGGTAAAAAAGTATTGTTCGACAACACGCATGAGCAAACGGCTGGTGCAGCGGATTGGGTTATCGACGGCGGATTTTCGGATTTTGCCAATGCTTTGGCGAACAACGGGTATTATGTGAAAGAACTTCGCAAAACAACTCCGATAACATTGAGTGATTTGAGCGGCTATGATGTATTTGTAGTTGCAGAATCCAATGTCCCTTACAAAACAAGTGAACAAGCTGCGCTGGCACAATATGTCCAGGGAGGCGGCAGCATCTTCTTCATCGGAGATCATTATAATGCAGACCGCAACAAGAACCGCTGGGATGGTTCGGAAGTATTCAACGGCTATCGCCGTGGAGCATGGACGAATCCGGCCAAAGGCATGAGTGCCGAAGAAAGTGCTTCATCTGCTATGCAGGATGTTGCCAGCTCAGATTGGCTAGCGACGCAATTCGGATTGCGTTTCCGATACAATGCTTTGGGCGATATTGATGCGAATCAAATCGTAGCGCCAGAGCAAGCTTTTGGCATTACGACCGGCGTTTCCAAAGTGGCGATGCATGCGGGATCAACACTTGCGATCGTTGATCCAACCAAAGCCAAAGGCATTGTCTACTTGCCGCAAACGAACGCAGCTTGGGCGAATGCAGTTGACCAAGGTGTATACAATGGCGGCGGCATTGCCGAGGGTCCTTATGTAGCGGTAGCAAAAGCTGGCGCAGGCAAGGCCGGCTTCATCGGGGATTCTTCACCGGTTGAAGATGCGACGCCGAAATATTTGCGTGAAGATACAGGCGCCAAAAAGACGACCTATGATGGCTTCAAAGAAGTGAATGACGGTACGCTGCTCGTCAATATGGTGAACTGGCTTTCCAAGAAAGAAAGCTACACAAGCCTGACTGAGGTAAGCGGCCTTCAGCTGGATCAACCGACGGCCCTGCTGCCGTTTGAAGCACCTGCTGCTTCCACAGAACCGCAGCCAGAGCCTTGGGCAGCACCAGATGCAGGCTACAAGTGGTACGATCGCAGCACATTTAAACCGGGCTCCTATGGCGGGCCAACCGCAACGGCGAGCGCTGCGTACAGCTTCGTGCATCAAGCTACATTGCCAAATGCGGAGGACTTTCAAATCCGTGTCGTGATTGACAACTTGCCTGCTGCAACAACCGTAACGGGATACAGCGCTGGCGTTTATCTGGTAACCGGCGGAGCACAGGTGGCAATGATTCAGAATGCAGACGGCACATGGCCTACTGCTTATGGGTACAGCTCAACATTCAGTCTGACCTCGGATATTAACGGTCATGCTTACAAGGATCTGAACGTTCGTATTAAGCCAGGTACGGCGGCGGCGGCTAACTTGCGGCTTCGCCAAAACGGCACGAACTTGAAAACAGAAGGCGTCACAATCGCCAACGTTCCGGCAGAACCGCTGCCAGAAGAGCAAAACCCGATTCCGGCCAAGATTGCTATTTCGGATGCACGCGGTAAGTCTGCAGGCACATTAGTAACGGTCGAGGGTGTAGTCACGACGGAGCCTGGTGCTTTTGGCGGGCAAGCGTTCTATTTGCAGGATGCTACTGGCGGAATTTATGTGTTCCAAAGCCTTAGCGGTTTCCACCTCGGTGATAAGGTGAAAGTAACGGCTTCTACGGCCCTTTACAATACCGAGCTAGAGCTAACAGATCCTGTAGCCATTGCCAAGACCGGCGCTTCAGAAGTTCCTGCACCAGCTGTTGTGACAGCGGTGGGAGCTGATAACCAAGGGCAGCTGGTCGAGCTGGACAACGTGACAATAAGCAATATTATCAGCGCAACACCAGCGGGATCTTTTGAGTTCGATGCGGTGAATGGTGCAGCAAGTACGCATGTTCGTGTAGATACGCGCACAGGCTTATCGCAAAGCACATTCCCTTATCAGGTTGGACAAACAGTTAACATCAAAGGTGTGGCAGCGATCTTCAAAGGTGTATACCAACTGAAGCCAAGAGGGCTAAGTGATTTCTCAGCACAGGCGGATACGACGGCACCGGTAACAACAGCTGCATTATCCAGCACGGCGAATGCTCAAGGCTGGTTCAAAGATGATGTGACAGTCACACTTAGCACAGTGGATAATCAAGCTGGCGCAGTAACAACGAATTATAGCCTTAACAGTGGCGCTTCAACTGCGTATACAAGCCCATTTGTCGTTCAAACGGAAGGTCTTAACACGGTTGGGTTCTTCTCAACAGATGCTGCGGGCAATGCAGAAGCTGCTCAAACGCTGCAAATCAAATTGGACAAAACAGCGCCAACGGCTGTATTAACAGAATCCGGTCATGCGGTTGGGAATGTAACCGATGCGAACACATTGAAATTTGAATTAGCCGCTTCAGATGCGCTATCAGGTGTAGCTGAACAAACGTTGACGCTGGATGGCAACGCGATTACTAGCGGTCAAACGATTGCCGCTGGCAGCTTGGCAGTAGGTCAGCATACCGTGCAATATCATGTAACGGATGCTGCTGGCAACGTGACGCAAGCATCGCAAGCGTTCAATGTCGGAACGGGTGTAACGTTTAGTCAAGCTGCGCTTTCAGCAGCACAAACGTCATTGAAACCAGGTGAAACGACAGCTACGAGTCTCACTGGTACATTGAGCAATGGAGCGCCAGCAGATTTAAGCGGTGCAGCAGTAGTCTACAGTTCAACGAATGCGGCAGTAGCTGCTGTAGATGCGCATGGAGTTGTTCGTGCAGTTGCGAATGGTACTGCGCAAATTACAGCTTCCGTAACGTTGAATGGTAAAACGGTACAAACGAATGCAGTAACCATCTCCGTTGCGAAGCCACTGTCTGTCGGAGCGCCAGGTAGTCCTGTTTTATCCGATAACAATGGGCAATCCGGCATCAAAGACGGCAACTACACAGTAACGATGAACATGTGGTGGGGCAACAACGGCTCCGTTTTCAAACTCTACGAGAATGGCGTACTCATTAGCACACAAGCTTTGACGGACGTTTCTCCTGCGGCGCAATTAGCTAAAGTGGATGTGAAGGGTAAAGGAAACGGCACTTATACGTATACAAGTGAACTTATCAATTCTTTTGGAACAACAACAAGCAGTCCGCTGGTAGTGACTATCACAGACGCTTCCCCAGGCAAACCAGTATTGTCCCAAGATAATTGGGATGGGGACGGCAACTACAAAGTAAGCATGAACATGTGGTGGGGAACGAATGCGACGGAGTATCGTTTGTACGAAAACGGTGTCCTCGTGGATACGAAGACTCTCAAAGCAGCTTCACCTAACGCACAAAGCGCTGTAACGACAATTACGGGCAAAGCCGTTGGCGTGTACGAGTACCGCAGTGAACTGGTCAATGCGGGCGGCGTTACCTCGAGTGACAAGTTGACGGTTAATGTAACCAAGTAAGCACATAAATAAAGCCTCTGGCTGCTCTGAAAAGAGTGGTTAGAGGCTTTTTTTCAGCGCTGTGGCAGCATTCTTGAGTCTGCTCATCGGCAGAAAAGTTTTCTTTCATTAGACTATTAAAGAGCATTTTGGATAAAAAACTTCTATTGATCCTTGTTTGACAGGTTCGAGAAGGCAATGGTAAATTTAGTGGCAGTTGCAACTAATTTTACTTTAGGTGGTGAAAGCATGGAATTCCGCTGGAAACGTAATCTGTTTATTTTATGGATTGGTGTATTTTTTTGTGGGATGGCTTATACGCTTTCGATACCTTTTATTCCACTTTTTTTGCAGGAAGAGCTGGGCATTCATAGTGATGTTGAGGCTTGGTCGGGAGTGACCTTTTCAGTTGGCTTTTTGGCGAGCGCCTTGATCGCGCCCTATTGGGGATCGTTAGCGGACAAATATGGCAGGAAGCCCATGCTGATCCGATCCGGATTTAGCCTATGTGTGGTTTATTTCATTACATTTTTTGTACATGATCCCTATATCTTTATTATTGTTAGAATTTTGCAGGGGCTGATGGCAGGGTTTATTCCTGCTGCTATTGCGTTGTTTGGCACGAATACGCCGGATAAACAGGTGGGCTACGCTTTGAGCGTAATGTCGACGGCGACGGCAACTGGCGGTATTCTCGGTCCGTTGGTTGGCGGTTTGCTAAGCCATTGGGTTGGAACACGGGAATGCTTTGTCTTGTCTGGCTGCATCATGCTCATATCCGCAGCGATTGCCCTCATTTGGGTGAAAGAAGTCCATGACAAGCCTAAAGGGGCTCGGCCCAGCGTTCTAGACGATTTGAAACAAGCCGCAGGCAACAAGCAGTTGATGCGGATTTTCAGCATGACGCTAATAGTGGCGACGTCTGTTATGGTTTTGGAGCCGTTGCTGACGCTCTACGTGGTTGAGATTGGCGGCAGTGCCAAGGGGGCATCCCTGAGCTCAGGCATCATTTTCTCAGCCGTAGGTGTAGCTACCGTCATTATGGGGTCTAGGTGGGGAATCATCGGACAGCGAATCGGCTATGACAAAACGCTTTATATTGGATTAATAGGCGGAGGCATCGGAAATCTTTTGCAGTTAGGCACGCATAATCTCATTGTGTTTGGCTTGTTGAGGTTTAGCTATGGCTTGTTTTTTGCTGCAGTTTATCCAGCATTAAATGCACTTATTGTCCAATATGCCGATAGCGAATTCCGTGGCAGAGCGATCAGCTTAAATCAAACTGCAAACCAGTTTGGCATGATGGCAGGGCCGCTGATTGGCGGGCTGCTTGGAGGATGGATCAGCATTCAATTTGTTTTTATCATAACGGGCGCAGCCCTGTTAGGGTCGGCACTAACGATGAAGTTAAACAGTCGGAGAGAAGCGAAGCAGTCGCTTTTGGATAGACGGTCCATAACATGATTTGCTGACGCAACTCCCTCTAGACAAAATCAACAGCCAATGTTAGCTTAAATTAACTACTTAATGAAAGTTGTGATCATCTATGTCCAATCCAATGGCTTCTCAAGCGAGCCTTTCTTCTAGTCGTCCGATTCGCTTGTGGATCGTGCTTGTGCTTGGTGCGCTGGCTTCCTTCGGTCCTCTCTCGTTAGACATGTACCTGCCGGCGCTGCCTGTCATCGCGAGCGATCTACATACCACAACCTCGCTTGCACAAATGAGCTTAACAGCCTGCATGATTGGCCTCTCCATAGGTCAGCTAATTGCAGGATCGGTCAGTGATGTGCGCGGCAGGCGCATACCGCTGCTGGTCGGGCTTGTTATTTACGCGCTTGCTTCTATTTTTTGTATGTTTGCACCGTCGATTTGGCTTTTTCTGCTCTTGCGCTTTGTGCAGGGGATGGCAGGGGCAGCGGGAATCGTTATTTCGCGCGCCATTGTCCGGGATATGTACGAAGGGGTGGAGATGACGAAGTTTTTCGCGCTGCTCATGCTCGTTAACGGGGCCGCGCCCATTCTTGCTCCTATTATAGGAGGACAATTGCTGGAGTTCACTTCTTGGCGTGGGGTCTTCCTTGTGCTGAGCTTAATCGGAGTGGTGATGTTCATTGCAGTTGTGCTTGGGCTAAAAGAAACCCATCTGCCGGAGCGCCGCTCGAAAGGCGGACTGTCCAACACATTGCGAACGTTTCGCGGCTTGTTGACGGACCGTTTGTTCATGGGCTATGCGCTAACGCAAGGGCTCGTTTTTGCAGGCATGTTTGCCTATATTTCGGGTTCGCCGTTTGTTTTGCAAGAAATTTTTGGAGTTTCTCCGCAAATGTTCAGCTTGTGCTTCGCGATCAACGGCATCGGTGTCATCATCGCCGGGCAAGTGACGGGAAGGCTCGCAGGCAAAATAAGCGATGAACGATTGCTGGCGAGTGGGCTTGTAATGGCGGCATTTGGCGGCATCTTATTGCTTATCGCGACCCTTGCAGGCGCGGGGCTTTATGTTATTTTGACGGCTTTTTTCTTCATCGTATCCAGTGTGGGTCCAGTGTCCGTAGCAACCTCCTCTCTAGCACTCCAGAGCCAAGGGAAGACGGCAGGCAGCGCGGCAGCGTTGTTGGGCTTGCTCTCATTTATCATAGGAGGCATCATTGCCCCGCTTGTTGGTATTGGGGGAAGCCAGACCGCGGTTCCTCTCGGCATTATCATTGCTGTGATGGAAGTGGGAGCGATCCTTTGCTTTGTTTTGCTAACCCGTACCAGAAGGCCATAGCGCAAGTCCCTCATCTTTTTCTCATGAAGTAAAACGAGTTCTAATTTTCTTCACAATTAGCCTTTATACTGAAGAAAATACGACCAATTCATGAAAAAGGTGGAGTAAAAGATGAAGCAAATTCACAAGAAAGTACTGATTGGTACGCTCTCAGCAGCATTGCTATTAGGCGGCGGCTTCGTGCTTCAGCATAATCAAGTATTCGCTGACGAGACGGCCAAAGCGACACCTGCAGCTCAGAAGGATACATTCAAGGATCGAAATCATAAAGGCTTTGAAGGACACGGACCTGTTAAAGGCGGCTTTGAGTTCGGAAAAGGACCGCAAGATTATGCGGCTATTCTCGGAATCGACCCGTCCGTTCTGAAAGAAGAGATCAAGCAAGGTAAAACGCTGGCTCAAATTGCACTCGACAAAGCCAATCTGACAGAGGAAGCTCTCCTTGGCAAATTAACGGAAGCTGAGACGAAGAAGATTGACGACGCTTTAAGCGCGGGTAAAATAAAGCAAGAACAGGCCGACAAACTGAAGTCGGATCTGGCGGAGCGTTTGAAAAAAGTTGTCGAGGCTAAGCCGAAGACCATGAACTTCAAAGGAGCGCCTAGTCCAGGACAACGCCCGGGCGGTATGCCGGGAGGAAGTTGGGGCAATCCGCAAGAAATTGCCAAAGTGCTGGGAATCACCGCAGAAGAGTTGAATTCGGAGCGCAAAGCCGGCAAGTCACTTGCCGAAATCGCTCAAGCCAAAGGCATAACGGAAGATGAGCTTATCGCCAAGCTGAAAGACAGCTTAACGGATGAACTCAAAAGCTTCGTCGAACGCAAAGGCGGAGAGCATCCAAGCGCCCCACCCCGTCATGATGGGCAGAAACATGTTGGGAAGCCTGGTGCATCACCAGCTCCAACCGAAAAGAAATAACTCCAAAAGGCTGCCCCTTCGATCGAGAGATCGAGAGGGGCGCCTTTTTTCCTTTGGCAGCTGAAGCGGCGATGGCTTCAAAACGCAAACGACTCCAGTGATTCCTATTGCCCGATCGGAGCGCCGATTAATACAACACCCGCCACAAATAAAAAGTGGCATAAGCCTCCCAACCTCTCCACCCTTCAGCAAGCTCCTGAATATGGGGGAGAGAAGGCTTCTGCTCCAAGCCAAGCACATGCTTGAGTGCGTTGTGCAAGCCCACATCAGCGAGTGGGAACGCCGCGGGGTTCCGCAAGCAGCGCATCAAAACGTAATTGGCGGTCCAGGGGCCAATGCCGCGAATATGCAGCAGCTCTTTTTCCATTTCGGCGGAATCCTCTTTCCTTAAGAGTGCCTCTTTGGACAAAAGCCCTTCCGCCATCAGCTTGGCAACACCGATCAAATACTCCGCCTTTTTCCCTGTGAATTGCAAAACGGTCAAAGCATCAGGTGTCAGCTCAGCAATCCGCTGCGGCGTAGGGAACGCCCAATAGGTCTGCCCCTCCCAATCGAGTCGGGTGCCGAACGTTTCTACAAGACGTCTTTTGAGCGTATAGGCAAAAGTCAGATTGATCTGCTGTCCGATAATGCCCCAGCTCATCGCCTCGAACAGATCAGGAATCCCCATCAGTCGCAGTCCATAGAAATCTTGCGTAACCTGACTCAAAATGGGATCACCCTGGGCTAGCGCGTAGAACGGTGCAAGATTAGTTCCAAGATCAAACCATTCCCACACATACCGGGCGACTTCCTCGCGCAATGCAGGGGTTATCGCGGCTTGCTGATTCGTCAGCAAACGAATATGCAGATGACGGTTGTCCTCACTGTTGACAGCAGTTAGCACAGAGTTATCCCCAATCTGGATAAGCTTGAAAATCTCCAAGTTATCCACATGAAAAAGACATTCATTGGTGGAGCGGGATAAGTAACCGATATTTTGTTCATATCGAAAAGGCTCGGGGATCGGCAGCCTAAGCGTGCTCGTCAAGTCGCACCATTGGAGGATGGATGGGTCAAAAGGTTGATACGGCTGCATAGTTAGTTCTCCTTTGCCTGATTAAGTTTCTTCCTCTATTATCGTGGAAAGCGGCTTTTGTAATCTTGCTTTCTCATCTTCACACCCTTACAACGCCAACTGGGTTTGGGTATACTGTGTGTAGAGGGCGAGGGATTCTGAGAGGAGTGAAGGGCTGATGCACGAACGGTTTTGGCAAGCAATTGTGACGAATGATGCGGCCTATGACGGCACGTTTTATTATGCAGTGATGACAACCGGGATCTTCTGCAGACCTTCTTGCAAATCGAGAGCGCCGAAGCGAGAGAACGTTCGGATTTTCATCGATCGCCAAGGGGCTATGGCCGAAAATTATCGTCCCTGCAAAAGATGCAGGCCAGACGGCATCAGGCTGCCGGATGAAGAATGGGTGATGCTGATGAAGGCTCATATCGAAGAACGATATGCCGAGCCGCTGACGCTCACCATCTTGGCAGACCAATTCTATGCCAGTGTGTATCACTTGCAGAGGACTTTTAAACGTGTGCTGGGCGTTACGCCACTCATGTATCTTCAGCAAGTACGGATCGAGGCGGCTAAGCGGCTTTTGCATGAAACGGATCAAGCGGTGAACGCGATTGGCGTTCAGGTGGGGATGCCGAATGCGGCACATTTTGCCACACTGTTTCAGAAAAAAACCGGGTTAACGCCAACGGAATTCCGTCAATCTATCTTCACCTAACCATAACCATAACCATAACCATAACCGAGGAGGGTTCGATGATGCAAACAGAACGGAAAAAGCTGATTCACTGGGGGATGGTACGTATTAGTGAGAGCCATTTCATCCTTGCAGCAACGGATCGAGGACTGTGCTATCTACAATTTCATGAGAGTGATGCGGAGCCTCCTATTCATTGGGGGCACAAGCAATTCCCCGAGCATAGCTGGGTAGAAGACAAGGAAGACGTTCTCCAGCCTTACCTTGTCCAAATTGAGGAGTACTTGAGTGGACTACGTACCGAATTTACACTCCCTTTGGATTTGCGTGGGACAGAATTTCAGCAAGGGGTGTGGCGTGCACTAAATGAGATTCCGCATGGGGTGACGCACAGCTATTCGGAGATCGCGCAGGCGCTGAATAAACCAAGCGCAGTCAGAGCAGTAGGCACAGCAATTGGCGCTAACCCGATACTCATCGTGGTGCCGTGCCACCGGGTAGTAGGGAAGAATGGCGCGCTTACCGGCTACCGGGGTGGATTGGTGAATAAGGAGAAGCTGCTGGAGTTGGAGGAGTTTCGGACAGGGAAAGCCTCAGGGGGGCCGAGAATGTGAGGGGCTCGCAATGGGTGAGGCTTGAGGTGTTGGGGAGAGCGGAGAAGCAATGAGCTGCGTGGGAGACGAGAGAGGCGTGAGAGGTGGGGTGCTGAGTTTCGTGGGAGACGAGAGAGAAGCAGGACCGAGTTTCCTGGGAGAGTGAGAGTTGAGGCACCGAGATATGTGGGAGAGGAGAGAGAAGTAGGACCGAGTTGCTTGGGAAGGCGTGAAAGGTGAGGCATCGAGGTGCGTGGGAACCGAGAGATGTGGGGCACCGAGATGTGTGGGAGGCGTGAGAGTTGAGGCATCAAGGTGTGTAGTTTTTGAACAGAGGGAACTGTGATCACTTATAGTGTTGTTATGGCTCTGTGAATTGAGCCCAGCTAGTTTGCATGCTTTTTCGCATAATTCCTGCAATTATGCATCCTTTTGGGCTTGGTTCAGCCCAAAATCCAAAAATTCCTGCGATTATGCATGTTTTTGAAGCATTTTCTTGATTCCAAGATGAAAATGCCCAAAAAGCCTGCACAATCGCAGGCTTTCCCCTCTTTTCACACCATCGCGTTGAAAAAGCCTGCACAATTGCAGGCATTTCAGAGTTGCTTAGCCATATGGGCAGCTCTTCCTTTATGATATCCACCCTAGGTGGTCCAAACTCTAGATCTCTGCCCATCCAAAAGGAACTGAGATCCGCTATATGAGCCAAAACGTGTGATTTTATATCCAAAAGGAACTATGGTCCGCTATTTCGCCGCTTTGAGCCCCAAATTGCACAATTTCTACGAAATAACGGATCTCAGTTCCCTTTCAGTAAAATATTGCGTTGTTTTCGGCAAATAGAGGAGCATGGTTCCGTTTGACGGTGGGGAATTTCCGATGTGCGGGATTTGGATGAGGTAGGCAAGTGGAGCTATGAGGTAACGGGATGGGGAATAGGTAAGAGAAGTAAATAAGAAGTAGTAAGTAGTAAGTAGTAAGTAGTAAGTAGTAAGTAGTAAGTAGTAAGTAGTAAGTAGTAAGTAGGAGTAAGAGTAAGAGTAGGAGTAGGAGTAGGAGTAAGAGTAGGAGTAAGAGTAGGAGTAGGAGTAGGAGTAAGAGTAGGAGTAGGAGTAGGAGTAAGAGTAGGAGTAGGAGTAGGAGTAGGAGTAGGAGTAGGAGTAGGAGTAGGAGTAAGAGTAAGAGTAAGAGTAAGAGTAAGAGTAGGAGTAGGAGTAGGAGTAGGAGTAGGAGTAGAAGTAAGAGTAAGAGTAAGAGTAAGAGTAAGAGTAAGAGTAAGAGTAAGAGTAGAAGTAGAAGTAGGAGTAGGAGTAAGAGTAAGTAGTAAGAGTAAGTAGTAAGTAGTTAGTAGCAAGGAGTAAGAAGCAATCAGTAAGCAGTAGGCAAGAGGAGGTAGCTAGTGTCTATAAAAAAAAGCCATAAATCAGCGAGGCAGCTTCTGACCAAAGCTAGCGGTTTTCTAGAGGGCTATTCGCATACGTTAAACCCCTACACTGGGTGCGTCTTTGCTTGTTCTTACTGCTATGTGAGGCAGATGCCGGTGGCTCTTTTTCGCGACGAGGGCTGGGGCGACTTCGTTGATGTTAAGGATAACGCAGCCGAGCTGCTGGCGAAGGAACTGGCCCGCGCCAAAAACAGAGGGCCCGTCAAGATCTTCATGTCTTCGGCGACGGACCCGTACCAGCCGATTGAGCATAAGGAGCGGGTTACCCGCTCGCTTCTGGAGGTGATGTCCGTGCATCCGCCGGACTTCTTGTTTGTACAGACCCGCAGCCCGCTGGTCACGCGGGATGCAGATCTGTTCGAGCTGCTCGGCGACCGAGTGAGAGTCAGCATGACGGTTGAGACGGACCGCGAGGAGGTACGCCGAGCATTCACCCCGTCCGCGCCGCCGATTCCGGCGCGGCTGCAAGCCCTGCGCGAGCTTGCGGCTCGCGGCATTCCCGTGCAGGCCACGATAGCGCCTGTGCTGCCAAGCTCGGAGCAATTCGCCGAGCGGTTGGCGGGCATCGTGGATCGTGTGTGCATCGACGACTATTTCATGGGCGATGGTAGTGGAGGCAAGCGCACGGAACGCATCGGCGTGCGCAAGATCTATGACGCGCTGGGGCTGACCGACTGGTACAGTCGGGATGCGTATAGACGCGTTCACGAACAGCTCCTGCGGCATTTTCCGCAGGAGTGTGTGTTTTTGAGCCAGGAAGGCTTTTTACCTTGAGGCTATAGCTCTAGGGCTTCTAGACTGGAGTCCCTGGCCACGAGAAGAGTGCTCCGGCAAAGTGTTCCGCCTCGAGTCACTGAGTCTCGAACCACCAAGCCTCCAATCATCCAGCTTAAGCAGTCCCAACTTTGGTTCCCCAGTAGTTCCATCACCTAACCCGTCCGCGCGAGCGAAGGAGCTCCGCAGCATCACCATCGCCTAATCCGTCCGCGCCAGCGAAGGAGCATCGCAGCATCACCATCAGCTAACCGTCGGCGCGAGCGAAGGAGCATCGCAGCTGCACCATCGGCTAACCCGTCCGCGCCAGCCACGGAAAGCAGCTCAGCTCCTCCCCGCTTTATTCACCAGAGCAAGCTACTGCAACTTCACCCCGCCTAATCCGCCTGCGCCAAAAACGGAATCACATCCACTTGGCTGCGCATGCGCTGTTTGAACTCTTTGGGCGAGCATTGGTTGTGGCGTTTAAAGAGCTTGTAGAACTGCGCCATGTTGAGGATGCCTACTTCATAGCTTACGTCCATAATGCTGAGGTCGCCGGTGAGAAGGAGGCGTTCGGCTTTTTTGATTCTTTTGTAATTTACGTAGTCGACGAAGGATATCCCCATGACCTTTTTGAAATACTTAATAAAGTAATGATAGCTTAAATTGAGTACGCTGCAGACGTCTTCAACCGTAATACGCTCACTGAGATGTTTGTCAATGTAGTCCAGTGCTGGACGTACCCGGGAGATGCCGGAGTCTTCGGTGAAACCGGAGAAGTCGCGATGATCATTGCGCAGCAGCAAAAGTAGCAGATTCTTGATCGCTGCGCTGATGGCCAGCTCATAGCCAATCTTTCGCGACTGCGACTCTTCGTAAATTTGCATAACGAGTGCATAAGCTTCCTGTTTAACGGCAGGGTTGTCGCGGAATACCTCATTGAATGCCTCTAGTGGATGCGTCAGCTCGGAGAAGCGGTGCAGATAGGGCATGGTGCTAAGGTCAAAATGCTGCTTGAGATCAAGCTGGAAAACGATTTGTCTTAAGGGACCTGGTGCATACGTATGCGTTCGATGCGGCTGGGAAGATCCGAAGACCATAATGTCTCCCGGCGTCATAACGGTATAATCATGCTTGGTTTGGACACCGAGCTGACCTTGAGCAACGAGCAGAAATTCAACTTGCATATGTGAATGCCAACCCCAATCTGAAGGAGGACCAGCCTGCGGGGTTTCATGCATCATTTCCCATATTTTCAAAAAAAGCAAAGGGTTCTGATAAATGACTTCTTCATTTGTGATTTCAGTTAAGGGTCCGGGGCGATGGATAGGTTCCATGGTTAATGCATACCTCGCAATTCGTAAGTAGGACATTTTTGAATACGCGAAAAGTTAGTAAATGTAAGGGTTTATCAGGAATGAGTATACCACTGTTTCGGAGTAAAGGACACTATTGAATAAGAAGTAGGCAGAATCTTGTCTTTATTTTAAGCAGGTTACTGTCTATACTCAGAAGTATGAATGAATACGCTATCTTGGAGGGAATAAAAAAATGAGTCAGAAACTAAAAGTTACGGTATGGAACGAATTTCGTCATGAAAAAGAGAGTGAAATTGTACGCGCGGCTTACCCGGACGGTATTCACACAGCGATTGGTGAAGGGTTGGCAGGAGCAGTTGATGTCACTTATGCCACATTAGATGACGCTGAGCACGGCTTGTCCGAAGAAGTTCTGAACAACACGGACGTTCTGATTTGGTGGGGACACAAAGCGCATGATGAAGTACAGGACGCTATCGTAGATCGCGTTCAAAAGCGCGTATGGGAAGGCATGGGACTCATTGTGCTGCACTCCGGACACTTCTCCAAAGTATTCAAAAAGCTGATGGGCACTTCCTGTGACCTCAAATGGCGTGAAGCCGACGAGAAGGAACGCCTTTGGGTTGTTGCCCCAGGTCATCCAATCGTAGAAGGCATCGGCGAGTACATCGACTTGGAAGCAGAGGAAATGTACGGCGAGCACTTCGATATTCCACAACCGGATGAGTTGATCATGGTTTCTTGGTTCGAAGGCGGAGAAGTTTTCCGCAGCGGTTGCACATTTAACCGTGGCAACGGGAAGATCTTCTACTTCCGTCCTGGACATGAAACTTACCGTACGTATTACAACGAGCAAATTCGCCGCGTCATCAGCAATGCGGTTCATTGGGCTGCTCCAACTACGCGTGAGTATCCGAAATACGGCAATCACAAACCACTTGAAGTAATTAAACCAAAAGTTAACGCCTAATCTATAGGGCTTGCAGAAACCGGTGTCGATGAAATCGATATCGGTTTTTTTGCATGATTGAGAACGCACGAATAGCCGTTTTGTGCTACGCTAAGGCAAAAGACAGAAGGAAACGAGGGATCAGCGATGAATGAGGCTTTAGCAAGATGGCTGCCGCTGGATGAAGTGGCGCTTAGGCTGCTTCAGATTCACTATCATCGTTTGGACACGGATGGATCCATCAAGCTGCAGATCCCGGAAGTCTACAGAATGCTGCTTGTCATAGGTGGTGAAGGCAAATGCATGGTCGATGGCGAGTGGATTCCCCTTCAACGAGGGAGCTGTTGTCTGCTGCGGCCGGGGACGTATACGGCTGCCAGCTTGAGCACGGGGGAAGGACTGGCGTGGTACGATTTCACCTTCGAGGCTGCTCCTTACGATCAGAAGACGGTAGGCTTATGGGGGGATGTGGGCCAAAGTGACAAAGTATGGTGCGGCGGTATCCCTGAACATTCGCTCGCTCAAGCAGTAGATCTCGCCAAACGGCTCTATATGGAGCGCGATAGTGAGGAACGTGTCGAACGATTCCGTTTGAATGTTGTTTTTCAAGAGCTCCTTTACTGGGTGATGAAAGATCTGGGCAACGAAGCTGCCGGACAAGCGAAGGAGCGAATTACCCGGATAATCGACTATATGGAGCGTCATTTCCAGGACAATCTTACAAGAGATAAGCTTGCGGAAATGGCTGGCATGAGCCCGGAATATTTCTCTCGTTTATTTAGGAAAGAGACGGGCAAGACGCTGGGTGAATATTTGACGAACATTCGCATCAATCATGCGAAACGGGAGCTGATTCGCGGTCAAGCGTCAATTGGCTGGATTGCGGAATACGCCGGCTATGGAGAACAGTATTATTTCAGCCGCAAATTCAAACAAGAGGTCGGGATGTCGCCGTCAGCCTATATCGATAAACAAAGAAATCACGTGGCATGCCTATTCTCGCCGTATCTAGACCATATGCTCGCACTAGGGGTTATCCCTTACACGTCCATGATTGATAGGGCGCATCCCTTGGCGGCGAAATTGCGAAGATCCATTCATTTAGGAGAGCAGGAGGCCGAGTTAGGCGACCGTAATTTGAGCCAACTGCTGCAAATTGAGCCGGATCTGATTCTTTGCAGCCAGTACATTGATCCTAAGCTGGACAGAATGCTGAATCGAATCGCACCAACCTTCACCATCCCTTACAAGCAGGAGTGGAGGCGCGTTTTGGGGGAAATCGCTGGTTTGCTGGGCAAATCAGAGGCGTTGGACGAGGTGCTTCTCCGTTATGAGCACAAATGCAAAGAAGCAGCGCGACAGATCAGAGCAGCTATCGGCGAGCAAACGGTTGCCTTGCTGCGAATCCACGCGGATCAAATTCGTTTGTATGGCGGGTCGATGCATTCGTATACGGCACCAGTGCTGTACGGAGATTTGGGACTGAAGGCCCCAAGTCTTGTGCGCAGATTGGCTTGGGATGACTACTGGGCCAGCGTGTCCATGCCGCTCTTGTCACAGCTCGATGCAGATCGGCTGCTGCTTGTCGTTGATCCTGGATGTGAAGAGAAGGCACAGACGGTGATGGACAGCCGAGGCTGGCAGGAGATTCCGGCAGTGAAGCAAGGGAACGTCTACCGTGCGGATTATTATACATGGATGAGCAGCGGCATTTTGATGAATTCCATGAAGATTGAGGAAGCGTTGCGTTTCTTGGGATAGGCTGGATGTCACAATTGTCCATCTGAATGAACGGTTTTGTCCTTGGCAGCCTAGGAGGGTTACGATACAATTGATAACGATTCTCAGTAATGGCGCAAGGAGTGGTAATAGATATGAGCAAATCTCGTTTATGGATGATGGGGGTATTGGCTGTCACATTAGGGGTATCCGTTGCAGGGTGTGGGTCAAAGAATACGAATTCTGCATCGGGAGGCAGCGCGGGCACAGCGACAGTCAGCCCAAGCAGTACTGCGAAGGAAACGGCATCTGCCAAGCCTGCAGCTCAAGAGAAGACCGTTAAGGATGAAATCGGTCATGAAGTGAAGATTCCTGCTGATCCCAAGCGTATTCTTGGTATTTATCTGGAGGACGAGCTGCTGTCGTTAGGCATTCAACCCTTCAAGCAATCTAAGATCGGAACGTGGAGCGGGCAGGACTATCTTGGCCTTTCGATACCGTCCATCGATGTGAGCGGGAGTGTAGAGGCTGTTCTAGAAGCGGCGCCTGATCTCATTTTGGAAAATGTGTATGACGAGAAAAGGTACGGCCAATTTTCCAAGGTCGCTCCGATGTACGCCTTCAAGGATGCGAGAGCAGATTGGAGAGCGACTATTCGCACCCTAGGGGATCTATTCAGCAAGCCAGATAAAGCGAAGGATGTCATTGAGAACTATGACCAGAGAGCCAAGCAGGCCGGAGCTGCCATCAAACAAAAGATTGGCGACCAGACGATTGCCATCGTTCGTGTTCACACGAAAGAACTTCGTCTTTATGGCGGCCCGGGTTATGCCGGACCTGTTGTTTATCAAGATCTGGGGCTTGCGCCGTCGAAGCTTGTCAAGGAATTAATTTTGGACAAAAATGGGAAAGTCGTGCCGTTATCCATGGAAATGATCCCGCAGCTGGATGCTGATCATATCTTTATTACAACGGATACAGGAGCCGAGGAGAAGACGAAGGAATTGCTGGCCAATCCGCTGTGGCAGAGTCTTCCGGCAGTCAAAAAAGGACATGTGTATCAAGTGAACTTTGAAACGTGGATGAAAAGCGGTCCGATCGCTGATGGCAAGAAGATCGATGATGTGCTTGCTGCGCTTGTAAAATAAGGTTCGCCGCCGCCAAGGCTGTTTCTTCAGCAGTATTAAACTGCCAGAGAGACGGCCTTTTCACGTTGATCTTTTGGCGAGTTTAACTAATACAAGTAACCAAAATAGAAGAGGTAAAAAAGGGTGCATAGCAAGGAAAGCAGCATGGCCCATAGGAGGTGGATATAATGCAATCGAAGCATAACAAACATATTGAGATCAAAAACCAACGACCACCAGCCATTCCAGCCAGCATGATAGGTAATTCTCCCCAGTTTGTAGCCCAGCAATTCAATGATGATATACATCAGTGTCCATTTGAGGATATGCGACATTTTCGATAATGTATTTGTCATTGGGAAGTTGGAGAGAAAGAGAAATGCTGTTAAAGGATAGATGAGGAAGGTATGGAGCAGCACGGTGCCGGTATAGTTTAAGAAAAAATCGGGCTCTAAATGCCATTCATAATGCGCTTCATGGGAAAAAAGCTCATAGAGAAGCTTTAAACAAGAGATGTACAACATCGTTGGGTAGTACTGTTTGAATTGCTTCCAGTCCCCCCAGCGCCAAGCCGCTGCTAATACCCACATGCATATGATGATATGAATAGTAATGCTCCCCCTCGAAATCGTTCTGCGTATACTACTTTTTCCATATTTATGGGAAATAATTCGAGGTCAACCAAATAATTGGATTAAAATGGAAAAATATGCGGATACTGTAGTATCTCTGAACGAAAGTGATGATCTTTAGGATGCTTAATTTCACTGATACCGATTCTCTGATTGAGCTGATATTCACAACACTTACACTTATTGGATCTTTGCTAATCATGCGTCATAACTGGAAAAGATACAGCGTCCTTTTTCTTATGAGTGCTGTCGTCAGTGTGATTCTTTGTTATGTCTTCGTAGAAACAGGACTCTACAGCTTTCCGATTCGACTATTTCCGAGCTTATCACCCATGCCAATAACGACGATTATTGCTGTATTCTCCTTTTTCGTTTTGCTTGGTGTGAGGTTTAGTCCTGCTATGTGGGCTTGGAAAATTCCATTTTACTGGGTTATGGTGCATGTCGGCATGTTGGGGGAAACGTTGGCTTTGCATAAAACGGAGCTTATTCACTACGTGAAATTTTGGGACGTTTGGGATTCTTACACCTGGTGGTGGATTTACCTGCTTGTTTTTGAATGGGTAGGAGGCATGGTCATACCGGTAGAAAGCCGGAAGTCCATTCACCATGAGTGGTTGCAATATGGAAGATTAGGCTGGTTTTTGCTGCATTTTATTTTGATTTTGACGATTTTTTTAGGCGGATTTTATTTAGGAAGGGTCAGCAAATAAAAACGTGCTGCTCCTTTGCTCTAAGCCAGCAAAGAGGCAGCACGCCATAGTCTATGATGCGTTCTGATCTTTTTTATTAGGGTTCTGCTGAGCAGGCGCAATATAGAACGAAACGCCGTTTCGATCATTCTCAGCGTAAATGGACATGCCATGGTGATCCATAATTTGCTTCACAATCGCTAGTCCGAGGCCGAATTGACCGTCTCCGCCTGAGCGGAAAGGCTCAAACATGTTGTCCGCGATGGATTGATCCAGAAGCGGGCCGTCATTGCTCATTCGCAGCTCTGAGAGCTGGAAGCTTCCTTTTACCGCATGCTCATGCGCGGTTACTAGGATCTGAATACGGCTTTTGGCATAGCGAAGCTGGTTGTCGAGCAAGTTTTCCAAAGCAATTTTCCATTGCTCTTGATCACCCACCAGCTGGGTAGACGGGGCGAGATCCATCTCCCATTCGACTTCAGGACGGCGATAGCGCAGCCGCTCTACAACATCTTCAATGACGGTTTGAATGTCGAAGGCTTTGAAAGGTTTATCCCTTGCGGTCACATAGTTCAGCTTATTCAGGAGCAGCAGATCGCGAATACGCTTTTCCAGCCGCTCGCCCTCTTTCATAATAACACCCACACTGTCGCTCAGGGTTCCCTTCGGGAAGACGCCGTCTTGAATCGATTGCGCGTAGCTGCGTATGACCATGACAGGCGTTTTCAACTCATGCGAGGTATGCTGCAGGAAAAACTGCTGGGCATGATCCTGCCGCACGAGGCGCTGGCGCATGGATTCGATCGCTTTGGCAAGGCGGCCAATCTCATCTTTGCGACCGGTTTCGATGGGTTCATGCCAATCGCGTTCAGCCATGCGTCCCACATGGCGCTCCATTTGAATGAGCGGGCGTGTGAAGTAACGAGCCAGCAGCAAACAAGGGAGCCAGCTAATGACGATAAGTCCGACCATCATCAGCATCAGTCTGCCGAACATGGTCATGACCAGATCATTGCGATAATTGCCCCAGGCATAAGACACGATAAAGTTCGGCTGCCCTTGAAACTGTTCTTTGCGAATGACGTAGAAAATGCTTTTGTTGTCAATACTGCGGGTGTATTTTTCGACAGGAATCATCTGAGCCATTGCGTCTTTCTCCATAGCTTGCATAAAAGGTTCTTGGACTGTGGTAGTGGAGCTGATCGTCTGCTCGAGTGCGGTTCCGCTTATCATGAAATGGCGGATGGACGGACCGCTCCATGTGCCAGTTAGCGGTGCCATCGTTTGTGTGGCCAGCGTGGAATCAGCCGAAATGCCAGCCACTGCTGTCCCCATCTCTACTCGGGGGACAAGCAGAATGCCATTTTCGTCAGAGATCATGGGCTGAGCCCTCGAAGTCGTCCTGGAGAAGGACGATAAAGGCAAGGCAGGCATGACGGAAGTCTGCGCTGCTGTTAACGTAGTAGTTTCCATTTTGAGGCCGCTTTGCGTATCAAATAAAATGTCATAAAGCTGCTCGGTGAAGAAGCCTTTTAAAGTCCAAGGCAGCAGAAGTGCGAGAAGTGTAAAAATGAATAACGTTAACGCGGCGAATGCTCCCCAAAGTTTAAGAGCCAGCGGCCACTGCACGAGATTAAGTTTCATGCTTTCACCATCCTGTATCCGTACCCATATACGGTTTCTAAGCGCAAATCCGGCAGCTTGCGGCGAATTCTGCGCACCAAATCATCAACGACCCGATCCGTTCCGAAGTAATCCATTCCCCATACCGCTGTCAACACTTGTTCACGTTCTAGAACTTGCCCATGGTGATTAATGAAGTAAAGCAGCAGTTCAAACTCTTTGGAAGTCAGCTCTAATTTGCTGCCCTGCTCATCTGTCACCGTGCGAGCTTGCTCATCGATCAAATAGGAAGCTAACGTCAGCTTGGAGCGCCGTTCTTGAGAGGCTGTTGCCTTGCCCGCCGCATAATGCCCGCCGTATACGCGCTCCAACAGCTTGCGCGTACGAATTACAAGCTCGCGAGGAAGAAAAGGCTTGGCCAAGTAATCATCACTCCCAAGCTCAAGACCGATAATCCGGTCAATATCCGCATCACGAGCGGATATGAAGATAACAGGCTGCGTCGGCTGATCGGCTTTAATCTCCCGCATCAGCTGATACCCGTCTACGCCGGGAAGCATAATATCGAGGACCCACAAGTCCGGCCGCTCTGCGATAGCTGATCTTGCCGATGTTCCATCAGCGAACGAACGCACTTGCCACCCCTCTTTCTCCAAGTAAGCGGCTAATAATCCTCTTAGATGTTCTTCATCTTCCACTAAATAAATGTGATACATAATCGTTTCTCCTTCTTCTCTGTCTGCGATGGGGAAAAGGTGGAGCCGTTCGCAGTTTTTGCGCGCGGTTCCACCGGATTCGTACAGCCGATTTCATCTATTTTTTGGATTCTTCTGTTGATTCTGCTTTTGCTTTTTCTGCTGCTTCTTTGATTTTTACAGCCATCGTACGGATAGACTCTGTCTCGCTTTTGTAATCTTTCAGCAGCTCAGGCAACAAGCTTTTGATTGTTGCCGCGTCGTCCGCTTCTACGGCTTCGGCAAGCTTTTGCTGGCGTTTAAAGGATTCTGTAGGCTCACCTTTCATTATAGCACCCGAAGTCACGCCCTCAAATGGAAGTGCTTGGACAGCTTCCGTACTTGGCAATTCATCGCTGTTCAACCTTTTAATGAATATGGTATCGCTAGGGGAAAGTTTTGCATCTTTGTCCGACAGTTCAATGGCTGGAAGTGCAGGAATCGCTTCACCGGCTACAACAGACTCGCTAGTAATAGTAGTGGCCTTAGTATCATCTTTAACTGCTGAACCGTCCACATTTTTCAAGGTTACACTTCGGAAAGTGGCCATCTTCGGCAATTCGTTCTCTGCTTGTTTGCGATCCTCCAGTGCCTGTTTCCATTGCGTCAAAGTTTCTGGAGCGTAAGTACTGGCTAGGAGCTTCAAATAATTTCTTTGATGCGCGGGTTGGAACAACAAGCTGGCTGCACTTGCCTGTACTTGGAAGGAACTTGTACTGGTTGTTGTGTTTGCTGCGGTAAGCGTAGTAAGTTCTTTTGTTTCCGTATTGGAATCAGCGGCAGAAGCGCCAACTGCTCCGAAGGCCATAGTTGCGGCGAAGGCTAGAAGACTTACTCGACTTGTGTAACGTTTGATTTGTGTTTTCATGGTAGAAAACTCCTCTCGATATATGTGATAGTGGGGAATGTGTTTCCCTTACTTCTTCACTTTACCGAAAGATTATGGACATCCTATCGTAACATTGTGGGAAATTGTGTGTGTGTGCATTTCTCACAGCTGCCCATCCCACCAGCAAATAGGCTGAAAACTGCAAAAGTGCAGGCATTTTTCATTTGAAATGGTTCAAAAGAGGAAAAGCCTGCGATAAAGCAGGTTTTTCAAACATTTTCATCCCGAAATCAGAAATGAGCCGTAAAAACCTGCACAATCGCAGGAATCTATCAAATAGAGGCTATTCCAAGCACAAAAGGATGCACAATAGCAGGTTTTCTCTCACATATGCGGAAACCAAAAGAACCTACCTTCATCCAAAGGGATGAAGGTAGGTTCTTCTAAATCTTTATAAGTTCAAATGCTGCTTTCGCGTGTTCAACATGCCGTCCAAACCCGTAGGGTCTTGGCTTACTTTGTATTGAACGAAGGTGTCGGCTGCTTCTGAAGTTCGAATACGGAGCGGCTTGGGCTCCATGTCGACGAGCTTCGCCATGACATCGGCAACGGACTCCGACGTTTGAGGGACAACATTCCGCTTCGCGAAGGCATCCATATACTGCGTCAGCATCGGCTTGTATTCATCTTCTAGAATACCTCCGGTTTGCTGTACATGTCCAAGCACCGTGCTGTTGAAGTTAGTTGCAATCGCACCAGGCTCGAGCAGCGTGACATCAATATTGAAGGTAGGCTTGTAATAAGTAGCCAAGCTTTCCAATAAGCCTTCCACGGCGAATTTTGCCGCGCAATAAATTTCATTGAAGGGTTGCCCGACTAAACCGCCGACACTTGTTGTTGCAATAAGATGACCGCTCGCGGATTTGCGCAGAAGCGGCAGACCTGCACGAATCGTATGCATGACGCCATAGACATTCGTATCGAAAACTTGATGGATTTCTTCCATCGTGGCTTGGCCCAACGCTCGAAGGAAGCCGAAGCCCGCATTGCAAAACAGAACATCAATCCGGCCCTCACTCCTGTCGATTTCAGCAAAAGCCTTATCCATCGACGCCGGACTTGTAACTTCCATTTCAATGAAGTGAAGATTTGCCTGCTTGGCGTGCAGAGCTTGATCCCTCTCTACGTGTCTTGTTCCAGCGTAAACCGTCCAACCTAATTCAGCGAATTTCTGAGCCGTTGCCAAGCCGATACCCGATGATGCTCCTGTAATTGCGATAATTTTGCTCATCTATGATCACTCCAATGTTAAATTTATAAACTGTTTAATAACTATACAATATACAAAGAGAACAAAATAGTCAAGTTTAAACTGGCAGCTGACAACAAATAAATCGAACCAGCTTGGATGCCAATTCGATTCTTATCAGTACTTATTCTCATTTCTATTGTTATAGCGGCAATTTCTCCAACAACTTTTGGAGCTGAACAAGTTCTTCTGCTGTATAAGGCTTGAAGAGCTGCTCGATTTTGTTATTATACGCCAGAAGAATCTCATTTATCAGCGCATTTCCTTTGTCAGTTACCTGAAGCAGATGACTCCGACGACTTGTCGGATGTGGCTTGCGAACAACGAGGTCCCGCTCTTCCAATTTATCCAGCAGCTGTGTGATGGCACCGCGGGTTAATCCGAATTCGTTGGCGATGTCAACGGCGATGCAGTCCGGATGCTTGCGTAGAAATTCCAATGCATACATCATGATCGGCGTGATGTGAAAGGGGGGCAGCACTTGTGTCAAATAGGAGGAGATAGCATTTTTAATTTCGCGAAATTTGTACGTAATAACGAGGTTGTTATCCATGGCTTTGCCGCCCTTTTGTTTAGTTTCTATACATTATAACAAGAGTGAGGGAGGGATTCCAAGCTTGTGGGATGCGATAAGCCAAAAAAAGAGACCCACAGCAACGGGCTGCGGGTCTAAGTTTTATATTTTAAAGGGGGGTTGATCTTTATTATAGCCATGGTTCATTAAAAGAAGATGAAAATCATATTTCATTTTCATTACATTTTTGCTAATGGTAAAATAAAGCTAAGCATGCTTCTACATTTTACATAGCTGCGCAGAGTGGAGGTACCTATTGAAGCACTATTCCATGCGTTCCCATTTGACGTTGACTTTCGCGATCATGGCGATGATTCCGATTTTGATTCTTGGCAGTTTTCAAGTTTCGCAAATTACGCATATTACCCAGGAATCCAACCGAAATCAGCAAATGACCACCTACCGGCTGGGGGATGCGGTTCAAGATTATATGTATTATCACCGGAATGCGGTTGAAACCTTAGCGGCAACGATTACCGCCTCGGATGCGGCCTTTCGAACGCGCGAGAGCTTAATGCTGAAGCTGCATTCCTTGCAAGACAACTTGGCTGGCTTTACGGGCATTTATGTCGTTGATCAAAATGGTGTGATTAAAGCGACCCATTCCGCGGCAAATCAAACGCTGATTGGCATGGATCTGAAAGATCGGGATTACACCATACGGGTGCAAGCAACCCCCAAGACCATTGTCTCCTCGTTGTTTCGCGGTCTTGAGGGAGCCGATCGGCCGGCTGTGGCGATTGCTGTACCGATCTATAAGGCGAACAAGCAGCCTGATGGCTTTGTTCTCGCTGTACTTGAGCTTGCTCCGATTAAAGAGCTGGTTACCAAATACGATTACGGCAAAGAAGCTTATCCGGTTGTACTGGATCATGCGGGCAAGCCGATCTACCATCCGAATGCCGCTTTGACGGAATCCTTGACAAGTTTGTCCAAGGAACCAGTGGTTGTGGATGCGCTTCGCGAGCACAAAGGCGAAGGAACCTATCAATTGAGCATCTCCGGGCAAAAAGAGCTGATTACCTACAAGGTGATTCCCGAAGTCGATTGGATTGTATGGGTCAGCAGATCCAAAGCCTCGGTCAATGCTGCATTTACGGAATCACTGAGCCTAACGGTGCTGCTGCTCATCATCTCACTCATTTTGACCGTCCTGCTCGGAAGCTATTTGGCGAGACGTTTGAATGGTACGATTCATGCCTTGGTTGGCTATACCCAGCGTCTTGCGGGAGGCAGCTTTGTAGAGCGGGACAGTAAGGCCGTGCCTCGTGGCGCCCCCTTGGAGCTGCAAATGCTGGCGGATCATTTCTTCCGAATGGCTGAGCAAATCAAAGAAAATCAAGGTGCGCTTCTACAGCTGAACAGTGAACTGGAAGACCGCGTAGAGGAGCGAACCCAGCGCTTGCAGGACGAGCACGCCACATTAAATGCGGTGCTCGAGAGCATGTCCGACGCGATTGTTTTAATTGATGTGAATCAGCAGGTTGTTTATGCCAATCATCGAATGGCTGAAATTTTTGCGATTCCGATGCCAGAGCTGGCGATTATGCAGGAGGATGTCCTTTTTGAACGGATTGCCGATCTGCTGCCCGAACGTCAAGAGGAGCTGCATAAGCTGGCGGCAGGGCCTAGAGTACAGGGGGCGTTTACCGTGCAGGCTGAGCATGGCAAAGAGCGCTTTATGATGGTTTCAGCTTTCCAGGTAGCCCGGGATGGGCGGGTTTTTGGCCGCGGCTACGTATGGCGGGATATGACGAAGGAGCATGAAATCGATGCGCTCAAAAATGACCTGATTTCTCTGGCTTCCCATGAGTTCAAAACACCAATCACCAGCATACGCGGCGGTGTTGAAACGTTGCTGCGTGTCGACGCACAGTGGGAAGAAAGCTTTAAGCAGGAGCTGCTGGAAGGAATCCATGAGGATATCGGGCGCATTCAGGATCTAATTGACGATTGGCTCGACATTTCCAAAATTGAATCAGGCGCAATGCGCATCAACCCGCAGCCTCTGCGTGTGGAAGCTATCGTGGAAAGCGCAATGAGAAGGCTCCCGCAGCAGGCAAGCGAAGCTCATACGCAATTCGAAGTGCAGCTGGCTGAAGATCTGCCGCTAATTTATGCCGACAAGCTCCGGATGGAGCAGGTGCTCGTAAACTTGTTCACCAATGCGGTTCGATATAATGAGCAGCATCCTATGATCCGAATCACCGCTGGGGCTGATGAGCGATTTGTGCATCTGGAGGTTCACGATAACGGGATCGGCATTTCCTCTGAGCATGTAGATAAATTATTTGATCGCTTTTACCGTGTGGATGTCTCCTCCAGCCGGCAAACGGGGGGAACGGGACTTGGCCTTGCGATATGCAAAGGCATTATGCAGGCGCACGGCGGAGAGATTCACGTTGTGAGCAAGCCTGGCGAAGGAAGCACTTTTAGCTTAGCCATACCGCGGTTCAGAGGGGAAGAAGAGCAGATATGAACAAGAAAAAAATCATGATCGTAGATGATGAACCGAAAATTGTCCGCTTCGTTGCGGCGAATCTCAAATCGTTGGATTTCGAAACGCTGACTTGCCAAAGCGGTGCTGAGGCCCTGGAGAAGGTTGAAGGCTTTGATCCGGATTTGATTTTGCTGGATTTGATGATGCCCAGCATGGATGGGTTCGAAGTGTTAAAAAGACTGCGCTCCTACTCCGGCGTACCGGTCATTATGCTGACCGCACGCAGCAATGCGGCAGACAAAGTGCAGGGGCTGAATCTGGGAGCGGACGATTATTTGACGAAGCCATTCTCGCTTGATGAGCTGTTCGCCCGCGTGAATGCCGTGCTTCGCCGGATGGACGGCCGTATGGCAGCGCCCGTCACGACAAGCGAAATCACGCTTGGCCTGGTGACAGCTAATCTGGCACAGCGGCGCATCTGGGTTGGGGACACAGAGGTCAAGTTTACGGAGACGGAGTACAATCTCTTCGCTTTGCTCCTGCAGCATGCGGGCAAAGTCATGACGCATGAGCAGCTGCTCAGCGAAGTGTGGGGCAGCGAATACCGCGACGAAGTCGAGTACCTGCGGGTCACGATTGCGCGAATTCGCCAGAAACTCAAAAGCCTTGCGGAAGGCCAGGAGCTGATTATAACCTACCCTGGAGTAGGTTATATGGCGAAGCAGGACTAGAAGCAGTGATGTGATGTCCCGAGCGATTGCTGAGAGCAACATCAGAAGCAAGGCCGAAAGCGACATCGAAAGAAGCACGGAAGGCGCATCAGAAGCAAGACCGAAAGAAGCGCCAAAAGGAGCGCCCAAAGAAGCATCGAAAGAAGCGCCAAAAGAAGCACTGAAAGAAGCGCCAAAAGTAGCACCAAAAGTAGCGCCAAAAGAAGCATCAAAAGGAGCCAAAAATAAGCACCAAAAGGAGCGCCAAAAGGAGCACCAAAAGTAGCACCAAAAGGAGCACCAAAAGGAGCACCGATAGAAGCGCCAAAAGATGCACCAAAAGTAGCATCGAAAGAAGCGCCAAAAGGAGCACCAAAAGGAGCACCGAAAGAAGCATCAAAAGGAGCACCAAAAGAAGCATCGAAAGAAGCGCCAAAAGGAGCACCAAAAGAAGCATCGAAAGGAGCGCCAAAAGAAGCATCGAAAGGAGCGCCAAAAGAAGCACTGAAAGAAGCGCCAAAAGTAGCACCAAAAATAGCGCAAAAGAAGCATCAAAAGGAGCCCAAAATAAGCACCAAAATCAACGCCGCTAGAGCTTTGCCCTGCTGCCGCTCACAAAAGATGCAAAAGTGCAGGCTTTTTCAACAAAATAGACTTAAAAGAGAGAAAACCTGCGATTATGCAGGTTTTTTAACGATTTTCGCACCTTTATTGAAAATTTGCCCTCAAAAGATGCATAATCGCAGGAATTTGCAGATGAAGTCGATTTAGAGGGTATAAAACCTGCACAATTGCAGGCTTATCGTCGCACCGCGTGCGCCTCCCGGCGCGCGGTGCTCGGTCACACGTCGGCTGTCAAACTTCGTGCGCATTTACATTAGAGGCAGCTCCGTTAGAAAGCTGTAAGTGCCCGTGGGTGCTGCAACACGGTTTGTCCATGAGAGGTTTCCGTCTCAGGGAGACAGCAATTGCTAGCTCAAGCCAACTCCGCTGTACATGTACTCCTCTTTCTCGCCTATCGACTCAACAATTGAACATCAAGCGGATAATCAGGCAGCTCCAGTTCGCGAACAGCGCCGGATAGCAGATCAACGACAGTCATCCCGTTCCAGCCTGTGTTGGCATAAGTGACGCCGCCAGTCAGGTAGGCATAATGACTGTCAGCGCTGCTCGCAACCATCTGGTGCATGCGCGTAAGGGGAATGATTTTCTCCGTGTAGGTGTTCACATCGAGCACGGTGAGGATCGGCTTGCCTGTAGCGCTGCCAGCCGCTCCATTGCCGACGATGAGCAGCTGCTTGCCGTCAGGCGTAAGGGCAATGCCTTCCTGATGCGTGTTGCCAGTCAGCGGCTTCGTTTCGTACTTGCCGCTGACCGGGTCAAGCACGACGAGTCCGCGGCCTTGGTAAGGCAGAAGCAGCTGACCGTCGGCACGAACGACCGCATAGTGGGGCTTCTCAAAGCCACCTCGACCGAAGGGCGCAGCTTCCAGTGTGCGAGCTTTATGAGTCGAGGAATCTACAGCTGTCACTGAGTAAGAATCGTGGTCGATGGTGTATACTTCGCGGCCGTCAAGACTGGTGACGACGTCAAAGGGACGGATGCCAATAGGGACGCTGCCTGTCACGGCAAGCTTCGCGGTATCCACGATTTCAAGCTGGCTTTTGGCGCTGCTGCCGGATACGTATACGCCTACGTAGACGAATTTCCCGTCAGGAGAGACTGCAATGCCCATACCGCCTGGACGATATTCGCCATATTGGGACATGTCTAGTGCTGTTTGATACGGTATAAGCGCTACTCGTACTCGCGACTGCGTATCAACGACAGCAATGCCCTCCGCTGTAGAGACATAAGCGCGATGATTCGGTCCTTCTGCAATTGCAAAAGGAGCTTTGCCGACGATTAGTTTCTCGAAGTGACCCGTATCCGGGTCCAAGAAAGAGATATAGTCACTTTTGGAGTGAGTAATCAGCAGGATTGGGGCTAGTGCTAGTGCTGGTGTTGGTGTTGTTAGTGCTGTATTATCTTCGGTTGCATTTATAGGTGTTGGCGTTGAAGATGGCGTAGATGTAGATGTAGATGTAGATGTAGATGTAGATGTAGATGGTGATGATATGGATGCTGACGGCGTTGCTGTTGACGCAACAGAAGAAGCCGCCTTAGGAATAGAGCTTGTCGCCGTTACTTCAGTGGAAGAAATCGCTTTTGGCGAATTTGTGCTGAGTCCAGCGGACGCATCAGAATGTGCTCCACAACCGGCTAATACAACTAACAGGGTGAACAAAATCAACATATAACCAAAGGATTTATTTGTAAACAACACAGACTGTCACCTCAATTTAAAAGTTATGCAACAGGGCTTTCATGGATTTCTCTAGTTTTATCGCGGGGAGCGGGGCCGTAAACGAGAAAAGAGCACCTTCTCCAAGGCACTCTTTCCTCCGCATTCAGAATGTTATTTTGCTAATGTGACAGATGCTCCTTGAGCTGCTGTCGCCCAGTTGCCAACTGGAGCAACGGTATAAGCTGTACCTGGCACGAGTTGGGCATTATTCAGCAATGCGAATGTACCTACAGCTCCTTTACGCGAGGTCAACGTGTACTCAGCTGTCAAAACCGTGCCATCTGCAGCGGTTAGACTCACTCGGCGAGAAACAAAAATCTCATCTTTTGGATCCTCTGAAAGGGTAACAGCGACCGTCTTGGCATCCACCGCGGCAGCGGATTGAATAGCAAGCGGAGCGATTTCTTTGGCCGTAAAGGTTGGATTCGCTATGGTTGCCCAGTCCGCTGAAACAGTGTAAGTCACGCCAGGCTTAAACGTTGCGCCGTCTGGAAGTATAAATTTAGGTGCCTGTCTGCCATCCGTAGCTTGGGTAAAAAGCAGATAATTCGCAGTCATCGGGACTCCGCCCTGAGGCGTGATTTGCACCTGACGGGTACGCATAGATGAAAGAATTTGATACGTTGTGCCGTTGTACTTGTTCGTCTCATCGACGATGAAAGCACCAGGTCGGCTCTTGCTGTAAGCGGCAATGACATATCCATAGTCAGCAACACCGTCTGCAAGATGGGATTCCACTTCGAATACATCATTGGTCACCTGGTCCGTGGATTTCAGGGCGATTTTCTCTGTGCTCGCTGTGAATGTTCCGGCAGGCTGACCTTTATAGGTTAGTGAATAGGTTGTCCCTGCTTTTTGGGTGGGAACCGGAATAAGGTAAGTGGATGTGGAGCCTGTTTTGAGTCGTGGAACGTTGCTGATCGCCAGGCCATTGTCAAAAACAAAGTTTTTGGAAGCGGGCTCCAGCTCTAATTCAGTCGTCGGAATCGGCGCCGAGAAGGTCACTTGCAGCGTAATGGCATTCAAAGCCTGCAGCTTGGTTACTTGAATTGGCGCTATTTGTTGCGCCTCAACAATCAAAAGAGCGGCTTGACCGCGAGTCACTTGACTGCCTGTGAGCGAAGCGAAGCTTGGCAGCTGCTGTACAGCTGTTTTTTCTACTTTTAACACGTTGGCAATCCATTCGGACAGTTGGTCTGCGGAGACAGATTGGGTTGGTTGAAATTGTCCGTTAGTCCCTTTCATGATACCAAGAGAGCTGAGCGAAACCGCATAATCATAAAACCAATCGGTTTTGGCAACATCTGTGAAGCTGTTTGCTGCTGCCGCATTCAGATTCACATGAAAGGCCAGAGATATCATTTTGGCTAATTCTGCGCGGGTTACCGATTGATTTGGCTTGAAGGTATGGTTCTCGTAGCCAGAAATAATTTGCTGCTGAGCTAATTGTTCAATCGCGGTCTGTATTTGAGCAGAGCTGGCGGAATCAGTGAAAGGACTGGCGGCAAATGCGTTAAACGGAACAATAGCGGACAAACCTACGGCGGCTGTAATGGTCAAAACGGCTAGTGCTTTTTTGTTGTTTTTCATCTATAACACTCCTATTCGATTTTAAGTTTTGTTAGCGTGCTGTCGTCTACAAGAACAAGCTTACACGTCAGAGCATTACAATCGAATAAAAAATCAGGTATTCACATTACAAAATCGTAAAAATGAATGGTTACAATTTTACATATGGAGAGGGGCCGAGCTTATTTTTATTTCATTTAAGATAGAAAGATAAAGGCCCTACAACTGTCAAAGATGCGAGTGAGGGCTCAGATCTTTAACGGCTGCAAGGCCATTTTGGGAATAAATATAGAAATTAATTAGCGAAAGTATCTCGCTTGTTGTCTTGTTGAATAATGCTGTGTGAAGAGGAGCCCGTGAGTCTTTGCGGCGGGAAGACCTGACGAACAGAAGCTACAATAAACGCGGCCACTGCAGCTTTGATCGCATCGCCTAGCAGGAAAGGATAGCAGCCTTGTACCATTGCTGTAGCAAACGTATAGGCAGGAACTTTGTACATCAGCCAAGGAACTCCAGCAAGGTAGAGCAGTAAAGAACCGAATATTTCAAGGACAAGGAAAGTAGAAATGAATCCTACTACGCCGTTTTTCACGCGAATACGAGGTAAAATTAGACCAATTAATAGAGCTGAGAAGGGCCAGATCATGATAAAGCCTCCAGTGGGACCAAGGACAATACCAATTCCGCCACTCCCATGCAGCATAGGGAAGCCAAGCGCAGTAAGGACTACGACGAGAGCCATACTAAGAAAGCCGTATCTGGCACCCAGCAAACCACCGGCTAGCATAACGGCTAGCGTTTGCAAGGTAATGGGTACAGGGGAGACCGGGAGTGAGATTTTGAAAAAGCTGAATAAGACGAGAAAAGCTGCAAAAAGTGCACTGAAAATAACGCCGCGCAAAGTAAGTTTCATATTGTTCATCGCTCCTGTTTCTGTTATTGTTAGGTTATTGTCAACTTTATGTATTTGCGTTGGTTTACAATCAA
This sequence comes from Paenibacillus alba, assembly GCF_013204855.1. Lineage (GTDB taxonomy): Bacteria > Bacillota > Bacilli > Paenibacillales > NBRC-103111 > Paenibacillus_E > Paenibacillus_E alba. The sequence goes on along the minus strand of NZ_JABMKZ010000024.1, from coordinate 65,572 downwards.
CAATCAGATAATAGCATATCTTTTGGGAAAGTGGAAGGAACAATTTATATATGTCAAAAAGAGAGATTTTAGCTTCATTACAACAAGCTTCGGTTGTTTATCGAACAGAATCGGGAGAAGGCCGGCGTGTGTGGTCCGACGTTTCTATGGACATTTGCAAGGGAGATTGGATTGTGGTTATAGGTCCAAACGGCAGCGGCAAGAGCACTTTAGCCAGTGTACTGCTAGGGTTATGTTCGCTATCCAGCGGCAGGATGGAGCATCAGAAGTCTTTCGTTGTCACCCGAGGTGTGCTGCAAATTCCAGACGCTCAATTCGTAGGAGACACGATTAGGGAAGAGCTGGACTATGTGCTGCCACAGCGGAAATTCGAAGCAGAATCGCTTGCTGCATGGTATGCAGAAACGTTGTTGGCTGTTGGATTAACACTCCCTATCGAGCGATCGTTGAATACGCTGTCCGGCGGACAAAAGCAGCTGGTGAATCTAGCAGCAGCACTTGCCGTTCAACCTGAGCTTCTTATCTTGGATGAACCTACAGCTATGCTGGATCCGGCAGCAAGGAAAGAAGTGAGACAAGCTGTAAGAGAAGCTTATCAGCGAGGGACTACGGTGGTGTGGATTACGCATCGTTTGGAAGAAGTGGCTGATGCTACACGGGTTATTGGTTTCGGCGAAGGCCGAATATTCTTTGAGGGGGAGCCGAGGGCATTTTTTTATGGCGAAAATGGGGGCGATCTTCCCGTCATGACACCTTGCATGGAGCTCGGGCTCGATGCGCCTTATGTCATTAAGACAGCGATAGGTCTTTTGCAGCAAGGATGCCGCTTGGGGCTGCTCCCTCTTAGCATGGAAGAACTGGCTGAGGCGGTGGCAGCATCATGGGCCTAAAGCTCACGGATATTCGGGTGCAAGCTCCCGATGACCCCAGCAATGATCTATTGAAGGACATCCAATTTGATCTGGCTGATGGATCGGTTACGGTGTTGATCGGACATACAGGGTCAGGAAAGTCAACACTTCTGCAAGTTATGGCGGGTATCCTTGAGCCTACGGCAGGAGGAATTACGCTAGATCAGCAGCCTCTGTGGCAGAAAAGGAAAGTCAACCAAGCCCAGCTGCTTCGGCTGGGCTTGACGTTCCAATTTCCCGAGCAGCAATTGTTCGCCCGCAGCATTCGTCAAGAATTTGCTTACTCTCTGCGTCCTTATAAGCTGGAGAAGGCAGAACGAGAGCGTCGTATGGCTGCGGCATGTGCCGACCTCGATCCGCATGGTGTCTTCGTCATGGACAGGTCGCCTTTTGCGCTGAGCGGCGGCGAGCAGCGCCGGCTTGCGCTCGCTACGACTTTCGCCACAGGGCCGGATTGGCTCCTCATGGATGAGCCAACCGCAGGCCTTGAGGCGGCGGCCGTCCGCGAATTGCTGCGCCTTATTCGCGAGCGGGGGCGTGGCGGCTTCGTCATCGCCACTCACGATCTGGACACGTTCCTGCCGTTGGCAGACCGTGTCCTCGTGCTAGACCGCGGCGAGCTCGTCTTCTACGGCACGCCGGAAGCTTTGTGCCGCGCGCCGGAGCTGCTGACGCGCGCGGGTGTCGGCCTCCCGAGCTGCGCGGAGGCCGCGGCCGCGATGGCGCGCTATGGCATCGCCATCGCGCCAGACCTGCTTACGCCGGCGCTTGCTGTGCCGGCGATCGTCGAGGCGCTGCGTGAACGCGGCAGCGCTGGTTTTGCCCCGGCGCCGCGAGCGGCAGCGCCGGGCTCAGCGGCCGCGCGCGAAGCGAGCGCGGCTTCGCCGCCGCCGCAGGCCGCGTGGCTGCGGGTCGACCCGCGCGCGAAGTGGCTGCTCTACCTGCTGCTCGTCATCGGCACGATGCAGCAGCAGCAGTGGAGCGGCCTCGCGGCAGCAGGCCTGCTCCTCGGCTTCGCCTTTCTCGGCCTGCCGCGTGCGGTGCTTCGCGGCAGCTGGAAGATCGCGGTGCCATTTCTGATCTTTATGGCACTTTCGATCCTGCTGGCCGGAATGGATTGGACCACGCCAGAGGGACAGTTCCGCCTGGGCTACTCGATGGAGCGCGGCTGGAGCACAGCATTTACCGTGACCCGGTTGTTTCTGGTCATTTTGGACGGCTACTGGTTAGCGGTGACGACACCATACGGACAGCTCGTCGAAGGGCTGAATTGGGCCTTGAGGTATTTGGCCAAAATGAAGCTCCCCGTCGCCTCCTTTTCCTTAGCCGTGTCGGTCATGTTTCGCTTCATACCGATGATACTGCGGGAATGGCAGCGGTTCTCGGCCATCGTCCGAGCGCGAGGCAAAGCTGCTATTCGCCCAGGTTCGGTAAGGTCGCGGGATATCCCAGCGCTCGTTGTTCCTTTGCTGCTCGCCATGTTTCACAAGGCGGAGCAGCTAACGGTTGCTATGGAAATGAAGCAAATCGATGGAAACAAGCTGCTTCTGAGGAAAAGCACGTTAAGCTGGCAGCGCAGAGATAGCCTCTTTGTCGTTCTCGGCGTTGTTGGTTTTGGCCTTCTTATTTTGGTCCGTAAATAGATGGGGCTGATGCTGAGGCAGGACAAGGTAGGGGATGCGTGGGCATGCTCGGGTAGGTAAAGGCAAGACAAGGCATGAAATTCGTGGAATGGAGTTTGAGGGGCAGGACGAGGCAGAGCAGGCAGAGCAGGCAGAGCAGGCAGAGCAGAGCATGGAAGCGGCTTTTAGTACGAAGTCTAAGCAGTAGATTTTCGGAGGCCGGAGAATCCTCAGATCCTACTAGCACCGAAACTGAAACGGAACTACGATACGCTATTTCCGAGAAAAATGGCAAAATAGACTCGAAACGGAACTACGATACGCTATATGTCCCCAAAAGCTCAATTTGAGTGAAAAACGAAGCAAATAGCGTACCGTAGTTCCGCTTGCGGAGAAAAAGTCGCTATTTTGCCCAAATAGCGCCCTCTAGTTCCGTTTCAATTGAAAAGGACCGTCGTTTCTCGTCTAGCAACGTGCAGAATGGCATATTTACAAGAGAAATTTCATCAGAAGGGGAGGATTCCCTTGAAATCTGATAACTTGTAAGACAATACTTTTCACCGTACAATGTTATTCTACTAGCCGATTCTGCTTTCTCCTCGCTCACTCGTGCCAAGCGCTATCTTCTTCCGCGATCCTCCTCTTGCGTCATCCATCACGATCCTTCCTCATCGCGCCTGCCAGCGTATTTCCAACTCCGATCCTTCTAAATCCTCATTCATCACCCCGGCTCATTCCAGTTCAGACCTCATCCCAACCCGACCATCAGTCTAAATCGCCCAAGCTTTGCATACTCATCACCTCACAAGCACACCTCATCCCAAACCCGACCATCAGTCTAAATCGCCCAAGCTTTGCATACTCATCACCTCACAAGCACACCTCATCCCAAACCCACCATTAGTCTAAATCGCCCAAGCTTTGCACACTCCACACTTCACATGCACCACCTCATCCCAAACACACTATTTGTCCAACTTACTCGAACAGCTTTGCACACTTCACAAACACTACATCTCAACCCTCCATTTATCGAACGCTATTCCCGTTCTGCATCCCCCTAAACAAGTCATGTTGAGACTATGAGCCTCGTATACTATACTTTGATTAAGAATATGGACGGCGGTGAACTATGGAAGCGGAATACACCCTATACGAGCAGCAATTGGCAAGGCAACTGAAACGCTGGGAAATTAGGCAGCAGAAGACACCGAATGTCGTGGAGAGGGCTTCCAAATCACTCCAAACCGGGATTAACAATCTGATCCCCGACAAGGTTCACAAAACGATAACGGCAACGGTCAAAGGTATCATCCAAACGACCTTATTCGGCATCAATTATATTCCGGCCCAAGAGCCGCTCTATGATGTATCTTTAGCAGACAGGGATGCGAAGGCAGAAGAGCTGCTATCTCTTTATAAAAAGATTGCCGCAGCCGAAGGCGCAGGGACGGGAGCGGGAGGCATTCTGCTTGGACTCGCTGATTTTCCTATTTTGCTCGGCATTAAATTGAAATTTCTTTTCGAGCTTGCTCACGTGTACGGTTATTCGACAAAGGATTATAGGGAGCGTTTGTTTATTCTCTACGTTTTTCAGTTGGCCTTTTCGAGCCCGAAGAAGAAGACCGAATTGCTTAAAACGATCAAGAGTTGGCATGTGATTTCGGATTCTTTCCCGCCCGCAGCAGCCTATTTGGATCAAGTAGATTGGCAGCAGCTGCAGCAGGAGTATCGGGATACGATTGATTTTCGCAAAATGCTGCAACTTGTTCCCGGAATTGGCGCCGTTGTGGGGGCTTGGGCAAATTTTGGACTGCTGGAGGAGCTGGGTGTGGCAGGGATGAATTGTTTTCGACTGCGCAGGCTTCAGGATAAAGTAAACATCAAAAGCAAAGAACAGTAAGAGGGAAACCTCGATGTTCTTTGCTTTGCCCCGCGCTTCCGCGCCAGCCCTTCTGCGCCAGCCCTTCTGCGCCAGCCCTTCTGCGCCAGCCCTTCTGCGCTAGCGCTTTCCCAGCAGCACTTTCCCGCCAGCCCTATCTGCCTTATTCTTCCGCGCCTAGCTCATTCTCACCGTGCTCCTAAATGCCCTTTCTCCTTCTTCCCAGACCTACGTCCATCTTCCCATGCTCCTTGTTCTTAATAATCCAGCTCCTTCTCTCTTGCTATAAATCCTGCACCGTCTTCCCTCGCACTTAATAGCCACCCACCGCCTCCGAAGCTCTAAATAATCCAGCTCTCTAATCTCTAAATGCCCTTACTTTGCTTTTGTGTAATCAAGACCACTGAAGACTCATATGATAAGGAGAGAGCCAAACCGCCCCTGCACCCTGATCTAGAATGTGATTATTTTCACATGCGTTTCGTTTTGGGTTTGACAGCCGCCATGCGGCGTCGACACAACGAGCTCCCAAGATCAGCGCGCGTTGGGATTCTCGGTTTGGCCATTAGATTCACCGCAATTTATTAGATCATACAGAGATTCAATCGGAGGAGAGGATTTAGATGAAACCAGCGAAAGTGGTTATTCTGGGTGCAGGGTATGGCGGGATTGTTACAGCGATCAGGCTGCAAAAACTAATCAGAGCAGAAGAAGTGACGGTCACTTTGGTAAATAAGCACGATTATCATTACATCACAACGCATCTGCACATGCCGGCTGCTGGAACCGATCATCATGAGAATGCCCGTGTCTCGATTAGAGAGCTTATAAATGAGCGGAAAATTCACTTCGTCAAATCGACAGTACAGCAAATTTTGCCTGAGGAGAAGAAGGTCATACTGGCTGATGAAACGCTCACCTACGATTACTTGGTTGTGGGCTTGGGCAGTGAGACCGAGACATTTGGCATCCCCGGCTTAAGGGAGCATGCGATGTCAATTAACAGCATTAATAGTGTGCGATTCATTCGTCAGCATATCGAGTATATGTTTGCCAAATATAAGCTAACTTCCAAGCATAGGGAGTACCTGACTTTTGTTGTGGGAGGCGCTGGTTTTACGGGTACGGAGTTTGTCGGAGAGTTAGCGGATCGCCTTCCGGTACTGTGCAGGACTTATGATGTGGATCCCGCCCTTGTGCAAATTATTAATGTGGAAGCCTCGCCTACGGCTTTGCCCCCGGGTCTGCCACACGACCTGGTGGAATACGGCATGGAAGTCATGCGCCGCAAAGGGGTCCAGTATAAACTTTCCACAGCGATTAAGGCTTGCGAGTCAGACGGTGTGCTGTTAGGGGACGGGCAATTTATTCCAGCAGGAACGATTATTTGGTCGGGAGGTGTTCGTGGCAATTCTTTGCTACAGCAGGCCGGATTTGATGTGCAGCGCGGTCGTGTTCGAGTGGATGACTACTTGCGCTCCTTGCAGTATCCCGACGTGTTTATTACGGGTGATTGCTCTATTGTTATGAGCCCGGAAGGAACGCCTTATCCGGCCAATGCCCAGATTGCGGTTCAGCAGGGCTGCAATACGGCCAAAAATTTAATGTATACGTTGCGAGGAAAGCCGCTGCGACCTTTTGCTTATGATTACAAGGGGACAGTAGCTTCGTTAGGCAGGGGGGAAGCCGTGGGCATTCTGAAAGTGAAGAAGGTGAAAGGAAAATTTGCAGCTTTAATCAAAAAAGTGATTGATGCTCGGTACTTATTTCTGATTGGCGGCATTCCCTTGATTTGGAGAAAAATGATTTTCAAACAAAAAATAACGACACGCAATCATCATGTCCGAAGTTAATGTCAAAAAAGCTGCCGTAGAGGTAGCTTTTTTTTTGTTAAAAAGCTCCAGATAAGCGAAATCCGAAGAGAATAGAAGTAAAACAAAGATTTAAATCATTGTAAGCGAATTTATGAGTGATTGAGAGGATGGAATTCAACTTTTTAAGACTTTTCAATCCTTTACTATGCATAAAGAAGAGAGTAGTATTCAGAACGTACGTTACAACTGAATATTTCGCTTAATTTTCTTGATAGAAAAGCGGGGGAACCAATGGTTTCAACGGGGTGAGTAAGGTCCATTCGTGTGCGACCTTTAGGGCAGATTTCTCGCGGCCCGAACCCGACAGCTAACCTCGTAAGCGATCGTGAGAAAGGAGAACATGTGGCTAAGCACAAGGTCGATCCTTGTGTTTTTTTGCGTCCTAAATAGGAAAAAAGTACTCAACACTAGGTTAATTTGGGGGAATTTCGCAGCATGACAAGTGATTCACTGAAAAAAATTGTATTCGGCAAGCCGCTCAAATCGGCAGAACTCGAATCTGAGAAAATGCAGGTCTGGAAGGCACTACCTATTCTATCTTCAGATGCACTCTCATCGGTAGCATATGGTACGGAACAGATTTTACTCGAGCTTGCAACTGTCGGGATTGCCGCTTTTGCGTTCTCATTGCCGATCGCAATCTCCATTATTGCGCTGATTACGCTGCTTGTTCTCAGCTATCGCCAAGTGATTGAGGCCTACCCTATGGGTGGTGGCGCCTACATGGTTGCCAAAGAAAATTTAGGCATGGTATGGGGGAGACTCACCGGGGTCTCGCTGCTTATTGATTATACGCTAACCGTCGCGGTCTCGATTTCGGCCGGTGTGACGGCGATTACTTCGGCTTTTCCGATTACGGTACCTTATATTATACCCATAGCGCTAATCCTTGTTTGGTTGATGGTTTGGCTTAATTTGCGAGGCACATCTGAATCAGGCACCGTTTTTGCGATTCCGACTTACTTTTTTATTCTTTGTATCTTATTGCTGATCGGCAAAGGGATTTTCGATATGCTGAGCGGCTCGATGAATATGCATGCTATTCAGTTCGCACCAAGCTCGATGACGAGTTCTTTAACACTGTTCGTAATCCTCAAAGCTTTCTCTTCCGGTTGTTCGGCCGTGACAGGAATCGAGGCGATTTCTGATGCGGTACCGCATTTCCGTACACCATCCGTGAAAAATGCCAAGCGCACACTCGCTTCGCTAGGGACTTTGCTGGCGATTGTTTTCGGCGGCGTCACCTTGCTCAGCTTGGGCTACGGGATTGTGCCTGATCCGCACGGACATACATCGGTGTTGTCGATGGTGACGGAGCAAGCATTTGGGCGTGGAACACTGTATTTTGCCACACAAATCGGCACCATGCTGATCTTGGTGCTAGCGGCCAACACGAGCTTTAATGGCTTCCCAATTTTGGCGTCCATTATGGCTCAAGATAAAAACTTTCCACGCATGTTCTCCTACCGGGGAGACCGCTTGTCTTTTCATTACGGGATTGTCACTTTAGGGGTTCTGGCTAGCATTCTTTTAATTATTTTCAAAGGCAAGACCGATGCACTTATTCCTTTATATGCGATTGGCGTCTTTTTATCTTTTACATTGGCTCAAAGCGGCCTGGTCCGCAAATGGTTGAGAGAACGAGTGAGAGGCTGGATTGGCAAGTCGCTTATTAATGGTTTGGGAGGCATTGTCTCCTTTGCCGTGCTGCTGATCTTTTGTTTCACCAAATTCAGCGAGGGTGCTTGGATCGTCATTATCGTGACGCCAATTCTGCTCTGGCTCATTACGAAGGTGAGTCATCACTACGATGACGTGGCCAAACAACTGCGCATTGATATTGAGCATGAGCGTGTTTGCACCAAAGAACCTGTAATTATCGTGCCTGTTGCAGGGATTCACCGCGTTGTTGCGCAATCCTTGAACTATGCCAAATCTTTATCCCCTAACGTCATAGCTTTCTATGTATCGTTCTCAGATGAGGATGAAGAAGCGATGCAGGAGAAGTGGGATAAATGGGACCCTGGCGTTCGTCTCGTTGTGTTCAAATCACGTTATCGGACGATTCTGAAGCCGCTGGCTGAATTCATCGAACGCATTGATACCCATGTTTCGGATAAGCAATCCATTATGGTGATCCTGCCCCAATTTATGCCGAAAAAATGGTGGCACCGATTGCTCCACAATCAGTCTGCTGCGCGTATTCGTTCCAAACTCCAGTCGGACAAAGATATTGTTGTCGCAACAGTACCCTATCATTTGCATGAGTAGAGTTGTACAATAAAGGGGAAAACTGTGTGAGAAATGGAACAGAGGTGAACCCGTTATGGCTAAGAAAAAATGGTCGTCTACATCCGCTGATACCAGTGTGCAAGATAAACCAGCAACGCTAAAGGACTTACTTCGCCCAGAAATTCTGGAGGGGCTGAAAGCTCAAGCAGATGCAATGAAAGCGGAGGAACAAGCGCGCAAGGATGCGATCCGAGCTGAGGCAGAAGCTGCACGCAAGGCGGAGGAGAAACGGCTGGAGAACGATTTTGGACACCTGCTCGAGAAGAGCAGCTTGGACTGGAGAAAGCACAAATGAGGGAGCGCAGATTGTGCTTCCTCTTCTTTCTAGTTGCCATGATTGCGCTATCAAGCTGCGAGGCACACAGTTCGCACACAGCTTCTATACCAACGACAAAGACAGCCCCTAACGCAACTTCAGAGCACATTCCCAAACAAACTTCAGAGCAGGTATCTGCTTCAACTACAGATCGCACACCGAACCAAACTTCAGAGCCTACAGTGGCACCAACTTTAAATCCTACACAGACCCAAAATTTAGATCCTAAACAGACCCAAAATTTAGAGCCAACTCCAGTTCTGACTTCTGAATTCACGTCATCCTTATCCACGTCTGCGTTGACAGCGCTAATCGACCGTTATAGCAAGGCAGTCCCGAAGAAGTGGGGCGAGCAAATTACTGGAGTACGGACACATCTGGTGACAAAAGAAAAAGCAATAGCGCTGACATTTGATGCATGTGGCGGCAAAGAAGGCAGCGGATATGATGAGAAATTGATCAACTATTTGATCAAAGAACATATTCCGGCCACCTTATTTATCAATTCCAGATGGATCATTGCCAATCCAGACACGTTTACGAAGCTCGCTGCAAATCCCCTATTCGAGATCGAAAATCACGGGACCGAGCATCGGCCCTTATCTATCAATGGGAAGCCTGCCTATGGCATCGCAGGAACGAAAAACGTGAGCGAAGTCATTCACGAAGTGACCGACAATGCGGACCGGATTGAGCAGCTGACAGGTCGTCGGCCTGTATTTTTTCGCTCAGGTACGGCTTATTACGACGATGTCGCCGCAGCGATCGCTCACGATTTGGGCACCCAGCTGGCAGGCTACAATGTCCTAGGGGACGCAGGTGCCACATACAACACCGATCAGGTCTACCATGCACTAATGAAAGCAAAGAGCGGTTCCATCGTTCTCGCGCACATGAACCACCCCGAAAAAGACACAGCAGAAGGCGTCATCAAAGCAATCCCTGACTTGCAAAAGGCAGGCTTTCAATTCGTCCAGCTTTCTACCTATCCGTTAGAGTAGAAAGCAACCTCATCCCGCGCAAATGAAAGCTGAGCCTGCCAAAAAGGCCGGCTCAAGCTCGGAAACGGCTCGAAACCGACCAAAGTCGCACTGAGCCTGCCAAAAAAGCAGTCTCGGAGGTGGAAAAGCTGCTACTTGCCGCTGAGCCTGCCAAAAAGGCCGGCTCAAGCTCGGAAACGGCTCGAAACCGACCAAAGTCGCACTGAGCCTGCCGAAAAAGCAGTCTCAGCAGCCCGAAAGCAGCCACCTCGCCCTGAGCCTGCCAAAAAGGCCGGCTCAATACGCGAAAGCAGCCACCCCGCGCTCTTATCTTCTTTTCATCTCGAAAAATTCACATGCATCGCGATCATAGTACGTCAAATCGCTGACACGCGTTTGTACGACAATCGTTTTCTCGCTGAAACGGAGGATGATGGCATTCGTATCGACGATATGATCATCTTTGAAAATGCGGACAGGAGCCTGTCGATCCATGGCTTCCTGAAAATCGACATTCGTTACTAAACGCTGATTACTAGCCATTGCGGTACATGCCCCTTACTTGTTTAAAATAGTTCCTTTATTGTACCACAAGGTGCCTGTGAACTCCCGAAATGCGCGAACGCCTACGCCTAGCCGAGCATATAGTGTAGCACCAAGTGCTGCTTAGGCAGAGAGGATGCGTGATTCGAGTGGAGATTCAATTATTGCCGATTCATTGGGTCTATCTCGTATTTATTGGTTTTATTCTTGCGCTTTTGATCAAGCGAAGAGATACGACGATGATTTGTGTAGTCGGTATATTTGCTCTGGGTTTACTGGCCACTGAAACGTTGAGCGGTTCGGTGTCCGGAATTTTCAACAGTTTTCTGTATGCAACGAAAGAACTGATGGGTACGATCATGATCATCTCCATTGTTGTGGCGATGAGCAGGGTGCTCATTCGAACGGGCATCAATGAAGCGATGGTAGCCCCGTTGACCCGGTTTCTGCGCACACCGGCACTTGCTTTCTGGGGAATTGGGATCATCATGATGGTGACCTCATGGTTTTTCTGGCCTTCACCTGGAGTGGCTTTGATTGGAGCGGTCCTGCTTCCGGTGGCGGTTCGTGTTGGTTTGCCTGCATTAGGTGCAGCGATGGCGATGAACTTGTTCGGCCATGGGATTGCGCTATCGGGAGATTATATTATTCAAGGAGCGCCCAAGCTAACAGCAGATGCAGCCGGATTGCCGGTTAGCTCGGTCATGGAGGCCAGCATTCCGCTTGTGATCGTGATGGGACTGGTGACGACGGTCACGGCATTTTGGATGATGCGCCGGGACATCAGGAACGGGACATGGCGGGATGGTCTTGTAGCAAGCGGCACAGGGGATAGCGGCTCGCTCCTTGCCTCAGACGAAAAAGCGCAGGTTAGCTTAACGCCTAAGGTGAAAAAGACACTGGCGATCCTTATCCCGCTGCTTTTCGCTCTGGACGTCGTGGCGATGTTCGCGCTTCATCTGCAAGGCGGAGATGCCACTGCGCTCGTTGGCGGCACTGCTGTGTTCATCTTGATTGCAGTAACGCTGCTCGCGCACCGCAATCAAGGTCTGGAACAAACGACTTCTTACCTCATCGAAGGTTTTGTATTCGGTTTCAAAGTGTTCGGCCCCGTTATTCCGATTGCGGCTTTTTTCTACCTTGGCGACTCGGCTTTTACGGAGCTCTTCGGTAAAATACTGCCCGAAGGGTCGCACGGGATCGTGAACGATCTCGGCGTTGCACTGGCGGGGCATGTTCCCCTGAACGGCGCGGTTGGCGCCGTGACGCTCACCGTCGTCGGCGCGATTACCGGTCTCGACGGCTCCGGCTTCTCCGGCATCTCCCTCGCGGGCTCGATTGCCCAGCTCTTCGCGACGGCAATCGGCTCTGGCGCGGCTGTGTTAACCGCGCTCGGGCAAGTGGCCGCCATCTGGGTCGGCGGCGGCACCTTGATTCCGTGGGCGCTCATTCCGGCCGCGGCGATTTGCGGCGTCAGTCCGTTCGAGCTTGCAAGACGGAATCTGAAGCCTGTGCTCATCGGCCTCGGCGTGACGACGGTCGTGGCGATGTTTCTGGTATAAACGGAGTAAGCATACAGCGGCAGTTCTGGGCATGTTATTTCCTAGGTAGCCGCTGTGTGCTTTTTTATTGTCTTCCGAAATGGGAGTTGCCTATTGTCCACTTGAAGCAGTAAGCTTAAAGAACAGATGAATCTAGGAAGTTGGAGATGAGATAGATGGAAGCTAAATTTTGTATGACTTGCGGAGCCGCAATGGAATCGCGCGATGTGGATGGCACGGTACGCAGAGCCTGTACGGTTTGCAGCTTTGTGCATTGGGGCAACTACAGCATTGGCGTGGGTGCGCTGGTGATGAAGGATGAGAAAATCCTGCTTGTACGCAGAGCACAGGAGCCAGGCAAGGGTCGATGGACGAACCCCGGCGGATACATTGAGCAGCATGAGCTGATTCAAGAGACGATTGTGCGCGAGGTGATGGAGGAGTGCGGTGTTAAGGCAGAAGTCACACGCTTGGTTGCAGTGCGCGATTTGCCTAGAAGCATACATAATGTTTACATTGCATTTGAACTGGATTATATCAGCGGAGAGCCTACTCCGGACGGTGTTGAAGTGGATGCGGCTGGCTTCTTTAGCTTGCAGGAGATGGAGACTATGCCAGTGGCCGATTTTACACGTTGGCTCATTGATGTAGCTCTTCATTCCACACAGGCCGGACTCGTCGAAGACGAAGACCCCATCATCCAAATGGATGGATATGGCTTGTATCGCGTACCGAAGGTGTCTGCTCAATGAGTGGGCCCATAGGACTCAGAGGCCATCACTTGCTTTGTTTATTGGGTTACCGGGGCATGGGGTACTCCAAAGAATTTTGCGAGAATATGACCGACGTTTATGAAACACTGCGCCAGCAGCCGGAGACAATCATTCAAGTCGTTCTCGGACCCGACGATCTCTGCGCAGCTTATCCAGCGAATGAGGTTGCGCATTGTGAGAACAGGTCGGTCTATGAACGGGATGCGGAAATTGTGGAAAGGCTTGGCCTGCAAGTAGGCATGAAGCTCAGCTGGGCGGAGGTTTGCGGCCAAGTGGCCGATTTTGTGAAGCCGGGGGATATCGGCCAGCTTTGCGCGACATGTCGTTGGGAGCCTTATGGCGTATGTGCGGAAGGCGTGCGCTTGATTGGAGAAGGCGGCGAATTGCCGCCTGTGCCGCACAATAAATAAAAGGGCTTGCCCTTTTCCTACCCGTAAAAAAGCTGCCCTCAAGTAGTTTTATCTACTTATAGGACAGCTCTTGTTTTTTTAAGCAAAAACACTCAGATCGGAGCCCGTATCCAGCTTTTCTTCCGGAGAAGAAAGCACGTTTGCGACCATCAGAAGATCGTCGACAGGGCGAAGGAGCGACCGAAGTAGACGGCTGTCCCGCTGCTCAGGAGCAAGCCACATCTCCGCTTGATCTTGATCGAGGATCGCAGGCATATGGCGATGATAAGGGGAGACCACAGAGTTGGCATCCGTCATCAACATCATACAAGTGCGCATTTCCTCTTGGCCGGACGGAGCTTGCCAAACATCGTACAGACCTGCGATGCCGAACGTGCCGCTGCGCATTTTGAACCTAGTCCACTGAGTTTCCTTGCCTTCTGTCACACTCACATAAAAGCTGCTGCACGGAATAATACAACGCTGCTTTCTAACGATTCGCTCGAATACGTGATTCGAGAAGATCGAATCGCGCTCCCCGCAGACGGCATCCTTGGCCCAGAACGGCATTAATCCCCAACGGAATTCATCAAGGAGACGTTCGCCCTTTTTGTTCATCATGACCGCGGAAACCGACTCCGTCGGCTTCACCTCATAACGATTGGAGCTGTAGGAGAGCAGCCGATCAATACGGAATTGTTTCATAATATCATTAACGTCAGCAAGCATAGCTATGGAATGGCACATCGTTATCACCTCATTTGATTTTGGCTATTATTGGCGGAATTCACCAAAATCATGTATGAGGTTTTTTGTTTTTTTGCGATAGGGTCGTTTAACTGAAAAGCACCTTATGTCTTATAGTGAAAAATGCGCATGAATGCGGTTTTTTCCGTTTCTTTTGGCTACGTACAAGCACTCGTCCACCTGTTGGAACCAGGCTTTCTTCATCGTATTTCGATTATAGGGAGCGAGGCCGATACTCATCGTTAAGGCTTGACCAGGCATCTCCGGGATTTCCGTTTCGCGAATGATTTGCATGAGCTTTTCGCACACTTCCATTACTTCCTTATGTGATTTGCCCACGAACAGAACCGCAAATTCCTCACCGCCATAGCGGAAAGACATATCGTCGGGTCCGAGTACTTCTTTCAGTAGGGTACCAATGGTTTTGAGCACAACATCCCCAACCCAATGGCCGTAGGTATCATTAATTTTTTTGAAATTATCAATATCCATCAGCGCAAGCTCAAGGGGAGTATCAAAGGGCATATGTGAAATCAGATGATCGGTATGGTCTTGAAAAGAGCGGTGATTGAAAAGTTCAGTGAGCGCATCAACTTTGGAAAGCCGATCGATCATCACATTTCGAATGAGTAGATCCTGCTCGCGAACGACAGATTCTTTGAGCAGCGTAATAAGGGCCAAGCCTTTGTTCATGATAGCGAAACAGACGAGCGCCGTTGAGGTGACAACCGTTATGGAGACAATGATTTCATAAGGGGTAATCGTTATGTCATTATTAACCTGGTTAAACAATAAGGCGATTAAATACATCATGCCTAAACTATAAGCGAAGATAATATATTTTTTCTGAAAATAGATAGATGCCATAATAATAGGAATGCTAAGTAATTCATAGCTTTTCGAGAGTTCAGGAATACAGATGATATAAATACTAACCGTGGTCATGGTCCATATAATCATGATAAAATCACTGTATTGTTTCAGATAGCGGACAGCTAGATAACCAGCTCCCATGAGGGAAAGCTGCAAGCAAGTCGGGATGACTTGAAATTGCATGAAGCTGATGTGCCACTGTGCAGGCTGATCATACAAATCAAAGAAAAATCCAATCATAGCGGCTACTTCATAGATGAGCAGGATCCACCATAGAAGATGTATTAGCTTACGATTCCAAATATGATCATTCGCCGGAAGTTGTTCCATCGGAGGAAGGCCACTTTCCTTTCAAGGTAGCAGTTATTGGAAAAACGTTTTGTGCCTTATCAGATCATTGTAAAGAATAACACCCCATTTAGGCAAGCAATGAAAATAGAGAGTCATTCAGGAGGGCTATGGCAGTTCAAGGGTATATCCATGCATGGGAACATTATAAAGACGAGCTTGCTTTGTTGGATAAAAAGCTAGAGCTTCTATATAAACGCCGTCAAAAGCTAACCCCAGATCCGCAAACAGATTCGTTTCGTGGGATGTTTGTGTCCGAAGATGAATTCATCCGTTTGGTGGGCGGGATTGGCGAGCAGACGGAGATAGACGAGGAAGAGCGTCAGATTCTAACAGCAATAGGGGATTTAGAGACATTCGTTGCAGAGCGTCTGGTCAAAAGCAGGGAGACCGGCGTGTTCCTTCCTCTGTCCTATATCACTTCAGTTTTCGGACTTTCTCTGGTAGAAGAGCGGTTCGTGATGCTCGGACTGGCTGTGGAGCTGGATCGCAAATACGAGCGGATTTTCGGTTTTCTGCAAGATGATTTGACTAGCAAAACACCGAATATCAGTTTGGCTCTACAAATAGCCTGCAGCCAACCGGAGGAAATGCGGGCAGCCCGCACCACCTTCATGGCCCCGGAAGGCAGACTGGCTCGTTACCTTCTTCATAGGGACGAGCAGCCAAACAGCAGTCAGTCGTTATTGTCCAAGCCGCTGCTGCTCGATAAGAGAATCATTACCTTTCTGATGGATTCCGGTGAAGTGGATCCGAAGCTGAAGCCGGCGGTTCAGATGATTTACCCGGATGACGAGCTGGCGCCTATGCTCGTCCATGAGGATTTTCAGCTGCGGCTGCGAGGCTTCATCGGCGAGATGCTGCAGTCGCCGGCAGCTGAGCGCAAGCGGCTCGCGTTCCACGTGTGGGGGAACGCGGGCGCTGGCAAGAAGCTGCAGGTCATGCACCTCAGCCGCTTCTTCAAGAAGCCGCTGCTGCTGGTTGATCTGGCGGACGTGCTTTTGCACGCCGTGAGCCTGGAAGAGCAGCTGAGCGTGATTATTCGCGAGGCGATCCTGCACCAGGCCGTGCTGTGCTTCACACGGCTGGAGGTGCTTTACCCAGAGGAGCCGGATTTGGCGGCGCAGCAGCGGCTCGGACGGTTTCACGAGCTGCTGGACGGCTACGGCGGCATGGTGTTTCTGCTCGCCGGGAAGTACAACCGGCAGAGCTGGAAGCCCAAGGAGCGGCTGCTCCTTGAGCATGAACTGCAAGTGCCGGACGAGGGCGGGCGTGAGCGCCTCTGGACGGCATTCGCGCGCGAGCTTGGCGTGAGCGCGGACATCGACTTCGCGGTGATGAGCGGCAAATTCCGCTTCACCCCAGGACAGATTCGCCGCGCGCTGACGCTGGCTCGCGGGTACTCTGCCTGGCAGGCGGGAGGGGAAAGCCCCGCCGCTGCGCCGCTGCGGGTCGATGCGCTCTACAAAGCATGCTACCAGCAGGTGCAGCATAAGCTCGAGCGCAAAGCGACGCGCATTGAGCCGCGCTATGGGTGGGAGGACATTGTCCTCCCGCCCGAGCAGAAGGATCAGCTGCGCAACGCTTGCAATCAAGTGAAATATCGCGGCGTCGTCTACGGCGATTGGGGCTTCGAAAAGAAGCTGGCCTACGGCAAGGGGCTCAGCATGCTGTTCGCCGGCCCGCCGGGCACAGGGAAGACGATGTCTGCGCAGGTTGTGGCCGGCGACCTGCAGCTCGAGCTTTACAAGGTTGATCTCTCGCAGGTGATCAGTAAATACATTGGCGAGACCGAGAAGAACCTGCACGAAATCTTCGAGGAGGCGCAGCTCAGCAATGCGGTGCTGTTCTTCGATGAAACCGATGCGCTGTTTGGGAAACGCTCGGAAGTGAAGGATTCGCATGACAAGTATGCGAATATCGAAACGGCCTATCTGCTTCAGAAGATGGAAGAGTATCAGGGGATCACCGTGCTGGCGACGAATCTCTTAAATAATATTGATGAAGCCTTTCTGCGGCGGATCAATTATGTGATTAAGTTTCCTTTTCCGGATAGCGAATACCGTGAAAAGATTTGGCAGGCGATGTTTCCGGCAGCAGCCCCTCTTAGCGACGACGTCGATTTCAAATATTTGGCGCAGCGCTATGAAATTGCCGGGGGAAATATTAAAAATGTGGTGGTTTCATCGGCATTTTTGGCTGCTGAAGCGGGTCAATCCATTCGCATGCAGCATATCATCAAATCGATCCGGCACGAATTGCAGAAATCCGGTAAAATTTTGGCTCGACAAGAATGGGAAGAGTATTGAGGCATGGGGCGATAGTATGAATGCAATGCAGCGTCATTAATGTGAGCACAACAGTGCTCCTCGGAGCGTGAAGCGGAACTAGGTTACGCTATTTGCCTGAAAATGGCCTATTTCCAGTTCAAACGGAACTACGATACGCTATTCGCTTACGTTTCCCTCTGAAACGTGCTTTTTGGAGCAATTAGCGTACCGTAGTTCCCATTCGCTGCCCATTTCACCTGATAACCCGCATATAGCGGATCGCAGTTCCCTTTCAGGCAGCCTCAGGCATCTTCAGTCCCCTTTCCGACATATAAAGTGTCAAAGAACCTCCAATTCCACGGATCCAAGTGGTTTGGGAGGTTCTTTTGTCTACCTAGGGATTGGGTGGCACCGCGCATGAAGCATGTTCGGGCAGAAAATAAAATCTCATGTAAGGTATTTTCCATCTTTCACGAAACTCTTAAATAATCGCTATAGTCATCCTAGCAATTTGCAATTATAATAGAAAAAGGTACACAATGTGACATATTCCCCATGGTTTCAACACATGAATTAGGTATTTTGAGGCAGGAAGTGAATCCCATAGGCGATTATTCGGTAATTGCTGATGTAAGTGCATCTTTAGTCAAGCTGCTTAGAGAAAACATGACCCCGGATCCCATTCCCCAACCAGAGATGATTGGGCTCGCTTCGCCTGTCGATAAAGGTGATTTTTACTTATCTCTTTATTTGTACAACATTCGCGAAAGCGGTGATAATCGTCGCACACATATGATTGCCCGAGGGACGAATGAAATTCAGTTTCCGCCTATGGTGGTAGATCTCAGCTTTTTGCTGACGGTACAATCCCCAGCCGAGCTTCAATCCAGAGCGTTGGATGAGCATCGGATCATAGGCAGAGCGATGCAAGTGCTTTATGATCATTCCGTACTTCGAGGTTCGATGACCGTAGGAACCCTAGCCGAGCAAGATGAAGAAGTGCGTATTGTGATGGACCCTCTTAAGGGAGAGAGTATGTTGAATTTATGGAATTTCGCTGAAACCCCTTACCGACTCTCAGTCAGCTACACAGTTGGGCCTGTAAACATTGATTCAACGCGCATTCGAACGACCAAAAGGGTTTCAGAAACCGATTTTCGTATCCAAGGTTAGGAGGGTTAGGTTGTGGACCATATTCGTGTATCGCAATTCAAAAACCGCGTCTCCCTTGTTGTGTACGTCATCGATGCAAGCACCTCCAAAACCCCTCTTGGCAATACCACCACCGTTTATCTCGAAGGCACCCGTTCGAAAGCAATCAGCAAGTCGAATGGTTCCTATATATTCAATGATTTGCCGCCTGGTGATTATCGTTTAACTGTAACCAGCGAGTACTATTTTCAAGAACAGTCTCTGATCACCATAGGAACTGACAATTACATAGAGATTATTCAATTGAAGCCGCTTCCTTCTTATCCTTTTTCCCAAGGCATCGGGCTGATCCGAGCTATGCTGCAGAATGCGGCGGGTTCTCCCATACGGGATGCTCAGCTGCAGGCAACAATTCTGACAGAGGAATGCGCCCGGGCTCGATTAATGGTAGACCAAGCAGAAAAAGGCGCAATGGAAGTGACACTCGGTTCGTTTACAGGAACGATTGCTGCAGGTGATTCCTACATACTGCGTGGCCGAGGGGCCAAGCCTTCTGAGGAGTATATTCGCATCGCAGAGGTGTTGGAGCATCAGAAACGGTTTCGTTTAGAGCGGAAGCTTACCAAAGCCTTCACTAGAGGAGCCTTGCTGCTGCCTGTTCAAGAAACCCGCGTAACCGAACGGGGTGAGGTTGTTATCGCCTTTCGCGGAAATCGCGTGCAAGCTTTTCAAACAGAGCTAATGATTACCTATGGCACGGATCGCCGAGCGCTCACGAAGGAAGTTTTCGTCGCAGAAGGCACCACAACAAACCTTGGTATCGTTCGTCTCACCTAACCCTATTTAGTAGAATGGACACGTCCATCTTCTATACAAAATGACAAGCAGAAAGGAGAGAACTGGTTTCATGTCTATGGCCGTATTCATTTGCAAGAAGAGCCATCTGACTGAACTGGGGAACAATGGCTGACTATTTATCACCTGGAGTCTATGTGGAAGAGTTTGACAGCGGGGCACAACCGCTTGAGGGTGCAAGCACAAGTACGGCCGGGTTTATAGGGCTTGCGCAAAGAGGGGAAATTGAAGGTGTCCCCCAATTGGTTACAAGTGTAGCTGATTTCCATCGTTTATTCGGCAGCTACTTGTCAGAGAACGAATTTGGTGAGTACCGCTTCCTTTCTTATGCTGTTGAGCACTTTTACTTAAATGGGGGTTCCCGCTGTTACGTTATGCGCGTAGCGCCAACTGACGCTAAAGTAGCTAAGAACAAAGCGGATAGCAACAAAGAAGCTTCCATTCTAGAAATCTCATCCAAAAACCCTGGTACTTGGGGCAACCAAGTTCGCATCGTGGTTGTACCATCCAGCAAAGCCAAAACACAAATCTACGAAGTGCTTAGCGAAAGACAATACCGTGTGAAAAATAACGCGGGGTTCAACGTTGGCGACGTCGTGGCTTTTGAGGCAGCTGGCCAAAAGCAATACAACAAAGTCATTTCTTCCCAAGATAACATCATCGAGCTTGCTGAAGAGCTGGACGGCGATGTTGTGGATGCGGGTCTGCTCCCATCCAAAGTGTTAACTACTTCTGAGTTCACACTGCATGTTTTCTACGGTGACGAGGCTGAGACTTACGAGAAGGTATCCCTGAACATTTCCGCAGCCAACCATATCGAGAAAATCGTTTCCCGTTCCAACATCATCACGGTGAAGGATTTGACAGAAGGCAAAGATCTCGGCGCAATCGCTCCTTTTGAAGTGCTTTCCGGTGAGAACGAGTCGGTTGGCAAATTCCAAATCGCTTTGTCCGGCGGAAGCAACGGTTCCATCGCGCAAGTGACGCCTGATGTGTTCATGGGTGTAGACCGTGGTCCTGGTAAACGTACAGGTATTCAGTCTTTCATCGATAACGATGTCGTCAGCATCATTGCGATTCCGGGTGTAACGGAGCCTACAGTGCAATTATCCCTAGTTGCGCACTGTGAAAACTTGGGCAGCCGCTTTG
Organism: Paenibacillus alba; assembly: GCF_013204855.1. Lineage (GTDB taxonomy): Bacteria > Bacillota > Bacilli > Paenibacillales > NBRC-103111 > Paenibacillus_E > Paenibacillus_E alba. The sequence goes on along the minus strand of NZ_JABMKZ010000024.1, from coordinate 45,055 downwards.
CGGTTCTCGATATTCCACGCGAGAAGACCAAGGTAGCAGATGTTATGACGCACCGCAATATTTTTGACAGCAGCTACGCAGCTATGTACAATCCGTGGTTGCAAGTTTTTGATCCATTAGATAAAAGAAACATTTACATACCGCCGTCCGGTTCTGTCATTGGGATCTACTCCCGTTCCGACCAAACACGCGGCGTTCAAAAAGCGCCTGCCAACGAAGTCGTTCGCGGCGCAGTTGGTCTGGATTGCCAATATAACAAAGGCGAGCAGGATATCCTGAACCCGCAAGGCGTAAACTTGATCCGTCATTTCGCTGGACAAGGTATTCGTGTATGGGGAGCCCGCACTACTTCTTCCAACGGTTTATGGAAATATGTGAACGTAAGACGCTTGTTCATCTTCATTGAAGAGTCGATCAAGAACGGCACGAACTGGGTTGTTTTCGAACCCAATGATGAACAGCTTTGGGCTCGTGTACAACGGACCATCGATGCGTTCTTAACTCGGGTATGGAGAGATGGTGCCTTGATGGGCGGAAGTCCTTCAGAGGCTTTCTACATTAACATCGGGCGCAGTACGATGACGCAGGATGACATTGATAATGGTCGACTCATCTGTGTGATCGGGGTTGCTCCAGTGAAACCTGCCGAGTTCGTGATCTTCCGCATTACTCAGAAAACAAGAGAAGAATAGTTGAAACGTTAAATATTTTTCATATTAGGAAAGGGGTATTATATGGCTGGCGAACGTAGGGATCCATACCGCAATTTTAGATTTCGAATTGAAGTAGAAGGTATTCAGCAAGCTGGATTCAGTGAAATCTCTGGATTTGACGCTTCTCTTTCGGTAATTGAATACCGTGAAGGCAACGAAACGATTACGCCTCGGAAGCTTCCGGGACTTGCCAAATACGGCAACATTACGTTGAAATGGGGGGTTACTGACTCCTTGGATATGTACAACTGGATGTCAGAATCCATTCAAGGCAAAATCTCCCGCAAAACGGTCACCATTATCGCAATCAACGAAGAAGGCGGAGACGTGGCGACATGGCAGGTTATCGAAGCATGGCCGTCCAAGTACTCAGCTCCAAGCTTCAAGGGTACTGGGAACGAAGTTGCGATCGAGAGCTTAGAGCTTGCTCATGAAGGCATGACGCGCACGAAGTAATGATAGGTTAGAGTAGGCGCCGGGACGTGAGTTCCGGTTCCTGACTCTTCTTTTTTTCAATTATACAAATGGCTAAGGAGGCACCATGATGGCTTTCAAAACGGAATACGAGTTCGAGCTGCCTAGAGGATATGTGGATGATAATGGTACGCTGCACAAGAGAGGCGTTATGCGACTTGCCACAGCTGCAGACGAAATTCTGCCCATGCGCGATCAACGCGTTCAGCAAAATCCCGGCTATTTAACGATTATTTTACTTACCCGTGTCATTACGAATCTTGGTGATTTGCGTGCCATTGATACTCGCGTAGTGGAGAAGTTTTTTACAGCGGATCTCGCTTTCCTGCAAAATTTCTATCGCCAAATTAATGAAATGGAAGTGCCAAGAGTACACACAAGCTGCCCGAAATGCGAGCATGAGTTTGATGTGGACGTGTCTTTTTTGGACGAGATGGCGGGGGCATAACGGGATATCCCATTGACAAGATCTATGAAGAAGCGGGTTTTATTGCTTACTATTTTCATTGGACACACGATGAAATCATGTCAATGGAGCACCGGGAGCGCCGAACGTGGTGTGAGGAAATCTCCCGCATCAACCGCAATTTGAACGACGATGGCAAGAAGCAGCCTGACAATCCATTTGATGTGTTCGGTAAGAGGTGAGTAAGACATGGAGATGTTAAATTTTCATAATATCGGCGGGGCTTTTCGATTCGTGGTCGAGCTTGATGGCCTTATCGCTGCGGGCTTCTCGGAAGTAACCGGCATGAAGTCTGAGGTAGAAGTAAAGCCATTGTGGGAAGGCGGCGTGAATACGCACCCTCACTATATGGTACAGCATACGAAGTTTCCTAATATAGTTTTAAAAAGAGGGATGTCCAACTCCAACGAGCTTTGGGAATGGTATTATGCGGTCTCGCAAGGCAAAATTAAACGGATGAACGGTTCGATCATTTTGAATAATGCGGAAGGCCATGAAATGTGCCGCTGGAATTTCTTTCGCGCGTTTCCCGTGAAATGGAATGGGCCTGATCTCAATGCAAGCAATGGCAATGTGGCCATTGAGTCGCTTGAACTGGTGCATGAGGGCTTGAAAACCATATTCAAAAATTAAGTGACGTTAGCTAAAGCAAACCATAAAGGGGGATTGTTTATGAAATCTCGACAATCACATAAACCCCGTGGTAAGCGGAAAAAGGGCACCCTTCTAGCCAACGCTTCCAGCATCCCGGCTGCTGGGCATGTAGGACGACAATCGAACCTTTTTGCAACTGGCGTTATGGGCAAGTATGGCTTTTGGCGCAACAATTATTTGGGGCTGCTGGCACTTATTTTTAACAAAAAGGGCCCGTTGAATAAGAAAGAATTAGCTGCTTTGACAGATACAAGTGCTCAAGCGTGGGTCATCCAGCTTCAATTGCAGTTAAACAACTTACAGCATCCCGAATCGGCATCGCTAATTACGAAGAAACAAACCATCCGCCAATTACAGCAATTGCTTGCGAATAGCGGATATCAGCTTCCTTCACCGAAGACAAGTGAACAACCTGCCAAACAAACAGACACAATTCAAGCTTATCAACAACAATTCGAGGCTACTCGCAATCTATCTAAGAACATCGGAACGAAATCCGGGTTCGTTAACAACGTTAATAAAGGAAGCTCACCACTTATTCAGCGCTCCATCGGGCAAATTGCCGCTTCCATCGGCATGTTGGCAAGCAGCCGCAATAGCAGTACGGATGCGCAGTTACATAAGGTGAGCGAACCTCAACATACAAGTCTTTCAGCAAATATCCAGCTCAAACACATACAGCTGTTCCACAAAAGTGCGACCTCAAATGCTAAAGTAGTTAATCACGTTAAAGCATTTGGCAATACTTCACAATGGCTGGAACAGTTTCAAGAAGGAAAGCCAAGTGCAGGCGCATTGGAAACAACCGAACCGAATTTGGGCTCCGTAAGACCTCAACCTGTGAGGGAGCTTTCTTTTTTGCAGCAAGCCGGACTTTTGATGCAGCAAGTGATTGGGCAGCAAATGCGCCCAACCAGCAACCAAAGCAACCAGCAAGATCAATGGTTTGCTGAGGTTAATATTGAAGCCGTTACTGGCCGTACGACGCCAGCGCGATCAGCTCGCAAGGGGTTGCCAAAGCTAGGAGAAGGTCCTTTCAGTGAAAGTGCTGCGCCAGCGACTGTCCAATTTATTAAGAGCTTGTTAGTTAGGCATATGGCGGAAGAAGCTGCACCTGCTCCAGTGAATGCAATGCGCCAAGAAGTACTGATCGGCGACGATTCCAAAGCTAGTGGAATATCAGCCAAATCTTCTGCTAGAGGCTTTCTAAAGGGAAGTCAACGGCCATCAGCTATTCAAGCAGCTAATCTGACATCAACGTTGCCTTTTGCTATGCATGCTGCAACAAGAAGGCCAGCTAGATCTGCCTCTTGGGAGAGCGGTCAGAGCACAACGCAAGTTTGGCGAAAGCAGATCGAGCAAGCGAATGATCCTAAAGGGCAAGTGCAAAGGCAGCAGCAGGAGCAATTGGATGTGCGAGCGCGAGTACAAGTGCAAGAAGAATTACAAGATCAAGTGCAGCGCAGCACTCTTCTGCGAGAAGAGCACATCCAGGAGCAACAACGGATACAAGAGCAAAGCAGCATGAATTTGCAGGAGCAGTTACAGAACTTGCATGAAGAACGGTCGGAAGAGCAAGAGATTCAAAGGCAAGAGGCGCAGGCGCGGGAAGTACGAAGACAAGAAGCGCAAGCGCAAGAGGTACAGGCGCAGGAAGTACGAAGACAAGAAGAGCAGAAGCAAGAGATACAGGTGCAAGAAGAAGTACGAAGACAAGAAGTGCAGAAACAAGAAATACAGGCGCAAGAAGTACGAAGACCAGAAGAGCACAAACAGGAAATGCAGGCGCAGGAAGTACGAAGACAAGAAGTGCAGAAACAAGAAATACAGGTGCAAGAAGAAGTACGAAGACAAGAAGTGCAGAAACAAGAGATACAGGTGCAAGAAGAAGTACGAAAACAAGAAGTGCAGAAACGAGAAATGCAAGCGCAAGAAGTACGAAGAGAAGAAACGAGTGAACAAGATAAACGGAGTGGCGAAGTGCAAGGAATAGAACGGCAAAAGCAGCAAGAAGAACACCAGCAGCTCCTGAGATTGCAAGAGACTGAGACGGCGACTACTCGGCCCCTCCTGCGTGCAGTCAGCAAGAAGGAGCAAGTGCAAGGCCTCGTTATGGGAAGTTTAACTCATAGAAAGTCTAGTGTGACGGAGAATGGCGTAGACACGGCGAGGAAAATCCAAAGCAATGAGCAATTGTTGCAGCAACTTGTTCAAAAACCAAGACAACGCTCTTCTAATGACTCATTAGTTAGAAGTACATATACAGATTTAATAGGTAAGCAAGAGTTGATTTCCAGGGATTCCAAGATGATAGGGCGCAATCCGCGAGGGAGGCAGCCGCTCACACAGACAGGCTCACTGACCCCAGGCGATATCCAGTCGAAGAGTTTGCCTTCTGTGATATCTGCAAATGGATCGCAAGCTAGTTCACAGAAAGTGATCCCGACTAATCCGAGTGAAGGTTACTTTGCCAGTGTGCAAGCAAGCAAGGTTGTACAAGATGCTCAGCGTCTATTTCGGACAGCATCGAACTTAAATAACAATGAAGATTTTCAGGCACCTAAAGTGCGTAGTGGTGAGGATTCCCAAAGTTTATCTTCTGAGATATCTGCAAAAACGGCGGAAAACAGCTTAGGCAAGGTGATTCCAACTAATCCGGTGCAAGGGTCTCGTGCAGGTGGAATAGCCAAGAATTTTGTGCAAGATGCCGAGCGTTTATTCCGGTCTGCTGCCAAGCGTGATGGTCAACTTGAAAGTCAAGAAGATGTAGGCCGCAGGCAAACAGTCAATCAAGATGAAAATCAGCGAGTACCTGCATCCTCTAATGATGATACGGATCCGATTGATTTATCCGCTGAAATCTTTGCAAAAGTGGCGCAAAATGGTTTTCAACAAATAGGAGATCCAAGTCCATTTGAAGGATATCGTGCTGGGCTTCAAGCCAGTAGTCATTTGCAGGATGTTGGACGTGTATTTCGCAAGGCAGTGGGAACGGAAAAGCTGGATGTTGAGGGGCAGAAACAGCAGTTGTTTCATGAAGAGCCTCAAAGCGGCTATGTGATTCCGTCGGTGAAGAGTGCAGCAGCTTCGACCTCTTTAGCAGAAGAGATTGTTGCAAGAGCAGCTGCATCCAGCATGAATAAAACTGCTTCAAGCGTTTCGATAGCAGATGATGTTGAAGTTCATGTAGGACACAAAGTTTCGCGTAGATCGGGGCGATTGGGACCCAATACACAAGGAAATGAACTACGTAAAGTTCATCTTACAGATGATTCCAGTTCTAGAGTACGAAGCAATCCAGCTTCCAACAATTTGGCTGCGGTCGCTGCAAAGACAGCTGAAAGCAGCTTGAGGAAAATAAGCTCAAGTCTTGTTACGGAAGCAAGACCAACTGGTTTGCAACGCAGGTTGCCAAATGATCAGGTGACACAGGTTCCTTCTACTGTTCAAGCTGCATGGCGGCGTGCTCCCAAAGGGCAGACGGAAGAAAGTGCAACCGGGGCAGCGTCCACAACACGGCTAGCAGCGGAAGATCAGCACCTTGGGCAAACGATTTTAGAAAAAAGCAATGAAACGACCAATACGGCTGTGGAAGTGGTTCGAGGAACAATGAGCCGTCCGCCTGTAGAAATTGTCAGAAGAACGGCTGAGCCTACGCGAGCGGAGCAGGTTAGACAACGATTGAAGCAGGGGCAAGCAAGCTTAGTAAGTTTAGTAGGCCGGACGAGCTTCACTAATCGTCCGGGAGAGAATGAAGTTGGGACTAAGCTTCCAACTGAGGCAGCAAGAGCCAGACGAAGCAAGCGTCCGTCTGGCGAAGAAGTTTGGCGCGGGGCGCAAGTCGAGCATGTTCAGCGGCAGGTCAATGCTGCTGAAGAAGAGCGCGAGCATCGCCAAGAGCAGGGTTCGGAGAATCGGCTGGAAGCCGAAGGCTTGCAGACAGATTGGGTGGAACGAACCATCAGGGCTAGAGTGAGCGCGCTGGAAGAAGAGCGCGCGCAAGGGGCACAGCCCGCTGCCGCTTCGCGGGCAGCGCTCGCGCCGATGGCTCGCCAGCCCGTAAGCATGACACCGCGTGTCATGCCGCTGCTGGCGAGCAGCGCAGGAGCGCTTCGCGCCGCTCCTGCGGGTCTAGCTGCGGCTTCGCCTACCGCAGCGGCAATCCAGCTGCCCGCCCGCGGGACGGGCAGTTTCACACATGCGGCTAAGGCAGCCGCCGCAAGCACCACAGCTGGCGCGCAGCGAAGCGCCAGCATGACCCACAGCAGCAGCCCAAGCCTGGCTGCTGCCACAATGGCGAAGCCGCTGAGCACGCAGGTGCAGCGGCAAGCGCAGACCGTCGGCGTGCCAAGCGCCGGCGCATCAAGCCAAGGCGCGCTGGGAAGCCGCGCGCCAAGCAGCGGCAGCAGCGCGACGCAGGCGAGGCAGGACTACGCAGCCTCGCAGCAGCAAACGCCGATGCTGGAGCACAAACAAGCGCAAGCGGCGCTCATCGAGCAGAGCGCGCTAGCCGTGGCGCCGCTTGAGATGGACTGGCTGCGCGCCAAAGGCAGCGCTGACGAAGCGCAAGCTCCGGCCGCTCCTATCCCTGAGGCAGCGCCGAAGCTTACAGAGGAACAGCTGCAGGAGCTGATCAAAGAGCTCCCGCAGCTGGACATCGCCAAAATCGCGGACAAGGTGTACCGCGAGATCGAGAAGAAAATGAAGTTCGAACGGCAGCGTCGCGGACTATAATAGTAGAAAGGACTGACCTGAATGGCACTCAAGAAAGCGATGATTATCGTCGACAAAGGAAACAGCAAAGAGAACGTACCCGTTTTATTTAACCCAGGTGAATATACACTCGACACGAAAAACAGCTACTCTTGGAAAACAGTGCCAGGTCTGTCCATGCCGATTGGTCAATTCGTGAGTGGCGGAACAACATCGCTTTCCATGGATTTTTATTTTGATACGTATGAAAAAGGGACGGACGTCCGTGACTATACGAAGAAAATATCCGGTTTACTGGATGTAGAGAAGGAACTGCATGCGCCGCCGATTTGCCGATTCGTCTGGGGTTCCTTGGATTTCAAAGGGGTCGTAGAGAAAGTGACACAGCAGTTTACGATGTTTTTGGACACCGGAGTTCCTGTCAGGGCTAAGCTGAATGTCGTGTTTCGTTCTTGGCACAACAAAAAAGAGCAGCTTCAAACGATTCCCCGCCACTCTGCGGACCGTACGAAGCAGAAAATGCTGAACCAAGGCGAGCAGCTCTGGATGCTGGCCGCCCATGAATATGAAGATCCGACGTTGTGGCGGGAAATCGCCAAGGCGAATCAAATTGATAATCCACTTAAAGTCGTAACGGGGCGCCGCATTTCAGTCCCAAGATTGGACTAAGCCGATGGCCACATTACAACTGGATTCAAGCTCTTCGACCTATGATGAATTAGCTAAAAAGTATAAAGAATTCTTTGCTCCGGCTTATCTTATTACCGTTGACGGAACGAAAATTTCGGAGAATATGGCGATTGCCACCATCCGAGTGGAAACGTCGATTGATGGCACAGCGGATTCTTTTTCATTCCGAGTCACGAATGCCTATGATGTCATGAAGAACGATTTCCAGTGGATTTCCGAATTTACGTTAGGCAAAGCCATAGATATCAGTCTAGGCTATGTGGATAAGTTTACCCCTGTATTTACGGGATTTATTACTTCTGTTGTTGTTGATTTCCCGGAAGACGGTGCGCCAGGTCTCATCGTGCGGGGGATGGACATGTCTTATCTGATGATGAAGGGCACGAGGTCGCGTTCATGGAATAAAAAGAAATATAGCGATGTGGTTACAGAGATCGCCAAAACGTATGGAGCCAAGGTTCATATTGATGCAACCACGACAGAATTTCCAACGATTTCTCAAAGCCAAATCAACGATTTTCATTTTATTCAAAACTTGGCTAATTTGGTCAATTACGATTTCTTCATCGTTGGCAAAAACTTATATTTTCGCAAGCCGCTTACGGAAATGACGGCAGTTATGACACTCGAAATGGGCAAAACGCTGCGCAGTCTTACGCTTGACATGAATCTATCCGAGCAAATTACAGGTGTAACGGTTCGGGCTTGGGACAACAAAGAGCTGAAAGTGATTCAGGGCGAATCGGGCACGATTGCCAAGCTGGGTTCCAACTCCAAGACAGGCAAGGATTTGCTGGCTTCCAAAGGCGATTTCGTGGAACATATTTATACGAATGCGGCATCTGCGGAGGAAGCGAAAACCTATGCGGATGCGCTGCTCAACCGGCGGGCGATGAAGCTGATTAGCGGTACTGGGGAATGTATCGGGATTCCGGAGATCCGGGCCGGGCGCTATATCAAGCTCAGCGGTGTCGGCAAAAAATTCGATCAACCCTATTATCTTACTGGGGCTACGCATATTTTTGATGATGAGGGCTACACAACTCGCTTTCAGATTGGAGGGAATGCGGTATAATGTTCAAGGCTCCCGATATCACGATAGGCGGTGTGACGGATTTCGCCAGCCAGAAAATAGGCGGAGTCATGGTCGCTGTTGTCACGAATAATAATGATCCAGATAAGATGGGCCGTGTGAAATTAAAGCTGCCTATGCAGGAGACCGATACGGAAACAGATTGGGTGCGCATCGCAACATTTATGGGCGGCAAGGATATGGGCAGTCTATTCATCCCGGAAGTGAATGATGAGGTATTGGTTGCCTTTCATCTGGGGGAACTGCGCCAGCCCTTCGTCATTGGCATGCTTTGGAATCCGAAGAATATGCCTCCTGCTCCTGCGGAGAAAAATGATTTGCGTATGATCAAATCACGTTCTGGTCATGAATTATCCTTCAATGATAAGAGCGGTGACGAGAGCATCACAATCAAAACAAAAAAGGGCCAAATTATCGAGCTGAAAGATAAAGATGACAGTATTTCGATAGCCGATCAGAGTGGCAATAACAAAATTGTAATCAAGGGCGGATCAGCCAATGAGATTTCGGTCGTGAGCAGCAGCTCCAAAATCACGTTAAATGCCAAAGGCGATGTAGCCATTGAAAGCTCAAAAGAAATCAAAATTAAATCAACGCAAATTAACATAGAAGCTTCGGCTACGATGGCTCTGAAAGCAGGAGCTACACTGGATCTGAAGTCAGACGGCATTATTAATATTAAAGGCAGCATGGTCAAAATCAATTAGCGAGGGGCGGGGATGGGATGTCGGAAGCATTTTTGGGACGAGGCTGGAAATTCCCGATTCAGGTCGATCCTGCAACGGGGCGAATCCGGATGTCCGAGTATGAGGAAGACATTGCTGAAGCGATCCGCGTCATCCTCGGCACGACGCAAGGAGAAAGGGTCATGCGGCCTAGCTTTGGGTGCGGCGTTCAAGAATTTATATTCGGCTTAACGGATGACACCTCGCTTCATCTGCTGGAAAGCAACATACAGGAAGCGATCCGCAACTGGGAACCAAGAGTTCACGAAGTGGATGTGAAAGCTGTGCCGGAAGTCGATGACCCCGGTAAAGTGATGATTCGGATTTCGTATCTGGTTCGTACGACGAATAACTTATTCAACCAAGTGTATCCTTTTTATTTATATGAGGGTTCCAAATAGAAAGAGGCTGCGGAAGCGATGACAATATATACAGAGAGGAGGTGGAGCTGTGCAACCTCCCAAAATTGATCCTAGGGATATTCCTGATTTGATCACGCAAATGAAGGAAATGGCGCCTTATTACACGCCGGAATGGCGGTTTACGCCGGATAACCCGGACCCAGGTTCCGCGTTGTTCCTCATGTTCGCCGATATGTTTCATGACAATATCAAACGGCTGAATCGTGTGCCGACGAAGAATTTGATCTCTTTCCTCAACATGTTCGATGTGACTTTGCTCCCGGCGCGTCCGGCTAGCAGCTATGTGACGTTTGCTCTGAACGAAGGCACGAAAGAGTCGGTATATATTTCAGCGGGAACTCAAGTTGCGGCCGCTGCCGAGGATGGCTACATTTTGTATGAGACTGCCCGCAGTGCACTTCTCACTCCTGCATTGCTGACAGATGTCTATATGACAAGCCGGAAGCAGGATAAAATTTTGCGCATATCCCAAGACTTTGTTGCCGCATCTCGGCAAGGACAAGCTTGTCCGACGAAGCTATTTTGCTTGCAGGATGGCGACAATTTGCAGGAGCATGCGATTTATTTGCAGCACAGCTCACTTTTCACCCTCTCTAGCACGGCACGTATTGAAATTGAATTCCGCAATTCCAAGAGGCGCTTTGACGAGCTTGCGATGACCAGCCAGCTGGCGGACCCTGCACTGACAGAGTGGCTGTATGCTACCGCGGACGGTTGGAAGCCATTTGATCAAGTTGAAGCTAGTGGCAATCGAATTCTTCTATTGAAAGGTCAAGCAGATGAGCTTGCCGAGCAGGAAGTGAACGGAACAGTAGGGCGATACATCCAGTGCCGTTTAAAGCCGCTTGCGCAGGGTGGACAAACACTGGCAGACAGCAAGCTTTCCATGGATCACATTTCATTCAAAACGGATTATGTGGATACGCTTGAAACGGGCGGCATTCAGCCCGATTTGATGTTTTATAATGATGTTGCCGCAGACCGGACTGGGTTTTATCCGTTTGGCGATCAGTTTGCGCTGTATGGTTCCTTCTATATCGGGAGTCAGGAAGTGTTTACGAAAAAAGACGGCGATATCAAGCTGAGCTTCGGACTTCAAGCGATTCAGAATCGCTTTCAGCCGGAGCTGACCGAGCAAGTCGATTGGAAAATGGTGATGAAAAAATCCAAGTTCGATAAGCCGCCGGTCACTCATGTTACCGTCATGCAGGTCGCTTGGGAGTATTGGAACGGCTCATCCTGGGTGCGGCTTGAGGTAGGCAAAGAAGCGGAGAAGCTATTTTATTACCCGCAAGAGCAAAAGGTGCGTAAAGATATTCACTTCCGCTGCCCAGCGGATCTGGAAGCGACCTATGTGAACGGCAATGATAATTGGTGGATACGAGCGCGGATTTTGCATATCGAGAATGCTTATGTGGCACAAGCGGTTTACCTTTCGCCGTGGATTGATGAAGTCGCATTAACGTATCGCTATGATGATCGTCTTTATCCGGCGGAAAACTGCTTGGCGTTGAATAATACGGTATTTGTAGATCGCACACGTTATAGCCGGCAGCTCGAGGGGGGATTTGAACCCTTTCAACCCTTGGAAGGCAGTCATCCCGCCTTGCATCTTGCTTTTGACACACCGCCAGTGAAAGGTCCGATTTCCTTGTTCGTTTCGGTGAAACAGCAGCGTTTTTCTGAACAGGATATCCCTTTGTTGGAATGGGAATACTTGCGGGCTGGGTTAATGCCCGGACTTCCTCCGGAATGGGTAGCTCTTAAAGTGATTGATGGCACCAACGGTTTGACGCAGAGCGGAACGGTGCAGTTCGTTGGACCTTCCGATTTTGCCGGAGCTTCGTTATTTGGCCGAGATGGCTACTGGGTTCGTGCAGTGAATCGTGATGATAAATATGATGATTTGACGGGTCATATCCAAATTCCGACGATCCACGGATTATATATGAATACGGTGCATGTGCTGCAGCAGGAAACGATCATTGGAGAGGTTCCTGATCCGAAGGGGCTGGAAGAACTGGAATATCAGTTAAGCCGTGGCAGCATCGTATCGGAAGAAGTATGGGTGGATGAGTCCGAGTTCATAACCGAAGAAGAAATTGTGGAATATGAGCATGCGGGAACCCCGATGATGGATATCAGTCGAGATTCGGATGGCAACCTGCTGCAGGTATGGGTTCGCTGGACTGCCGTTCGCCAAATGGCGGATTCCGGACATCGGGATCGTCATTACATGATTGATCGTACCTTCGGCCGAATTCGGGTAGGCGACGGCATTCATGGGATGCATCCTCCCAAAGGCGGACTTGAGCAGCTGAAAGTAACGTACCAAGTGACTGCTGGCCAAATCGGCAATACAGCAGCACGGCAAATTAATCAGATGCAGGATTCGATTGCTTTTGTCGGCGAGGTATATAACCCAGAGCCAGCCTCTGGCGGGTGCCAAGCGGAGAAGCTGGACTCGGCTTTGCAGCGCGGACCTGAGCTTCTCAAGCATCGAGACCGGGCCGTCTCGTCCAAAGACTACGAGTGGCTAGCGCGTGAAGCTTATCCGAACATTGCCAAAGTCACCTGCATTGCGAACCGCAATGCTTATATGAATAAAGAGGTCGGGGCTATGACCCTTGTCATTTTGCCCAAAGAAGGCCAGCAGGGCAGCTCCACATTCCCGGAATTAAAGAAGCAAGTTGAGCGGTATATTTTGCAAAGGGCTTCCAGTTTGGTTGCATTTCCTGAACGATTGCAAGTTATCGAACCGGTATATATGGAAATCTCCGTGTCAGCAATCGTTGCTGTGGAGGGGATGGATGCTGTCGTTGCTACAGAAATTCAAGCGATGGACAAGCTGGATCGCTTCCTCGATCCGCTTACCGGCAACTTCGACGGCAAAGGCTGGGGAATTGGCCAGCAAATTCACCCATCAGTTTTCTACGCGTTATTGAAATCCATTCGAGCAATCAGCCATGTAGAGAAGCTCTACATGACCGTATACAAACTGGAAGACAGCGAACGAATTGAACTTGACGTGAACCGTCTCCCAGCTTTGCCGCATGGGATCATCGTGAGTGGGAAGCACAAGGTCGTTGTGAATGCTCTGTAGCGGTTAGGCGGTTGTGAGCAAGTCGTTAAAAGTAGCCTATTCGAAGGAGGTGAGTACAAGTGCTGCCGATTCCTAATTTGGATGACCGCATGTTTGAACAGATGGTGCAGGAAGCCCGGAAGTCGATTCCGAAGCTATTTCCGGAGTGGACGGATGAGAACGAGCATGATCCGGGGATTACGCTGCTGGAGTTGATGTCGTGGGTGACGGAGTTGCAGCAGTACTATTTGAATCGCGTGACAGAGCGCAGCGAGCGGAAGTTTCTGAAGCTGCTTGGCATTCGTCCGCATGAAGCGGTATCCGCCGTTTGCGAGGTATCGTTCACAGGCTTACAGCAGCAGCTTGTGCTCCCGAAGGGAACACCGCTGCAAGCGATGGATCAGCGTTATGAGACGGTGGGCACGGTTCAGCTCGTGCCTTCGACTCTGGAGAAAGTACTGGTTCGTACTGAAACAGCGGCGGGTGACTTCACTTCGAATAACCATGCGAAGATCGCATATTATGCTTTTGGCCCTGAGGCGCGTAAAGGGGCGCATCTGTATCTAGGATTTGATCGCGCATTGCCGGAGCAAACGGAGATCTCGATTTCTTTTAAATTGTTCGATCGTTATCCGGTAACGATGGCTAGTACGGTTAACGGAACAGCGCCAATGATATCATCGGCCAAGGTAGCTTGGACTTTCGCGGGCGCAGGACAGCAAGGAATGAGTGAAAGCTGGCTGCCCATCGAATCGGTCAGTGATACGACTGTTCACTTATCGCAAAGCGGTGAACTCCGTTTTCGTGTCACATCCGAGATGAAGCCGATCGCCTTGTACCCAGCGGATGATCGCAGCCGGTATTGGATTTGTTGTACGCTTGAGGAGGATGGCTACGAGCTGTCGCCGAAGATTGAGAAGGTAAGCCTGAATGCCGTGAAGGCGGCTCAGGTGGAAACCTTTAGTGAAGTTACTTCCTTCACGAGCAGCGGAGAGCCGAATCAGAGCTTTGAGGCAAGCTCTTATCTAGCCTACAACGGCCTGCACACGATACAGGTGCAGGACGAGCAAGGGCGCTGGCGCGACTGGCAGGCCGTCGCGCAGCTTGCGGCTTGCGGGCCGGCTGATTACTGCTGCGAGCTGCAGCAGGATTCGGCCCGTCGCGTCACCCGTCTGCGCTTCGGCGACGGCGTGCACGGCAGCATCCCGCCGCAGGGCGCGCAGCGGGTGCGGCTCATTGCCTATACGGCCGAGTTCGACTACGGCCGTTATGTCGGGGGCAGCAAAGGTCTGCCTGGGCAGACCTTTGAGGTCAGCCGCGGCCTGATCTATAAGCCCAGCAGCCTGCTGCTGCAGGTGGGCTCTAGGCCGCGCGGAGAGACCAGCGTCGTCTGGGACGACTGGCAGGCCGTGGATGACATCGACAATTCGAAGTCCACGGACCGCCATTACGTCTACGACGCTGCTGCCGGAACCATCCGCTTCGGCAATAACGAAGCGGGCCTTACGCCGCCGAAGTCCGTGGAACCGAATATTCGGTTCATCCGGCTGCAAGCCGGCGGGGGTGTGCGAGGCAACGTGAAGGACGGTCTGGTGACCGGCTTCACGGAAGTGCCTGGCGTGAGCGTCACGAACGCCTTCCCGGCACGGGGCGGCCTCGAAGCGGAGACGCTCGATCAAGCGAAGCTTCGCGTACAGCGCGAGCTCAGCACGCCGACAAGAGCCGTAACCGCCGAGGATTACGAGGCGATTGCCAAGGCCACGCCAGGGCTGCGCGTCGCGCGGGTCAAAGCGATCCCGCTCTACAAGCCAGGCATGCGGGATTATCCGAAGATCAAAGCGCCGGCACAGATGACCATCGTTGTCGTTCCATACAGCGAAAGCGATAAGCCGAAGGCAGGCAAGGGCTTTTTGCAAACGATTAAGCAGCATTTGGATCGGCATCGTCTTTTAACAACAGAACTTCATGTGATTCCGGCTGAATATATTAAGCTTACCGTTCATGCCATTGTGGTTATGGAGCCCAAATTTAAAAATGAACAGCGGGCAATTACACAAGCGTTAAGACTATTGCTTCAGCCGATGGATCTTGGACAGGGCTCTGAGGGCTGGCGTTTTGGACGAACGGTCTATAAGGGCGATATATATGGGGTCATTTCACGCATGAAAGGCGTGGTTTATGTGCAGGACATCTGGTTGGATGCGGAAGGCACAGGTTTCCATAAGGATGCCGCCGGTGATATTCATATCCCGCCATATGCGTTGGTTTATTCAGGTGATCACGAAGTAGAAACGATTAGTCAGACCGATGTATAAATCATTATGTAGAGACGAGATGAGGTGACGAACGATGCAGGATGGACAAACTTTTTTTTCACTGAACAAGCCGCTGGATTGGGAGCAAGGTTATGAAGCGAATATCGATATGCAGGAGCATGGATTTTCGATCGGGCAGACCGAGAAGTATAGCATTCATCGCATCGTTCGCACGGACGAGCTGGAAGGCGTTCCTTCCATTTGCGATATGGCGGTGGGGCCTGGTCGGAAGCTCATTTTACTGGATGAGGCATCGAATGTGTGGATCTATGAGGATGAAAGCCGCCATCGGGAGCTGTTATTCCGTCAGGGTCATCACTTGTTCAGCAATCAAGCGATGCTAGCGTCCATGTCTGATCTCCTTGTCATCGCAGATGCGAATCCGGCTAGTGAAAGACGACTTGCTGTGTACGCTATTTCGAATGGACAAACGATGTGGGCTTTGAATGAATGGGATGGATTAGAACTGTTCCCGCTGTCAGTTAATACGAAATTAGCATCTGCCACTACACTGTATACGACAGTTCCTTTGGATATTAGTGTTGGTATGAATGGAAATCCGGAAGTGCCCCAAGGCGGCAGGATTGGCATTATCGCATGGAACGCAGCTGGCGAGGTTATGCAGGTGTATGAGCATGAAGCTCACCGACTGGAAACAGCCTCTGAAATAACAGCGCTTCATTCGCGTTATTTTACCGCTGCCTCAGATGGGACATTGGCGCTGCTGGATGCCAAACTTCGGACGGTGACGATCTTCCATGAGGATGGTCGGGATCCGCTGCATGTTAAGCTTGAGCAAGAGGGGCGGTTTGCAGGCATTTCCATTGATACGAATCATAATCTCTTTATAGGGGATAGCGGGTACGCACAGCAAGAAGGGGTCACCGAACGCTTTATTTTGAAATATCGCGGTAATGGCGAGCAGATGGATAAGGTGACAGGCTTTCGTGGGCGAACGGATAAATTGCTGCATGATGGGCGCAACCGTTTGTATGTTTTTGATCGGATCAGCGGACAGATTAGTCTGCTCGATCTGCGTGCTCGCACGATGCTGCTGGAGGATACTCAATTGCCGGAGGCCGTCTATTTCTCAGCAGAGCTGGATACGACAGAGACGGAGCTCGAGTGGCACAAAATCCGCTTGGAAGCCGACATTCCCGAGGAAACGCAGGTTCGTTTTTCATATTTCGCATCGGATGAGAGCGAGGGGCTTGTAGATGGCGATTACGTGTCGTATACGAGCTATTTCACGGACCCCGGCATTCCGGTTCATACGAAGCTGACGGCAACGCGTGACCTATGGTCGGAGCCGATTTTGAATCCTAAGGACGCGCTGCTCATGAATGCCAAGGGTCGTTATCTCTGGTTCAAAATTGAGCTCATTGGCAGTGAACAGAAATCGCCGTTTATCCGCAAGCTGCGGGTGTATTACCCGAGAACCTCATTGATTGCCTATCTCCCCCCGATGTACCAGCAGGATGCTGAACATAGTCCTTTTCTGGAGCGGTTTCTGGCGATGTTTAGTACGTTTTTCGATGACATGGAGGATAAAATTGATCATATCTCCGCGCATTTTGATCCGGATGCTGTCTCCGGCACTTATCTGGAGTGGCTGGGCCGTTGGCTGGCGATTACGGATCATGAAGCTTGGGGTGAGGTCAAGCTAAGGAAGCTGATTAAGCAGGCTCCTGAGCTCTATAAGCTGCGTGGGACTCGCGAGGGCTTGATCAATATGGTGAAGATTTATACGGGTTCCGAGCCGTTCTTGCTTGAATATTTTCAATTTAAGCAAATGCAGGAGACATCGGAGCTGCGGCAGCTTTTTGCCCAATTGTATGGCGATAATCCGTATTGCTTCTGCCTCATGCTTAAACCGGAATTCGTCCGTACGGATGCACAGCGAATGACGATCGAGCAGATCATTGAAGACCACAAGCCCGCCTACACCGAAGGCAAGCTGATCGTGCTTCAGCCGTGGATGTACGCAGATATGCATACGTATTTGGGCATTAACACTTACTTATCTGAACCTACGTTATTAACGCTCGATCAGCGTTCGTCAATGCCTTACAACACGGTGTTGATTGATATCGACCGCGATAAACGAATGGATATACATACACGCTTGGGACTGGATTCCGAAATCGAATAAACGAAATGAGCCTTGGAAGGTGAGGGGAAAGTTATGAAAAAAACACGATATTACCCGTTTGAACGAAATCGGTATTTCTATGGAAAGCTGTTGACGGTTAGGGATTTCGAGTCCGAGCAAAAGTATTTCAACGACAAGCGCCGAATGATGAATCGCCTGCTGCATGGCTCCGGCGTGCTGACAGGTCTGCAGGTTGTTGCGGTGGATGATAAATCCGTTTCCGTGGAAATGGGGGCTGCAATCGACGCGCTTGGCCGGGAAATTGTTGTGCCAACACCGATGACGCTGAAGCTGTCGATGATGGATGGATTCAGCAACAATGAATACGCGAAGAATGTGTATCTCTGCATCGCCTATGACGAAAAGGATAAAGAGCCTGTTCATGCCGTTGCCAATTCATCCGTTCGTTCGGATGAAATTAATGATTATAATCGGGTGTTGGAGAGCTACCGCGTATTTATTCGCGAGGATGCGCCTGATCCGGCTTCGCTGCCTTTGGCTAATTTGTCGGATCAGACGGTCGTGCTGTATCAAGATTCCAAAGTGCGTGTTCTACAAACAACACCACGTTATGTGAACCCAGGGCAATTGTTCGAGATGAAGCTGCGCTTCGAGAAAACGCTTAAAGCTGGCCGATTATCCTTTCAATATGAATTAGCGGCTGATCGTGTAGAAGCGATGGATGGCACAACCATAGCGTTCCAAGAGCCGCAGGATGAGCCGGATAGCGAGTATGAAATGAAGGTACTGCTTAGAGCTGACAGTACAGCTTCTGTGAAAAGCACAATCGGCGTTCAGCAGGGATCGGCTGTTTTGAAGCTTGATGACAGACAGCTGGATATTCAAGCGCAAGCGGTAGGCGAAGTGCAGATTATCCCTACATCTGTTCATGAGAAGCTTATGAATGATTTCGTGAAGCAGTCATTGGAAGCCTCGTTAGAAGCCCCTACGGAACCATGTATTTACTTGGCTAAGATCTGCTTGATCAAAATGGGAGCGACATATGTCATTGAAAATGTTGAGCAGGTTCCATTCGGCGAATATGTCTATAACTCTTCGGTCATGTACAGACTTGGGCAAACGAGCCAATATCGCGAAGATACAGCTGGTCAGTTCGTGACCAAGTCCAAAGTGAAAACCTTGGCACCGGGTCAACCTCCGGAATTCAAAGTGAACTATAATAAAGCGATTAGTGAGCTTTCTTTTGATTTAAGCATTCCCGCCGGTGGCGGCAGCGGTATTGCCGGTATTCTGAGCGGTGTGGCGGATATTCCCGTCGAGCCGTTTACGAAGATCGCGGTATCGCCATTCGGGCGAGCGACCAAGAGCTTTTTCTCCGGCGAAATCGCGCATGGCCTCGGGGAAGGCAATGTGCTGATCATCACGAGTCTGGAAGAGAGCAGCGGCGATGCGTTCTCCGATATGCTGTCCAGCGGGGATCGTGTGTATGGCGGAGCTTCCGATGTGTTCAAAGGCAGTGAATTTGAGCCGGATGCGCCTGAAGTGAAGATTGGTACTATCGCTTATCCGCAGAAAGGGACATTCCGTATCGGCGTGAAAGTGCAGCAAACCTCAGAGCCTATGAATGTTCGCGTTCGGTGGTGGGCGTACAGCGCTGAGATGGCTAGCACGGTGCGCAGCGGCGGCGATTCCATTGAGGATGCGCTATCTGCCGCGATGCGGGAAGCGGCTTCGGCAGGCAGTGGAGCGGAGTAGATTTTGATTCAAAGAAATAGGCTGTGATCTAGGGTATATGTAAACAAAGAAATCTCTCTTTTTGTTCAAATGGTTGGGTGCTACCTCCATTTTGCCAAAGAGAGGTTTCTTTTTATTATTCTCTGGGGTCTTTCAGACTTTTAATGCAGCTTCTTGTCTGTGCCCTCTAGGAAGGCGTTTTTTGCATTTCACTGGATAAACTCCAGTCAAAGCAGCATTTCCTCCTTCCGAAACCCGATAACACTGTAGTAATTCCAGTGGAATTTGGGTTTGCGGCCTCTAGGAAGGTGTTTTTTGCATTTCACTGGATAAACTCCAGTTAAAACAGTATTTCTACCTCCCAAACCTGATAACACTGTAGTAATTCCAGTGGAATTTGCTAACAGGGTTGGGGTTGCAGTCGCAATTGCAGATGCTATTGCAGTTAGCGGTACCCAATTGAGCCACTAAAACAGAAGGGGCTGCCTCGCAGTCATTTTCGACGTTTGAGACAGCCTATTATTGTTGTGTAGTGGTAAATGACATCTGTTTGAGACGAATATGTTTGCAGCACACACTTCTAAATATTCGATAAAGCAGCAGTCTCCGTTTCCTTCGAAACCATAGCTTTCTTCTGCTTCTCTCTACCAAATGTGAGGAAGTAGAGCATGAAAACGACAAGCTGCAAGACGGCTATGACGAGGCAGATATTACTATAAATAGAACCGGAGGAATAGCAGTATAACGGGTTCCAATGCGGGACTCCTGCGGATCCAAGATCCACGACCTTGCTGTATATGCCAATGGCGATCCCTTGCGAGATGAAATTGACCATCGACAACATGCCCATGCCAACGCCAACTTGATCTGTAGGCAAGGTTCTTGAAACTGAATTGGATATGGCGATGACGATGAAGGATTGCCCCACATTGCCAAGTATCAAAAAAACAGCAATCAACAGCGGGGATCCGCCGGTAAAAGTCGATAGTAAAACAAAGCAGCTCAGCAGTAAGCTGGAAGCCACAGTAACGACAAACGAGTTGCCTTTGATATCTGCGAGTCTGCCTCCTTTACGTCCAAAAAAGGCAGAAGCAATGGCAGCCGGGACCATCGCGAAGCCGATCCAAACGGAGGGCAGCTTTTGAATATCCGTCAAGAGGAGCGGGCTCAGCACGAAAAGCGAGCAGCAGGTTCCGCTGATGAGGAACGCAATGGTTAATCCAAGGGTATACTTCTTATTTTGAAAAAGTTTGGGAGCAATGAAAGGATCTCCGGCTGTGCAGATACGTGCTATAAATAATCCCAAGGCAAGTAGTCCACCCAATAGAAGCCAGAGGCCCTTGGTTACACTGAGCAGGAATAAGCCGATGGTAACACCCAGCAGCAAACCGCCGATCCAATCGAACTTGCCAGCTGCTCCCGGTTGTTCATTCCCTAAATACTTCCGGTAAAAGGGAAGTGTGATCAGCACAAGTAAAGTGACAGCGAATAACCAGCGCCAGTGCAGGGTACTCACGATTAAAGCCGCGATGACGGGTCCTAGCGCATTACCGAACGCCAAACCAACTGCGGTCATACTAAGTGCGAAACCTCTTCGCTCAGGAGCGAAGTAGCGCAAAGGGATAATCATCGCAATGGCGGGAATAACAGCGGCTCCAGCCGATTGCAGGCATCGTGCGATTAAGGCCACTGCAAAGGTGTGGGAGGCCAGACCGATCAAGGAGCCTACAGTGAATAGAAGGAGCCCGAAGGTCACCAAGCTCTTGAGCTTGTAGCGATCTGCCAGCTTTCCATAGGTGACTGCGCCAATGGCATAGATCAGAATGTAGGCAGAGGAGAGCCAACTGACCTGTGCGATCGTAAGGGAGAAATCCAGACTAATCTTAGGCAGGGCAATGTTGAACATGATGCCGCTCATCATGGAGAGTGTCAGGGTGAACATTAAGACACGCATTAATTTGTTGCCGATTTGCTGCTGATCTTGTGTGGATACTTTCATAGGGGATCACGTCCTTTTTAAAATAGACTGTCAGTACTGACTGACAATACTTTGGTAAAAAAACTAGGGTTTCAAAGCCCTAGCAAAAATTTTTACGCTATTCTGAATAAATGGCTCAAGTGAAATACTGGCATAGTATTTATGGCTGTCGAGATCATTCATGAAAGCCCCGAAATGCATCATCATAAAGGCGAAGGCATGCGCCTCCGGGTCGACAGGAATTATTTTCCCTTTTTCGGCCATCGTGATGAAATAATTCGTTAAGATATCCAGCAGCTGCAGCGGATGCCTATGCGTTCGTTCGCGGAATCCGGGGAGTTGGCTTTCTTCTTTGAAGCTGATTTGAATCATTTTCCGGTTGCGGTTCATGATTTCATGATAGGTTTTACTGACCAGAAGCAGGTCCTCTTCCAAGTCCCATACGAGCTTTTCACTAAAAAGCTTCTTCATCTCTTCCGCGTAGTGATAGCGGTCGAAAGCCGCTTCGAGGAGTTTCTGCTTGCTGCCGAAATGACGAAACAGGGTTTTCTCGCTCAGCCCTGCGGCGGTGGCAATTTCAAGGGTGGTTACCCCATTGTAGCCTTTTTCCGCAATTAAATTGAGCGCTGCTAACAGAAGCTTTTCGCCGCTTCCCAGCTTGCTGTTATCCATGCCATCCCTCTTTCGTAACGATGTCAGTACTCACTGACATCATAATAAAATGATTATGGGATAATGTCAATGTTGACATTTTCGATGCCAGCAGAGCAGCACACAACCATTGTCCTTATTGCGGTTTCAGGGGCGCACCTTTCTGGCGAATAAAGCGTTTGGTTCACGTAACTGGAAAGCCTGCGAAAGTGCAGGTTTTTTTGACGAAAACGTGTGAAAAGTGGAAATGCCTGCGATTGTGCAGGTATTATTAGCCTTTTCATCCTCAAATCCAGAAAAGGCCTAAAAAGCATGCAGATACGCAGGAATTTCATCATTAAGGTTATACCGGGGGCAAAAAAGATGCATAATTGCAGGTTTCTGCTATGTAACTGGAACGAAGGCTGTTGTCACTGTTAACCAAAGAAGCTAATAACCAGAATGCCGATCAAAATGAGAATTGAACAAATAATGCGCAGTGTTCCTTGTTTTTCTTTGAGTACAACAATGCCGAGAATGGTGGCAAATACGGTGCCGATTTCACGGATTGGCGAGATATGGGCGACAGGAGCATATTGCATAGCGAATAAAAATAGCAAGTAAGAGCCTGGGTTAAGGAGCGCACCGAGTAAAATGATTTTGGCATTCAGCTTCCATTCCATGCGGATCTGTTTCGAGCGGAGAACAATCGGCGTCAGGGCAGCCATGAACCCGATATTCGTCACCTCTAGCAATGAGATCGCGGAAACATGCTGAAGGTTGATGCGATCAACAAAAACGTAACAGGTCGTACATAAGCCGACACTAAGGGCCATAAGGAATGGTTTGACTGTACCTGCGTCAATGGATGTTGGTTTACGGGTGAAAATACCGCTAAGCCAAAGGAATCCAAAGACCATGCAAAGCAATCCAAGCCATCCATATCCAGATAAGGATTCACGAAGAAACAAGACGCTGCCGATCGGAATAAACAGGGTACTGGTGCCGCGCATAATCGGATAGACTTGGGAAAGATCGCCCATATTGTACGTTCGAGCCAACAGCAGGGCATAGATGCTTTGTAGACAGGCAGATAAAAGTAAAAATCCGTACGCTTTCAGAGACAAAGGATTCATCCACAGTTCTCTGATTAAATAGGGAAGGAGCCCAATTGTGGTTACCATGACGATAGCCCACAGGAAAACACTTTTATTGTGGCTTCTTTTGGTGAATAGACTCCATACGGCGTGCGTAAGACCTGAGGCAACGACAAGGAGCAGTGAAACGATAAACACGGGACCATCTCCAAACTATGAGTGAAAGTAAACGCGTGGGCATGCCCGGATGCGAATCCTGAGTAAACATTGTATTTTGGTACATGTTGTAGTATTTATGTTGTTTTATAATAAAATCATGTTGTTTGTTGACAATTGTATCTCCTATTCCTTCTGACTGTCAATGCAAAATTTACGCCGTTATCATGAGCTGGTACCTCACAGAACAAATCCCATTCCTGGATCAAAACGAAAGAATGAGCTTTTTCATAAAAAAAAGCGATCAGCTAAAAATCGTCGATATACGAGAAAGCGATTACAATTTATCCTTGGTAAGCAAGTCATTTAGCTAAGGAGGGATTTAATACGATGTCTAAATTGCTTCGATCGGTAAGTCTGCTATGCCTTTGTCTGGTCGTAGTGAGCGTATGTGCAGTAGGGATCAGCCCAAGGTATGTACAGGCAAGTGATGAGTACGATGGGTTGAGGACGAAGCTGCAAAGACTGCTTCTCGGTGATGGGGAATATGTTGTGCCTGTAACGGATGCCTTGCTTCAGGCGAAAATTTCAGCCATGGACAGCCTCATATCCTCATGCTCTGCTGCACAGGCGCCTTGCACAAGTGGCAAAGGATACTGGGATCTGATGAATCGCAGTGTAGATCGTACTTATTTATGGGTGGACATGCCTTTTACGAGTACGGACAGCTTTACCAAATCAGGAGATATTTCTGGTTCTTATGGGCGTTTGTATGCGATGATTGTGGGCTATTACACACCGGGTTCGGTCATGTATCAGAATGCTGCGCTCAAAACAGACGTGATTAACGCACTTGATTGGTTAAATGTTCAGAAGTACAACACGACCGTTGCAACATATGGCAACTGGTTCCATTGGCAAATTGGGGTGCCGCAGATTCTGACCAAAACTGTGCTTCTGATGAAAAATGAGCTGACGCCTGTGCAGGTAACCAGTTATATGGATGCTGTCAATCGGTTCATCCCGAACTCAGCGGCCAGAACAGTGAGCGGCAGCCCGGTGATGACCGGAGCGAATTTACTGGATCAAGCGATTGCGGTTGCCTATAGAGGCATTATTATGAAAGATTCAGCGAAGCTGGCTGATGCCCGTGATGCGCTGAGCAGCGTGTTTGCTTATGTGTCTCCAGCGTCTGCCGTCAATACATCGGCCCGTGACGGGTTTTATGCGGACGGCTCATTTATCCAGCATGCGGCAATGCCCTACATCGGCGGTTATGGAACATCATTGCTTAATGATGTAGGCATTCTGCTGCATATCCTAAGCGGTTCCAGCTGGGATGTCACGGATACGAACAAATGGCATGCGTACCGGTGGATTTTTATTCCGTGGAGCCCTTCATTTACAATGGGAATGTTATGGATATGGTGAGAGGGCGAAATATCGCCTATGGTCCTGCATTAGGTTTGAAGGATACCGATCCCATTCTCACCGCCAAGGGGCTCATGTCTTCGATTTGTTATCTGCTGCTGACAGCGCCTGCGACGAATGACCAGCTGGGGGCCGCATATCCCGGCAATCCCAAACAAGCGATTCAGAGCATGCTGAAATATTGGATTACGCAGGATTTGACGAATCAAATTCTGGATGCGGCGCCGATTTATCAATATGTGCAGCTGAAACAAATCGCAGCGGATGCGTCGATTCCTTCTCGAGGGGAGAAGCTCGGACAGTTCCTGTTCCCGAATCAGGATCGTGCTCTGCAGCTGCGGCCTGGATATGGCTTTGGCATCAGTATGTCATCCAAGCGGGTAGATAAATATGAATCCGGCAACAAAAATAATGTCAAAGGCTGGTACACCGGCGACGGTATGACCTATTTATATAATGCGGATAAGGCGCAATATGAAAACTACTGGCCAACCGTAAATCCTTATCGTCTTCCAGGCACAACAGTCGATACACAGACGCGGACCACCAGCAGCAACTGGACGAATTACATGAGTCCGAATAGCTGGACAGGTGGGGCTGAACTGCTGGGCAGCTATGGGGCCATTGGCATGGACTTGAAGGCGCCCGGCGATATCGGGAATGGCGGAGCGATTGTGACGCCGTCGAATTTGACTGCCAAAAAATCATGGTTCACTTTCGACAACGAAATCGTAGCGCTTGGAGCAGGGATAACGAATACGGGACAATCGGGGAATGGCTGGGATGGAACTCCGCGTAAGGTAGAAACCATCGTGGATAATCGCCAAATAAGCGGCAGCAATGCTTTCACCGTGAATGGCAGCGCACAGCCGACCACATTGGGCTGGTCATCCGCGCTAAGTGGAACCAACTGGCTGCATCTGCAAGGAGATACGGGTGGCAATGACGCCAGTGTTGGATACTATTTCCCAAGCGGCACGACGATTCAAGCGAAGCGGGAAGCGCGCACGGGGACTTGGAACGAGATCAATCAAGCAACGGCTAACGTATATACCGTGTTTAATACAGAGGATTCTTATGTCAGGCAAAATGAAGCCAATCATGGGACAGAATCCACGTTGCTTGTGAAGAATGATACCGGCGGCTATGCCAGAGAAAGCTACCTGAAGTTTGATGTCAGTGCGTTTGTACCGGATGGGGTTACTTTTGACACGGCTAAAGTGACGCTGGTTCCTACCTCCGTTGGGACAACAGCGAATACGATTCAGCATACCGCTGAATGGGTTGCGGACAACAGCTGGACCGAATCGGGATTGCTTTGGGCGAATAAGCCAAGCTCGGTACCGCTGTCGCCACTTCAGCAATGGAGCGGGATGCAGGCAGGGACGCCGATCACGATTGATGTGACCAAAGCTCTGCAAGCCGCACTTGCAGGCAATCAGAAAGTATTTTCACTGCGGATTACAGCAACTTCCCCAGCGGACGCTAATGGTTGGGTTTACTATGCCAGTCGAGAGAATGCGAACGCTGCCTATCGGCCTAAGCTGGTGCTAAGCAATTATAAAGAGCAGGTTGCAGCTAATTACATGACGTTATGGATGAACCACGGGACGAATCCAAGCAATGCAGCTTACAGCTATGTCATGCTTCCGAATATGAGCAGCGCGCAAGTACAGAATTATGCGGCGAATCCCACAGTTGCGATCGTAGAAAATACGACAAGCGCGCAAGCTGTCAAGGAAACGGACTTGAACCTGGTAGCCGCGAATGTATGGCAAGACGGGCTCAAAACAATCGGGGATGGGAATGGCGGCAGCCTGATCACCGTCAATAAGAAGTCGTCTTTGTTGGTCCAAGAAGCCGGAGGTTTGTTGGATTTGGCCATCAGTGATCCGACTCAGGCTAATACGGGAACCATTGAGGTGGAGCTGAACCGCAGCTATGCGAATGCCATTTGGCTGGATACAGGGATTACAGTTACGCAGTACAGTCCTACCCTGAAACTGTCGGTTGACGTTAACGGTTCCTATGGGAAATCGTTCCACGCCAAGTTTGGGAACACAGCCCCAACTATCATTTCGAGTTCGGCCGATGCCTGGGTGCGGGATGGCAGTACCGGGAATACGAATTACGGGACCGCAGGGTATATGGAGGTTAAAAATGAGAGCGTCGGCTACAACCGCACCGCTTTCGTGCAGTTCGATCTTTCCTCCTACAGCGGAACGATGACGCGGGCAGCCATCCTGTTGTCGGAAGGCGGGACACCCAGCGTTGATGTGAGACATCAAGCGAAGGTGGTCGCGCAGCCATGGTCTGAGAACACGCTGACGTGGAACAATAAGCCAGCAGCCTCTCTCCCACTGGCAGAATGGAAAGTTCCTGCGGCAGGCAGCTATGTCTGGATCGATGTAACGGACCAAGTGCGGAGTGCACTCTCCTCCGCGAATAAAAACGTAGCGATTGAGGTTTCCTCGCTGACAGGCGGCTCTGCAACGTATGTCAGCTACGGCTCCAAAGAGAATGCGACGGCGGCAAGCCGGCCTGTTTTGCGGATTACGCCGTAGATCAGCGTTGAAGCCGCTCCATTAACGGCATGATAGGATGAATAACCTTCAGCTCCACATTTAATGTGGTGTTGGAGGTTATTTTGGCTTGGCGTTAATTGTGGGATAGCCTTCGGCGTGAAGAGCATAGGTAGAGCCCTCAGCCAACGAGCGTGATCATGCGCGGCCGCTTACCCCAAAAGATGCAAAAGAGCAGGTATTTTCCGTGAAATCGTGCGAAAAAGCGGAAAACCTGCAAAAGTGCAGGCATTTTAAGCTTTCCAGAGTGAAATCAAACAAAAAGCTGAAAAAGCCTGCATTTTTGCAGGAATATATGAATTTGGGGTATTCCAGAGAGTAAAAGGATGCACAATTGCAGGTTTTCGACTATCGGCTAAATTAGGAACGTATTTAGTAGAAGGTTCCTCTGTCAGTATGTAAGTTTTTTTGCCCTTGTCCGCCCGCGGCTGTTGAATAGTGCGCCAATGGTACCTCGTTCACCACTAGTTAGGTTAGCACTCATATGACCCAATGGAGTATCTATTCCTAAATTAGTTAACCGCGCCTACTTTCCAGCACAAGCCAGCTAAGCCCCCTTTTTGCCCAATAGAGCATTGCGCCTCCCTCCCAATCCGACATCCGGTTGACAGGTTCATGCCGTGACCCTACACTAATAAAAACAACAAAAAACAACGACATATACAAACTATCGGTCATGGCAGGAGGCCAACATGTCTTTAACCTTTGAAGATCGCAGGATGACGATCCTGAATCAGCTGGAGATGGAAGGAAAAGTCCAGGTGCATCACCTGTCGGAGCTGCTTGCCGTTTCGACGGAAACGGTGAGGCGTGATTTGGATCGGCTGGAGAAGGAAGGCAAGCTGCGCAAGGTATATGGCGGCGCCGTGAAGATGCGCATGGAGCTGGTGGAGCCGCCTTTCCTTAAGCGGGCGCAGATGATGAGGCCGGAGAAAATGGCGATTGGGAAACTTGCCGCTTCGCTAGTTCAAGATGGCGAAACCATTATGCTGGACAATGGGACGACGACGATTGAAATGCTGCCCTATTTGAAGGATCGTACGAATGTCACCATCATTACGCACTCTATTCCGATCCTGAATCTAGCTTTGGAAACCTTTAGAGGCAGGATTATTTTTGCGGGCGGAGAAGTGAATGCCGAGTATAAAGCCGTTAGTGGCGTTTTAACGGATCAGACGCTCGATCAATTTAAGGTGAATAAGGCGTTCGTCTCGGTTGGCGGTATTTCGTTGGCTGATGGAATTACGGATTTCCATTTGGGGGAAGCCGTTATTTCACGGAAGATGATGCAGCGGGCGGAGGAAGCGATTGTCCTTACGGACCATACGAAGTTCGGGATGGCTACCTTTGCCAGAGTGTCCAAGCTGGAGGATATCTCGATGTTGATTACGGACGCAGGATGCCCGAAGGAATGGATTGATACCATAGAGGCGCTAGGTATTGAAGTATTGATCAGCGAATAAGCTATGAAGGATAATCGTCTCGAAACCGGCTCAATTAGCGGTGGAACGGGCGATTTTTCTTTTGTCTAGGAGCTCATTCTAATAAAACGATGATGCGCCAAATAACGCCGATTCCGTTTCTGAAGAAAACAATACCAACGAAGAATTGCCGATATACGGCACCATTCTGCATCGTATATGCTTCATTCACAGGCCACGCCCGCTTTCACGGCGGGAACGTCGGATTATACAAATAAGGGGAGTGTTTCGATGAAAAGACAATCTCAATTCAAAGTGCTGCCAGTTGCGGCATCCATTCTCGCGCTATCGTTAGTTGCCGCTTGTGGCAACTCAGGATCTTCAACAAAAGAAAGTGCAACGCCCGCAGCAACGGCAGCGGCTTCTAAAGAACCTGTCAATGTGAAGTACTGGACACCACTTAATCCCAACGCAAAAGCAGTTGTCAAAAGCTTGAGCGAGCTGCCATTCGTCAAAGAATGGGAAAAGAAAACGAATGTGAAAGTGGATTTCCAGCAT
This sequence comes from Paenibacillus alba, assembly GCF_013204855.1. Taxonomy (GTDB): domain Bacteria; phylum Bacillota; class Bacilli; order Paenibacillales; family NBRC-103111; genus Paenibacillus_E; species Paenibacillus_E alba. Next base: position 16,008 of record NZ_JABMKZ010000024.1, on the reverse strand, counting down.
TCCTCAGGAAACACCACACAAGATGATATCCAGCAATACGGGGTTATGATTGCTTCTAATAATTTGCCGGATGCGATGCTGTGGAACTGGAACAACGTACAGGGCGGCTTGTCCAAAATGTTCAAAGACGGCACCATCATTAAATTGAATGAGCTGATCGAGAAAAACGCGCCGAACCTGAAAAAGGTACTGGACGAGAACCCGCAAATCGCCAAGCAAATCAAAGCGGATAACGGCGACATCTATGTGCTGCCTCATTTGCGTGCAGGCAAGTATGGTCAATACAAAACATTCAGCGGCATGGTTATTCGTCAAGACTGGCTGGACGAGCTCGGACTCAAGCAGCCGGAAACGATGGATGAGTGGGAAACGGTGCTGAAAGCTTTTAAAGAGAAGAAAAATGTGATTCCTTTCACGCTTCGCAAAGACTATCCGATTTCTTTCGCTGATTTCGCGGGAGCCTATGGCGTTGCGGGTATGGGAACTACGGCGACATCCGATAGCTTCTACCTCGATAACGGCAAGGTGAAGTTCGGACCGGCGCAGCCGGAATTCAAGCAATATTTGACGACGATGCAAAGATGGTACAAAGAAGGTCTGATTGACCAAGACTTCGCTTCGAATGATACGAAAACGATGGATGCGAAAATCACATCCGGTAAAGCGGGAGCTTTCTACGGCTTCATTGGCGGCAGCATCGGGACTTATATGCCTGCTCTGCAAAAAACGGATGCCAAAGCGCAACTGTCTGCGGTGCAATATCCGGTCTTGAAAAAAGGCGACGAGCCGAAATTCGTCAAAGCGGCATGGGAGTACGATAACGTAGGGACAGTCCTCACTAGTGCCAATAAACATGCAGCTGAGACGGTCAAAGCGCTTGATTATCTATACAGTGAAGAAGGCGCGCTGCTCAAAAACTTTGGTATTGAAGGCCAAACCTATACGAAAGAAAACGGTCAACCGAAATATACGGACTTGATCTTGAAAAACCCGGACAATCTCCCAATCAGCCAAGCTATGGCTAAGTATTTTATTGCCAATTACAGCTTCTCCGGCTTAGATGACGATCGTTACAACGATCAGTACTACCAATTGCAAGCTCAAAAAGATGCGGCCAAAGTATATGCCAAATATACAGCAAATGCCTTCAAAGTCATGCTTCCTCCTGTGGCGCTGACAACGGACGAAGCGAAGGAAACAGCGAAAATTTTGAATGATGTAAGCACGCTTCTGACTGAGAAAATCACGAAAGTGATCATGGGTGCTGCGTCCATTGAGGATTTCGATAAAGCGGTTGAACAAATGAACAAAATGAACATCAACCGTGCTGTCGAGGTGTACCAAGCGGCAACGGATCGTTTTAACAAACGCTAAAAGATGCGGGGGAGCCAGCCTCCCCTTTTTGATCTCTACAAAAGGAAGTGAAATGATGGGGAATTCCATCCGGGTTTTAACGAACGACCTGAAGAAAAATCGCGCAATTTACCTGATGGTGCTGCCTGTTGTGCTGTACTTCTTTATTTTCAAATATTTCCCGATGTACGGCGCGGTTATTGCCTTTAAGGATTTCAGTCCAGCCAAAGGGATCTGGGGCAGTGATTGGGTCGGCTTCGTCCATTTCAAAGATTTCTTCCAAAGCTATTATTTCCTGCGCGTCCTGCGCAACACGTTTCTTATCAGCTTTTATCAACTGGTTTTTGGCTTTCCTGCACCGATTATTTTGGCTTTGCTGCTCAATGAGATTCGCCAAAAGCTGTTCAAATCGATCATCCAGACGGTTTCTTATTTGCCGCATTTTATATCCATTGTTGTCATCTCCGGTTTAATTATTGATTTCACGAACCGAGGTGGTATTGCGAACAGCATCATTACTTTTTTCGGCGGGCAGGATACAGCGCTGCTGAATGATGCGGGTAATTTCCGCAGCATTTTTGTCAGTACATCGGTTTGGCAGGAGCTGGGCTGGTCGTCCATTATTTATTTAGCGGCGTTAAGCGGAATTAATCCTGAGCTCTATGAAGCTTCTCGTGTCGATGGAGCAGGACGTTTTCGCCAAATTTGGAGCGTTACGCTGCCTGGGCTGATCCCTACCATTATGATTTTGCTGATTCTTCGCATCGGCGGCTTGATGGAGGTAGGCTTCGAGAAAATTGTGCTGCTGTATAACCCGAACACCTACGAAACGGCCGATGTGATTTCATCCTTCGTTTACCGTGAGGGCCTTGCGCAAGGCAATGATTACAGCTATACAACAGCCGTAGGCTTGTTCCAATCCATGATCAATTTCATTCTGTTAATTAGCGCCAACAGCATATCCCGCCGCTTCTCAGGGAGCCGGTTGTGGTAGGAGGTACGAACCATGAAAACAAGCGCAGCTGAGCGAGTCTTTGATGTGGGTAATGCCATACTGATGATGCTGCTGATCATATGCACACTTTATCCGTTCTATTATGTGGCAGTTGCTTCGATAAGTGACTCGAATCTGCTGATTCAGCATACGGGGCTGTTGTTCAAACCGCTTGGATTTAATCTCGCCGCTTTTGAGAAGGTGATTGCGAATCCGAACATTTTGACAGGCTACGGGAACACGCTGATCATTTTGATTGCGGGTACGGCGGTTAATCTCTTTTTTACAACCATTGGCGCTTATGCGTTATCGCGAAAATTTGTCATGCGTAAATTTCTGATGGTTGCTATCGTGTTTACGATGTATTTTAGCGGAGGATTAATTCCGATGTACTTGCTGATCAATAATTTCCTGCATATGGGGAACAGCTATCTGGCTCTCATCCTTCCTGTGGCGATCAGCACGTGGAATTTAATCATCATGCGGACCTCGTTCGAAGCGATCCCGGAAGGACTGCTCGAATCTGCCAAGATTGACGGGGCGGGAGAGTACCGCATTTTATTCCAAATTGTGGTCCCGCTCTCGATGCCGGTTATTGCCGTGATGGTGCTCTATTATGGAGTGGCTCACTGGAATTCCTGGTTTAATGCGATGCTGTTCCTGCATGATCGGGATAAATTTCCGCTGCAGCTTATTCTTCGTGAAATTCTCGTCCAGAACAGCACAGATTCGATGACGACAGGGACAGGCAATGCCAGCGATACGGAAGCTATTGGACAAAGCATTAAGTACGCGACGATTATGGTCGCAACGCTGCCGATTCTTATCGTCTATCCTTTCTTGCAAAAATACTTCGTCAAAGGCGTCATGGTCGGCGCTGTGAAAGAATAGTCCCAAAGCACATGAACCCATTTCCTGCTCTCTTTTTGGAATTTTCAGAAAGAAGGAGCGGGATATTTGGGTTTTTCCCATTTCCACAACAAATCATAAAAAACGACGATCCACTAAAAAACGATGATGTACAGGTGATATCAGAGATGGGATAATACAACGTACAGCAAGAGTAAGGGAGGAATTTCATTGAAGCGGAGCGTGTTTCTATTCTGGTTGTACTCCAATTTAACCATTCTATGTATTCCTATCGTCATCACGATGGTCGTATTATTTCAATCCCAGCATCTGTTAAGCTCGGAAGTAACACGTTCCAATGAAGCGCTGCTTAATCAAGTGAAGCAATCCTTCGATAACCAATTTAAAGATATTAAACGGATGGGACTGCAGCTTTCATTGGACCCGAAGGTGACTAAATTTATTAATCAAACGGATTTCAGCACACCCGAGGTGAAGCTGGATACGTTGGAGCTTATCACCTCCTTGCGTTCTTACGGAGCTTCTAACGGGGATATCACCGATCTGTATATGTATATGAAAACGGAGCAAATCGGCGTGTCAACCTCAGCCATGAATGAGGCGGACCTGCTCTTTCAGTTGTTCCACGGCGATAGTGAGATGACGATGGCCCAGTGGCAGGAAGCTGTAAATAAAACGTATTTCGGGAATTTTGTGAAATTCGGAAATGGCGACATGGTGTACTTGCAATCGCTGCCGATTCAAAATATGAATGACGCCAAAGCAACGCTTGTCGTGCTTTTGAATATGGAAAGACTGAAAGCAGCCATTGCCAATATCCAGCTTGCGCAGTCCGGCAGTGTGCTAATTATTGATTCAAACAATCAGCTTCTAACGGCGGCTGGCGAAACCTCCCACCTCTCTGATATCGACTATGGGCGTTTGACCTCTTCGGAAGGCTCCTTTCAACAGAAATGGGAACAAGGCGAAGTCACGGTTTCTTACGTTTCCTCGGTAGAAAATGCTTGGAAGTATGTCGCAATCGTTCCATCCAAAGTGTACTCAGCTAAAGTGGGGCAGCTGCGTGATTGGATCTATGCGGGGTTGTTCTTATGTGTTTTTGTTGGCGGGCCTATGTCCATCTGGCTGACGAAACGGCATTACATGCCTATCCGCCGCATGGTAGATATGATTTCGCCGAAGGTCAAATCGAATCTGGCAGGCATCGGGAACGAATTTTCACTGCTCCAGTCGTTCATGACCGAGAATGCGGCTTTCCAGGATAGCGCGAATCGGACAATTCAACTGCAGCAAGACGTGCTGCGCAGTCATTTCCTGGCGCGCTTGTTGAAGGGACGTGTGGAAAGCGGCTCCGCGCTCGCGCAATCCATGGCTTCGTTCGAGCTGCGCTTCGCAACGAATAAGTTTGCGATTTTGCTGTTTCATATCGGAGATTATGCCGATTTATTCAAAGGCTCCGGGCCTGGTGACGCGGAGTCACGGCTGCAATACGTGTACTATATCGTCACGAATATTACCGAGGAGCTAATCGGCAGGAAGCATAGCGTTTATTCGACTGAAGTCGAAGGAATGGTTGCCTTCCTCGTCAATATCCAAGGCGACGATGAAGTGGCGGCGAAGCAGGAATTAATTGAGGTCGCGCATGAGGCGCAAACGATCATACAAGGCAAATTCTATATCCAGCTGACGATCGGGATCAGTGACATTCATCCGTCAGTGACAGGCATTCCGCATGGTTTCGAGGAAGCCTTGGAAGCCCTTGAATACAAATTCGTCATTGGGCCAAGCCAAATCATCCCTTATGAGCGGATCAAAAGGCCGAAGAATGAACTGTATTATCCGCTGGATACAGAGCGGAAGCTGATCAATCATATCAAGACCGGACAATACGAAGAGGCGATGGATGCGGTCAGTGAGTTGATCGTGACGAATGTATCGGACGGTACATTGTCTTTGCAGCTTGGGAAGCTGTTGATGTTTGAATTGATTGGCACCATTCTGAAGGCGATCGAGCATTTCCAGCAAGGTCCCAACGAGCTGGCGGTCGAGAAAACCGTGCTGATTAAGCAGCTGACCCAATGTGAATCTTTTGCCGAAATAGAGGATGAAATCTATAAATTCCTGAAAATCGTATGCGATTACGTCGATTCCAAAAAGAAAAGCCACAACACGAACTTGAAGGATCAGGTGTTGACCTATATCGACGAACACCTGGCGGATATGGATCTGAGCCTCACCTCATTATCTCTGAAATTCGAAGTAAACGCGCCGTATTTATCAAGCTTCATTAAGGAACAATCCGGCGAAACGTTCATTGACTATGTGAACAAGCAGCGAGTTCGTCTAGCGAAGAAGCTGATGACGGATACCGATGACACCATCACCGATATTACGCAAAAAGTCGGGTTCACGAATAGCAACACGTTCATCCGCGTGTTTAAGCGGTATGAAGGGATTACGCCGGGACAGTTTCGGAAGGGCGAGTAGGGGGAGAGGGGCAAGGAGGCAAGGAGGCAGGGAGACAAGGAGGCAGGGAGACAGGGAGGCTAGGAGGCTAGGAGGCAAGGAGACAAGGAGACAAGGAGACCGGGAGGCAGGGAGGCAAGGAGACAGGGAGACAGGGAGACAGGGAGACAGGGAGACAGGGAGACAGGGAGACAGGGAGGCAGGGAGACAGGGAGACAGGGAGGCAAGGAGACAGGGAGACAAGGAGGCAAGGAGACAGGGAGACAAGGTGACTGGGAGGCAAGGAGGCAGGGCCATGAGCAGCCTCTCGGTTGCCAGGTGGCTGACTTGACTCTAATAAGATGACTCAATGGACGTAAAAACGAGGAATGTTCCGCAGATTTCTCCTCGGTTCATAGGGATATGTGCCTGCGGTTGCAAAAACCTGCGATTATGCATCTTTTATTGGTCAAATCATCCTCAAACTAGCAAATTCCTGCGAATGTGCAGGCTTTTGGAGCTCGTTTTTGATTTTAGGTTGGAAAGTGCGACAAAACCTGCACAATTGCAGGCTTTTCGGCTTTTTGAATGATTTTGTTGATAAAGCCTGCACAATTGCAGGCTTTCCTGAGCGCGCGCGTAATTCTGAGCGGATGCCGTATGGCGGCGGCTAAGCCCCGCGCGACGAATGCACAATTGATGCTCCATGTGACATGAGCTAGCTTGAGCGGTTCATCTAATCCGGCTGCGCAGCATGATGCTTGGGCCTGAACTCACTCGGCGACTGGCCCGTCCAGCGGCGGAATTGCCGCGAGAAGTGGCTCGCTGACTGGAAGCCGAGCTTGTCCGCGATGTCTGTCATCGACAGATGGGTCGTGACGAGGAGCTCTTTGGCCAGCTTCAGCTTCTGCTGGCTGACATATTGACGCGGTGACAGGCCGTACACCTTGGAGAAAAGCTTGCTGCACTGGCTGCGGCTAAGGTTCATCTCCTTGGCCACCCCTGCGACGGTAGTTTCCTCGCAGAGGCCAAGCGAAAGCTTCTCTTCGATGGCGTGCGCGACATCGGTCGTGAACAACGAGGCGTCTCGGCTCGTTGCAAGGGCTCGCGTGTTTGGCGCAGCAGCTTGCCTACCAGCAGTCTCTGCTTGCCCGCTCGCAGCTGCAGTTTGCTTGCTCGCAGCCGATGCCTGCCCGCTCATCGCCAATGCTTGCTCGCTCACTCCCGATGCTTGCCCGCTCATCGCCAATGTTTGCTCGCTCACTCCCGATGCCTGCCCGCTCATCGCCAACGCTTGCTCACTCACTCCCGATGCCTGCCCGCTCATCGCCAATGTTTGTTCGCTCACTGCCGATGATTGCCCGCCCATCGCCAACGCTTGCTCACTCACTACCGATGCCTGCCCGCCCATCGCCAATGTTTGCTCGCTCACTACCGATGATTGCCCGCTCATCGCCAACGCTTGCTCACTCACTACCGATGCCTGCCCGCCCATCGCCGACGCCTGCCCGCTCACCGCCCGTGCTCGCCCACTCACCACCCCCGCTTGCCCAACAGCCGCAGGCTGTCCGCGAAACAAAGCAAGCACATCGTGAACGATGAGCAGGGTGTAGGACTGGAGCAGCAGCTTATCCTCGAAGCGCAGAGGCGTTGGCTGCGCCACTGCGGCCGAGCCTTCTTGCGCGATCAGACGGTTGCGGTGCATGACCGTCTCCAGTTCGCTTACGTAGTAGCGAAGCTTGCTCTCGGAGGCTTCTTCTCGTGTGATATATCGAAAAGGCGTAGCGGCAAGCAGGCTGCGAATCTCCGTATCATCGAGATCAAAATGCACATTAAAATAGCTGTAATTAAAAGCCGACGGATTGGTCGTTTGATGCCGAACGCCGGATTTGATCAGCAGCCAGTCCCCCTCACGCATGGTCACCGACTCGCGGTTCATAACATGCACGACTTCGCCTTCCAAGCAATATAGCAGCTCAAATAAATGATGATGATGACGTGGATACTCCCACCCTGGAGGCTTGATTCCAAAATGGCAGCCTATGACTTGAAGGGTTTGAATCAGGTTAGGGAAACGATATAAATCTTCCGTAGTAGGGTCCTCCCTTGCTTTAAAATGGTTCTTTTTATCATAGCATCGAATTGGCACATTTGGTATAGAAAATGATCCATTTGGAGATTGAGATGCGTGTATCCTTCAGCGATGATAGGAGGAGATAAACACTAATCGTTTTCATAATCCGGAGGGATATTTATGGCTATTTTAGAGGCAAAAAACAAACAATTTTTATTAGATGGGACGCCAATTCAACTGTTGTCAGGGGCGATCCATTATTTCCGCGTCGTACCTGAGTATTGGGAAGATCGACTGCTGAAGCTTAAAGCATGTGGATTCAATACGGTGGAAACCTATGTGCCTTGGAATTTGCATGAACCGCAGGAAAATGTGTTTAATTTCGAAGGGCTTGCGGATGTGGAGAAGTTCATTAAGCTTGCAGGCAGTTTGGGGCTGCATGTCATTGTGCGTCCAAGTCCCTACATTTGTGCAGAGTGGGAGTTTGGCGGGCTGCCGGCCTGGCTGCTGCAATATTCGAATATGAAGCTTCGCTGCATGGATACGATGTATTTGGAAAAAGTGGATCGCTACTATGATGAGCTGATTCCTCGGTTGACTCCGCTGCTAAGCACGAATGGCGGGCCCATTTTGGCGGTGCAAATTGAGAATGAGTACGGCAGCTACGGAAACGACACCGCTTACCTAACTTATTTGCGTGATGGGTTGATCCGACGTGGGGTGGATGTTTTGCTGTTTACGTCCGATGGTCCGGAAGATGGCATGCTGCAGGGCGGAACGGTTCCCGGTACGCTAGCTACCGTCAACTTCGGCTCCAAATCAGAGGAAGCTTTCGAGAAATTCCGAGAGTATCGTGCGGATGAGCCGCTTTTTTGCATGGAGTACTGGAATGGCTGGTTTGATCATTGGCTGAAACCACACCATACGAGAGATGCCGGCGATGTGGCTGATGTTTTCGATCGTATGCTGCGTGCGGGTGCATCGGTTAATTTTTATATGTTCCATGGCGGGACGAATTTCGGCTTCTATAATGGCGCTAATTATCACGATAAATATGAAGCAACGATCACCAGCTATGATTATGATTCGCCTTTATCCGAATGCGGGGATGAAACTGAGAAATACAGAGCGGTTCGCTCCGTGATCGCGAATTATTTGGGTAAAGCCGAGGAGGATTTCCCGGCATGGCCTGCGCCTATTGCGAAGAAAGGATATGGGCCTGTCGTTTTGACTGAAAAAGCAGATCTGCTCAATCATTTGCCGCTGCTTGCTGAGCCCGTGAAGCGAACCTTCCCGGAGCCGATGGAGAAGCTTGGGCAAAATTACGGGTTCATCGTTTATTCAACCCAGATATCTGGACCGCGTACAGGTGAAAAGCTGCATCTGCAAGACGTGCATGATCGCGCACAAGTTTTCTTAGACGGTGTCTATCAAGGAACGGTAGAGCGATGGGATGCCCATCCACTCCCACTGGACATTCCGGCGCAAGGAGCGAAGCTGGATATTGTTGTCGAGAACATGGGACGTGTCAACTATGGCCCGCAATTGAAAGATTATAAAGGAATTACAGAGGGTGTGAGGATGAACAATCAGTTCTTGTTCGATTGGACGATCTATCCACTCCCAATGGACAATTTAGAGGCAGTTCCCTTTGAGCCATCAACGACGGAAGCGGAAGAGGGAGACCGTCCTGCTTTTTACCGTGGGGAATTTACCGTTGAAGAGGCTGGAGATACGTTCGTCCGATTAGATGGTTGGGCCAAAGGCGTTGTTTGGGTAAATGGATTTAATTTGGGGCGTTATTGGGAAAAAGGGCCGCAGCGTACATTGTATCTTCCTGCCCCTTTGCTGAAACTGGGTACGAATGAGATCATTGTTTTGGAATTGCACCATGCGGAGAAGGCTGTCATTGAGCTTACGGATACGCCGGACTTAGGATAATACACACGTGGAGGAACTCATTATGACATCAACAGCGGCAATTCAACGAGTCATCATTTTGGGTATGGATGGGGCGGGAGCTTTCGTTCGAGAAGCACATACACCGCACATCGAAAAGCTGCTCGCAGGAGGTGGCCAAACTGACCGTGCGCAAACTGTTTTTCCTTCGAACAGTGGGGAGTGTTGGGGTTCGCTGCTGCATGGTGTAAGGCCAGAGAAGCATGAATCTCACATGTATATCCAAAAAGAGAAGACCTATCCGCGGGATTCGTCTACTCCTTCCTTATTTCACATGCTAAGCAGCGCAAAGCCAGATAGCAGGATGGCATCTTTCGTTTGTTGGGCGCCGATTCAGACCGGTATTATAGAGGAATTGGATGTCATGGATAAATGCCAAGCGCCAGATGATGAATTAGTCCCTGCTATTGCTGCTTATCTCCGGGCAACTCCGGATCTCAAGCTTATGTTCGTTCAGCTGGATGATGTAGATGCTGCCGGACATCGGCATGGATACGGCTCTGCCGAATATTTGCAGGCAATCTCACATGCGGACGGGCAGATTGGCGAGATCTGCCAAGCGCTTCGAGAAGCCAATATGCTGGAAGACAGCTTGCTTATTGTGACAACAGATCATGGAGGCGGTGGATTGGACGCTTTTAATCACGGCAGCGATCATCCCAAAGATATGACTGTATTCTGGGGATGCACAGGTCCGGGGATTTCCGCTCATGCCGACCTTAGCGGCTTGAGTATTATGGACACCGCTGCTGTCGCTTTGCATGCGCTTGGTCTTCCATTCCCGCAGGACTGGGATGCGAAGCTGCCAGACGGATTGTTCATCCAGGCATAGGCGAATGAAGCAAGTCTGAAGTCTGACAGCAGTTTGATGAGAGATCAGCTCGAGTAAACTCGGCTGTTCTTTTTTTTGCCTATATGGCGGAGTTTATCCGATGTTTTTGTTGTATTCCGCTGCTTGCCAGGTTTATCTCCTTGCCTGAACGAAAGCGTCATGCGAGAATAGGAATTGGACAAATTTATCGCGATACAAGACAGAAGGAGTCATTGCAGCATGATACATATCAGTTTAGAGATGATGATTTTCGTCATCGTTGGGGGATTTCTAGCAGCCTATGTGGATTCGGTCGTTGGAGGAGGCGGGCTAATCTCGGTACCGCTGCTGCTGGCAACGGGGTTGCCTCCTGCCGTGGCGCTAGGCACGAATAAATTGGCGAGCACGATGTCCTCATTGACAAGCACCATTTCTTTTATGCGCTCGGGCAATATTGATTTAAAAGCCGTCAAAGGCTTGTTCCTCTTATCTTTGTTAGGTGCCGTGTGCGGGACAATGGTCCTGCGGCAGATTCCTTCGGATTTCTTAAAGCCGCTGGTTGTCATCATGCTGATTTTGATTACTATTTATACGATTTTTCGTAAAAGCTGGGGAGCCAGCTCTACCTTTCAGCAGTATTCCATCAAGACGGCCTTATTAATGGGCGGTGCGGCATTCGGATTAGGTTTTTACGACGGTTTTTTTGGACCGGGCACGGGTTCATTCCTTATTTTCGTTTTTCTGATGTTGGGTTTCGATTTTGTGAAAGCAGCCGGGAATTCGAAAGTGTTGAATTTCGGAAGCAACATTGCTAGTCTAGCGACTTTTATGGTATTAGGCTCTATCAATTACAGCATTGGAATCCCAATGGGATTGGCGATGGTAGCGGGATCTTTTCTAGGCTCGCGGATGGCGATTCGGAAAGGTACGGCCTATGTTCGGCCTTTATTTCTAACCGTGTGTTTACTCCTTATTGGCAAGCAGATCTGGGACTTCTTATAAGGTTAGCTTAAAAAAGGAACGGTTCCGGTTGCGAATTGACCGATGGTTATGCTATGATTTTGACATCATGTTTCATAAGGAGGTGAAGGTAGGATGAATCGAGAGTTTGCAAACAACCGTGTGAGCCAGTTACCCATTGCGATGGCTGGCATCGTTCATGCAGCAGTCAAAGACGCGAGAGGTCTGTCCAATTTTGCTCATACGGTACTACAACTCACGAAAAGACGCCTACCTTAACCTCGAACGGATCATTCGAAAGGTCGTAGGAATTTTCCTGCGGCTTTTTTTTGTTGGCTGCTTGCGGAAGGATGGGGTCTTTCTATAACCAGGAGGCTCCTTATATGTTAATGATAAATGCTCAAAATGTGAAAAAATACCACGGTGCACAGCTTGTTCTGGAAGATGTCACGTTCGAAATCCATCAGGGTGAACGAATTGGCCTGGTGGGTCGCAACGGCAGCGGGAAATCAACACTGCTTCGCCTGATTGCCAAAATGGAAAAACCCGATGAGGGCCAATTAACGGTACGCAAAGACACGAGGATTGGTTATCTGGCACAAATTCCTACAGAGTGGGAGAGCGGTACGGTGTATGATGTGCTTGCTGTCGGCTTTCATGAGCTGATGGACTGCCGGGCTGTGATGACGGAGCTGGAGCAGCAGATGGCCGGCGTTGAAGCAGCGAACGATGCCAATCTGCTCGATCAGCTGCTTAAACGTTATGCACAGCTGCAGGAGCGTTTCGAGCGCGAAGGCGGGTATGAAATGGATGCCCGCATAGACCAAGTGGCGAATGGGCTGCGTATTGCCCGCGAATTTTATGAGCGGAGCTTCGCTTCGTTATCCGGAGGTGAGAAAACGAAGGTTGCCCTCGCTTCTCAGCTTATCGGGAAGCCGGATTTGCTCCTGCTGGATGAGCCTACGAATCATTTGGATTTGACCGGCGTGGAGTGGTTGGAGGATTATCTTGCTCATTATGAGGGCGCATGCGTGGTCGTATCCCATGATCGTTATTTCCTCGATCGAGCCGTTACGAAAATGGTCGAGCTGGAAGATGGAGAAGCGTCGATCTATCACAGTTCCTATACGGGGTATGTGAAGGAGAAAGAAGTCAGGCTCATGCAGCAGTTTGCCGACTATCAGGAGCAGCAGAAGGTCATCAAGAAGATGAAAGAGACCATTAAGAAGCTGACCGAGTGGGGCCGAATTGGAGATAATGAGAAGTTTTTCCGCCGTGCGGCATCTATGCAAAAAGCGCTGGATCGGATGGAAAAGCTGAAACGTCCTGTTCTCGATCCTAAAGCGGCAGAATTCGGCCTTAAGCTGGACGATCGTTCCGGTCGAAGAGTTGTACGTTTTGAAGAGGTGGATAAACGTTTTGGCGATAAAGTGCTGCTGCACAGAGCGAATGGTTTGCTCCAATATGGTGAGAAGGTCATGCTTGTCGGGCACAACGGTTCCGGCAAAACCACCCTGCTAAAGCTGATCCTTGGCGAAGAGCTGCCCGATCAAGGGGAGCTTGAGGTGGGTGCTCGCGTGGATATTGGCTATTTGGCACAGCAAGCTTATCCGGAGGATCATAAGAAAACGGTGCTGAGCTACTTCTGTGAGGAAGCGAAGATGGAAGAAGGCGCAGCGCGAGGACGACTTGCCGCTTATCTCTTCTATGGAGCCGATGTGTTCAAATCGGTGAGCTCGCTGTCGGGTGGCGAGTGGACGCGGCTGCGTTTGGCACTGCTTGTGCTGCGCAAGCCTAACTTGCTCATTCTCGATGAGCCGACAAATCACATTGACATTGCCTCGCGAGAAGCCTTGGAGGATGCGCTCGAGGAGTTTCCGGGAACCGTGTTGGCGGTAACACATGACCGATATTTTATGAACAGGCTGTCTCAGAAAATATGGGAGTTGGATCAAGGGCGGATCACTGTCTTTCTGGGCAGCTTTGATGACTATAAGGCGAAGAGAGCTGAGCTGCTCGATAGTCAGCAAAGTGAAGTTGGTTCATTGAAAAAAACGGCTGCTGCAAGCACGGTGGGTAAAATAGCTCCCAATTCTGTATCTCGGGAGAAGTCGGGAAGCTCCACCGCGTATACGCGGGAGCGGCTTGAAAAGCAGATTGCCGATGGCGAATCGCAGCTGACTAAGCTCGACGAACGCTTGGAAAGTAATCTGGCGAACGATGAGCTCGGCCAACTATGGGTGGAGAGAGAAGCGGCGCAGAAGCTGCTGGACACGCTCTATGAGCAGTGGATGCGACTAGCAGAGTAGAGGGATGAGCGAGTTGCTGCAACTCGCGTTAAGTGGTTGCTCTGATGGTAGCAAATTCGGCAAAATGAAGATTTTCGTTTTTTGGAATCGGAGTCTTGCCGGCATCTGCCAAAGGTAAGGGATTCATTTTGGGCTTGGGGTTAAGCGAGAGCTTAACCCTTTTTTGTTTTACTGGGGGGTGGAACCTAGCAAAGCCGAACCGAGCCAGCCGAAAAAGCAGTCTCAGAAGGAGAAGAGCCGCGAACCGCCTCTGAGCCTGCCGAAAAGGCAGGCTCAAGCTCAAAAAAGGAATAAACCCCAGCAAAACCGAACCGAGCCAGCCGAAAAAGCAGTCTCAGAAGGAGAAGAGCCACGGACTGCCTCTGAGCCTGCCGAAAAGTCAGGCTCAAGCTCAAAAAAGGAACAAACCCTAGCAAAGCCGAACTCAGCCAGCCCAAAAAGCCGGCTCAGAAGGAGAAGAGCCGCGGACCCCCTTCGAGCCTGCTGAAAAGGCAGGCTCAGAGGTCGCACACGTCCATGCTCAAGCATGTACCCACTGCACAGGTACCTCAATACGCTGCGGAGCGTACTGCCCGTTACACTGCTCGAGCAGCAATTTAACCGCCGATAAGGCCATCTGTGCTTCATCTTGCAAAATGTGTGAAATCCCCGGGATTTCAGGATCATCGAAGGACACCAGCTCGATTAGCGGATTCAAGTCTTCTTCCTGATGCAGAGCATGGTGCGTGAGCCTGGCCATCTCAGCGGTCAGAGCAAAAACAGCCGTAATGCTCGGATGCTGATGAAGGAACTTTACAATATAAGCGGAGGTGTCCCCATTTCTGAGGATGTCGATCGGGACATGGCACCATAGGCTTTTATCTATCAGAATGTTGCCGTCAATATAAGCTTTCTCGAAGCCGTGGGTCCGATCTTCAATCGTGGTATTCGTGTTATCCGGGGAAATCAGCGCTATTTGCTGATGGCCTTCGCTTAGCAGATTGGTAACAGTCTCATAGGCGCCGCCCCAATTATCGGAGGTAATCCGGTAGGTATCAATATTACGCAAATAGCGGTCGATGAAGACGAACGGATATTTATCCAGGGATAGTCGGAGCAGCGATTCATTATAACTTTCGTCCTCCGTAGGGAAAACAATAATGCCGCGCACACCCTTGGTGTTGGTTAGTTCTTGGACGGAACGTGATTCTTCCGTGGAAGACTCGCGTGTGATATGCAGGACAAGCTGATACCCGGCTTCTTTGACGTGAAATTCGATATAGTCGACAAGTCGTTGAATGACTTTTGTCTTCATGGTAGGGATAATCAGACCTATGTAATGAGCGGCAGATGGGGCGTTCGTGTGGCTTTTTGGCACCTCTGCAAGGAAGTTGGGGTTAGCTGAAACGAATGTTCCCTTTCCTTGAATGCGAGTGACGAGCCCTTCGTCAACCAATACGGCCAAAGCATTCTTCACCGTAATTTTACTGACCATAAATGCATCCATAAATTCTTGCTCGGAAGGCACGCGATCTTTGGGGCGCAGCTCTCCGGTTAGAATTTTATCTTTGATGGATTGGTAGATTTGCTTATAAAGAGGAATTTTATTCATATGTCATCACCTGATTCATCATAGTCTTTGCTTTATTGTACTGAGAAAACGGGGAAAAGGAAACACAAAGCATAAAGAAAAGTATAATAATAATACTTTATATAATTTTTATAATCAATTAAATATGAGTAGCGAGTGTTAGCTAGCAAAATCCATTTACGAAATGGAACTATAGTCCGCTATTTGTGGCAAATCGGCCGATATGCGTATCCTTGCGGAACTACGATCCGCTATTTCGCGTGAATCCGCCCATTTCGGGGGCGAAACAGTGAAATAGAGGAACAGAGTTCCGCGTGCGGTCCATTTAGCACGGTTTTTGGCAAAATAGAGGAACGACGTTCCCTCTGGAGTGGATTTGCTACTGGTGGTGGAGTTAAATAGATGGTTGGGAGAACGCGGAGAGTAGCTACAAGGGAAAGTAGCTGATTAGTTGGACGTTTGGCAGCCGTCAAGAGGAACTATGATCCGCTATATATGACAAATCGGCCGATGTAAGCGTCCTTGCGGAACTACGATCCACAATTTCGCGTGAATCCGCCCATTTCGGGGGCGAAACAGTGAAATAGAGGAACAGAGTTCCGCGTGCGGTCCATTTAGCACGGTTTTTGGCAAAATAGAGGAACGACGTTCCCTCTGGAGTGG
>NZ_JABMKZ010000023.1 GCF_013204855.1 Paenibacillus alba | reverse complement strand
CCCCTCAAGATGAGATTTCCCAGTATGTAAGACCCCTTGTAGACGACGAGGTTGATAGGTTCGAGGTGGAAGTGCGGCAACGTATGCAGCTGACGAATACTAATCGGTCGAGGGCTTAACCTAAGTACCCAAGCAAGTGAGGATATGCTTTATAGCTGTCCAAGTACTTGATTGGGACACAGAAATCCTAAGAACATCTAACTTTACGTATGTTTCGTATCTAGTCTTCAGGGAATAAATCCCTACTGTGGCGATCGTGGCGAAGGGGTTAACGCACTGGTTTGTGGATCCAGCATTCGTGGGTTCAAGTCCCATCGGTCGCCCTTTTCCCTTAACTAATGGGGATTAGCCAAGCGGTAAGGCAACGGACTTTGACTCCGTCATGCCTAGGTTCAAATCCTAGATCCCCAGTTTACCCTTTAAGCGGTCGTGGTGGAACGGCAGACACACCATCTTGAGGGGGTGGCGCTCACAAGGCGTGAGGGTTCAAATCCCTCCGACCGCATCCCAGTTTTAAAATGCTGAAACCCTTGATATTCAAGGGTTTTTTGCTTTTTTAGGATTTTGTATTTAATTTTGCAAGGTATAAAAAGTGACCAATTCCGACCAAATGGTCAAGAATATTTTTTTCGCTAATTTAGACTTGTAATGGACATGCCCTTTAATAAAAGGCGCGGTCCATTTTTTATTTTTTCTTTTGGTTTTTCTGTTGGTGTTCCATTGTCAGATGTAGAATCATCAAATAGCATTTTCCCGAAATTCTGTGCTGTCTCTTTTTGCATGCTAGGCAGTAAATGGCTGTAGGTGTCTATGGTTATACGGACATCGGTATGTCCTAATCTTTCGGAGACGATTTTAGGGTTTACTCCTTGCAGTAATAGCAATGTTGCATGAGTGTGGCGCATATCGTGGAAACGGATGCGAGGATTTCCAGCTTTCTTTGTGATGTTACGGAAAATCCTTCGTAGGTTGCTGCTATTGGCTGGCATACCAGATTCATTGCAAACGACGAGATCGTTGTCACAGTAATCTTGCCCTGCTTCTTGTTTTTCGCGGCAAATGAGCAAGGAATGTTTCTTTAACTGTTTGATCGTTTCTTCAGGCAAATCAATCGTCCTTGCTCCAGATTTAGTTTTGGTGTAGGGTAAAATTCCTTTGCCATCGTTGCTAACTGTTTGGGTAATTCTGACGCAATTCTTTTCAAAATCAACATCTTTTCAACGTAAGCCCAATATCTCGCCTTTACGCATACCTGTGGTAAGTACAATAAGATAGGGATGGAATATCTGCTGGCTCCCTCAGAATGCTTTAGAAACGATTGTACATACAGTAACTTCTTTTTTGACTGCCATAGGGCGATCAACCAAGGAGGCGGGATTTTTCGCTATCAGGCTCCAACGCTCTGCTTTCTTTAAAGAATCATTAATCATTAATCAAGGTATGGATTTTTTGAATATTTTCATCAGATATATTTTTCTCTTTGGTCAACTTGTTATATAACTGCTGAATATGCATCGGTTTTAGATTAGATAATTCGATGTTTCCAAGTGCGGGCAATACATGATTTCTATAAGCCACGTATAAGTATCTAGCGTTCGTTGCCTGACCTTGGTTAGCTTATCTTCGAGATACTGCTTGGTCATATAGTCCTTGTAGGTTAGCTTGCTTGGCTTTATATAACTTCCAGTGGTTTAAGGAGTGTTCAAGCTGATTGATGGATCTCTGAGCTGCTTGCTTCGTTTTAAAGCCGCTTTTTTTGTATTGCTGTGGTTTACCATTCTCTTTCGTTCCAAACGTCAATTTTGATTATAATTGGATGTAATGAGTTCGATTAGTTTTTATTGTTATCAATGCAAACTGCTTGATTAATCAAAGCATCTCTTTCTTCTCTTAATTTTGCAATTTCAGATAAATTGGTCTGCTTACGTTCAATCGAGGTTTTGCGATTCAAATATTCAAGTGCAAGTTTGATGTGACGAGCAGCGATAGATACTAACCGTTCACTGCAACATTCATTTTCCGACAACATCAACAGATACTTATTCATGGGTCCAACGTATCCGTAGTGCATATTACCAATGTCTTCGCCACGCATCCAGTTACCACCGAACCCATAGCCATCAGCATTTTTGTAATCTTTTTTGTAATCCCAAGGTCCTCCGGAAGGTACTTTGCTAGCGAACTCTTGACCTGTTCCTATTGGATATGTACCTTGTTGCGCATCATTTAAAGCATAGTATGCCATATAGGCGGCATTTTGCCTCATTTTTAACGAAAACTCTGACGTTATCTGGATGACTGAAGCAAAAGCGGTGTTGCTTAAAGAACCAAAAAGGACGAGTGTAACTAGTAAAGATAGTATTTTTTTCCTATTTAACATGTATTTTCCTCCTTTAGTAGATTGTTTATTATTATATTTGGTAAAATTGGATAAGTAAACCAAATTATCTTGAGCGAGGTGCTAGAATGAAGAGATTTTTGATGATTAGTCTTGCTACGATTTGTGTAATTGTCCTCTTGATAGGCTACTCGATTTACTATTTCTTTTTCTCACTGGGTCATTTACCCAGGGGGGAATTAGTGAAAATACTAGAGTCGCCTGAAAAGAGCTATACAGTAAATCTATATCTAGTAAACGGAGGAGCGACTACCGATTTTGCAATCAGAGGAGAACTGGTCAATAATAGGTCGGCATCTAGTAAAAATATTTATTGGGCTTACCAGGAATCGAGTTCTGAACTTTCTTGGGTAAATGATCATACGGTTATTATTAATGGTCATGAGTTGAATGTGAAGAAAGATAAGTATGATTGGCGTCGAACATCGAAAAGATAAGAGTTAACTTGTCCTTCACAATTACGGGAACGCAGAAACTTTTGGAATCTGATGCATCAGCAGTCAACCTTCAGGGACGGGAGGAATAGCGGAGTGAGTATGAAAATTCCCCCGTGTGGCGAGGATCGGGGCATTTTCCTTTTTTACGAAACTATTCTTCATGGGGTATTGAATATACCAGTTCTTTATCAGGGACTAGCACAGGTAGTTCGACATGATTAGTTTCAGTTTGGCCTTGAATTTGCACAGTTTTTTTATTCACGGTTGTACCAACGAGAAAACCAGAGATACTGTATTCAGTATTCAATAAAAACTTATCTTTTGTCTGAGTTGAAGCAATTAACATTGAACGATCATTAGCATTACTTGATTTGAGTACGTGCTAGTCGATAATCCATATATAAAATATGCTGGTATGAACAATTGATTCTGTCAACTTATAGCCTCAGAGGGAACTCAGCGATGAGATCATTGAAAAACAAAATTTTTGGTCAAGAATATTTCGCTTCTATAACTCGGAAGATACGGGCTAATTCATATTCATGTCTCGAACTCCTTGATACGACTGGATTCTTGCCCGCTAGAAGTTATTTACAAGATAATGTTCCTTATCTTGAGGTTTACAAAAAAATGTCCTTAGCAAGTAACTAAATGCTAAGGACATTTTTTATTGAAACGATAACCAAAAGAAAACTTCACAATATTCTATGTCAGTAGCTATCCTTTGATTGGCCACATTGCTTAGGTGATATGATTACATTCCTATAAAGAAGTTCCTACTGTAGGGCCCCCAGTTTGCCCCTGTGAAACCTGTTCTTCCTTCTAGGTTGACAAAACAAGGGAGTACTACATAAAGAACACCAGAGAAAGCGTTAGTTCTAGAAGTCAAAACAAATCTCATTTTGGAATTGTCCAAAGGTGATATCATTCCCATGTCATGACGTATGGTGTTTTCTCTTGTAAGCATCTCCCCCATACCGACACTAGCAAAATTGGCAGGCATAGACATATTACTTCTTATCCAATAATTAGAAATATTAGTCGCTGAAGCTAAATCAGTTGGTTGGTTATAAGTCATCATTATTTGGTTATGAGCTAGTTGTCTAACATCCATAAGGATAGGGTAGGACATCATTTGCATATTATCTGGATCTCTTGATCCTTCCTGCAATACGTGAGAAGTATTGCAGGGTGATTGTGAATAACTCATTCATTTTCCTCCGATTTTAATGCAATAGTCATTTGTCTAGAAACAATGTATGTAAAACAGTGGATATAGGTGAAAGAGAAGTTAGGCATAATCAGTGAATAACGACTGAGAAAACCTGTTTACAGATCGGCGGTTAGAATTAGATCCCAATGATCCAAACTTCCTTGAAGAGTACATTAAGAAAATCACTGAGCGATTCGAAGAAAAAGAAATAGCCAGAACAACCTGAAAAACGGCACCCATAGCTGAAATTTGAAGCCTACCATCGTTGGCAGGAAACACATACAATAAGTAAAGTGAAAGTGCTTACACTTAGATGGGTATGGAGGTACGGCTAAGATGGATACAGATGCGGATATTCCTATTCCGGCGCATAAGTCAGCAGCTGCTAAAAACACCGCATCCAGGCTGCTTCGCAAAATGTATGGGCAACGCTACTTGCAAGCGATGGCGCTGCTGGGAATTGCTTGGATGATCATTTTCAACTATGTGCCGATGTATGGGATTATTATTGCGTTTAAAGATTTTAATATCATTAAGTCGATTTCTGCAGCGCCTTGGGCCGGGTTGGAGCATTTTAAAGCTTTTATGGATGACGACAATTTAGGTTATGTCATTAAGAATACGCTGGGTATGAGTGTGCTGAAATTAGTGATTGGTTTTCCGCTGCCTATTATTTTTGCTCTTTTTTTGAACGAGGTACGTTCGATCGGATTTAAAAAGCTGGTACAGACGATTTCGTATCTGCCGCACTTTCTCTCGTGGGTCATTCTTGGTGGAATTCTTGCGACTTGGCTGGCGGACGTAGGCATCATTAATAAAATTCTTTTAGCCTTAAATGTGATTCAGGAGCCTGTCAGTTATTTGGCCGAGCCCAGCTATTTCTGGAGCATCATTATCACTTCTGATATTTGGAAGGAATTAGGATGGTTGGCGATTATTTATTTGGCCGCGATGTCCGGGGTATCTCCGGAGATGTATGAGGCTGCGACGATTGATGGCGCTGGACGCTTTCAGAAGATGTTCTACATTACGCTTCCATCGATTATGGGAACGATTACGATTTTGTTTATTCTGGCCGTCAGCGGCATCCTGAACTCGAATTTTGATCAAATTCTGGTGCTCAAAAATCAGCTCAATGAGAGCGCTAGCAACGTGATTGACGTGTATGTGTATCAAACGGGGCTTCAGCAAAGCCGGTTTTCTTATGCTACAGCAGTCGGACTAATTAAATCGCTGATTTCACTTGGATTGCTTCTCTCGGCGAATTTCATTACGAAGCGGTTGAATAATACATCGTTATTTTAAGGAGGTGCTAAGTCTTTGCTTTCATTAAAACGCAGAACCTTCAAAGAGGTGGCATTCGACCAAGCGAATAATGTGCTGATGCTCGCGATATGCTTCGCAACGCTGTATCCCATCTGGTATGTGCTAGTCAATTCCTTCAACGATGGGAATGACGCTATGCGCGGAGGCATTTATTGGTGGCCGCGGATGTTCAGCTTGGACAGCTACAAGGCGGTGTTCGCCAACGACGGCATCATGCTCGCCATGGGCATCACTGTTGCCAAAACGTTGGTCGGTACTGTTGTCCATGTATTTTTTACGGCGATGGTCGCCTACGCGTTCTCGCGTAGGGAGCTGATTGGACGACCGATTTATATGGTAATCGGTACGATTACTTTATTTTTCAGTGGAGGATTGATTCCGTACTACTTGCTCATTCGTGATTTGGGACTGCTCGACAGTTTCTGGGTTTATATTATTCCGGCGATGTTTAGTTTTTTTGATCTTATCATCTTTCTTTCCTTCTTTCGGGAAATTCCTGATGCGCTGGAGGAAGCGGCGAAAATTGATGGGGCGAATGATTTTAAAATTTTTTATCAAATCATCCTTCCGGTCTCCATGCCCGTGGTTGCTACGATTGCGCTGTTTCATGGGGTGTATCAGTGGAATGATTATTTTACAGGGATGATCTATATTAACAAAAGCGAGCTTCAGCCGATACAAACCTACTTGTACCGCGTAGTAGCGCAATCGAGCTCCAACCAAATGGTTGCCGCTACAACGGGAAGCATTGCCAAGACGGTATCTTCTCAGTCCATTAAACTGGCGACTATGGTGGTAACTACGCTGCCGATCGTCATTGCTTATCCATTTTTGCAAAAATATTTTGTTAAGGGTTTCATGATTGGTTCGATTAAAGGATAATGGGGGAAACGCAAATGTTCATTAGGAAATCACGCAAAACGATGACTACGCTGCTTGCTTTGTTTACAGCTGTTTCAATTACTGCTTGTTCCACGGATAAAGGCGCGACCAACACGGCGAGTCCAGAGCCTGCGAAGTCAACTGAGGCTGCACAGCAAACTGCCGTACCGGCCGCAGCGAAAGCGGAGGAAGGTTGGAAATCAGATACGAAGCCGATTACGTTTGATTGGTATCTGAACTTCTCCTGGTTCCCGAACAAATGGGGCGTGGACCCAACTTCCCAATACATAACGAAGAAAACAGGGGTAAGTGTTAATTTTATCGTGCCTGCTGGCAATGAAAACGAAAAGCTGAATACGATGATCGCATCCGGCAAGCTGCCTGATTTTATTACACTGGGCTGGTATGAGGATGCGGTGAAAAAAATGATCGAAGGCAATATGGTACTGCCATTGAATGAACTCGCGAAGCAGTATGATCCTTATTTCTTCAAAGTAGCAGACCCTGCCAAAACGTCCTGGTACACACAAAAAGACGGCAATTTCTATGGTTATCCGAACGCTTCCTCTTCTACACAGGATTATAAAAAGTATGGAGAGAACTTTGTTTCCAATCAAACGTTTTTAGTGCGAAAAGATATGTATGAAGCGATCGGCAAGCCAGATATGAGAACGCCGGAAGGGTTCCTTAATGCGCTGAAGGCAGCGAAAGAGAAGTTCCCGGAAGTTAATGGACAGCCTCTCATCCCGCTTGGTTTAAATGAATTCGGGGACACAGGCAACTATTCCTTGCTGGATGCGAATCAAAACTCATCTATGTTGGCGAACTTTCTGGCGATTCCTTATGAGAAAGATGGCAAGCTGTATGACCGCTCGACAGATCCGGAATTCGTGAGCTGGCTCAAAACGTTCCGCAAAGCGAATGAGACGGGTTTGCTGTCCAAAGATATTTTTATCGACAAACGGCCGCAAATCGAAGAAAAAGTTGCCCAAGGCAGGTACTTTGCGATGCTGTACCAACGTTCAGATTTGGCTAAGCAAAATATTTCCTTGTATCAAAAAGATCCAAATACAGCTTACATTGCTGTGGATGGCCCTGCGAATTCGAAGAAAGATGCTCCTGTTCTTGCAGGACCTGGCATCTCTGGTTGGACGGTTACGCTTATCTCCAAGGATGTGAAGGATAAGGCGAGAGCGATTAAATTCTTAAGTTATTTGATTAGTGAAGAAGGAAATAAGGATCTATTTTTAGGGGAAAAAGGGGTAAGCTACGATACGATCAACGGCAAGGAACAATTTAAGCCGGAAGTGCTTGATTTGCTGAACAAGGATCGTGCTTCTTTTGACAAAAAATATGGCTCATCCTATACGTTCTGGATGCTGATGGATACCAATATGAACCTGAAGTGGTCTCCGCCAAGCGTAGAGCCGATTAAGCAGCCGGAAGAGTGGACGAAAGGCAAAACGAAGAGCTTATCGCAATATGACAATATTATCCCGACAGGTACGTCTGTCGAAGGAATTGCCAACAGCAAGATTGCTCAGAATTGGGGCAAAACTTTGCCGAAGCTGCTGCTAACCAAATCGGATGCGGAATTTGATCAGCTTTTTGATAAATTCCAAAAGGATCGGATTGCAGCTGGACTGGATAAGGTTCAAGTCTATGAGCAAAAGGAATTTGAATCGAATACTAAAAAGATTGCCGAATTCTCGAAGTAAAGCCAAAAGCAAGCCCGAAAACCCGGTTTACACGGGCTTTCGGGTTTTTCGCCGCAAAGGTATCCCTCTCAGGTAAATTTTGTATTAAGATAAGAGGGTTAGAACCTATAGATATTGGACGTGATGTCATGCGAGACGCGCTACGCAGAGGAAAGAGCAGGATTACCCAGCTGACTAGCCGTATTTCCATCCAAGCCAAATTAATTGTGGCGTATATTGTAATTATTTTAATTCCGATCATTTTGTTTTCCTGGTATTTGTTTAATGGCTTTTATCAAAATACGCTTCAGGATACGTTGAAGAAAAATCAGTATATGCTGGAAAGCGAAAAGGCGAACATTCACAATAATATCGAAATTGTAGGGAGAACGGCGCAGCTTTCGATAGCTGATCGGGAAGTAATTGATTACTTGCAAAATGCCCGCGAGCTGGAAGTGCGTGAGTTGGTCGATTTTAATATGAATACATTTTCTAATTTGCAAAGGCTGATGTTCAATAACCCGATTATTGCCAATGTTCGCTTATTCACAGATAATCCGAAAACGATGGAAATTTGGCCGGTCATTTTCAAAGAAAGCCGGGTTGCCGGAAGAACGTGGTATCCGCGTGTAGTCGCTAAGAAAGGCGCTGTTTGGTGGGAAATTCTGCAGAATGAGAAGGATGTCATGAAGCGTGATACGCTGGATGGCGAGGCAGCTTCAACTTATGTATCCTTGCTTAGGGAAATTTATTATCCGAGTGATACGCATGTCGGTATTCTTGAAGTGGATATGCTGATTGATAAATTTTTTCAGAAGACGTTTAGTCCGATTCAAGACGGTGAATCTCACATGCTTGTTGTGGATCGCACGGGGCGAATTTTCACGGATACGGCAAATGACTTCTTTCAAGGCATGGATCTGGAGCAGCTTCATCGGGAATGGGAGGCACGCTCCCACGAGGAGGCATTTCATTTTAATTTTACGGTAGGGGATACGCCATATCTCATCTTATCCACACCGATTGAGCAGCTGGAAGCTCATTTACTGAATGTTGTCTCCCTGAAAAAGCCGGTTACGCAGATCCAAAAGGCCCGTAATTTATTTATAACCGCAGCCGTAGTGCTGATTGCTCTATTGTCTATTATCACGTATTTCTTGCAGTCCCTTATTTTGAAAAAGCTGCACATTTTGCGCGATTCGATGAAAAAGGTTCGCCGAGGAGATTTGAATGTGTACATTGATATGGATGCGGGAGGGGAAGTTGGCGAGCTTGCCCATCATTTTAGACAAATGTTGAAGAAGATGAATGAACTGATTGTGGAAGCGGTGAACAAGCAAGCGTCCAAGAAGGAAGCGGAGCTAAACTCGCTCAAAAATCAAATTGATGCCCATTTCCTCTATAATACGCTGGAAAATTTGAAAATGATGGCGGAAGTCGAGGCGCAGTATACGATCTCTGATGCTTTAACCTCCCTCGGCTCAATGATGCGTTATAGCTTGAAATGGTCGAAGGATCATGTACGCCTGCGTGACGAAATCCAACATATCCAAAATTACATGGCGATCATGAATATACGGTATGACGGTATGCTGGAGCTTAAGCTTGATATTCCAGAGGACTATATGGAGCAGGAAGTGCTCAAGATGTCACTGCAGCCGCTTATTGAAAATGCCGTCAAACATGGGATGTATATAGATCGAGCAAGACGCGAGGGAATCACAATTAGCATTCGAGCTTGCAAGAAGGATAATACAATGATGATCGAGATCACGGATGATGGGGCAGGCATGTCGAGGGATAAGCTTGGCGAGCTTCATGAGAAGATGGTGATGGAGGATGGCCCTTTTCATCTGAAGTACAGTCGTTATGTACCGAAGGAAAATGAGGGGAATGGGATTGGTCTGCGCAACGTGAGTCAACGAATTAAGATGTATTATGGGAGAGAATACGGGATCACAATTGACAGTGCAGAGGGCGAATTCACACAAGTCATGATGAAGCTGCCCTATCTGATTTTATCTGGAGGAATGTCTGCTGATGAGAAAATTGCTTATCGTTGATGATGAGAAAAATATTCGTCTTGGCCTAAAAGCGATGATTGCACGGGAATTCCCGGATCACTATGCGTTTGAGTTCGCAAGCGATGGCAAAGAAGCCCTCCAGGTGATTGAGAATTCTCAGATTGATATTGTTATTACGGATATACGCATGCCTGAGATGGATGGGATAGCGCTGATTAACCGAATTCAGGAGTTAAACTTGAAACCAGTCGTTGTTATCCTTAGCGGACACGATGATTTTCAATATGCGAAGGAAGCTATTCGCTGCGATGTGAAGGAGTATCTCTTGAAGCCGATCATCCGCGATGAGTTGTCCCGTACGATACTACGTCTAGAGAGAGAGCTTACGCTGAGGGAGGAGCAGTTGACGAGTTCGAGCCATCAGTTGGAAGCTTTTCAAGAAAGCCAGTTGAGCTATGTGCTTAGTCATCCGCATCTGGAGGAAGAGGACTTGCAAAGCAAGCTGCAGCGTATCGAGATGGGCTGGTTGGATGAAGGCTTTCAATTCGGTATTCTGCAATATACAGGAACCGTTGATGAGATGGGACACACCGAGTTTCTCGCGCGTATTCAAGCGGAAATCAACAATGCGCCTGAACGATGCCGCGAGCAGCGTGCCCATGTGTATGAGAAGAAGAACCAGCTCGTTCTCATTGCCAAGCACCGGGAGCTGTTCCACTATTTATCTGATCGTATTATGGGATCGAGTTACTTTTCCTATCGGATGGGACTCAGTGAGTACACCAGCGGTATAGCCAATCTGCATAAATCCCATGAGGAAGCGCAGCAAGCGCTGATCTATACCTTTCTGCTTTCTGTTCCAGGTGTAGTCCGTTATGAAAGTATTCGTCATAAAAGCAGGGAGTTTCAGGTGCCTGTGGAAACGATCCGCAAAATCGGGAACATGCTGGGCAGTGATCGCGACAAGGAAATGACCAGCCTGCTGCACGAGGTTCTTGATATGCAGACGGTGGTTAGGTTTGATATTTCCTATTTGGAGGCGATTAGCAAGACGTTTAATGAGTTGGTTTTTGATAAAATATTTCAAATCTATGGCGGCGAGTCGGTGGAAATTCTTCGGCTGTTCAAAAAAGTCGGTGATATCGCCAACTTTACTTACTTCCACGATTATTTCCATAGTGTAGAAGGGCTGCTGCATCGGCTCAATGATTATGTGAAGAGCATGAAGTCGTTTCACATCGACCATAAGGAAATGAAGAAGGCCGTTCAATATATGCAGGACAATTATCAAAAGGATTTGAACATGACAATCGTTTCCAATCATGTGTCTTTGAACTATTCCTACTTCAGTCAGGCGTTTAAGGAATTCACCGGCGAGAGCTTCGTTAACTATTTAAAAAAGCTGCGCATTGATAGAGCGCGGGAATTGCTTTCCTCTACAGCGTATAAGGTGTATGAGATCAGTGATATTGTTGGCTTCGAGAATACGAAGCATTTTAGCCGTGTGTTTAAGGAGATAGAAGGCGTAAGTCCGCAGGAGTTTCGGGATCAAGGTCACGTGATGAAGCACGGATAGAGCTGGGGGGCAGAAGTGTGAAAAAGCATTGGATCTTTGAGCCTGCCCAAAAAAAAGGCAGTCTCAAGCGCCGAAAAAGGCTGCCACCCCGCAAAAGTAGGCTGAGCCCGCCGAAAAGGCCGGCTCAGAAGTGAAAAAGCGTCGAACCCACTTTGAGCCTGCCGAAAAGGCAGTCTCACTCTCCGAAGATGGCTGCATCCCCGCAAATGTACCCAGAGTAAATGCTAATTTCATCCTTGCAGGTTTCCAAGAAGCAACTCCAGCAAACCGAGGCTTGCTTAAGTAAAAGCACACCCGGAAAATAATGAAAGTGTAAGAACATCACGTGATTGCATGCAAATCTCTGAATTCTTTAGGCGTAATACCCTCGTTTTTTTTGAACAATTTAATAAAATAACTGGGACTTTCAAAACCGACTTTGCGGGAGATTGCTTTAATTTCTAAGGCAGGAAATTGCTGAAGAAATTCCTTGGCTTTGCGGATGCGAAACCGGTTGATGTACTCGAAGGGCCTTGTACCTAATGTTTTTTGGAATAACACACACAGATAGTGAGGAGTCACGGCTAGTTGATCGGCCAAATTTTGCAGTGTGAGCTGCTGATCATAGTGATTTTCAATATAGTCAATGACAGGCTTCAAATGCTCGTATTGTTCATGGTTGGAACGGGTGTCGGAGGTGGACGTGTGACGAAACAAATCCAACAGCAGTCCATATAGGAGATGCGATCCATCGTAACTGGACATGGATGTTCGAAGACTGTAAAGGCTGTTCATTTCATTAAATCTAGCCAATAAAATCTCCGGCTTTGTTATATAAAGCACCAGCGATTTCGGAAAGTTCAAAGATTGCAGAAGCGGCTCGGCAAAATTCCCATTAAATTCTACCCATTGAACGGTCCAAGGCTCAACCAGCGGATAATAGCGATGAGGCACCCCCGGATACAGAAGCATGCCTTGACCTTTGGACAAAGGTAGTGTGGATCCCTCGATTTCTAGCATGCCCTGACCATCAAAGCACTGAATCCATTGAAAGCCTTTGTATCCCTCTTTACGCATAACTTGTGGCTGATGAATCCAATAACCAGTGGAGACAAGGTAAAGTGGCAAATGATAGTCAATATCGGTCAGCACATTCCAGAAAAAACGCCGCATGTAAACCACCATCCCATGAATAATGTTAATTTTATTATATTAGCATAAATATCCTCTGATTGTTGCTCGTTAGTGGCAATTATATAATTATCAATATAGTTATATATATTAAAACTATATCCACGAACAGGGAAGAGGGAGTCTATATGGCAGCTCAACAAGCAAGAAGCAGGGAAAGCTTTGATAACGATTGGTTTTTTCACAAAGGTGACATCCCCATCAAGTATGCCGTAAAGGCTGGCATGACGGGAGGGATAACGGATAATGGGAAGCGGGAAGAAGGGGAATGGCTCGACATTGCTTACGTTGATCAAGAATCAGCGGAGTCCGCGATCCCGAAGGAATGGAGTCGGGTGAAAATCCCGCATGATTGGGTTGTGGAAGGCAATTTCATGAATGACCCGAATCTGGGAAGCCGTCCAGCAAGCCATGGCTATTTACCGACGGGAATTGGCGTTTATCGCAAGCTGTTTGCCCTGCCTTCTCATGATCTAGGGAAAAAGATAAGTCTTCATTTTGATGGCGTAATGGGGATTAGCACGGTTTGGATTAACGGCCATGTTATTGGAACTTACAATAGCGGCTACAGCAGTGTTCAGTATGATATTTCGGATATTGTGCGGTATGGGGATGAAGGAAATAACGTCATTGTTGTTAAAGTAGATGCAAACCGATATGAAGGTTGGTGGTATGAAGGAGGAGGCATTTATCGCCATATATGGCTGCAAAAAACGGATCGGCTTCACGTCGCGCAATGGGGAACTTATGTGACAACACCTTACGTATCCGATGAGATTGCTGATATTCATCTGCAAACACGTTTGCATAACGAATACGAGCTAGATCAGGCATGTGAACTGAAATCCACGGTCAAGGATGCTGAGGGTGTTACTGTGGGCTTTGTCAGTGAGAAAGTGACGATTGCCCAGCTCGATCAGAAGCAAGTTGACCAACTCGTATCCGTTGCAAAACCTAGACTGTGGTCACCGGAGCATCCTTATTTGTATGAGCTTCTTACGGAAGTCATCGTAGAGGGCACAACTGTGGATACGTACAGAACGAGCTTTGGCATTCGGACAATTGCTTTTACGAGAGAAGGCTTTATCCTAAATGGCAAGCCTACGCTCCTTAAAGGGACTTGCAACCATCAAGACTTCGCGGGTGTCGGCGTGGCCTTGCCAGATCGCGTAATAGCGTATAAGCTTCAATTGTTAAAAGAAATGGGCTGCAATGCCTACCGCAGCGCGCATCACCCGCCATCGCCTGAGCTGCTAGCTATGTGCGACCGATTAGGGCTGATGGTCATGGATGAGAATCGCAAGCTGGATAGTTCTTCGGAGGGAATTGCGGAGCTGCAGAGCTTAATTATGCGGGATCGCAATCATCCATCAGTTATTGCTTGGTGCCTGGAGAATGAAGAAATTCTCGAAGGGAAAATAACAGGTGCGCGGGTTCTCCGCTCGCTCGTTCAAGTTGCACGCAAGCTTGATCCAACACGGCCTACACTTGCAGCCATGAACCATGGCTGGAATGGAGAAGGATATAGTGACCAAGTCGATATTGTCGGATACAATTATGGTCAGCGCAATGCTCAGGACGTAACGGACCATTACGCCTATCCCTCGCGAATTATTTTAGGAAGTGAAAGTGCCAGCAGTACAACAACACGCGGGATCTACGAAGTGGATCAAGAGAGAGGCTATTGTCCTGCCTATGAGGGCGTCCTCATGCCATCATGGTCCTGTACGGTCGAAAAGGCTTGGAACGATCTACTGCAGCATCCTTTTTTGAGCGGCGTGTTTATATGGACCGGATTCGATTACAGGGGCGAGCCAACCCCGTATAGGTGGCCTTGTGTGCTTTCTCATTTTGGCATTATGGATATATGCGGATTCCCGAAGGATGTTTATTACTATCTCAAATCGGTTTGGACGGAAGAGCCCATGGTCCATATCCTCCCTCATTGGAACTGGGCAGGAAGAGAAGGGGAACTGATGGATGTCTGGGTGTATTCGAATGGAGATCAGGTGGAACTCAGCTTGAATGGAAAAAGCTTAGGAACAATGCCGATGATACCTGCAGGGCATTTGGAATGGAAGGTTCCTTACGAGTCTGGCGAAATGAGGGCAATTGCCTACAGGGATAAGAAGCCAGTTGCCGAGAAAAAGCTTCAAACGACAGGTGCGCCTGCCAGCATTCAGTTGGAGCCTGACCGCCAAGACATTCAAGCCGATGGGATGGACGTATCTTTGGTTAAAGTATCGATTCTGGACGCGCAGGGGCGCGTGGTTCCGACTGCGGATAATGAAGTGCTATTTGAAGTGGAGGGCCCAGGACTTCTCTTGGGGGTAGGAAACGGCAATCCAAGCAGCCATGAGCCGGATAAAGCGAATCGACGCCGAGCCTTTAACGGATATTGTCTGGCGCTGATTCAAGCTCATGCACAGGCAGGCGAGATCGTGCTCAGAGGTACTTCCTCTGGGCTGAAGTCAGCCGAAATAAAGATAGCCGTTCGTTAAATGAACAGGGTCATAAGAAAGGATGTAGACAATGGGAACAAAAGATGATGTCAACTTGCCCAACCAATCTGTGCCTTGGGATCTTGAGGCCCTTTATCAGGCAGGACCTGTGTACTCCGCGCCTGAATTCGAAGAGGGCGAAATTAAAGCGATTTTTTATGAAGGATTGCCTTACCAAGGAAATTCAACGCGTGTTTTTGCTTATTATGGGATCCCAGAGTCAAGCTCAGAGGCCAAGGTTCCTGGTATCGTCCTTGTTCATGGAGGCGGGGGAACAGCTTTCAAAGAGTGGGTTCGCATCTGGGTTGATAAGGGGTATGCGGCCATCGCCATGGATCTGGAGGGCCATATCGGTACTGTTAAAAACAGTGACGGTATGTGGCCAGGACACGAATGGAGCGGTCCGGCCCGCCAAGGGGAGTTCAAAGACTATGAGCTGCCTGTGGAAGATCAATGGATGTATCATGCCGCTGCGGATGTCATTCAGGCGCACTCTATTTTGCGCGCTTTCGATCAGGTGGACACGGAGCGGATAGGGGTTCACGGCATTTCGTGGGGCGGGATCGTCACAAGCCTTGTTGCTGGCGTGGACGATCGTTTCTCGTTCGCAATTCCCGTATATGGCTGCGGATATTTGTACGAAGCAGGGAATCAATATGGGAAGAGCTTTGCAGATATGCCGCCTGAGGATCGACAACGGACGAAGCATCTGTGGGACCCCTCTTCGTATTTCCATCGGATTTCGATACCGATGCTGTGGGTGAACGGGAGTCATGATCCGCACTTTCCGCTGCAGCTATTCAGCAAATCTTATTTAGCATCGCAGCAGGGAGTCAGTCCTACGAATCTCAGCATGCAGTTTGGACTCCGACATTCACATTCCGCAGGATGGCAGCCGCAAGAAATTTACCAGTTCGCGGATCATATCACGAAAGCTGGGCCATCGCTGCCCCAGCTTTCGCTGCCAGAGAGAAGTGGAATGAACGTGAAGGTTGTTATTTCCTCCGATGCTCCGATAGTGAAAGCAGTATGTTGTTATGCTGCCGATATAGCGGACTGGTTTAATGTAGAGTGGTCTTTCAAGGATGCACAGCTGGAGCTGGCAGCTAATGAAATTCATGCGACGCTAGCGGATACAGCAGCAGCCTATTTCATTCAAGTGACAGATGAGCGAGGCAACGTAGTAAGTACGCCAATTCAAATGCGCACGTTTATTTAGCCTTGAACGGTGGAGATGCTCACCCCATTTTGAAAGGAAACACAAGCAAAGTGTAAGAAAATACATATCACTTAACTTGTGTGGAGTTTATGATGGGGTAACAAGCGTTTGCTTGTCAAATTTTGAATAAGAGGTGGGCTCGATGAATCCGTTATGGGGTAAGGTAGGAATCGGTGTCTTGGCGATCAGTATGA
This sequence comes from Paenibacillus alba, assembly GCF_013204855.1. GTDB lineage: Bacteria > Bacillota > Bacilli > Paenibacillales > NBRC-103111 > Paenibacillus_E > Paenibacillus_E alba. The sequence goes on along the minus strand of NZ_JABMKZ010000023.1, from coordinate 107,382 downwards.
TTGCGGGATGCAGTTCAGAGGTTGCCGATCAGAAGAAAGGCGAAACGGCGAAGGCAAAGGAAAAGCTGAAGTTTTCCATGTCGGTTACGACATCAGGCAATAAATATGCGGAGAAATCTGCGGACGTAAATAAAGAAAAATGGGTTATGAAGCTGGAGGAGCTGTCCAACACAGATCTGGATTTCAAAATGATACCGCTCAAGGATTTCGACGCCAAAATGTCGCTGATGTTTGCTTCCAATGAAATTCCCGATGTTGTGCAAAATGTTGGAGGCGCTACCACGAAGGGAATGTCAGGCTCCGTTGAAGCCGGCGTGTTCATGCCGCTGGATGATCTGCTCAAGGAGTACGCACCGAATATTATGAAAGCGGTACCGAAAGAGGCTTGGCAAGAAACAAGCTACAATGGCAAAGTATATGGCATCCCATCTTGGTTATCCAATCCATCGCGACGCGCCACATTTATTCGTTCTGATCTGCTGGCCCAAACCGGTCTGGCAGCGCCAAAAACGGTAGATGAATTCTTGAATGTCATGCGAGCTTTCAAAAAACTAGGCGTTGAAAACCCCTACCAGCTGCGCGAGAACTTTAAATATGCGGATACCATTTTGGGGTCATTTGATGTTCTTCCGTCTCAATTTGAGGTTCAAGGCGAACAAGTTGTACCGAAATTTTTTGATGTCGAGAATATGACCAAGGCCCTTCAAAGCTATAAAACGATGTTCGATGAAGGCTTGATTCCGAAGGACTTCGCTTCGATCTCATCAACCGACTATGGTAAAAATATCGAATCCGGCAAATCCGGGATGTGGTCAGCCAACGCACAAGGCTTGTCTAACTACCGCAATAAAATTAAAACAGCGGTTCCTGCTGCCAAAGTCGATATTATTCCTTCTCCTCGCGGGCCTGAGAATCAAGGAGGCCACTTGCTGTATTCGAGCATTAATACGTCCTACTACATCAACAGCAAAGTATCCAAGGAGAAAGCGATCCAAATCATTCGCTTCTTCGAATGGATGACGACACCGGAAGCAGAGCGATATTTCTCCTTTGGTATCGAAGGGGACACGTACACGATGGAGAACAATCAGGTGAAATTTACGCCTCCTACGAAACCTGAGGATATTGACGAAGATGGATTCAGAGGGATGTTCTGGTTTGTTCACGATGCGAAATACAACAAAGCCAAAGAAGAGCTGACACCGGAAGGGCGTGATATGATGCAGGCTTTGGACACGATTGTTTCCAAAGAAGGCTTGGGTTCGGTCCGTTTCGTCCCAGCGCTTGAAACGTTCTCCAGATATCCGGATATTGCCCCTCAAGGTGATGATGTAGGTCCTAAACTCATTATCGATCATATGATCAAAATGATTTATGGCAAGGAACAGATCGCGGACTGGCCGAAGGTCATTGAAGAATATAAAAATAAAGGCGGAAACGAGATGATTAAAGAAGCTACGGAACGTTACAAAAAAGGAAATGGCGTTATTGTTTCGACGAATCGCTCGTAAGAACGCAAGGAGGTAATCCATTCCATGAACACGAAACATCTCATCTCCATGAATTACCCTGCTTCTTGGTGGCGTTCTTTATGGAGGGAGGCTTTGCCTTCCGGCAACGGGAGAATCGGAGCTGCTGTCTGACGCTTAAGCTGAGGACGGAAAGCTTATGAAAGCTAAAGTAAACGGACGATATCCCGTTCATCCCGGTTCGCTGATAACGCTTCCTTTTTTCGGAATGAAGGAAGTAGACGGTTCGGTGTAGAAAAGTTGAACATATCTCCGTAAGGTTTGAAAGGTGGTGCTTGGCTCCATGCGGTTGCTCATTGTCGATGACGAGCCGATGATTCGAAGCGGATTGATGAAAATGGCACAGCAATATACACAATCTTTCCAAGCGATCGAATTGGCTGTCAATGGGGTTGAAGCGCTGGATCGCATCCAACAGATGGAGCCAGATCTGCTTATTACTGATATCCGTATGCCGAAAATGGATGGTTTGGAGCTTTGCCGGATTCTTCATGAGAGTCATCCCTATTTGATGAAAGTCGTGATCTCCGGTTATAACGATTTTGACTATGCACAAAAATGTTTGTCATACGGGGTTAAGCATTATTTGTTAAAACCGGTTACCCCGCCGGATATTCACGAAATGCTGGATCAGATTCTAAGGACGCAGTCACAGGGACTTATTCCGGTTTCTCGTCTGGTCGCATGGGTGGAGCGGCTGGAAGAGAGCTTGTGGAATCTTCAGACCGATGAGATTGCCGATCTCATGACGGAGTGGAAGGCGAATTGCGGCCATTTGCCCGTTCAACAGCTGAAATATCTCTTGAATGAAGTGCTGCTTATGGTCAGTAAAAGCTTTCAGGAGAAACAGCGTGCGCTGATCCCTGAGCTGCTGGACCCTTTGCATGCGCCTACTCAAGCAGATTTATTTCAGTCGTTTGAATGCCGGATGAAGGCGGTCATCGATAATATTTTGTTTGTAAGACGAGGCAATTATAAGGACCCCATGGAAGAAGCAAGGGTCTATATTGATACCCGCTTATCCGTCGAAGTTACTTTGTCAGAGGTTGCGGACAGGGTCGGGATTACACCGACTTATTTCAGTACATTGTTTAGAAAAATGACAGGCGAGACGTTCATCAGCTATCGCATCAACAAAAGAATGGAAAAAGCGAAGGACTTGCTATCGATTCCCCATAAGAAAACAGTGGATATTGCGTCTGAGGTTGGGTATGAGGATTATCCTCATTTTGCCAAAACCTTTAAGAAAATCTTCGGGATGTCTCCCTCGGAATATCGTGCTTCGATGGGCATCAAATGAAAAATCGCAACGTTTCTCAAAAATTGTTTCTTTCTTATTTGGTCGTTATTCTGATTTCGTTGACAAGCGTAGGCTACTTTTCCTACAAGGCATCCTCAAGGCAATTGGACCAATTGGTTGACAAGCAGTTGACGCAAGTTGTGGGCAGCGCCGTCCATCATACGGATCTATATCTGAAGGCTTATGAACGCTTGATGGTTTCACTGCTCAACAGCAACGATATTAAACGGTTCATTGATTTGCCGGAAGGCGAAACCGGATATCCCTATTATGAGCTCCGCAAATTGATCAAAGAAGTGAGTATCGACCCGCTGTTCATCCGAAGCCCGGAAATATCCGATATCTTCCTGTTAAGCTTCAATGGGAATGCGATGTATATGTATAACGGGATTACTGCGGAATCGTTTACGAAGGAGCAGATTAAGCAGCAGTTGGCCTTCTATCAAGCCAATACGACAACGACCGGCAGCTTGAATGTGCTGAACTATAGCATTATACCAGGGCAAGAGCATGCGATGCTGACGCTTGTCAGGCGCATTCGGGGGCTTTCTTCTACAGAGCCTAAAGGAATTCTTTCCATAGAGCTGCGTGCTGCCGAGCTGTCCGAGCTTTGGAAGGGCATCGATTTGGAAAGCGATGGCTACTTCTTCATTGCCGACGGGCAAGGCAACTACGTTTATCATCCAGATGCCAATCGGCTTGGCGAGGCTATGCCGGAATCCATTCAGCATCAGGTGCTTGAAGCGGGAAACGATGCGTTTACAGCTAAAATGGACGGGAAATCGCGTGTCTTCATGAGCCGGAAATCCAATTATGGCAACTGGCGGCTTGTTGTGTCCTTGTCTGTCGATGACTTGCGCAAGCCTGCGGATACGATTCGGACGACGACCATGATTGTTGGAGGCTTTACGCTTGTTCTCGCTTTGTGGCTGGCTATCCGTTTTGGGAAAACGATTACAGATCCGATTCGCAGGCTGAAGAGCGCTATGCGCGAAACAGAGAAGGGCAATTGGGCGATCCTGCCTGTGCCGAATCATCGGGATGAAATTGTGGAGCTGATTAGCCGCTATAATCTCATGGTTAGTCGACTAGCGGAGCTTGTGGATGAAGTGTATCAAGCGGAATTAAGAGATCAAGCGAGCAGCATCGAGAGGCAGAAGGCGGAGCTTCAATCTCTGCAGCTTCAGATTAATCCCCACTTTTTGTATAACACGCTGGAGACGATCGTTTGTTATGCCGTGATTAAAGATAGTAAGGAAATAACGGAAATCGTCAAGGCTTTGGCCTATATGCTGCGTTATTCTGTTCAGACGCATCTGGAAGAAATTACGGTTGCCAATGAGCTCAAGCATGTCTTGCACTATCTGGTTGTGATGAAGCACCGGATCGGAAGGGAATTCGATATTGATGTCGCAATAGATCCCTCCTATTTGCTTCACAACATGGTCAGATTGACGCTGCAGCCCTTGGTGGAGAATACGTTTCAGCATGCTTTCCCGGATGGGCTGGAGGACTACCATTATATCCGCATTCATGCAGGCGAGGACGATGCGATGTTCTGGATCAGTATTGAAGACAACGGTGCGGGCATTCAGGAGGATAGGCTGCAAGAGCTGCGTGAGAGGCTTCGGGAGAACCGGCTTGCCGAACACGAGAACGAGTCTGACAGAGAGATAGGCGGCATTGGCATCATCAATGTGCATCGCAGAATCCAAATGGTTTTTGGGGAGCAATATGGCTTGAAGATCCAGAGCCAGATCAATCAAGGGACCAAATTAATCATGATGATGCCCAAAAAATGAAGGAGGGAAAAATAGATGGCATCGAAAACGATTTCTGCCGGACAACGACAGTATCGATTGGCGAATATACGCTCGCAGCGGGCAATTATCCAGAAATACTGGCCATTGTACGTAATATCCATTCCTGGGCTGCTCTACTTTGCCATTTTTAAATATATACCTTTGTTAGGCTCTGCTATTGCTTTTCAGAATTACAATATTTTTAAAGGTGTAACCGGGAGCCCTTGGGTAGGCTTGGTTCATTTCAAACGTTTATTTGCTTACCCCGAGTTTCTGAATATTTTGAAAAATACGATGCTCATTGGCTTATATGATCTCGTCTTCGCCTTTCCAATCCCTATTGTGCTAGCTTTGCTTTTGAATGAGATTCGGATAAATCGCTATAAACGAGTCCTGCAGACCGTCATCTATATGCCTCATTTCCTTTCATGGGTCATTGTTGGCGGCATTATCATGGGACTCTTATCACCGTCTACGGGGCTGATCAATCAAGTCCTTGAGCGGTTCCATTTAGACTCCATTTATTTCTTAGGCGAGAACAGCTACATCCGCTCCATTCTGATTGGAACCGGGATATGGAAGGATAGCGGATGGGGCACGATTATTTATCTCGCTGCGATTGCGGGGATTAATCCGGATTTGTATGAAGCGGCCGAAATGGACGGAGCAGGGCGCTTCCGTCAGGTCCTTGCCATTACGATCCCCTCAATTCTTCCGACGATCACCATTTTACTTTTGCTGCATATCGGGCATTTTCTAGATTTCGGCTTCGAGCGAGTATTTCTGTTCTTAAACCCGCTGAATAGTGAAAATGGCGAAATTCTGGACACTTATGTGTATCGAGCAGGCTTAATGGATCATCAATATAGCTTTACGACAGCGATCGGACTTTTCAAATCACTTGTTGGCTTGGTTTTACTTATGTCAGGCAACATGCTGAGCCGGAAAACGACCGGAGAAGGCTTATACTAAGTTGTTCCACAGGAGGTGAGTTACGTGATTACAACAAAAAGCCAGCAAGCTTTTCAGTACTTTAATCTGGTGTTATTGTTTCTGATTGGACTTACAATGGTGCTGCCGCTGCTGCATGTCATCGCGTTATCCTTCAGTGATGCGGTAGCCATCAATCGTCGAACTGTCGGCCTTTGGCCAGTCGGATTCACCTGGGAGAATTATCACATGATCGTGAAGGATGCGACGATGTGGATGGCTTTCCGCAACAGTTTGACGATTACCGTGTTCGGCACGCTGATGAACCTAGCAGTGACGGCCAGCTTAGCCTATCCGCTTTCTCGCCAAGAATATTTGTTTCGGAAACCGGCGCTCATTTATATCCTGATCACCATGATCTTTCACGCGCCGCTCATTCCGAATTATTTGTTGCTGAAAAACCTGCATATGCTGAACACACTGTGGGTGCTGATGATTCCAACGGTCATAAGCGCATTTAATCTATTCGTCATGCGTTCCTTCTTTATGAATCTTCCGCAGGAGTTGCTGGACTCCGCCCGTATTGATGGATGCGGAGAGTTCCGGATCATCTGGAACGTGGTGCTTCCTTTATCGAGACCGGTCATGGCGACAATGGGCATCATGTACGCTGTAGCGAATTGGAATATGTATGCTCAAGCCATTTATTATATTGATAAAAGATCGCTGATCACGCTGCAAGTCAGGCTGCGCGAAATTGTCATCACGGATAATATGGGCTCTTCGGATGTCACCTCGGATCTCCAACTGCTTGTCTCCCCAGAGGGGTTGAAAATGGCGGTGATTGTGGTGGCGACGATCCCGATCCTGCTCGTATATCCGTTTCTTCAGAAGCACTTTATGAAAGGCATGATGGTGGGCTCCATCAAATCATAGATTTGCACCAAAAACAGTAAAAAAACAAATAGCATCTTAAATAAACATAATCATATCAAGTCGTTTGAGGTTATACTTTAAAATAGTGCGGGAGAGACGATAGTCAAAAGGAGTGCATACGGAATGAAACATATCCTCATTGTTGATGACGAACCGATGGTTCGAATGGGTCTGGCTAAGCTGGTTAGACAATGCAATCCATTGTTTCGCCCAGTCGTTGTGGCCAATGGGGTTGAAGCGCTCGAGCATATCAGCAAGCAGCGCCCAGATATGATTCTGACGGATATTCGGATGCCGAAAATGGACGGTTTAGCCCTGTGCAGACAAATTCAGGAGTTGACGATCAACGTTCCTATCGTGGTTATTTCCGGCTATGATGATTTCACCTATGCACAGAAGTGTTTGACCTACGGTGTGAAGGAATACCTTTTGAAACCGCTTACCGAACATGAGCTGTACCCTGTGCTGAACAAACTTCTATTGGAGCAGGACCAAGCCCAGCCGATCTCATTTTTCCAAGTAGAGGAGTGGCTCGAGCGCGTTGAATCGACGATCTGGTCCGCTGATTTGGAGGCGCTGCATGGCCTTATGGACGTTTGGAAGCAGGGGGATCTGACCAAGGGCATCCAGGTTGAACAATTGGAACGCATTATTGCCGATGGCTTGAAAATTGTAGTGAAGAAGCTGAACGCACACGGTATGGTAACCTTCACGACGAGTGCTCCCTTAACGCAGCTGAACACCATTGAAAGTGCCATTGTATACTTGCAGCAGGAATTGGTGAGCTTGTATCATCAGCTGTTCCTGTGGCGTGGCGGCAATCAAAAAAGTCTGTTTGAGGAAGCCAAGGCGTATATCGATTTGCATATATCCGAGGAGCTGAGCCTTGAGGAAGTAGCCGAGAAGATGGGGCTTGCGCCTACTTATTTCAGCTATATGTTTAAGAAAATGACGAATGAAACCTTTGTGCAATATCGGATGAAAAAACGGATCGAGATGGCCAAACGGCTGCTCGAAATGCCGCATTATAAGGTCGTTGACGTCGGAGTGACCATTGGGTATCAAAACTACCCGTATTTCACGAAGATTTTCAAAAAAATGACAGGCTGCTCGCCAAGTGAATACCGCTGCATGTTGGGGATCAAATAATGAGATCCAGCTTGGCAGCTAGAATGTTCGCGTATTTCGTCATTGTGATTGTAATATCTTCTTCCATCGTCGGCTTCGTCCTTTACGTGCAGTCGTCCAAAGAAGTAGATAAACAAACCAATGAGCTCCTGACGCAAATTGTGGATAACGCCATGAATCATACGGATATGTATTTGAAAAAGTATGATCGGGCCACGTTGTCCATGCTCACGTCGACGAATGTAAAGGAATTTCTAAATACGGACAAAAACAACTTTGTCTCGTATTTTTTGTCGATTCGCCCGATCAAGGAAAAGGTGATTCAGCCTCTTTTTATTAACAATCCAGAAATCTGTATGGTTTATTTAATTGGCTATAATGGTTTAAGCATCTATGACCATAATACGGATGTGATCGACTTTAACCAGTCGGTCTTTCAAGACAAGCTGGATGTTCTGAAGGAGATGACGAATAACGACGGTAAATTGACGATTATGGACTGGAGCTTTCTGGACGGCAAGCTGGCGGTTACCCGCAAAATTTCGGATCGTCAAACGTCGAAGGTGTTCAAAGGCATTGTTGGCATTGAGTTGAATATCGAAGAGCTTACAACCTTGTGGAAGGGAATACGTCTGGGAGAGACCGGTTATTTCTATATCGTGAATGACAACGGGAAAATCGTCTACCATCCGAAATCCGAGATGATTGGAAAGCAGCTGAATGAAGGGCTGTTGACGAAGCTGAAGGAAAATCAAAATCGCATTTTTACCTATACGGATGGTATCGAACGGGTGCATTTCAATCAAAGGTCCAACTACTCCGGCTGGACGCTTGTTGCTTCTATGCCGCTTAACGAGCTTAAAGCTCCGGTTAAGAATATTAGAAAGACAACGCTCATCACCTGTGCGTTTGCATTGGTCCTTGCTTTAATTCTCGCTTACCGATTCGGGAGGTCAATCGTTCAGCCCATCAAAAAGCTGGAAAGCGGCATGCGCCGAACAGAGAAAGGCGACTGGACACATGTTGCGATTAGCGGGCGGACAGACGAGATGGATCGTCTCATTGTCAGCTATAATATGATGGTGTCTAGACTGCAGGAACTGATGGAGCAGGTGTATGCGGAAGAGCTTAAGAATAAGGAGTATCAGCTGAAAAGGCAAGCCGCTGAATTCCAGGCGCTGCAGCTGCAGATCAATCCGCATTTTCTCTACAATACTTTGGAAACGATTGTTTGCTATGCGGTTGTACAGGATTCTCAGGAGATTAAAGAGATTGTCCGATCGCTTTCTTACATGCTGCGCTATTCGATTCGGGCTGATCTTGAGGAAATTACCGTCGCGAATGAACTGAAGCATGTTCTGCAATTTATGACGATTATGGATTATCGATTGGGCCATCCTTTTGAGTTGGAGGTGCTGATTCCTCCAGAACTGCTATTGAAGAAAATGGTCAGGCTGACCTTGCAGCCATTGGTGGAGAATATATTCAAGCATGCCTTCCCGGAGGGGATCGAAAGTTACCATCGGATTCGCATCGATGCCTATATGGAGCACGAGGATTTCGTTGTGACCGTCACGGACAATGGCTGCGGCATAGCGCCGGACACGCTGGAGGAGCTTCGAACGAAGCTGATTAAGCAGCATCTTCATTCGCCATTTCCTGAGCGCAAGGAACGAGAGGGAGGGATTGGCCTCGTGAACGTGCACAGCCGTATTCAAATCGTATTCGGCGAGAAATATGGCTTATCCATTACGAATAATGAGGACGAACCAGGTACGAAAATTACCTTACGAATGCCGGACAAGACGGGAGACATCGGCTTTTCTCCTTAATATATAAGACATATGAGAGAATTCAGGGAACGCTGCATAGCTGCGCTAAATCCTTGTATTCTCTTTTTTATGTTGGATAGGTGAGCCTGATTGAACCCCGAAGGGAACTAGGTTCCCTTATTCATCATGAAATTAGCCATTTGGTTAGTCAAACGGAACTACGGTACGTTATTTCAGCTCATTTACTTAAATTTTAGCCTAGGGAGGTGGAATAAGGGATCCTAGTTCCCTTTCAGCGGTAAATTGTTGATTCTGAGGTCAAATAGAGGATCGTAGTTCCGTTTGGTCAGGGGATTCCTAAGAAACACATGAATAGGCCTTCTATTTTATGCAAAAGCAGGGGAGTATCATAAATTAGTTGAATAGGTGCTTAAAAAACTAGTATGCTCGCCCTTCCTCAAAAAACTATGATGAATCTAACAAATGAGAGGAGGAGGCATCACTTGGAAATTGTCAGTAAAACGGTCAGCAAAGCTCGAAACGAGCGCAAACATAAAACAAGCGTCATAGTACAGCTGTTTCGCAACATGAGAAAAGTTCCACAGCTGTACTTATTATGCTTGCTGCCTATTCTGTACATTTTAATATTCAAATACATACCCATGTATGGGGCGGTTATTGCCTTTCAGGATTATGTGCCTCATAAAGGGTTTTTCGGCAGTGATTGGGTCGGGTTAAAGCATTTCAGGAACTTTTTTAACTCCTATGAATTCTGGAAGGTCATTAAGAACACGCTTGGCCTTAGCTTCTATGGCTTGTTAGCAGGCTTTCCATTCCCTATCCTATTGGCGCTTTGCCTGAATTATGTGAACCGTCCGTTCATGAAAAAGTCTGTGCAGATGATTACGTATGCACCGCATTTTATTTCCATGGTCGTCATGATCGGTATTATTATGCAGCTGTTGGATCCAAAAACAGGGATCGTAAACATGCTGTTAGCGCAAACCGGATTCGATAAAATTGACTTTTTCGGCAATCCGGATCACTTTAAATCCTTGTATGTTTGGTCCGGTATTTGGCAGAATGTGGGATTCGGTTGTATCATTTATTTAGCCGCCTTGGCTGGCATTGATCCTTCCCTGCATGAAGCAGCGGTGATGGATGGGGCGACGAAAGTTCAAAGAATGTGGCATGTGGACATTCCCGGCATTATTCCGGTTGCAACGATATTATTAATTATGAGCGTAGGCAATATGATGGATGTTGGCTTCGAGAAAGTATTATTGATGCAAAATCCACTGAATGTAAGTACTTCCGAAGTCATTGACACTTACGTGTATAAGGTCGGTCTTCTCTCGACAGGAATTAAGTATTCATACGCTTCGGCGATCGGGTTGTTCACCTCCGTAATTAATTTAATCTTGCTGTTCACGGTGAATAAAGTCGCCAAAAAATTAGGGCAAACAAGCCTGTGGTAAAGAGGTGCAACCAGCAAGATGATGAAGTCGACCCGAATTCATGAATCCAAAGGCGATCAATTGTTTAACATTGCCAATTACACGATGCTTTGCCTGTTTACTCTAACCGTCTTATATCCTCTAATTTATGTGATAAGCGCTTCCTTCAGTTCATCTGCCGCTGTCATTTCGGGTAAAGTATGGCTGTGGCCGGTCGATATCTCTTTTCAGGGCTATGAAGCTGTGTTTAAGCATAAACAGATCTGGGTTGGTTTTGCGAATTCCATGTATTACGCGATTGTGGGAACGATTTTTAATGTCATTATGACGCTTATTGCAGCCTATCCGTTATCACGCAAAGACTTTTATATCCGAAATGCGGTCATGGCGTTATTCGTATTCACGATGATGTTTGGCGGAGGATTAATTCCGAACTATCTTTTGATTAAGTCGCTTGGGATGATTGATTCGCGATGGGCACTCATTGTTCCAGGCATTATGAGCGTCATGAGTGTTATTATTGCAAGAACGTATTTCCAAACGACGATTCCGGACGAACTTCTTGAAGCAGCGCATTTGGATGGGTGCAGTGATTACCAATTTTTGGTCAAAATCGTGGCTCCGTTATCTGGTCCTATCATCGCTGTGCTTTCTTTATTTTACGCGGTAGGGCATTGGAACACTTATTTCGCTGCCCTGCTTTATTTGAAATCGCCGGACCTGTATCCGCTGCAAATTATTTTGCGTGATGTGCTGGTGAAGAACACTTTTGATGAAGAAGTCATTACAGATGTTGTAGGTGCCGCGCAGCGGGAAGGAATGAGAGAGCTTCTGAAATACTCGCTGATTGTTGTTTCAACCATTCCTGTGCTTGTGGTGTATCCGTTTATCCAAAGACATTTTGTTAAAGGGATGATGATTGGTTCCTTAAAGGGCTAACCATAGATGAGTGAAATAAAAAGGGAGGAATTAAGCATGCAGAGAAAGAAGTTTCTGGGTTCAGCATTATGTTTACTTCTAAGTGCAACCGTTTTCTTAAGTGGCTGCAACAAGACGGAGACGGCAACTGAAGCAACCACGCAGCCTGAGGCCACTCAAAACGAGCTTGTAAATCCGCCAGGGGTACTTCCGATTACTAAAGAGAAAACGACAATTAAAGTAATGTCCCGGACAAATCCGAGTGTTGAAAACTTCGCCACTAATGAGTTTACCAAATGGCTGGAAGAGAAAACGAATATCCATATTGAATGGGACGTAGCAAGTGATCCGCAGCAGAAGCTGAATATTTCTTTGGCGAGCGGAGATTACCCGGATGTGTATCTGGGTTTTAATATTACACCTGTTCAACTGTCGCTTTACGGCAAAGACGGCGTATTCATTCCGCTTAACAAGCTTATTGATAAGTACGGGGTTGAAACGAAGAAGATGTTTGCATCCCTCCCGTACACGAAGGAGCTTTCTTCGAACTTTGACGGCAATATCTACGGGCTTCCCTCTGTGAACGAATGCTACCACTGTACGCACAGCACCAAAATGTGGATGAACCAAAAGTGGCTGGATGCTGTGGGAATGAAGCTGCCAACGACGACAGAGGAATTCTATCAAGTTCTAAAGGCTTTCAAAGAAAAAGATCCAAATGGCAATAAAAAAGCGGACGAATTGCCGCTCGTTGGAGCCAACATCGCAAATTCGTATGTGGATACCTATCTGATGCAGGCATTCATTGACAGTGATCGAAGCATGCAATTCCTGAAGGATGGCAAGATCAAGGTCGCTTTCAACCAGCCTGAATATAAAGAAGGACTCAAGTATCTCAATAAACTGTTTAAAGAGGGGTTAATCGACCCGCAATCGTTCACGCAAGATCGCAATCAGTTGAGAAAACTAGGCGAAAATCCGGATGCTGAGATTCTGGGCGCCATTCCGGCGCAAAATCCAACCGTCTTTAATTTGCTGGAAGGCCCACGCTGGAAAGATTATGTGGCTGTTCCTCCGCTCAAAGGACCTGGGGGCGTTCAAGCGTCTAAATATATCCCTCAAGGGATTACAACAGGCTCGTTCGTCATTACGAATAAAATGAAAAATCCAGAGATCGCCATGCGGTTAGCCGACTTCTTGTATTCGGAAGAAGCGACGATGCGCGCTGTGCTGGGCCGTCCGGATATGGAGTGGAAGGCTGCCGGACCTAACGATATTGGCATTAACGGCAAACCAGCCAAGTATACGGTGCTTGGAAACTCTTCACCTGGTGCAAAGAACGCAACTTGGGGACAAGTGGGACCATCCCTGCGCTCGAACGAATGGCGTTTGGGTCAAACGGCTGATCCGAAAAATCCACTGGAAGATATTTTGTACAAAGAGACGCTGAATAAATACGAGCCTTATAAGCCAGATCCAAAGAACGTAATTCCAACGCTGTTCTTTACGAATGATCAGTCGGATGAGATCGCTAATATCAGTAAAACCATCGATGACTACCGGAAAGAAACGACTGCAAGAATGATCATCGGGGATTTGGACATCGACAAAAAGTGGGATGAGTATGTGAAAAATCTGGATAATATGAAGCTTCCGCGTTATTTACAGATTCATCAGGAAGCCTATGATGCCATGAAGAAGAAATAGGAAGTTAAGATGCTCCACCTGCTAACAGACAGGTGGGGCTGGCAATGAAGTGGTTAGTATGAGCCATTCCTTTTTGATTGAAAGCGCTTTAAGATTTAAGAAAGGAGGTGTTATGTTCCCAAACTAAGGAAGTTTCATCCCCAATAAGCACAGTATGGCAGCCAATACCTCAGCCGATGAGGAATGTGAAAGAGGGCTTTATCATGCCGATCTCCACTGCAAAGAGCTTATTTACCTGTCCCAACAAGCATCTCATGGTATTTTTGCTTGTGTTCACCTGTGCAGGCCTGCTTTCCGGCTTCAAAGCTCACGCTGCTGGACCTATGGTTGCTGACAGCTTCACGGGTCCAGTCACTCAGAATGAAATCAATTCTTTTAAATCCTACATCCAAGGCGTAGAACCAGTCGTTTGGCCGAATACAGGCTCCATGCAAGGTGAATATGCGCAAGGTACAAGCGGTGAAAATATTAAAGCCATGGGTCTCATGTATGAGATCACGGGAGATACGGCCATTCTTGACCGAATGATCTATTTCTGCGATGTGCTGCTGTCCCAGCGAAACGATATTCTTCCAGCTCCATATGGCCATCGAACCGTTTGGACGAATACGATCGCTCCTGTATGGCCAGGCAATAATACGGGGACGGCTTCTGCTGATTCTGCAAACGGCGATCCGGTCGGGCACCTTGCCTATTGTGCCAATTTGATTCTGCAGCATCCGGCAATATGGAATACCTCCGTTGCCATTGGCGACAATTACAGCCATGGAGCTACCTATAAGCAGCGCGCTATGACGTTCATGAACGAGGCTGACTATGTGGTCAACCAATTCCTCTTCCCATCCTTGCTGGATCTATCCAATGGCAATAAATATTATTTCTCTACACAATCCCCTTACATGAGTGGCGGTGTTTTTCCATGGAATCAACAGATGATGATCTCCTACGGTCTGCAAAATTTGGCCGCAGCACATGCCGTTCTTGGCGATAATCCAACGCTCGTTTCACAATATGACGGTATTGTTCAAACGAATCTCAATTGGTTCTTCAGCAATAATACAGCCAAGCAAACCTATACGGACAGCAAAGGCAACACAGCCTACAACTGGGGCTATAATCCAACACTGTTGGGTGGAGAAGATTCCAATCATGCCAGTCTGGATGTAGCGGGCTTCTACCGAGCCTTCCTCAGCGGCCGATATGGCATTACCTCATCTATGATGATGCCTTTTGCCAACATGTACGCTGACGTGATGATGAGAGGGCCAAACGATTTTGCTGGCCGTGTGGATGGGACGGACGGAACCGGACACGGGGCGCCAACCACGTATGCCCGGACGGGCAACATCTTCTTGGCGGCACTTCGTCCAGATATGTTTGATAAGCTGGCTAACGCGAATATGCCGAATAAAACAACGACAAGCCTTGCTACGTTCGCTCGATTCATGTGGGCCAAAAATCAATTAAATACTGCAGGCGGCGATACACAAGCACCTACCACGCCAACCAATTTAACGGCTGCGGCTGTATCCGGCAACCAAATCAATTTGAGCTGGACTGCGTCGACTGACAATGTTGGCGTAACTGGGTACAATGTGTACCGCGGGGGTGTGTTTGTTGGATCATCGACGACGACCTCTTACAGCGACACAGGACTGACAGCTTCAACCACATACAGCTATACGGTAAAAGCCAAAGATGTAGCGGGGAATCAATCTGCAGCAAGCAGCACGGCGACTGCAACAACCACATCCTCCACATCGCCCTGGAATCTCGCTTTAGGTAAAACCTACAATGCCTCCACGACATGGAGCGACTCCTATCCGGCTTCTGCGGCTTTTGACGCCAATACGGCGACTCGTTGGTCGGCATCGAACGGTTCTTTGAGCAACCAATGGATTAGCGTCGATTTCGGCGCTGCCACGACATACAATCAGGTGATTGTCAAAGAGATTACCTTCCAAAGAGTCACGGCCTACAAGCTGCAATCCTCCAATGATGGCACGACCTTTACAGATATTGCGGGGACATCTGGAACGGCACTTGGAGCAAGCAAAACGATTGCATTTTCTCCCGTTACTTCTCGGTATGTGCGGCTCTACCTGAGTACGGCTAGCGCAGTACCGACGATAAATGAGATTGAAGTGTATAATCAATAGTTTTGAAATAGATGACCGCACGGCTTTATGGCTGTGCGGTTGTTTTGTTTTGCTGGATGGGCGTCGAGAAACTCATTCAAGCTCAGCGAGGACATCTTATCGACGAGAAAACGGCCGCTAAGTGTTGGAAATAATCGCTGCCTTAAAGTCATAGCAGTACCAGAATCGTAAAAAAAGACATACGAGTGTAAGAACGGATATTGATGGATGATAGAGGTGAGCGTAACATCAAAGCATAAACCAGATGGCGGAGGATATTTTTCCGCCTTTTCAAAGAGGAATGGAGGTTAGGTCATGTTTTATAGACGGTTAGCAGCAGCGGTTTAAAAGTAAGCGAGCTAAGCTTGGGGAGTTGGCTGACCTATGGTGGGGCTATTGATGCCAAGCACTCGGAAACCATTATTGATAAAGCCTATGCGTTAGGCATCAATCTGTTCGATACGGCCAATGTTTATCACAAGGGAGAAGCGGAGCAGGTTGTCGGTCGTGCCCTTGCCAAATACCCGAGGGAATCATACGTTCTGGCAACGAAGGTATGTGTGCCAATGGGGGAGGGACCTAACGACCGTGGTCTTTCTCGAAAGCACATTAAGGAGCAGTGTGACGCAAGCCTCAAAAGGCTGGGTGTAGATTACATAGATTTGTATCAATGCCATCGTTACGACCCGGAGACCCCGCTTGAGGAGACGCTTCGGGCGTTGGACGATCTGATCACGCAGGGCAAGGTACTGTATACAGGCGTTAGTATGTGGAAAAGCGAGCAGCTGCTCGACAGCGTGCATTTGGCTAAAGCGATGAACCTGAATCGAATTATTGCCAACCAGCCTCAATATCATATGTTTAGAAGGGGCATTGAGAAAGAAATTGTCCCACTTTGTCAAAGGGAAGGCATCGGGCAAGTGGTGTATTCCCCATTGGCACAAGGCATTTTAACTGGAAAATATAAGCCTGGAGCTCCTTTTCCGGATCAGTCAAGAGCGGCAGATCCCCAGCAAAACGGGGCCATTGTGCACATGATGAAGGAAGAGCAGCTGGCGAAGGTTGAGAAGCTGACCGCAATTGCCGAGCGCAACGATCTAAGTATGGCACAGTTGGCTTTGGCATGGATTCTGCGTTTGGACAATGTGTCGAGCTGTATCATCGGAGCTTCTCGGCCTGAGCAGATTGAAGAAAATGTCAAAGCTTCAGGTGTGAAGTTATCGGATTGGGATTTGCGGGAGATCGAAGATATTTTAAATGAAGAAGTCTAACAACAAGGGAGATAGGGCAGCATGTCGACAAAAGATGATTTGATGGACAATGCGGAGGCGGATAGCCGGAAATTCATTCATGTGCAAGATGCACCTCTGGATGCCGAACATGAACAGCGGATTGCTTGGTGGCGCGAGGCGAGGGTGGGCGTATTCATTCACTGGGGATTGTATTCACTCCCTGGAGGTATTTGGAAAGGCGAGACGGTGAATGCCGCCTATGCCGAGCATCTGCAATTGCGCGCGCAAATTCCAATTCAAGAATATGAACAAATTGCGGGGCAGTTTCATGCGGTCCAATTTGATGCGCAGCAGTGGGTTCACACGGTGAAGGCGGCGGGCTTCCATTATATGATCTTCACAGCGAAGCATCATGACGGTTTTGCCATGTACGATTCGGCAGTAAGCGATTATAACATTGTGAAAGCAACGCCATTTGGCCGGGATCCGGTTGCTGAGCTGGCAGACGCGTGCCGCAAGGAAGAGTTGGCGCTCTGCCTCTACTATTCCCATGCGATGGATTGGCATCATCCGGATTCACAAGGGAATACTTTGGACTTTCCTGATAACATAGGCGCTTATGATCCTCTAGAATCATGGGTGAAGGATTCGGATAAAAGCGCCCGGTATGAGCGGTATTTGGAGGAGAAGGCTTACCCTCAAGTTACTGAGCTGCTCACGGAATATGGCCCGGTTGGAACCATCTGGTTCGATTGCGGGCATAAGGTCACGGATGAGCAAGGGATGCATTTCGTCGATTTGGTGCATGGATTGCAAGCGGGATGCCTAGTCAATCGCCGAGTCCGAAGGGAAGGGTTCGGGGACTATGAGAACACAGGGGACAATCAGCTGCATATTCGGGCTCCACGAAGAGACTGGGAGTCGATTGCGACTTTGAATCATTCCTGGGGTTACAACCAAACGGATCATCAATGGAGAAGTCCCCAAGACATTGTGCGCGACATGACGAACGTTGTTAGTATGGGCGGGAATTATGTCATTAATATTGGCCCTACAGGCGAAGGGGCATTCGACCCGAAATCGCTTGAATTGCTTGCAGAAATCGGCAGCTGGCTGAAAGAGAACGGTGAAAGCATCTATGGTACTGTAAAAAGTCCGATTGGCAAAATGCCCTGGGGGCGCTGCACACGCAAAGGAAACACGTTATTTTTGCATGTTTGGGAGTGGCCTGCCCAAGGAGAATTGCTGGTGCCGGGGATTCCGAATCCTATTCATCATGCCTATTTATTGGCAGATGAGCACAAAGATCCCCTACCGATGAGGAAAATCAATGCATACGGAGATATGGCCATTCAATTGCCGCAGAATCCAATAGACCCCTATTGCACGGTAATTGCTTTGGAGTTCGAGGGTGAGCTCGATGCCAAAACATGCCAAGTGGTGTTTGGCGGAGTTTCTAACCGATTAAGTGTTTTTGATGGGGAGCTTCAGGGGACAACATTGCGATTCGATACGGGGAAAAAAGGCAGAGACAATGTGCGGGATTGGCATAAGATCGAGGATTATGTGCAGTGGAATTTCAGAGTGGCAAGCCGTGGAAGCTATAAGGTGATGGTTGTTTACGGCGCAAACGAGCCATCCGCAGGGGGGGCATTTGTTATTTCCGCTGGACAGGAACGGATAAGCGCAGCGGTCGAGTTTACGGGCGGGGAATATGAGTTTAAAGAGCATGCTGCTGGACAGCTGCTGTTCGCCGATGAAGCCGAGCTGGTCTTAACGATCAGACCGGAGAAGATTAACGGAGACGTGTTAATGAATCTGAAGGAAATTATTTTGATAAGTCTATAATTGGATGGCTCACGTGGCCATTAAATAAAGGAGCTGAGAGCTATGTTTCAAACGTTATTGCCTGCACCTCTTGAGGGTGGTTTCCGAATGGAAGGTTATTGGGTATGGTGTGGATCTTGCGTTAAGGGGGAGGATGGACGGTTCCATCTATTTGCTTCCCGTTGGCCGAAAGCTCTTCCTATGCATCCGGGCTGGCTTGTTCAGTCTGAAATCGTTCGTGCCGTTTCGAACTGTCCGGAAGGGCCCTACACGTTTCAGGAAGTTGTGCTGCCTGCGCGAGGCGCTGAATATTGGGACGGCCGAAGCACGCATAACCCTCAAATCGTTAAGCATGGAGGGAAATACTTGCTGTTTTACATGGGATCAACGCATCCGCTGAAAGAGCCTGTCGCAGGAGACGGCTATGGTCTTGACGACCCGCGTTGTATCGTTGCCCGCGCCAACAAGCGAATTGGACTTGCTGTTTCCGATAGCGTCACAGGTCCATGGGAACGGCGGGATGCGCCTATTTTAGCAACAAGACCCGGTAAATTTGATAGTTTCCTGACTTCCAATCCAGCACCCTGCATCCGGGAAGATGGGTCTGTGCTGTTAATTTATAAAGCCAGAAAATATGAAGGTCATGTTCATGGCAAAATGACGTTTGGTGCGGCCCATGCTGACCATTACGAGGGACCGTATCGGGTGCTCAGTGAAAATCCGCTTTTTCCTCCGGACGTACATTTGGAAGATCCATTTATTTGGCAAACACCTGAAGGCTATGAACTGCTTGCCAAGGACATGGAAGGAAATTTATGCGGAGAAAAATATGGCGGCATACACGCGTATTCGGCAGACGGCTTGAACTGGGAAATCGGCAAAGAACCGCTCGCTTATTCTAGGAGTGTTCTATGGGACGACGGTATTGTTCGTCAAATGGGCAATTTGGAAAGACCGTTTTTCCTGTTTCAGGAAGGGAAGCCCACGCATTTATTTGCGGCTACATCAGATGGCACCAATGGCTTTCATGATGCCACCGAAACCTGGAACATGGTCATACCGATTGCCCAAGGTACAAGCAGCAAGCTAGGAGGTCTGACTTAACACAATGGCAATGAATTTAGCTTTGCATAAAGCGGTAATAGGAAGCTCTGAAACAAGAGAAGCCGTTTGCAGTTATGCCGTCGATGGAGAGAAACATACGTTCTGGCAGCCAACAGGCAAGGATCGACAAGATGATAAACGTGTGTGGCTGACGGTCGATTTGGGCGAAAGTGTTTCTTTTAATCAGATCATTTTGCAATTAAAATCGGGTTTTATCAGCGGATATCGCATTCAATATTCCGATGATCGAAGCTCGTGGCTTGATGCTGCTCAGCGGGATGTGTCAGAAGAAGGCGGAATCAGCACCACAGATAGGCTCGTATTTCCCCGTGTGACGGGGAGATATGTCGCCCTTGAGGTGGAATTGTTTGATCCAGATCGTGATTTTCAATTGATCGAAATAGGTGTCTATGACCAGCCCTCCATTCCTTCGGGAGCCTTATTGAAGCAAGTCATGTTCACGGAAACAGCTCGGGGTTCTTTTGCCCGAGAGGATACGCTCTCTTTGCAAGTATCGAGCAAGGCGAGCTTTGCTTTGCAAGGGGTGCTGACAGATGGCCGGCCGGCGGATTTAACGACGGCACAAATCTTGCTCACAAGCAGCAGCTCAGAAGTAGCTTCCATTGATGCGAGTGGAGAGCTGACCGTTCATAGATCAGGAATTGCGCAAATCCATGGCAGCGTCACTTTATGTGGGGTCACCCAAGTGACCAGCCTCTTTATTGACAGCTACGATCCAGCCGAATGCATAGCAGACATTCGGCTGGAGCATCCAGCCATGCAGATGGAAATCGGTCAACCGGCTATGCTTGAAGCGGGCAGCAGCTATCCTCAGTTATTCATAAACCCTGCATTCGCTGCGACGGCAAGGGTTTCTTTGGTCACCGCTTCGGAAGGTTCAATTGTCTTCAGCCTTCCGGATCAGGAGCTGGAAGCCAATCAAGAACGGGGCTTTGTTCTGCCCGGATATGCTCAGCCAGGGAGCTATGAAATTCATGTTGAATGCTGCATAAAGGGAGAAGCAGCGGAGGCCAAAACCTATTATGACGTGTTTTACTTTACCGTTCACGACCCGCAGGTCTCTAGGGAGCAGGCAAGCCAGATTGTCTATTTGGCGGAGGATGGCAAGCTGACGTACGTCCCTGACTACAAAGGGAATCGCATCCTGGATTTCTCGAGCAGTGGTTATGGCGGAGGGGGCGTCAAGCTGCCGGAGGCAAAGCCGATGATCTATCTGGAGCCCGTGACCGGGGATAATACGCAGCATATTCAGCAAGCGATAGATTTGCTATCAGCACTGCCGCAGCTCGAGGATGGGTTGCGAGGAGCGATTGTGCTGAGAAAAGGGACGTATCCGATAAGCGGAGCGCTTCATCTGCGATCAAGCGGCATTGTTCTGCGAGGCGAAGGCGAGGGTACAGATGGCACGCTGCTCTATGCGACCGGCACGCTTCAGCGAGATCTGATCCAAATCTCAGGAGCTCCAGATTCAACGCTGCTGGCACACACTTTAACAGCTGTGACGGATCTATACGTCCCTTCGGGAGCTTGCTCGTTCCATGTTGAGGATGCTTCGGCATTTGCCGTAGGCGATACCGTGAAGGTGTTCCGTTATGGGAATGCCCGCTGGATTCATGCCATTGGCATGGATGCTATTCGCCTGCGTCCCGTGGCTGGGGGAACCGTCCAATGGCCGCCTTTTCAGCTTGAATTTGATCGAATGATCACGCAAATTGCCGGAAATTGCCTCACGGTGGATGCTCCCTTGGCGAATGCCATCGAGACACGATGGGGCGGCGGAGCGATCATGAAATATGAGGATTCCCAGCGCATTGAACAAGTGGGTGTAGAAAATTTGCGAATAGATGTCGAGTATGATCCGAGCATCACGGATACGAGAATCGACGGCAATGAGGGGCCAGCCGCATATTTGGCTGATGAGCAGCATGCCATTAACGGTATTTACATGGACCATGTCCAAAATGCCTGGATACGAAATATCACCAGCTATCATCTCCAGCATGCGCTCGTGCAAGTGGGGACCAATACCAAATGGATTACCATTCAGGATTGCGCTGCCTATGATTTCATTAGCGTTATTACCGGAGGCCGACGTTACTCGGTTCATCTGATGGGTGAATTAACGCTGGTTCAACGTACGTATACGGAAACAGCGAGACATGCTTTTGCCGTGGATGCCAGGGTTGCTGGACCGAATGTGTTCCTGGATTGTGAATCCCGCAAGGACTATAACACGAGCGAGCCGCATCATCGTTGGTCTGTGGGCTGTTTGTACGACAATGTGAATGGGCGTATCCATATTCAAGACCGTGGCTGGCTCGGGAGCGGGCATGGATGGTCAGGAGCTAATTATGTCGCTTGGAATACGGAAAATGAACTCGTATGTCAAAGTCCGCCAACCGCGCAGAACTATGCCATTGGGCATGTAGGAACGAAAGGCAATGCCATTTTGCCTAACGCTTACGACAAGCGTGTACGTAAAGAAGCCTTTTGGGAAAGCTTTGGAACGCATGTAAATCCCCGAAGTTTATACCTTCAGCAGCTGCAGGATCGTCTGGGGGCACAGGCAGTGGCGAATATTTCGGAAAAGGAGTGAGCGAATTTATGGCTAAATCAACAGCGATATATGCGTATGAAGATATCATTGCGAAGCTCATTCGACAAATGAAAGAGCTGAAACCGATGTTCCAAGAGAAGGTCGCCATTGGCATTGTATCGATGGAGAATTGGGAATGGCCGCAAGGTGTCGGGCTATTTGCCTTATATTCGTATTATAAAGAGACAGGCAAGCAAGAGATCAGAGACGAATTGATACAGTGGTTTGATCGACGAATTTCCGAAGGCTTGCCTGAAAAAAATGTCAATACGATGTGCCCTATGCTGACGCTGAGTTATTTGGCTGAAGAAACGGGAAATCCTCAGTATCTGGAGCTATGTCAAGAATGGGTAACGTATGTGATGGAAGAGATGCCCAGAACGGCTGAAGGCGGCCTTCAGCACGTTGTAACAAGGAATCTGAACGAAGGTCAGCTGTGGGATGACACGCTGTATATGACGGTGTTGTTTGTGGCTCGGATGGGTGAACTTTTGAACAATGATGTTTACACACAGGAGAGCATTCGCCAGTTCATGATTCACCTGAAATATTTAACGGATGTGAAGACAGGCTTGTTTTTTCATGGCTGGACTTTCATCGGTCACCATCACTTTGCGCAAGCGCTATGGGCACGAGGGAATTCCTGGTATACAGCTGGGCTTGTTGATTATTTGGCAATCGCCTCGCTGCCGGCGGGAATCAGCCAATTCCTGATTTCCTCCTTGGAACGACAGGTTCACACCTTGTCTTTGCTGCAGCATGAGAGCGGTCTATGGCATACGCTGCTTGACAAACCGGATTCGTATTTGGAAACTTCAGCGTCGTCGGCGTTTGCCTACGGCATTTTGAAGGCTGTGCGGCAAGGTTTTCTGGACCCGAAGTATAAGGCTGTTGGTCTAAAGGCGCTTGAAGGTGTGAAGGGGAAAATTGATGCTGATGGCATTGTCCATGGGGTTTCTTATGGTACAGGCTTGAAGGATGATCTTGACTATTACCGCAATATTAAGCAATGCCCGATGCCTTACGGTCAATCTATGACGCTTCTGCTGATGGTAGAGGCCTGTAAAATAGAAGCATAATAATCGAGCTGAGACATTGTGAAAAAAGTGGAGCACCTTAAGTTTGTTTAATATCCACATAAATAACTAGTATGTTGTCCTCTCTCCGATAATCTATGATTTGGAAAAGAGAGAGGAAGGAGGCTCTCGAATTAGAAAGCGCTTGCAAAGGTAGAAGCTAAGGGGCAAAAAGGAATTGTTTAGTTTTGTAAGTATGGAGGGAGGAAAATATGAAACGATTCGTTATGAAGAAAAAGTTATCGATCGTACTTATCATGGCTATGATGTTTACGATGATAGCATCCTTCCAATATGTGGATGCAGATGCAGCACCAACGGTGACATCACCCCCATCGCCTAGCGCAACCCCAGCGGCAAGCCCGAGTCCTTCTCCGGCAACGAGTCCGGCTCCATCGCCAGCGGCGAGTCCAGCCCCAAGTCCGGCAGCAACACCTGCGGTTTCACCATCGCCTAGCCCAACAGCTAAGCCGGCAGCGCCATCTCCCAGCCCAAGCGCAGCACCCTTGGATGCACAAGCCAAATTTGCTGCTTTGAAAGCCAAAGGCATTTTGGACGGGATTGATGAAACAGGAGCAGCAGGGCTTGATAAAGAGATGACACGCGCGCAATTGGCGAAGATCATCGTCGTATTGAGCGGACTTGCGGAAGATAAAGCAGCCAGTGCCGTTTACACCGATTTGGAAGGCGCAAGCTGGGCAACCGGCTATATTGGTGCCGTAGCCAAAGCCGGCTTCATGGATGGCATATCAGCGGATCAGTTTCATCCAGCCGGTGTCGTAAGCATTGAACAAGTGGCTGCAGTCTTTGCACGTGTATTTAAGCTTCAGCCTGATGTCAATGCCGCGGTGACGGGTACCGTCTCGGATTGGGCCAAAGGCAACATTGCTGCCGCTATCAAAGCAGGCTTCATTGCTAGTGTGAAGGATTTCACGATAGCCGCGAATCGAGAGCTGCTGGTGAATGCCGCGTATACCGGATATCAGCTTATTTTAACGAATGGACCGGTTATTACGATAACCAAAGTTTCCGTCGCCGAGTTCAAAGCAACAGGCGCCAAAACGCTGCTCGTGAAATTAAACGGTTCGATTGCAGACACAACGAAATTAACCGTTTCGGTGTTGCGCGGCGGACTCACGGGCTCTGTGGCAACAGGTGCACAGAAATGGAATACCAACAAGAACGAAGTTACGATTACCCTTGATGCCAAAATGACGGAGAACACGTACACCGTTAAGCTCGAAGCTGTCAAAGACGGTGGCTTGACGGTCGATAAAGGGACTGCTGATGTGGCTGTTACCGATGAGAAAATCAGCAAAATTGCGTTTACAACCGCATCGGATACGGTTGCTCAAGGTAAAATCAAAATTGGCTTTAAAGCGACGAATCAATACAACGAAGTATCCGACATCAATGCGACGCGTTTCAGTATGTATACGAGCCCAGAGCTTGATGTGATTGCTGCCGGTGATAGTCAATCCTTAACGATTGATGTTGCAAGTGCTGTTTATGCAAATAAGCTAGCCAGAAATCAAACCTTCTACGTTGGCATCAATGCGCCAGAGTATACGCCACAGATCACGAAAACGTTTACAGTTGGTGATCCTCAGTCCGTTGCCAAGGTGGAATTAGGGGATATCGCGTACGCCAATGGCAAGACGAGCCTGGAAGCGGGCGATACCGCAACGATTCCTTTCAAAGCTTTTGACCAGTATGGCTTTCAAGTCACGGATTTGAATGTATTGAAGACTTATGCAATGGCCTATACGAATGGTTCAGGCGTTATTGATACTACGGCGACGTCACCTCCGCAAGGCTTTGGCTTCGTAGCCGATGAAACCGGAGACGGTATTCCTGAACTGAAGCTTAAAGCCGCTTCGAACCTTACCTTATTCAGCGATCAGGAAGTGACGGTTTCACTTTCGGCCGCTTTATCGGGTTCCCCGGCTTCTAAGACGCTGAAGGTAGCGATGGCAAAAGTTCCTTATGAGGTTATTTTAGGGGCCTTCCCGAATACAATTGCCATTGGTGACGAGGATGTCTATCTTCCAATCACGGTAAAGGATAAGGCTGGGAACCTGCTTAATACCGATGAAATTGTGAATAACGCGGACAAAATCCTGATCTATAGCTATGGTGTCAGCTCTGTGACGGTAGGTGCGAAGGATGCTGCCGGTAAAGTGGTGGGCGGGATTGAAAAGAGTGGCGCAAATCGCGGCAAGATTCGCATCTCTGATCTCAAACTAGTTCCGGAGAGAGGAAGCGGCCAACTGACAGTGTCAGCGAAGGTAACGCCAAGTGGGAAAAGCACGACCGCTCGTACCAGCATTGTAGCTAAACGTTATCCGAATACCGTATTCCTTTCGGTCGTTCCGAAAGTGAAGATGCTGCCTTCGATTGATTTAACCGATAGCAAAACTGAAAACATATTCCGATTGAAATACAGGGACCAATACGGTGAAGAATTCGATAGAGATTACACAGGATACACGGTGCAGTTGACGTTTAATCAAACTTCGGGTTCTGTAACGGATGCCGTTTACTTCTCCAAAGGCGGCTTTACATGGAAAGCCGACGGCACGCCAAATAACACAGCCATTTTAAATACGACAACCAATAAAACGTTGATTCTTGACGGCGTAGATGCAACACGTGATGCTTACAACCCAGGAGCGACTGAAATTGGCAGTTATCGCGACAAGGATTTGTTGTTCACCGCTAATATGGGCGATAACAACGAAGGCAGCTACCAGCTCACAGCTCAATTGTTCAAAGGCGACAGAGCAGCAGTTGCTGCTGGGAATGCATCCTTGTTGTCAACAGCAATCAGTTCGACCCAACTGATTAAAGCGAAGGAATCCGATAATCTTACCTATGCGGTCACACCTTTTGCCAATGGCATTTATGCCGTAGATAAAATCGGCGGGATTCTGCAAGGGGGAGCATCGACAGTTGTCAAAGGTGTCTATTCGACCGAAGGCTATGCCTTGGAAAATCTCTTTGCTGGGAAAATTGTAATTACAGCGAAGGATTCGGGTGGAAATGTTGTACAAATCCCTAACAATCATGTGAAAGCTGTTACTTCTTCCAATATGCAAGCGACAGCGGTTGTGAATAAAACGAAAGCGGATGGCGCTGTAGCCAAAGATTTTGACGGATACGCCATTCGCGGTAAAGATGTGGGTACAACAAGCATTGCGGTACTTTTCAAGCCTTCCAATTACACGGGAGTTAAGTATTCTTTAATGGATAACATTGCGATTAAGGAAGAAGCTTTGTTTGCGAGTTCCCTGACGGCTACCTTTAATGGCAAACCAAGAATCATTTGGTTATCGCAATTGAAAGCCGGCGTCAATATTTTTACAGGGAACGATACAGGAAGACTCAATCAGAAGCAGACGTTTAGCAATATCACGCTGACAGATCAATATGGGAATAACACGTTTAAAAATAGCTCAGTCATCCGAGTTGCGCCTGTATTCGGCATCCAAACCTTCATTAGCAATATAAGATGGGCTTCTGATAATATCGTGCCAGGCTCAGGTTATCTGGCTATTGAATCTAATATTTCAGGGGTCAACAATATGAATAATCAAACGAACGCAGTGACCCCAGTCCCAGCAGGAACAGATCCAACCGATTGGGTATTTGCCACCGTTCCCAATGCTAATCCGACATTGAATCCAATTCAATTGAACCGCGGCGATGCCAAGTACATCTATGTGGCGGCCAAATCTGCGGTAGATGGATCGAATGTGGAAGTTGTTTCCTTTACGGCCACGATGATTACGGCAAATGGGAAAATGATATCCGTTGATGTTTATCCGGATGCAGCGAAGTAATGAAAGGAAAGAAGCCTCCAACTCCACAGAAGTGGTTTTGGAGGCTTCTTTTTCTTCAGGCGATTAGCTACTTGCTTGCAGCAACTGTTTCTATTTCTTTAACGCTTTGATAAATAAGGTTGAACAGCTCTTCAAGGTTGCCTTCTTCGATACAAGAGAAAGCTACGCGCAGATCAGTCGCTCCTAGTGCGATCGTACCTACACCATGTTGATTCAGCAAGTGTACGCGCAAGGCTTCGGCATCAACGGTTTTGAGCTTCAAGCACATGAAATAGCCGGAGTTGAAAGGATAGTAACCCCATGCCTCATCGAACTTGCCGCTGTCCAGAATGGACTTGGTACGGTTGGCGCGGCCTTTCATGATTTCATATTTCTCTTGCTTCTGCTGAGCGAACTCCGGCGAGTTCAACGCATGAAGGACGAATGTTTGCGATGGGTGAGGACCGCTGGAAATGGTCGCCCGAATGATGCCCATCGTTTTTTGCTCGAGAGCCGAAAGCAGAGCCTCGCTTTGGCCTGCATATGTGATGAAGCCAACGCGGAAGCCCCATACGTACTCTTCTTTGGTAGCTCCGTCGATTTTGACAGCGAGCACACGCGGGTGAAGATCGGCCAATTGTCCGAACAAGGACTCGTGCAGGGAGCCTTCAAAGAAAAGACCAAAGTATGCATCGTCAGTAAGGACGACCACATTGATGCCAGCTTCAGCCGCATCTTGGATTGCAGCTGTAATTTCTCTGCCTTCCTGCGCATCAGGCGTGTAGCCAGTTGGGTTGTTCGGGAAGTTCAGGACTACGATCGCTTTGCCTTTGGATTTCTGAGCTAGCAGAGCTTCGCGCAGGCCTTCTGCATTAAACCGCATGTTGTCGTTATAAAGCGGATAGTTCACGATTTGCGCACCGCGACGGATTTCGAAAGTCAGCTCATAATTTTCCCAGTTTTTATCAGGGATAATAACAGCGTCACCAACATCGGCGAACAAGTCAGCCGCAATACTCAGACCATGCGTCAACGCATTCGTGACAATCGGGTTGCCGATAAGCTTGCTGCCGATATCAGGGTTTTCTTCAAGCATTTTTTTGCGCCATGCCGTACGGAGTTCTGGTTTACCAGCAGGCGGAGCGTATTCATATATATCTTTTGGAGCATAGGTGGATAATGTGTCTTGAATGACCTTCAGATGCATGGGCTGACCATTTTCGATCGCAATACCGATAGTAGCATTGAATTTCTTGGCCTTCGCTTTTGCTTCAGCCGATTGGCTGAGAATGCCTTCTTTCGGGAAGTAAATCGATTTACCTAATGCAGAAAGCATGTCATGCACGTGAGAATTTTCACGTTCCAGGGTCTCGTTTAACTGTCGTGCCAGAGGATTCATAAGAGTGGGTCATTCCTTCCAGTGAGCTATTCATTTTTTGCAGTTATTATACCACTTTCATAGGTGTACGTCACTGCGCGAAGCAATTTTTTTCTGGATGGTTGGCCACTTGCACTTACACTCTGACTTGATTCAAAAATCCTTCCAAACGCTGCTTCACATCCGGCCATTCTTTATCGAGGATACTAAACATAACAGTGTCGCGGATATAGCCGTCATGAAGCACGCGATGCTGCCGGAGAATCCCCTCTTTTTGCGCTCCGAGTCTGGCAATGGCGGTTTGTGAGCGTTCGTTCCGCAGGTCCGTTTTAATTTGCACACGCAGCTGGTTCAACGTTTCAAAGCAGTGGCGGAGCAACAAATATTTGCATTCCGTATTGACGCGAGTCCGCCAAACAAGGGGGTTATACCAGGTATGTCCAATCTCTAAATTCCGATGCGGGATGGAAATATCGAACAAACGCGTGCTGCCAACAAAAGTGTCCGTATGCTTGTCGTAGACGCTGTAAGGAATGCCAAGTCCATTTTGCTGTTCCTCCAGCGCTTGCTGGACAAAGCGTTCAACATCCTCAGAGCGAAGCAGCGGCGTCATATGGGCCCAGATTCTCGGATCAGCGGCAGCCTCGGTCAAGCTGATGATATGCGATTCCTGCATCGGAAGCAGGGCAACACGTGTTCCTTCTAGAATAGAAGACTGTAAGTTCATTGTGTTTGTTCTCCTTGTCAACGTGCAAAATAGATGAGATTTTTAGTTAGCATAATGGAAAATTGGAATATTAAAAAGATCCAATTTAGTTATAATTATATATACCAATTTGAAAGGCGCGGTTGGTGAGTGGGGCGTGGTCGAGAGCCAAATGCGAAACTGTGACTAGTATGGAGAAAGGAACTGTGGTCAGGCCAAGCTGAGCCGATTGCGGAAATGTCAGAGTGAGTGGTGGATGATATGACCAAGCTGAGCGGATTGCGAAACCGTAACTAGTATGACGAAAAGGAACTGTGGTCCGAGCAAGCTGAGCCGAATGCGGATATGCCAGAGTGAGTGGTGGATGACATGACCAAGCTGAGCGGATTGCGAAATTGTGACTAGTATGGTGAAAAGGAACTGTGGTCCGCTAAATGGTGGAGAACGGGGTAAAAGTAGCATGAAAGGGAACTGAGGTCCGCTATTAGGGCGGAAATGGCTGGTTTTGAGTGGGAAATGGTGGAATAGAGGATCGTAGTTCCCATTGGAGTGAGATTAGGCGGTTTTCGGCTATATAGCGGATCATAGTTCCATTTGGGACTATGAAATGTCAGTGGGAGTGGTGGATGACCAAGACCAGACCAGACCAGACCAGACCAGACCGGACCAGACCGGACCAAGACCAAGCTGAGCCGAATGCGGAAATGTCAGAGTGAGTGGTGGATGACATGACCAAGCTGAACGGATTGCGAAACTGTGACTAGTATGACGAAAAGGAACTGTGTTCCGCTAAATGGTGGAGAACGGGGTAAAAGTAGCATGAAAAGGAACTGAGGTCCGCTATTAGGGCGGAAATGGCTGGTTTTGAGTGGGAAATGGTGGAATAGAGGATCGTAGTTCCCATTGGAGTGAGATTAGGCCGTTTTCGGCTATATAGCGGATCATAGTTCCATTTGGAGTAAATAATGACGCAAGGGGGAGTACGTTTGGATTTTCATCTGCCCTACCATTCCTATCGAATCCAATATGCGAGCAAGTATGCCGCGTTGTATCATGCGCTGCATGATGAGATTCTGGAGAGTCGATTAGCGCTGCATACAAAGCTGCCGTCAAGCCGCGAATTGGCTGCTTTGTATGGGTTGTCGCGAGGGACGGTGAATCAAGTCTATGATATGCTGATTGCAGAAGGGTATTTGAAGGCCGATGTAGGAAGAGGAACTTATGTTGTCTATGCCGGCGGCGGTCCGCGGAAGAAGGAAGGGCACGAAGAGAAGTCCATCCGGTTATCGGACTGGGCGAGGCGTGTTCAAGAAGACGACCGGGTGCCAAAGACCGAGGGAAATCAAGGGCAAGCGAGTGGGCAGCCCGTCATTTCGTTTGCGGTAGGACATCCGCACATGGATGAGTTCCCGCGAGAGTTATGGAATCGCGGGATGTACGAGCAGGTGCGGCGCATGACGGAGTCGCCGCAGGAGGAAGCCCACGTCGCCGAGGGGCATTATGCGCTTCGCGAAGCGATCGCACAGCACCTAAGGCGAATGCGGGGCATCGATGCGCCTCCCGAGCGCATCGTCATCGTCAATGGGTCGATGCAAGCGATTGCGCTGCTGACCCAGGTGCTTGTGAACGAAGGCGATCCGGTCATTGTGGAGCGCCCTGGCTATCAAGGCGCCGCCCGCGCTGTGCGCGCGGTGGGCGGGCTGCCCATCCACGCGGCGGTGGATGGGCAAGGGCTGGTCCCGCAGCCGTGGAAGGCGCGGCTGCTGTTCGTGACCCCCAGCCGCCAATTCCCTACGGGGGCGGTGCTGGGCCTGGAGCGCCGCCAGCAGCTGCTGCGCTGGGCGGCGGAGCAGGGCGCTGTCATCGTCGAAGACGATTATGACAGCGAGTTCAGGCACCGCGGGCGGCCGATTGAGCCGCTCAAGGTGCTGGACCAAGAGGGCCGAGTGGTGTACATCGGCACTTTCTCCAAGACGATGCTGCTGGACCTGCGCATCGGCTATGTCGTGCTGCCGGAGGCGCTGCTCGGCGCCTTTGTAGCCGCGAAGCGGCTGTACGAGCCGCATCCTTCGGGGCTGCTCGAACAACGCTCGCTCGCCGCTTTCATGGCGAGTGGCGGCTACGAGCGCCACCTGCGTCGGATGCGGCGGATCTATGCGGGCAAGTTCCATCTCCTGCAATCGCTGCTGCAGGAACATTTGTCCACCCTCTTTGATTGGGTGGACTGCGATGCGGGGCTGCATCTATTCGGCTGGTGGCGTGGCGATGCCGCCAGCTATTCGAGATATGCAGCCGAATGCCGAAGCTTAGGCGTCAGATGGAGCGACGCCGGCTCCTATGGTCTTCTCCCTGAGCAGGCCGGAGCTTGCTTCGGTTATGCCCATCTGACGGAAGAAGAGATACGTGCTGGCGTAGATCGACTTCAGCTCGCATCGCTTCAAATGCGCTAGTGACTAAAATGATTTTGGCAGGACCGCTATATTGTGCTATGATCTAACATGTGGTCAATTAATTATTTTTCGTAGGAGTGATCCTTGGTATGGCTGGATTAAATGGTGGAGGCACCAGTGTTATCGTGCGATTGGAAATACATAAAGAACTGGTTACCTTCGGCAAGATTGCTACGGCAATCGGAGATGCTGGCGGCGATATTGTTGCGATTGACGTAACAAGAGCCAGTAAAACAACGACAACGCGTGATATTACAGTAAAAGTGAGCGACCCGGAGCATACCGAGTCCATTGTCAGTGCATTGAATGAGATTCCCGGCGTTCGGTTAATTAACGTTTCAGATCAGACCTTCCTTATGCATTTGGGCGGCAAAATCGAAGTGACACCCAAAATGCCGATTAAAAATCGGGACGACCTGTCCCGTGTATATACACCTGGGGTTGCCAGAGTATGTATGGCAATTCATGAAGATCCTTCGAAAGCGCATTCGTTGACAATCAAAAGAAATACCGTTGCTGTCGTCTCCGATGGTACTGCTGTTCTGGGTCTTGGCAATATTGGCCCGGGAGCGGCGATGCCAGTTATGGAAGGGAAAGCGATGCTCTTCAAGCAGATGGCTGGCGTTGACGCTTTCCCGATCTGTTTGGACACACAGGATACGGAGGAAATTATCCGTACGGTTAAAGCGATTGCTCCAGCTTTCGGGGGAATCAACCTGGAAGATATTTCGTCTCCGCGTTGTTTTGAAATTGAAGAAAGATTAATTAATGAGCTTGATATTCCGGTTTTCCACGATGATCAGCATGGCACGGCCGTTGTCATTCTGGCGGGTCTGCTCAATGCGGTCAAGCTGGTCGGCAAGTCGCTTGAAGATTGCAAAGTTGTCATTACGGGCATCGGTGCTGCGGGTATTGCTTGTACGAAGATGTTGCTAGCTGCTGGTGTGACCAATGTGATTGGTGTTGATCGGCAAGGCGCAATTGTGCGCGGCGAAACTTATTCCAACTCAGCTTGGACGTGGTACTCGGAGAATACGAATCCCACTTTACAAAAAGGCGCGTTATCCGATGTCATTGTAGGCGCTGATATTTTCATCGGTCTATCGGGACCAGGCGTTCTCAAAGCAAATGATGTGAAGCAGATGGCTGCTGATCCTATCGTGTTCGCGATGGCCAACCCAACGCCGGAGATTACGCCGGAAGAAGCGGAGCCGTATGTGCGTGTTATGGCAACAGGCCGCTCGGATTACCCGAATCAGATTAATAATGTGCTGTGCTTCCCGGGCATTTTCCGCGGTGTACTGGATTGCCGGGCTTCGCGCATTACCCAGGAGATGAAGCTGGCCGCGGCCAAAGCGATCGCTTCTGTTGTAAGTGAGGACGAGCTTAATGAATACTACATTATTCCCAGCGTATTCAATCATGCTGTCGTAGAGAAAGTACGCG
Source organism: Paenibacillus alba (assembly GCF_013204855.1). Lineage (GTDB taxonomy): Bacteria > Bacillota > Bacilli > Paenibacillales > NBRC-103111 > Paenibacillus_E > Paenibacillus_E alba. Next base: position 74,108 of record NZ_JABMKZ010000023.1, on the reverse strand, counting down.
AAGCTGTCATGGAGGCTGCCTACGAGTCAGGTGTAGCCCGCCGCCGGAAGCAGCGCGATACGGAAGAATAATGGTTTGAATGTCAAAAAACCTTGCCAACCGGATGATATGATCAGCGGGCTTGACAAGGTTTTTTGTTATGCTTGTTCTTCTGTCCATTCTTTGAGTTTGCGGTCTGAAGGCAGAAGGAAGGTCAGTAGTCCGAAAAGCGGCAGAAACGCACATAATTCCATAACGCGGGCCGTACCTATGGCATCGCATAGATTTCCGAGAACGACACTTCCGATGCCTCCGAGTCCGAAGGCTAAACCGGTTATAAGGCCGGAGACGGTCCCGACTTTCCCGGGGAACAGCATTTGTGCATAAACGACCGTTACCGAGAAGCTGGATAAAAGAATCATGCCGGTGACGACAAGCAACACATACGCCCAAGTGATGGACACATGCGGTAAAAGCAGGGCAAACGGCGCCGAGCCAAGCATTGAAAAGAAAATAACATTGCGTTTGCCGAAACGGTCGGCAATCGGACCGCCAAAGAACGTCCCGACTGCTCCCGCAGCAAGGAATAGGAAGATGAAGTCCTGCGCCCGGTCAATGGTAATGCCATAGGAATCCTGCAAGAAAAAAGCGAAGAATCCGCTCATTGCAGCGCCGTACCACGAACGAATAAATACGAGAAAGATCAGGAGGCAGATGGCGAACATGACGCGCTTGCGCTGCTGAGGATTCACAGTTCGTTTAACGATCGTTTTGGCTTTGACCGGTGTTGAAATCAGGATGCCTTTGTACCAGCGAGCTATGTATAATTGTACCGCAATGGCAATGGCCGCTACGCCCGTAAACCAGATGGAGCCAAAAAGTCCAAGCGGGATAAAGATCCATTTGGTCATGATGGGGGCTAAGGATTGGCCGGCATTGCCGCCAACTTGGAAAATCGATTGAGCCAAGCCCTTGCGTCCGCCAGCAGCCATATGGGAGACACGGGAGCCTTCAGGATGGAAAGCAGCCGAACCCAAGCCTACGAAGCACACTGACAGTAAAACGACCCAGTAGGAATGGGCGAAAGCGAGCAACAGCATCCCGATGAGCGTAGATGTCATACCGATTGGCAGCATGTAGGGCGACGGCTTGCGATCCGTATACAAGCCAACGACAGGCTGCATAATGGAAGCCGTGAAGTTGATGGCGAATTGTACCCAGCCTACTTGGGTGTAGCTCAAGCCCATCTCACTTTTCAGGATAGGAAAAATCGCAGGTATAACGGATTGAATGGAATCATTCAGCAAGTGGACAAGACCGATTGCAAATAAAATGCGATAAACCGTAGGTTTGATGTCTCCGGCTCCCTGCAGGCTTTTGGAGCCTGGTTCCGGAGATGATGTGCTGATAGCAGCCATGATTCTCTCCTCTCGCGAATACAGTTCCCTTTACTTTTTATCTAGGAAACGTCCGAGGTCTTCTCCCATTTTCACTTTGGAGCCAAGCATCAGATCGGCTCGCGGTTCGAACATATCATCTTCAAAGAGAAGCACGACCGTTGAACCAAATTCGAAATACGCCAGTTCTTGACCACGTTCAAGTGTCTTAGGCAGAGGCTTAACGTATTGGATGGAGCTTACATTGAGTGCGCCTACTTTGACAACAGCCACTTCACCCGCTTCATGCTGGATAAAAGTAATCAGTCGCTCATTGCGGCTGAGCACGCGCTTCATATGACGAAGTCCGAATTCATTGACAGGATAAACCTTGCCAAGCACATGTTCTTTCTCAAGAATATCGCCAGTAATCGGCGAATGAATGCGGTGATAGTCGGTTGGGCTGAGGTACAGCACGAAGTAAAAGCCATTCTTATAGTTGACCGTGCGCGGTGAACGATTAAGCAGTTCTTCAATGGTGTAATCCTGACCTTTGACATTGACGATCAGGCCTTCCTTAATATCGCCAATTCCTGTAATCATGGCGTCAACGGGACTGACGACACGAGTCAGATCTTCGTGAATCGGACGTAGACCGGGCTTCAATCTGCGCGTGAAAAAGTCATTCAAGGACCTGTACTCCTTGACATGCTTTTCAGCATCTTCGATACGTATGCCGTACGTTTGGGCAAATCGAGAAATGAACATCCGGCTTGCTTTGGATCTGGCAAATGCCCCTGTCAATTGAGACACCCATTTGCGTGAGGACAGCTCCGTCAGCAATCGAAAAAACGGTTTAGACATAGATCAATTACTCCTGTTCAATTCGTGGTTAGGCGATCTTCATGTTCGGATGAAAGATCCCTATAATTCGTTCTTCGCTAATCTTGCCACAGAAAGGTAAAAGAATCAATTGTCGAATAGGGAAGGTAGGAGGAGGTAAGCGCAAGAAAAAACAGCCTAGCGGCTGTTTTCCAAGTGGAAAGGCTAGTTGAGCTTATAATCCCCCGCAGGTATGGCGGGCTGCAAGGTTCAGAGAAAGGGGAATGGGCTGTCATTAGTATTTCCGGTGCGGAAATCGTCAATGATGATAGTGAGGTGAAATGTGAAATGTCCATTGTGATTACGTTGTTGATCCTGTTAGTACCGCCATGCATGCTCATCATGGCCTGGCTATTTGCTTCTATGCGCGTCATCTTCCATGCACTGGCGGTTGGCTGCGCTTATGTATTTGCTATTATCTCTGCGCTGGCTGTGTATGAGATTATTAGAGATGAGACCGTATTTATGACGAATATTCATGCTGTTTTCGCAAACAACTATTTTCTGATTACAGGCGGTTACTTGGGGTATTATGGTATTTATATCCTGTTGAAATGGATGCTTCTGGAGCTAAGAAGCGAGGATTAATCGTTGCAACCAAATGAAGCAGAGTTTCGTCAAAGAGGTAGGTATGATAAACGAAGGCAGGCGATCTTAAATATGAAGCAAAATATGCAAATGACCGTTGGAAGCATGATGGTTTTCGCCGCTCTTTCCCTTGTCATGACGGGGTGTGCTTCTCACCGCTCAGAGCCGCCAGCTACGGCGATACCGACGGTGACGGCAAGTGCTTCACCAACAGCTGCTGTTACGCCAGCACCCACTGTGAAGCCTGTCTCCACGCCAGCACCGACGACTGCCAGTCTAATCAAGACGATGTCTCTGGAAGAGAAGATCGGGCAGATGATTATTGCCGGGATTGACGGCTACAGTGTGAATGCCGCCACACGAGAGCTGCTTATAGATCGGCATGTAGGGGGTATTATTTTATATAAACCTAATGTGCAAAATACAAATCAGCTCGTTGAATTGGTGAATGGCTTGAAAAAGAGCAATTCCATCAATAAGCTGCCCCTCTGGATCGGTGCTGACGAAGAAGGCGGCAGAGTGACGAGGTTGCCGGATGAACTGCTGAAAACACCGACAAGTCAGGAGATCGGGAAGAAGGGCAGCACACAACTAGCCTATAATATCGGTCATTTGCTGGGGAAAGAATTGAATGCGTATGGTCTGAATATGGATTTCGCCCCGGATCTTGATGTGAATAGCAATCCCAAAAATCCCGTTATTGGGGATCGTTCTTTTGGCGCTGATGCCGCCACAGTAAGTTCTCAAGGTATTCAGGTCATGAACGGCTTGCAGAATCAGAAGGTGGTCCCTGTTGTCAAGCATTTCCCCGGTCATGGAGATACATCCGTGGATTCGCATATCGGTCTGCCGATTGTGCAGAACGATCTTGCCCGTCTGCGCAAGCTGGAGCTGGTGCCGTTTGCTGAAGCTATTAAGCACCAAGCAGATGCCGTAATGGTTGCACATATCTTGCTGCCCAAAATTGACGCCAACAATCCAGCTTCGATGTCCCGGACGATTATGACCGATTTATTGCGGAAGGAAATGGGCTTTCAAGGGCTTATTATGACCGATGATATGACAATGGGGGCTATCACCACGAATTATGGTCTTGGCGAAGCCGCCGTGAAAGCTGTTCTTGCCGGATCGAATATCGTGATGGTCGGTCATGAACATGAGAATGTAATTGCCGTCATTACCGCGCTGGTTGAAGCTGTTAAGTCAGGCCGAATACCGCAGGAAACGATTGATCAAAGCGTAAGCCAGGTCATGAAGCTGAAACAAAAATATGAGTTGAATGACGAAGCGGTCAAAGTGCCCGATGTGAAGAAGCTCAATGCCGAGGTCAAAGAAGTGCTTGGCAGTCAAACAAGCAAATAACAAACACCGTGTCAGTGTGCTAACAAGCACAGGGCACGGTGTTTTTTTGCGAAAGGGCTTATTGAGCCATTACAACGGGGGCGTACATCCGCTCAGCAGAAATTTGGCGTAGGCAATCGGGTTGAAATAGGTAGCCTTCCAGATGTCCTGCATCTCGGCTTCGAGGAAGCTGTAGCGTTGATCTTTGCCGTTGCATTCAATAAACAGAGGAAAGCCATCTGTGGTGATCCCCACGTCAAGCCCGATATCGGCTAAATAGGGGAGTTCGGTACTTAAGTGCTGTGCGACGAGCAATGAGAAATCGGTAATTTGCCGCAGCACCTGCTCATGGTTGAGGTGGGCATATTCAGCCGTCAAAATATCGGGCAACGAGCGAACTTCGCCGCCTTGGGCTACATTGGTGAGGAAGAGTTTGGGAGAGGCCACCTTGGCGACAATGCCGGTTATGCCCCATTCTCCGGTTGCGCCGCGCTGAGCGGAAATGCGGAGATCGAAAGGGCGACCATCGAAGGTTGCCAGCGGCAGGCGCTGCTGAATCATGTAGGTACGGCTTTGAATTTTACGCCGCAAGGTTAGAGGGAGGTACTGACGGAATCGGACCGTCCGATAGATTTTGTTGCTGAGCTTCATGCTGACTGGGTAAATAAGCTGCCAGCTCCGGAGCTGGCGATCCATTTTCATAACACCGCGGCCGATACTGGAATTGGTAGGTTTAATAATGAGAGAATCGTAGGCTGACATCATAATTTTCATGTTTTTCAGGGTTGCTGGATAGGTACCGGGGAGATGAGGCCGGATTGTATCATTTTTCAGCAGCACCTCATGAATGCGAAGTTTGCTGTAGCGATTCCATCTGTTAAACAAGATGACGCCTTGCTGTATCCATGTTTCCAATGTTTGATAGGAGGCTTGATCTAAATAAACAGCTCGATTATGAATAACCTTGGGAAGCTCCAGCCACATCTGCTCGTAGCGAAGCTCTTCACGAACGTAAGCATGCACCTTCATGGTATCGATGTGAACATCCTGGATGCGAAAGAAACAAGGGGTTACTTCATACTGCTTGCCAGCCTCCTCATAGAATTGAATAGCTTCATACTGTGTGTTCCCTAGGGGAATGCCTGCGTATAAGGAATCGTTGACTAAAATACCCACATAGGGATTCGCCATCAGCTTCCCTCCTTTTCCATTTGGAGCTTGGGTTCAGATTTGGAACTTCTTCTCAGCTTATGGAGAAGCAGGGTTGCTGGTTTGTACAGATGCTGATAGAACAGGACAACAGGGGCATAGATGCCTAGGATTTTGCTCATAATCCGCACTTGTTTAGATAGCAGTGCTGATGGGATCGAACAAGTTATCCGAAGCCTCAATAGGGAAGGAGTTGCGGAATACCTGGTGGATTCGGCCATTTCTCTGGGTTGGTGCACATTTTTACAGGCTAGCGTACCTATCGGGCGTGGACTGAATATGTTACAAGTGACTAATTCTTGGGAGAATGGAGAGGAGTCTATGAGTAAGCGTAAGAGCAGCAGAGTAAGGCCTTATGTGCAAAAAGTGAACTCCAGTACGAACGAGTTAAAATGGCTTGACGATAATGAACCACTGCCTGATCCAGCCAAGCAGGATAAAGCAGAATCCCCTCCGAAGGTTATGGCGGTCGAATCTCAGCCACAGCCGCAGCCTAAAATGACGGGAAAGGTTCCTCTTGTGGAAAGTGTAAAATCTTCAAAAGTAGCTAATTTATCAACAACCTCAACTCCGGCCCCACCGCTCTTATTACTTTCTGAACGCAAAACAGGTAAATTCATTAACCCGGTTGTGTATACGGATGATATCGTGGAAGAAGCGGTCACGTCGGAGAAAATAGCCAGCCGTTCTGTTGATGAAAGCAAAATAAAGCCGCTAAGCATTGGTTCCCGAGCGATCAAGGATTTCGCGATTGAGCACTCCAAGTTGGCTCCAGCCAGTGTAACCCGGGATAAAATTGCCGATGGCGCGATTCATGATGAGCATGTGGCAAGTCAAAGTATTGCAGGGGACAAAATACAAGACCATTCCATACCGGGCAGCAAGCTGCTTGATAACAGCATTACCGCAGATAAACTTGCCGATCAAACCATTGATTCGCTGAAAATAGCGAATGGCTCGATTCTTTCTCAGCATTTATCAGAACTGATCATTACCACTGAGCTGATTGACAATCAAGCGATTACTTCGGAGAAACTCCATAGCGGGGCTGTACAGGCAAAGCATATAGGCAACTACAGCATTGATACAGCAAAGCTGACGGATGCCTCCATTACCACTGATAAACTGAGAGATCAATCGGTTACGGAAGAAAAGATAGCCAATGGCAGCATCACTTCCGTTCATTTTCAACCGCAAAGCATATTCAATGAACATTTGGCTGACGGCAGTGTGCAGGCACGAAGCATAGCTCCAGGCCAAATTGACGGGACACATATCGCGGACGGTGCTATTGAGAACTTTCATCTGCAACAAGAATCCATTACAACAGATAAATTGGTTCCTCGATCTGTGACCGTGAATGAATTGGCAGATCAAGCGGTTACAAGTCAGAAGCTGGCCAGACAATCTGTTGAAGCGAAGCATCTATCGAAAGCATCTATCCATGGCGATCACATGGCGGAGGCTGCGGTAACCGGATATCATATCGCTCCACAGGCGATTCAAGCTGAACATATCACGGATGGTGCGATTCACACATTGCTGCTTCTGGATGGTGCGATTACAAACGCTAAATTGGCTGAACTGATCGTCGAAAGCAAGCACATTAAACCTGGAGCAGTCCAAGGCAGCCATTTGGCGGATCAAGTGATTTCCAGTGCGAAGCTGCAAGACGAATCAATCACCGCGGCTAAATTAGCCAAAGGTATTATCGACAGCAAGCATCTCAACTCTGGCGTGATCGAAAGCGCTCATTTGGCGAATCGAGTGATTTCCAGTGCGAAGCTGCAGGATGAATCGGTGACTACGGATAAATTAGCGGAAGGCATTATTGACAGCAAGCATATCAACGCGGGAGTGGTTGAAAGCGATCATTTGGCAGATCGGGTGATTTCCAGCGCGAAGCTGCAGGATGAATCAGTAACGACGGCTAAATTAGCCGAAGGTATTATAGATAGCAAGCATATTAACGCAGGAGTGATTGAAAGCGATCATCTGGCGAATAAAGTCATTTCCAGCGCAAAGCTGCAGGATGAATCGATAACGTCGGCTAAATTAGCGCACGGTATTATTGAGGGTAAGCACATCAATACGGGAGTGATCGAGAGCACCCACTTGGCGGACGATGTCATTTCCAGTGCGAAGCTGCAGGATGAATCGGTGACCACGGCTAAATTAGCCGAAGGTAGTATTGACAGCAAGCATATCAACGCAGGAGTGATTGAAGGCGATCACCTGGCGAATAAAGTCATTTCCAGCGCGAAGCTGCAGGATGAATCGGTGACCGCGGCTAAATTGGCCGAAGGCATTATCGACGGCAAGCATATCAACGTGGGAGTGATCGAAGGCGGCCATTTGGCGGATCTCGTGATTTCCAGCGCGAAGCTGCAGGATGAATCGGTCACGACGGCTAAATTAGCCGAAGGTATTATAGACGGCAAGCATATCAACGCGGGAGTGATCGAAGGCGGTCATTTGGCGGACGATATCATTTCTAGTGCTAAGCTGCAGGCTGCTTCTATTACTTTTGATAAATTAGCAGATAACATTGTGGATGAAAAGCATTTACGGCACAACTCGGTCCAGAATAAGCATTTAACGGATGGCTCTGTATCCAGTTCCAAATTGGCAGCTGGCGCTGTTCACAAAGAGAAGCTGGCAGACAACAGTGTAGATGCTTCTAAACTGCAAGACAGCAGTGTAACCTCTGAGAAAATAGCGGATCAGGCCATTCAGGCTGAACATTTGCAGAATGAAATAATCGGCGCCCAGCATTTGGCTAGAGGTGCGATTGCCGAAGCGCATGTTCAGCTCGGTGCGATTCGTACGGAGCATCTCCAAGATGGCGTCATTGCTGCTGAGAAGCTGAAGCGTGGTATTATCCGTACGGAACACTTGGCGGAGCGGGCCGTCAGATCGGAGCAGGTTGCAGAGCAAGCCATTGAGCGCAAGCATATTGCGGACGAAGCCATCACTACACAGCACGTTCAAGAAGAAACGATCACAACGAGTAAAATAGCAGAAGAGGCCGTCACAAGCAGTAAAATGGCCTCTATGTCGATTGAAACACGCCATCTGCAAGAAGATATTATTGATGGCTTCCATATTAAGCCAGGTGCGATAACTTCTGAGCATCTGGCCCAGGGCTCCATTACGCTGGGCATATTCGCAGATCGCAGCCTGCAAGGCAGCAAGCTAGTAGAGAATTCGATTACGACGGAGACGCTGGCACAAGGGGCGGTCACGGAAGAGAAGCTGGCGAATGGTGCGGTAGCTACCCAGCATTTGCAGGCGGGCGCGATTTCCAGCTGGATTATTCAGGACCAAGCGGTGACGAGCAGCAAACTGGATGAGAATGCCGTTACAGAAGTGAAGATAGCGGATGCAAGTGTGACTGGCAAGAAAATTACAAGTAAAGCCATCCATAGTGAGCACATTGCAGATGGCGCCATCACCGCGGCTAAATTAGCGAATGAGAGCATCCATGGCAGCAAGCTTGTGGCGGGGGCGCTTCACGCCAAACATCTTGCGGACGGGGCTATTACAGGCTCCAAATTGGCGGCAAGAACGATCGCTCAGGAGCATCTGGCAGACAGTGCCGTAAGCGGCGTAAAGCTGGCGAAGGAAAGCATTGACGGGACCAAAATTGTTCAAGGTGCTGTCACAAATGATCATCTGGCTGCCGGCTCGATTACGAGCGCGAAGCTGTCAGTTGGAGCCGTTAATAATGAGCACCTTGCAGCGGGAGCTGTAGACAATGAGAAGCTTGCGGCGAACTCGGTTGATGGCAGCAAGCTGACACTGGGCGCTGTCCATAATTATCATTTGGCGGATAATGCTGTCTATGGGATGAAGCTGGCTACAGGAAGCGTGGATGGCAGCAAGCTAACAGCCGGAGCCGTTGGCAGCGAGCATTTGGCTGACCACATTGTGGATGTGACGAAGTTAGCGCCAGGAAGCGTGGATAGCAGCAAAGTCGTTAACGGGGCGATTCTCCGTGAGCATCTATCCGATCATCTCGTGGATGGAGGTAAGCTAGCTTTCGGAGCTGTTGATCGCAATCATCTGGCACCGGGAGCTGTGGATAGCACCAAATTGCTGGAAGGCAGCGTCGATAGCAGTAAATTAACGCTGGGTGCCGTTGGCAGCGAGCATCTGCAAGACGCTTCGGTGAATGGCGCTAAGCTGGCGATCAACAGTGTGGACAGCAGCAAGCTGGTGTCGGGCGCGGTCAACAGCGATCATATCGCGCCAGGTGCTGTAACGAGTACGAAGCTGGCCCCTGGCAGCGTAGACGGCAGCAAAATCGTCGAGGGCGAAATCGGCAGCGATCACCTTGCCGCCGGCGTGATCACCAGTGTGAAGATAGCCGCTGGCAGTATCGACGGCAGCAAGCTGGTCTCCGGTGCTGTGAGCAGCTACCATCTCGCTGACAGTGCTGTAGACAGCGCGAAGCTGGCACTTGGCAGCGTTGATGGCAGTAAGCTCATCGCTGGCTCGATCAGCAATGCGCATATCGTGGATGGCGCCGTTGATGGGGCGAAGCTCGCAGCGAGCAGTGTCGACGGCAGCAAGCTGGCCGCCGGCGCAGTCAGCGGCGATCATCTCGCTGATGGTGCTTTATATGGAGCGAAGCTGGCAGCCGGCAGCATTGATGGCAGTAAATTGGCGTCGAGCGCCATCAGCAGCTATCATCTGGCCGCAGGCAGTGTGGATAGCAGCAAGTTGGCGGTTGGCGCTGTAAGCAGCAGCCACTTGGCTGCTGGGGCTGTCGATGCAGCGAAGCTGGCCGTAGGCAGCGTTGACGGCAGCAAGCTGGTTGCCGGCGCCGTAAGCAGCAGCCATCTGGCGGAAGGCGCACTGGAAGGCTCGAAGCTGACAGCGGGAAGCATTGACGGCAGCAAGCTCGCTTATGCCGCTGTCAATAACTTTCATCTGGCTGCCGGAAGCATTGACACCAGCAAACTCGCTTTTGGCAGTGTCGACGGCAGCAAGCTGGCGATTGGGTCGGTGAGCAGTCTGCATCTCAGCGACGGCAGTGTGGAAGGCGCGAAGCTGGCGGACGGAAGCATCGATGGAGAGAAGCTGAAGCCGGGAGCGATCGGCAATCAACATGTGGAAGACGGTTCTCTGGCTGTAACGAAAATCGCCGAGAGCTTGCTGCAAGTGCCCAAATCGCAAAAGCAGGTGATGCAGCAGTTCGGACTTGAGCCATTCGATATGAAGATTCAGGATGAGCATATCGAGGTGGTTCTGAACTTCGAAGAGACATTCACGGATGAGCATTACGTATTGACAGCTACATCGAATCACCCGGCTTGTTATGTGTCCGTGAAGCACAAATCCATCGATTGTGCGATTATATCGGTGATCAGGGCCAAGTTCTCACCTGATCAGCAAGGCGTTGTGAACTGGATTGCGATTGGCAAGAAGCAATAAGGGAACGAAGGATGAACCCAAAACGAACAAAAAACGGCGAGTTTCGCAGCTAGTGCGAGCCAGCCGTTTTTTTGTTGTGCCTGTAGGCCAAGTTGCCGTGGTTGAATGACCAATTTTGGATTCGGGGGTATTCGTCCAATTTCCGTTTATGACGGGAGCATATGATTAAAGAAGTGGATGTGACAATGCACCATTATAACGCTTGGAAAGGGGTATGTCTTGTGAAGGGTGTTGTACTGGCGGGAGGAACCGGAAGCCGTTTACGTCCTCTGACGAACATCATCAATAAACATTTGCTTCCAGTCGGTGATTTGCCCATGATTCAATATGCAATTGAGAAATTAAGCAAAGCTGGCGTTCAGGATATTTTATTAATTACGGGCAAACAATCCGCAGGCTTGTATTTAGAATATTTGGGCGGCGGTGACAAGTTTGGCGTCCGACTTACTTATAAGCTTCAGGAGAAAGCCGGAGGGATTGCTCAAGCCTTGTCGCTTGCCGAGGAATTTATCCATGCTGGAGAGAAATTCGTCGTGCTGCTTGGCGATAATTTATTTGAAGATTCCTTGCTTCCCTTCATGGAAGCCTTCAAGCATCAGAAAGAGGGAGCTATGGTCATTCTCAAAGAGGTGACGGACCCTCGACGATATGGCGTGGCCAAGATGAAAGACGGCGTTATTGAACAAATTGAAGAAAAACCGGAGCATCCGAGCTCCAATAACGCCGTGACAGGCATTTATTTATTCGATGCTTCGGTGTTTGGCATTATCAAAACGCAAGCCCCTTCCCAACGCGGAGAAATGGAAATTACCGACGTGAATAATGTTTATGCAGCGGAGGGCTCATTATCTCATGGATTTCTAGTCGGATGGTGGATTGATGCCGGGACCCATGAATCACTCTTTCAGGCTACTCTATTTTTACGTAAGGAGGACAGCTAGATGGCCGTGATTCTTGTCACAGGGGGAATGGGGTTTATTGGAAGCAATTTTATTCATTATTGGAAAAAGCATCATCCTCAGGACCACGTGCTGAATGTCGATTTGCTCACCTATGCGGGAAACAAGGACAACGTTGCAAGTTTAGTTGGGCAAGCTGGGTATGAGTTTGTACATGGCGATATTGGTGATGAAGCCCATCTGAGTCAATGGATGCAGAAGGGCGTTGAAGTGGTCGTTCATTTTGCCGCTGAATCCCATGTTGATCGAAGCATTCATAGTCCGCGTGATTTTGTCATGACCAACATACTCGGAACACAAAGCCTGCTTGCGGCAGCAAGGCAGCACAACGTGAAGAAGTTTGTTCATATTTCGACGGACGAAGTGTATGGCAGCTTAGGGGATGAAGGAGTTTTTACGGAAAAGACAGCGTTAGCCCCGAACTCGCCGTACTCTGCCAGTAAAGCAGGATCTGATTTGATTGTCAGAGCCTACTACGAGACCTATGGATTCCCGGCTGTGATTACGCGCTGCTCCAATAATTATGGTCCTCGGCAGTTTCCCGAGAAGTTAATCCCACTCATTATTACTCGCGCAATTCGCAATGAACCGATTCCGATCTATGGCGATGGATTGAATGTGCGTGATTGGCTGTATGTGGAAGACCATTGTTCGGCCATCGAACGGGTGATTCAAGACGGTGTGCCCGGAGAGGTGTACAATATCGGCGGCCATCAGGAACGGACGAATTTGGATGTGGTGAAAAGCATTTTGAAGGAGCTTAACAAATCAGAGGATTTAATCCATTTTGTGCCGGATCGTTTGGGTCATGATCGCCGTTATGCGATTGACAGCCGTAAAATTCAACAGGAACTCGGATGGGTGCCTTCCTATTCGTTCGAAACGGGTCTTCAAGAGACGATTCAATGGTACTTAAAAGAACGTACGTGGTGTGAGCGTATTGCAGACGGCTCCTATCGCGATACCGAAGAGGTCGATCACTCATGAAAATACTAATAACTGGTGCGGGCGGACAACTGGGCTATGATCTGCTTCGCGTATTCAAGCCCGTACATGAAGTGACGGCTTGGCGCAAGGAGCAATTAGACGTAAGTGATGAGCAGCAAGTGAAAGATATTTTGCTCAAAGAAAGACCGTCTGTCGTGATTCATGCTGCGGCTTACACGAATGTGGATAAAGCAGAAGTGGAGACGGAGCTTGCCTATGAAGTGAATGCAATGGGTGCAATGCATATTGCGAAGGTTTGTGAGCAAATCGGAGCCAAGCTGGTTTTTATCAGCACGGATTATGTGTTCGACGGGACCAAAAGGACGCCTTATGAGGAGCAAGACAACACCAATCCAGGCAATGTGTATGGTCATTCCAAGCTGCTTGGTGAGAAATTCGTGAAAATGACCTGCTCGAAGCATTTCATCGTGCGAACCTCGTGGTTGTATGGCACCAAAGGAGCTAATTTTGTTACGAAAGTTTTGGAAAAGGCCAAATCAGGCGGACCGCTGTCGATTGTTGATGATCAATTCGGCTCCCCCACCTATTGTTTGGATCTGGCGATCTTTATACGAGAGCTGGTAGACACGGACAGGTACGGCATCTATCATGCATCCAATCAAGGCGTATGCTCGCGATATGAATTCGCTGCACAGATTCTAAAGGTAGCGCAAATGGACAATGTCTCCTTGCAGGCAGTACCTTCGGAATTATTTCCAACCCCGGCTGTAAGACCGATGTATTCTGCCTTTGAGCACAGAGCGATAGCAGTCAACGGATTTACACCGATGAGAGATTGGAAATCGGCGCTTAATTTCTTTCTGCAAGTGGACCATGATGTTCAAGCTGTTATGGATAAGAAGGTGTGATATGAACAAGAGGGTAGCTGTCAGTTTGGCGGAAGGAAAGAAACGGGGATTTCGCACAGGTCTTGAGCATGGGCGACGGATGGGACGATGCCAGTCTGTTCTTGCCGCCTTGCCGCCGTCCACCTTGCCGCTTCGAGAGGCCAGAGTGTTATTCATTGTTCAAGGCTTTGACGCTATTGATCAAGGCATAATACAAGGTCTGCAAGAAACCGTACGCGAGGTATTTACGGCAACAGCGCCTGACATGCTCCGGTTGGCACAGGAGCTTCAACCGAATCTGGTGCTTGTGATGAATGGACTTCATGTGTTCCCGCCGGATCATCCGAGTCATGTGGATCAGGTCAGGGAGATGGGAATCCGCACAGCGATCTGGTTCGCTGACGATCCTTATTTTACCGATCAAACGGCCTCGCTTGCTCCGCATTATGATTATGTATTTACACACGAAATGAGCTGCGTCGCCTTCTATCGCGAGATGGGCTGCCAACAGGTTCATTATTTGCCTCTAGCCGTCAATACGCGAGTATTCAGGCCCTTGCAGGTAGATCCTGCCTACCGCAGCGATGTTTGTTTCATCGGGAATGGATTTCCCAACCGCATCGACTTGTTTAACAAGCTGAGCCCCTTTTTGGTAAATAAAAAGGTGCTGATCGCAGGCGCACTGTGGGAACAGTTAAGCCAATTCGAGCGGTTAAAGCAAGGCATTAAGCTGCAATGGGTCCCTATTGAGGAATCCGTGAAATATTACAGCGGAGCTAAAATCGTCATTAACGTCCATCGTCTCACCTATGACGAAACCTATAACAAAAATAGCCGAAACCTCCCAGGTCACTCGATCAATCCGCGAACGTATGAGATTGCGGCCTGCGGTACTTTGCAAATTACAGACTATCGGCATGACCTGCATGATTACTACACACCTGGCCAAGATATTGAAACGTTCATGAATGCAGAGGATCTCATTCAGAAGATGAGCTTCTATCTGGGACATGAGGAAGAGAGACAGCGGATCGCCGTTAAGAGCTTGCGCAGAACGATTAGGGACCATACCTTCGCCAATCGGCTAGTGAAGTTGATGGATCTTGTGTTTGCCTAGAAAGGAGAGGAACAGATGGCTTTAGTAGGTAAGAATGATGCGGCCAGACAAGGCTATATAGACGGTTATGAGGTTGGGTATATCAACGGAGTTCGATTGGGACAGTGTGAAGCGATCATTCAAAAGGCGGAGAGGGATCGGGAGCCCAACCCCATCTGGGATGTCCGTGTTCTCTATGTGACATCGGGGAAAGGCTACCCTTACGAACCCCTGGATCACGCGCTTATCAACAGCTTGCGTCCTCTGGTCCGTGAAATGATTATCGGCAACTGTGCGAATGATCCTATCCGTATCGGAAGTCCTGCGGCAGACCTGGAAACGCTGGCAGCTGTGTATCAGCCCGATCTGATGCTGATTCTGGATGGAATGAATCTCTCGCTGGATGTAGTAGACCGGATTCGCGGGATGGGGGTACGCACGGCGATATGGCTGACCGATGATCCGTACTATACGGACTTTACGATCTCCATGTCGACTCACTACGATTACATCTTCACGCTGGAAGTGAATTGCGTCTCCCTCTATCAGGAGATGGGTTGCCCGCAGGTTCATTATTTGCCATTGGCTTTTCAGCCCGAACTGTTCCGACCGAAGGCTGTGCCTAACGGACAGCAGCGGGATATTTGCTTCATTGGCTCCGCTTATTGGAATCGAGTAGCGATGTTCGATAAGTTAACGCCTTATTTGGCTAACAAACAGATCTTCATCTCCGGCATTTGGTGGGAGCGGTTAAAGCATTATGAGCTTCTTGCCCCGCACATACAGCTGAATACCTGGATGCCTCCTGAGCTTACAGCGACGGCTTACAATGGAGCCAAAGTAGTCATCAATATGCACAGAGCTTATGATGACCAGGCTTACAACAATAACAGCCGCCGTATTCTAGGCGCTTCGCCCAATCCGCGAACCTTCGAAATTTCGGGCTGCGGAGCTCTGCAAATAACCGATTTTCGAGAGGATTTAGTTAACTTTTACACGCCGGACTACGATATTGTGACCTATGCCTCTCCCGAGGAATTAGTAGAAAAGATGGATTATTACTTGACACATGAAGAAGAACGCAAGCAAATCGCTTTGCGAGGCTTATACCGTACCATGCGGGATCACACGTATGCCAACAGGCTCACAAAGCTGCTCTCTATTATTTTCGGACAATAAGCTGAAAAGCTATCAAGGAAGCGAGGTGCATGACTATGATTCAAAAGACAAAGGTGCGTAAGCTCGCACTGAAAGGCAGTTTGCGCAAAAAGAAAGTCATCGCTCAGACCAAGGTTCGATTGAAGAAGAAACCAGTGGCTAAGAAAAAGCAAACAGTTTCACGCTTAAGGAAAACGCCTCGGCTCCGTTCCAAACGTAAACTTGCTCGACAACCCAAACGGATCATCGCAACGATTCCTTACAATAAAGCTTTCGATGAAGCTTACAATGAGGGCTTCAACATCGGCTTTGCACAAGGATTTGCCTTGGAGCAAGAGCAGCCAGCCGTGTAAGGGTACCCGCTTCGCCCATGTTTGAAATAAGGAGGTGAATTCCATACCTGGTTCATGCAACGGGTATGTTACACATGTCGACTCCATACCAGCCTAAAGTGCTTTTATTTTCACATATCTGCAATCAAGATCATATTACCGGAGCAGAAAAATTGCTGCTGTTCATGACGTTGGAGCTCGGACGTCATTACGCGTGTACGTTGGTCGTCCCCAAGGAAGGACTTTTAGCGGCAGAAGCCAGACGCCAAGGTGTGGCAACGGTCGTGCAAACTTTCCCGCTTCTGTACGACATGTATCATCCAACAGAGTCTTTGCCGCACTTGCATCAAGAATTGCTGGGCCATTCCGATATGGCGGGCTTATTGGATCTACTCTTCATTCATGAACCGGATCTGGTTATCACTAACACCTGTGTCAACCTTCTGCCGGCCGCTGCCGCAAAGAAACTGGGAATTCCCGTAGCATGGATTATAGCTGAATCCATTCAATCGAATGCTTTTACGCCTATCAGTGCGGAGTTCATGGATCACTATGCGGATTGGATCGTAGGCATCTCGGAAACCACACTGCAGCCGTTGCAGAACCACATTCGCCGTGCCAAGAAATTCGTTCTGCCGCCTTCCTGGCATCCGGAGCAGTATGAGTCCAGAGAATGGCCAGCTAGACGGCAAAATAAACGTGCCGAGCTTGGCATCTATGACGAGCGTCCTGTTGTTGGTTATATTTCTTCCGATATCTATGCCAATAAAGGGCTGGATCACTTCATTCAGATGGGCATCACCATTTGTGAAAAGAACCAGATGGCCCATTTTATGATTACAGGTAAACCGGCAGATCCCGTGTATATGGAATCCTGTATTCAAATGATTTTGCTCTCCGGCTATTCTTCTCAATTCACACTACTTCCCTTCGATCCTGACATTCAATCGGTTTACCCAGCTATGGATATTGTTGTTATTCCCAGTCTGCTTAATGAGGGCTTCGGACTCACTGCCTTGGAAGGTTTGATCTTCGGTAAAGCTGTTGTGGCCTATCGCTCAGGCGGATTAGGAGAAATTCTATCTTCGACAGGCAATGAGCTCTTCCTCGCGCATAAAGGCGATATTCGAGATCTTACAAGCAAAGTACAGTATCTCGTTTCGGACGGAGGAGCGCGCCAGCAAGCAGGCGAGCACAATAGTCAAGCGATTGGGCAAATATTCGGCATCGAGGCTTACCGCAACCGGTTGGACCGTTTCCTCTCAATCGTTTGGCCGTACATGGATGCCAAAAGATCAAGCAGGCTTAGTGCTCCTCATTTTCCAGATCAGTTTCTACTGAAGGGTGAAGCTTCCAATACGGTGTTTCTGATTGAACAAGGGCAGAAACGTCCGGTTTCGACCGGTTATGATTTTCAATTCTATAAATACGACTGGAACCATGTCGGTATTGTTCAGGATCAGCAGTTAACCTCCCATCCTACTGGTGCGGCAATACGAGGGGAAGAACCTTTCTTGCAGCATGCTCCTGCCATCTTCGTTGCTAGAGGCCAGGGACCGACGGTTTACCTCATACAGCATGGCATCCGCTATCCCTTCAGCTCGGAAGGCGCGATGCAGCGTTACGGTTATACGTTTGATCAAATTGTGCAGTTGCCCGAACGAGGTCTTCTCTCCTATGCGCTTGGCCTTCCCATCGTTGGCGGGGCTAGTCGGAAGCCGGCAAAGTTAAAACGCAAGATCAAAATCAAGCGGAGTACGAGAAGAAGGATACAAAAAGGGGCAAAGCTGAGACGTAGTGGAAAACGATTTGCCAAGGGTGGATTGAAGGCGCGCAAAGCAAAGGCGGCTGTTCGGAAAACGAAAGCTGCCAAGAAGATTTCGCGGATTCGTAAACCGTCGGGGAGACGCGCTAGAAACGGTTCTGCCAAACAGAAGTTGAGACCCAAAAGCTTCGCGAAGGTAGGAGGGAAGAAATGAAAATCGCAACAGTGCTAGGAACTCGGCCTGAGATTATTCGGCTCAGCCTCATCATTCAGAAGCTGGATGAACTAGCCGACGAACACATTCTTATTCATACGGGGCAGAACTTCACGGCCACTTTAAGCGACGTCTTCTTCGAAGAGCTGGGGCTGCGTCAACCGGATTATATGCTGAACAATCAGCAGATGACGTTAGGCGGCCAGCTTGCTGTCTTATTCGCCGAGCTAGAGCGGATATTTACATTGGAGCGGCCGGATAAAGTGCTTGTGCTGGGGGATACGAATAGTGCGCTGAGCAGCGTTCTTGCCGAGCGCATGGGCATCCCTGTTATTCATATGGAAGCGGGCAATCGCTGCTTTGATCTTGCGGTTCCGGAAGAGAAGAATCGCAAGGTCATTGACGCTATTTCCAGTATTAATATGCCGTATACAAGATACAGCCGAGATAATTTGCTTCGTGAGGGAGTTCCCAGCCAGCGCATTATCGTGACCGGCAATCCCATTTATGAAGTGATGACCCACTACGAGGAGCAGATTAAGCAAAGTGATATTTTGGCAAAGCTCGGTTTGACAGACGAACCTTATTTCTTAGTGACGACGCATCGTGCTGAAAATGTGGACCATCCAGAGCGGCTGTCCCAGATTTTGCAAGGACTCAATCTCGTTGCTGAAGCTTTCGGCCATAAAGTAATCTGCAGCATCCATCCTCGGACGAAGTCAAGACTGGAGAAGGATGGCACAGCTAGGCATCCTTTAGTTCAGTTTCATGAACCTTTTGGATTTTTTGACTTTGTGCATTTGGAGCAGCATGCCTTTTGCGCCTTGACGGACAGTGGAACGGTACAAGAGGAGTGCTGCATTTTCCATGTCCCCACTGTGACCATACGCACAACAACCGAACGTCCAGAGACCATTGATTGCGGCAGCAACGTGGTGTCGGGTCTTGAGGCGGAGCAAATATTGGACGCGGTGAAAGTGATGGTGAGCTTCCCGGCAGACTGGCAGTGCCCGGATGGTTATCTGGATACGCAAGTATCCCAGAAGGTCGTTCAATATTTATTAGGAGGTAAAAAGCATGTTTACTAATGCGACAATCTTGGTGACCGGCGGAACCGGATCCTGGGGTTACGAGCTCATTGAACAACTGCTTAGGGAAGATCCTAAGAAGATTATTGTGTTCTCTCGTAATGAATCCACCCAGGTTGCGATGAAACGGGCCTTTGAAGATCCTAGACTTAGCTTCTGTATCGGAGATGTCCGGGATAAGGATGCTTTGACGAAAGCCTGTGAAAAGGTCGATTACTTGTTTCACTTAGCAGCGCTCAAGCATGTTCCTGTTTGCGAGGATCAGCCGTATGAAGCCTTGAAGACGAATGTGATCGGAACGCAGAATGTGATAGAAGCAGCCATTGAGAACAAAGTCAAAAAAGTCATCAATATTTCAACGGATAAAGCGGCGAATCCTTCGAACTTTTATGGCATGACCAAAGCGATCGGCGAGAAGCTGATTGTTCATGCGAATCTACTCAGTGATTATACGAAGTTTGTCTGTGTCCGTGGCGGCAACGTGCTTGGGACAAATGGCAGTGTCATTCATTTATTCATGAAGCAAATTCGCGAGAAAAACCAAATTGGGATTACGGATAAAGCGATGACCCGTTTCTTTCTAACCAAAGAGGAGGCTATCTCTCTTTTGCTTCGTGGCGCGAAGGAAGGCAAAGGCGGAGAAATCTTCGTTATGACCATGCCAACCTGCAAAATTATGGATCTCGCCGAAGTCTTAATGGAAGAGATGGGCAAACACAACGTCGATGTCATAGAACTCGGTGTTCGGCCGGGAGAGAAAATTCACGAGATTCTGCTTTCAGAATTCGAAAGTCATTATACGGTTGCCTATGACAAGGAGTACTTGGCTATTTTACCAACGATCGATATCCCTGGGTTGCGCGAATATTATGCGGATTATCCGAAGGTGCCTTTTGAAAGCTTTAGCTCGGAGGGGCCTTTGATGAGCAAGATAGAGATTAAGTCGCTTCTCGTTCGAGGGGGGTTCTTGGTATGAAGCAAAAGCTGCTAATCCTTGGCGGACGAGGAATGTTGGGAAGTATGCTCGTTGATTATTTCCAGGCATGCAGCAGCTATCATGTTTATTTCACGACAAGAGACAAAACGTGCTCAGAAGGTTTGTATCTGGATGCGGAAGATGCGGTATTGCTAGAGAAGGTCATCGAAACGGTACGGCCGACAATTACCATTAATTGCATGGGGATTTTGAATCAATTCGCGGAGAACAACCCGAAGCATGCCTTCTGGATTAATGGCTTAATTCCTCACAGAATCGCGCAGGCCATGGACAATGTGAACGGCAAGCTGATTCACATCAGCTCAGATTGCGTGTTCTCCGGCGAGACTGGAGGACATACGGAGGGAGACATTCCCAACGGAACTTCCATTTATGCCAGATCCAAGGCACTCGGGGAGGTAACCGCGAGTCCGCATCTGACGATTCGGACCTCGATCATCGGACCGGAAGTCAGCGAACATGGGATTGGCCTGCTGCACTGGTTCCTGAAGCAGAAGGGAGAGATTAACGGCTACAGTGAAGCGTGGTGGAACGGTGTTACTACCCTAGAGCTTGCTCACTGTATCCGCCACGTCATTGATGAGGATCCCGTATCGGGGATCCTTAACATTACGGCCCCGGAGCCGATTAGCAAGTTCGAGCTGCTGAAGCTGTTTCAGCGTGTATTTCAGAAAGAGGATGTTCTGATTCGTATGGACGACAAAGTGAAGCTGGATCGCACGCTTCGGCAGAGTCGTGATGATTTTCACTACGTCGTTCCAAGCTATGAAACCATGCTCTATGAATTGAAAAATTGGATGTGTGCGCAATGAAAACGATTCTTATAACGGGAGCGAACGGTTTTACTGGACAGCATGCTTGCCGGCATTTTGTGCAAAAAGGGCTGCAGGTTGCTGCGGTATCACGCTATAAGAATTCATCCGTGCCTAGCGTACATTCCCACATGGCCGATTTGACGAAGGTCGAGCAGGTGAACGCCTTAATAAAGATGACCCAGCCTGATTATGTCCTGCATCTGGCAGGCAAAAATGCCGTAGGAGAATCATGGCTGGAGCCCCTTGCTTACCTGGAGAGCAATATGATGTCGACCTTACATTTGCTGGATGCGCTGCGATCTGTCCCACATTGCCGTGTTGTCGTCATTGGTTCTATGCTCAGCTATGTACCGGCGGACGGGCAGGCCCCTCCTAGTCCTTACAGCATGAGCAAGTCTTTCCAAACCTGGGGCGCACTCGGTTGGGCGCATTTGTTTCAACAGCAGATTATGATAGCCAAATCTTCTAATCTGATCGGACCTGGACCCTCCAACGGCATCTGCGGGCTTCTGGCCCGCGCGTCTGTGGAAGCAGAAGCGGGAACGAGGACAGCTCCGTTCAAGCTGTCCTCGCTTATTGAAGAACGTGACTATTTGGATGTCAGGGATGCTGTTGCCGCCTATGAGCGGATACTCGAGCACGGCATCCCCGGCAACGTGTATCCGGTAGCCTCGGGTCTGAACCGAACGCTGGGAGATATCGTTGATGCACTGAAGCCGCTGACGGAGAAAGAACTACTCATTCAATCGGATCAGCTTAGCGGGTATGTGCCTCCTGCCCCGATTCAGACGCAGTTGACTCGTGATTTGGGCTGGAGTCCAGCATTTGCGTTGGAGGATTCCTTACGGGACGCGCTCGTTTATTTTCGTCAGCAAGGATTAACCAATAGGTAGAGGTGAAAGCATGTATCCGAAAGTTTCAATCATTATCCCCTTCTATAACGATCCTTATATTGAGCAAGCTATTGTCAGCGCGTTAGGCCAGACCTACCCGAACATCGAAATTATCGTGGTCGATGACGGCTCTACCATGCATCAAGAGAAAATTGCCCCATTTCTATCCCGAATTCACTATCTGGGCAAAGCGAATGGCGGAACGGCGAGCGCTCTGAATTACGGCATCCGGATGGCAACAGGGCATTATATTGTCTGGCTCAGCTCGGATGACATGCTGTATCCGGATAAGGTAGAGCGCCAATTGCTGTTCATGCTGGAGCATCATTCTGCAATCAGCTATACCTCTTTTGACGAAATAGATGGCTATAACAATGTCATTGGTCGTCATAAGTCAATGCTTCTTCCGAATCAGGCTGAACTTGTTCGTGCATTTATGAGCTATGATCCAATCAACGGATGTACGGTAATGCTGAAAAAAGAACTATTTGCCATCATCGGTTATTTTAATGAAGCTCTTCTTTATACGCAAGATTACGATCTGTGGATCCGTACGTTATTAGGAAGAGTTCATATTCATTATTTACACGTGCCACTGACCATGTATCGTTGGCATGGGGAAATGGGAACTAAAAAGCATTGGCCGGCGATTTTGAGTGAAATCGAACATATTCAAGCGTACTACCGGGAAAGTTTGCTGAATTATGTCCATCAATTGGGGGGGTAATACCGATGCATCCACTCGTATCCGTCATCATCCCTTTTTATAATTGTCCCTATGTGCATCAAGCCATTCAAAGCGTTCTGCAGCAGACGTACCCTAACGTAGAAATTATTGTCGTAGACGACGGGTCTACCCAATATGTCGACCTAATTCTCCCTTTTAAGAACAAAGTCCACTATTTGGGCAAAAAGAACGGGGGAACGGCCAGTGCGATAAATCACGGAATCAGCATGGCCTCAGGAGCTTACATCGCCTGGCTGAGCTCGGATGATATGTTTTATCCTCAGAAAATACAAAAACAGTTGTCTTTCATGCTGCATAATCATTCCTTGGCCAGCTATACCCCCTATGATGCAATGGACGCAAACAGTCATGTCTACCAAAGACATATAGGTCATGTCCTGCCAGGTGAGATTGCCCTCTGTCAAGGTTTTATTAAAGGCCTAAATCCAATCAACGGTTGTACGATCATGGTGCAGAGATCCGTATTTGACATCGTGGGTTACTTTAACGAGCAATTACGCTTTACTCAGGACTACGATATGTGGGTTCGACTTATGCTGCATGGTGTTAAATTCGATTATTTACCCGAACCCCTGACGATGTACCGATTTCATGAGCGCATGGGCACTGTACGGCATCAATCGGAGATGTTTCCCGAATACGAGGCTGTTCAGCGGCAATATACGCAGCCTTTAAAATATCGGATACGCCAGCTAGAGGAAATTTCTTTTTGAAATGAGGGCGATTTGTGAAAATATTGTTGGCAACACACTGGCTGATTCCCCACGTTGGCGGTGTATGGGCATTCATGGAACAGCTCAAGAAGCGGTTGGAGTCCATGGGGCATGTCGTGGATATGCTCGGCAACAGCCCGGATTATTTGAAAATCCATATCGTGAATCGCAACCTGGAAATTGCCAAAGCCCAGCTTCTGCCGCTGCTGGAAACGAAACTGAATGCCCATAATCAGCCATTGCTGAATTTGAGCCCGATTGTTCGCTACCATGAGTATGAACGCTATTGCTTGGAACTGTCTGCTGCTTATTTTGATTTAAGCCAATATGATCTTATTCATACGCAAGATGTGCTATCCACACGTTCAATTAGCCGGGTGAAGCCTAAGCATGTTGCTCATGTCGCGCATATTCACGGCTGTGTAGCGACAGAGATGATTCTTCATTATCAGTTGAACCCGCAGCTCGGTGTTACTGAAAGCTCGCCGGAGCTGAAGTATTTCCGCAGTCTTGAGCACTATGGCGCTTCTTCTTGCGATATTACGGTCACATCTACGCATTGGATGAAGGATTTGCTCATTAATGAATTTGCAGTTCCCCGTGGGCAAGTCACCGTGTTTCAATATGGGTTTGACCCTACTGATTTTGACCTAAAAAGTAAGAGAAGCACGTCCATTCGACGTCCCGAGGGCAAGAAAGTTATCATTTGCCCGGCTAGACTTGTGTTTGTCAAAGGCATTAATGTGCTGATTTCGGCTTTGGCGCATCTCAAGAAGATTCGGCAAGATTGGGTATGCTGGATTGTCGGAGATGGGGAACTGCGTACCGAGTTGGAACAGCTCAGCCTGGGGCTGGGCTTGCAGCAAGAGGTTGCATTCTTGGGACGCCGGGATGATGTGCCTGCTTTATTGCAGCAATCTGATATTTTTGCCCATCCCTGCTTGCAGGATAATCAACCTTATTCCGTGGTGGAGGCACAGTTTGCCGGATTGCCTGCTGTCGTTTCGAATGCCGGGGGATTGCCGGAAATGGTTGATCATGGACATACAGGATTGATTTCACCTGTGGGGGATGCGGAAACCTTAGCCTTGAACATGGCCTTTTTGCTGGAAAACGATGAGGTCCGGCAGCAATTCGGCCGGAATGCCAAGGCGTGGGCAAAGCATCATTGGTCCATGGATCTTATGATGGGTCGAGTGCTTGACGTTTACGAGAGAGCACTAAGTACAAAGTGATCAAAGGAGGCGGAGGGTATGGATTCATCATCCCGATTTTTAGTACTTGGCGACTTGTATAATTGTTTGTTCGCAGTTCAAACGTCAAACTTTAATCAGCTGGTTGATTATGTCATTTGGAATCAGGTGAAAACTTCGCTGCCCAAAGATTATACGCTCCCGGATCTGCTCGTTCTCCATGCGCTCAGCCTGAATGAATGATGACCTGTTTATTTGAATTGAAGGAGTAGTGAACTATGACGACTTATTGGGATCATGTCGATCCAGATGAATTCTTGCAGACAGACGAGGAAGGGTATAACAAATCGATACGCAAGCTGTTCCGGGATTTGGTTGGCCACTTGCAGATTCAAACGATCCTGGAAGTAGGGTGCGGACCTGGCGTCGACTATGTAGGAGCTTCCCAAACACGTCCAAGCATTGATTATACAGGCGTAGACATTACCCCACAGATGATCGAGCACTGCCAGCGTCTATATCCGCAGGGGAAATTCCAGTTAGCCGATATTTACAGCCTGCCTTTTGCTGACAATACATTCGAGCTGGTGTACTGCAAGGATGTCTTGAATCATTTGGACACGTGGGAGCAAGGCTTTGCCGAGCTATATCGTGTCAGTCAGAAGTATATACTGGTTAATTTCTTTTATGGCTTGGGTGCTACGACAGTCAAAGAGAAGCAGGATCACGGTACCCATATCAACAATTGGTACGATTGGAATGAAGTTATGACCAAGCTGGTCGCTTCGCGGCCCTTGTCGCTTGTTGTTTTCCCAAGGGTCTGCAACTCTTATGAAGAAACGTTAATTTTGCTGCAAAAGGTATAGCGTGCGGTTGGTAGGGATGAAAGTCGTATGGTAAGTTTCGCGAAATTAGGAAGAACGAGGGGGTTGTCCCAAACGTAGATATTTCTACGTGAGGACAGCCCTCTTCCTCTTGAACTATTCGAAAAAAGGGGTTGGCAGCAGGGGAATTCCTGCGAAAATGCATCCTTTTCGTCTTGGGAATAGGTAAAAAGGTGAAAAGCCTGCAAATATGCATCCTTTTGAGAACTTTTTGCGATTCCAGGGCGGAAAAGCTTAAAAAGCCTGCATAATCGCAGGCTTTCTCGATTTTCAGACGATTTGGTCGAAAAAGCCTGCATTATCGCAGGCTTTTCAAAATCGGTGTGCCACGGACATTGCCTACAGAGTGGCGCATTCGCTGCATATGGCTTGTGGTCAGCCCCTTGTTCATCGCCCCTCAGTCGAACTCGTCACCCAGTCGAACTCATCACTCGGTCGAACCCGCCTCTCAGTCGAACTCGTCTCCCAGTCCACTCGTCACCTCGAGTCCCACTCTTCCCCCTCAGTCCTACTCATTCGCAAGGTCCTTATAGTAAATGTCTTTGAAAATGCTCTTCCACAAGTTGTCATTGCCATGCAGCATATCATGATTGGGCAGCTCGATGGTGCATACGCGTTCAATCGGCCAATCGGTTTCAAGGATATGTTCGCGATCGGTATACTGGCCAAACAAAATGCGAAAATCATGCTTCACTAGCCTGGAGAGTGTCTTCTGCAGTTCTTCGACTTGTTTCCTATTGCCGCCGGTTCGAATAAATAGGAGCATGCGGCTGGTTTCTAATTTGTCGAGGAATCGTTCGATGCGCCGATCGTATTTTTCTTTGATCTCGGGGTAGGATTCTAAGTTCGCTATCGTATTCTTTTTGACGGAAAAATCATGAGCACTGTCGATGTGATAAGTCTCGTCTCTCACAATATAGTTGAAGGGGCCGTAGTCTTCGCCGACAACCTTCAAATTTTTAAACTCCATGAAATCGCTAAAGCGATTATTCAAAAGCCGGTTCACTTGGGACAAGTTGCCGGATACCATCCAATCCAGCACACCGGCGTAGGGGCGCAGCTTATTTTTCTCCAGCTGAATAGCAGGAAAGCAGCTGTCTCCCAGACTAAAAAAGGCATCATAGGAGCCTTTGATTTCGGAAAGTTTCAAGGGGGTGACCTCCTTAGACGATGTGAATCCCGTCCAAAATTTCTTTCCACCAATGATCATTCGCTGTAAGAATGTTATCCATTGGAAGCTCAAGTGTACAAACGTTGTCATAGGTGCAGCGTGTTTCTATCATTTGCTGCACAGGACTATGCTTCACCAGAATTAAACGATAATCATGGGTCACGAGTTCGGATAGGATGGCGTGCAGTTCGTCCACTTGTTCCTTCGTGTGGTTGCCGCAGCGAATAAACAAGAGGTGATGGGCTGTGTTCATTTTTTCCAAAAAACGCTGAACCCTGCGATCATATTTTGCTTTAACTTCGGGATATCCGGTCAGCTCGTGCAGCGTATTTTTGCTTGTAAAGAAATCATGATTGGAAGAAAGCTGGTAAGCTTCGTCGAAAACCAATAGATTTTTATCATAGGCTGTACCTATTATTTGGAGATTGGCTAATTCCATAAAGCCTTGAAACCGATTCTTGAGCAAGCGATTAACATCTGATAAGTTCAGTGAAATCAACCAATCCAGTACGCCCGAGTAGGGGCGCAGCTTGTTTTTTTCCAACTGAATGGATGGGGTACAGTGGTCCCCTAAGCTGAAGATGGCGTCATAATTGCCTTTGATCTGTGCCAGTTTCATTGGTTCCCCTCCCAATTCACATGTTTATAAGATAGAACACGCTTCATTTCAAATAAATGCCCTGCAAGATTTGAGCCCATAGCGGATCATTCCCAAACAACACATCGTCATCTGGGAGCTGAATGGAGCAGACGCTCGGCAGAGGCCACTGTGTTTCAACGATGCCTGTCACTTTCGTATGCTCGACGAACAGGATTGTGAAATGATGTGTAACGAGATCGCTCAAGACAGCGTGCAGCTCTCTTACTTCATCAAGCGTTCCCCCTGTGCGGATAAATAAAAGATGGGAGCAAGTTGCTGTTTTCTCCAGAAATCGAGCAACCCGGCGGTCATATTTGGCCTTGACCTCCGGGTAAGTCGCCAGATGATCAGCTGTGTTGCGGGCTGCGAAGAAGTCGTGATTGGAAGCGATATTGTAAGCCTCGTCAACAACTAACAATATTTTCTGGCTTGCATACCCCAGCACTTTGAGGTTGGGGAGTTCCATAAAGCCCTCGAAGCGATTCCGCAATAGACGGTTGACGTCGGATAATTGATGAGATCCCATCCAGTCGAGAACACCGGAGTAGGGACGAAGTTTATGCTTCTCTAATTGGATAGAGGGACCACATAGATCTCCTAAGCTGAAGATTGCATCGTAAGTTCCCTTTATGTCCGCTAATTTCATAGAGAAAGCTCCTCTCTTAATTGAATTCCTTCCAGCAGGTTTCTCCATAATTGATCGTTGTTATGCCAGATTTCCTGATTGGGCAGTTGGACCCAGCAGACGTTCTGAATAGGGCATTCTTTTTCTACAAGGTCGGGAACGACTGCATGCTGAACAAATAAGAGGCTAAAATCATAGGCAACAAGTTCTGTTAAAATGGCTTGCAGTTCCTCGACATGTTCAAACGCATCTCCTGAACGCACAAAAAGGATTCGTCGCCGAGTGGCAAGGACGTCCAAAAAACGAGCGATTCGTCGCTCATATTTCGCTTTTACCTGCGGATAAGCTGTCAACTGCGTGAGACTGTTTTTGCGAATAGAGAAATCGTGGTTGGATATGAAGGAGTACCGGGTGTCCAGTACCAAGAGCTGCTGGCCGGCATAGCCGAGAATTTGCAGATAAGGCAGTTCCATGAATCCCTCAAAACGCTGCTGAAGCAAACGATTGACATCGGAAAGGCGGTTAGAAATCATCCAATCGAGCACACCTGAATAGGGGCGCAAGGCGTTTTTCTCCAGCTGCATCGCGGGGACGCAAAGGCCTCCCAAGCTGAAAATAGCATCATACGAGCCTTTCAAGTCTACCAATTGCATAAGTTAACCTCCCTCAGAAACTTCTTCATGGAAAAGTTGCTTCTATAGTAGATGCGCCCCAAGGAGGATTGGATTGGACAAAAGCAGGGAGGTGTTTCCCCAATTTATGAGAGAATCCAGCTGTGAGATATAGGTACTTTCTAGTGGGAATATGCCCTTCCCTTTTGGCATGAATTTCATACCTTAATAGAGTGAACATGCAGGAACCTGAACACCGATTGCACCTATTTTGGGGCGAGGTCAACAAGCGATTTGGAGAGGAAGTGACGACTATGCAAAAGTACACGCATGCAAACTCAGCAAATGAGGGGACATTTACGCCGTTTTTGATAACGGATAAGGAAGTTGTGCTTACCTCGGTCATTGCTATGCATGTTAGTCCAGGGAATCGAATCATTCTGCAGATGGAAGTGGGATGGGAGAAGCCGATGAACTGGGATATGGGGGAGATCGAAATTGTTTTGCGCAAAGATGCTCCGGACGGACCTGTCATATACTGGACATTGGAATCTTGCTTCGTAAGTGCGCATACCATCGTGGAGCAAATTGAAATCGGGGAAAATCCCGTTCACGTTTACTACTTATCTGTCCTTTCATCAGAGCATCGCGCGATTATCGTGGGTCCTTATCTTTTGAAATGCACGGTTATGGAATAAAGAAGCCAATGGGTACGAGGAAGGTGAACGAATGTCAATTTTTCGAATAGAAGCCAGTGAAAGCCATGCGATCAATTCTAAATATATTCAGTCTATTGATATTACTTTGCAAAACTTAGGCAATGAGGAATTCGATATGCTGATTCAGGGGACGAATCCTTCGGGAACGACCTTTACGTACTTATATCATTTGAATCCTGTGCACGCAGCTAATTCCGTCATTCATATCCCTGATATTTATACGAATTATGAGTCCTTTTCTTTGCTGCTTGTAACCAATATCAACACTTACGCCACGACAGCTGTCACCCTGCATATGAAAAGCAATGGACATGTGGTCGCGATATTCACACAAGATAATTTTGTCCGAATCCATTGAGAAAAGAGGAGAACAATGTGAATGTTCTTTTCGTTTATTATGTGCCAAGCGGCGGGGTGGATACCTTGAACCGTCTGAGATGCAAGGCGCTTAAACCTTATGGCATTCATGGTGATTGCCTCTACTATGGCTGGGGAGCCGGGATCCAAAATAAATCAGAGAATCCTTACTATGTAACTAGAAACGATATTGAAATTAAACAGATCATTGATAAAGGCAATTATGACGCGATTGTGGTGACGACAGATTACGTATCCTTTCCAAGATTTCGCTTGCTTGGATATACCGGCAAGCTGGTGCTGGAAGTGCAGGGATATGGTCCCAAGGATGTGGCTCGGAAAGAGCTTACATTGGCCATCCCATACGTGAATGGTAATGTCGCAGGATTGCTTAACCCGCGAACGCCGCATATCGCTGCATTATTTGAAGAATTATTTCCCGCTATTCCCCGGTTTAATTTCAATAATGCGTTTGATTCGCAATACTTTACCTATCGGGCTCTGCCTAAAGCTCAAGAACCGATAATCGGCTGGCTCGGGCGTATTCAGGACAATAAAAATTGGCGTGAGTTTTTACAAATCGGCCACACCTTAATTCATCATGGATACCCCAAATTACAGTTGTGGATGTTTGAGGATCACCACTTAGCGGTGCCGGAGGAACGGGTTCAATTTCATGAGCTCGTGGAGCAGCTACACCTGAAGGAGCATCTGACCTTGCGATCCAATGTAGAGCATGCTCAGATGCCAAGCTATTTTTCCATGATCGGGGATTCCGGAGGACTGTTGTGTTCAACTTCTAAAGTAGAAGGGGCTCCTTATGCTGTTTTGGAAGCCATGAGCTGCCGCTGCCCGGTCCTATCGACATATTCGGACGGTGTATCCAGCTCGATCTATCACAATGCCACAGGCAAATACTATCAACAAGGGCATATTGCGCAAGCGATCGTTGAGGCCAAGGAATTGATGGGGAACTTGGAATTGCGGGAATCGATACGTGCGGCAGCTCAGCTTCATGTGGAGCGCAATTTCAGCGCAGATACCTATGCCCAGCATTTCAAGGCTATGCTCGACAGCCTATAAGAAAAGCAAGAATGCTTATGAGGCAAGCTACAATGAATGTCATCGAAGGAGGAAGTATCGTGGCGAATTATCAAGTGACTCCCAGTGGTAATCCGAAGCAGGAGCCCTCAGTTGCCGTGAATTTACTGGATCTAACGACAGTCATGGCAACGGCAACAGACTTTTCCTCTGGGCCTCCATTGATTGGGATCTATCGCTCGATTAATGGCGGCGTGAATTGGGTTAATGCACTGCTGCCATTGCCTCCGGGTTATACCGGAGCTGAAGCAGGATTTGTTGCCTACGGTTTTCCGAATTTGTTCATCGTCTCAGCGCATGTGTTTCCCGGTGATTCCGATGGGACGGTTGTTGCTTATCGGTCAACGGACAACGGCGTGACCTTTTCAGATCCTATTTTTGTCAATAAGGGCTACGGCACTTTTATCAATAACGACTGGACGAAAATTATTATTGATAATGCGCAATCCAGCCCCTATTTGGGCTATGTGTATGTCACATATAACCGGCAGTACAATGTCGATCTGGGAGGCAACTCCGTAGCTGGCTTTCAACGCTCAACAGACGGCGGACTTACATGGGACCAGCCACAGTTCCTCTCGGACTTGATGGAGGATACGGAACGGGCTGATGTGGCGGTCAGTTTGAAAGGGACGGTGACCTTGGGATGGATCGATGTCAGTTCGGTAAATCCCGCTTTTTACATTCGAATTTCATTGGACGGAGGGACGACCTTCGGATCACCCATCTTTGTCTCCAATGTTGTCCTTGTTCCGAGTCCCCTTCCTGTTACCGGTTACGAGTTTCGTGTGCTTAATTTCTCCAATATGGCAGCCGATACGTCGCTGACCCCAGGGACCAGCGGAAATCTGTATGCCGTTTGGCAGGATAACAGCCAAGGGTATGCGGACATTTTCCTCTCCAGATCCCTAGACCAAGGACAAACCTGGAATGCTCCGATTTCAGTAACGAACGCTCCGGCGGGATCACAGAATTTCTTCCCGGCTATCGCCGTTTCTCCCAAAACAGGGACAGTGAAAATTTTATATTATACGAATCAACTGGATGGCTTTGATTTGGATACTTTCGTTGCTGAATCGAGTGATGGAGGCTTGACCTTCGTCAATTCCAGAGTCTCCACCGTATCTTTTAACCCGAATGGGAACAGTCCTACGCCTACACCTCTAATTGGGGATTACATTGATTTGACCATCGTACCACCCGATGACTTTCTAGGTGTTTGGACAGATACGAGGACAGGCACGCAGACCATTTTTGCAGGAAATAATAATCCCTAAGTAAATCCATTACGTGAAATAAGGAGGATGGTTATGGCTAATGTTCAGGTCTCACCCCCAGGCACGCTTGCTCAGCAACCGTATGTCGCCGTTAATTGGTTGAATCCGAATATTATTCTCGTTGGCGCTACCGATTTTACTTCGGGACCACCGCTTGTTGCGGTGTATCTCTCTACGGATTCAGGCAACACCTGGTCGCCGACCATTTTGCCGCTTCCAAGCGGTTTTCTGGGAGGGGAATCCAATGTAGTGGCTTATGGATTTTCAAGTATTTTCCTCGTGGCATCGCATGTATTTAATACCGTATCCGGCACAATCGTTGTCTATCGTTCTACAGATAATGGCATGACGTTTTCTGCTCCTATTATCGTAGCGCCCGGCTTTGGCACCTTTACGAATAATGTGCAGGTCATCGTGGAAATCGATAATGCGCAGGCCAGCTCTTTCCAAGGGAATTCCTATTTGATTTATGTTCACGGATTCAATACGGATGTCATTGGTGGATCCACGATCTTTTTTCAACGGTCACTGGATGGGGGAGTTACATGGCAGCAGTCCGTACTCGTATCTCCAGAGGCTAGCATCGTAACGCGATCCGATATTGGTATCGGGCTTTCGGGGATTGTCTATGTGGCTTATATTACACTGAGCCCAACTACGGAATTCAAAGTTAGCCGTTCTCTAGATGGGGGAGAAACCTTCTTGCCTGCGGTTTCGGTATCTCCTGTGACGCTTGTTCCCGATGTGCTGCCAGTGCCAGGCTATGGATTTCTTGTGCTGACATCTGCCAATATTGCGACAGATACGTCATCATTTCCGACAAGCGGGAATGTCTATGTAACTTGGCAGGACAACAGGCTTGGGTATGCGGCTATCTTTTTATCCACATCGTTGGATGACGGCGTGACATGGAGCGCCCCATTATTAATATCGAATAGCGGGCCAGGCTTTCAAAACTTTTTCCCATCGATCGCCGTCTCGCCAAAAACCGGTCTAATCACCGTCATTTACTATTCGAATCAGGCGGATGGTTTTGATTTAAATACTTATGTTGCCGAATCATCTAACGGAGGCAACACGTTTGTCGTTTCACAATTAAGCACAGCCCCCAGCAATCCGAATGCGGGAAGCGCTACACCGGTGACAACGATCGGCTACTATATCGACATTGCCAGCAGTCCACCAGCAGATTTTATCGGTGTTTGGACAGATACAAGTACAGGGGCACAAGCAATCTTTTCAGGAACATAGGGCATTGGGGGGTATCAGGCATTTGGAGGTTATCCTCCAATGCCTTTTTTTGTAATTGCATAGAGAAAGAATAAGTTTTCGGTTCGCGAAAACGACTTTCGTTGGCGATACGATCTGCCTCTAAACGTGGACGCTCCTTTTTGGAGAGAAAGCAAGCCTAATCCATTTTTTCTATGCGTAGGCAGGCTCAGCACGTGAAAAGCCTCCACCCCGCTCCGAGCGGGTGGAAAAGGCAGTCTCGGCGTGGGAAAAGAGCATCCCCCAGTGGAAAGTAACCTGAGCCTGCCAAAAACGCAGGCTCAGCAGGCAAAAAGCCTCCACCCCGCTCCGAGCGGGTGGAAAAGACAGTCTCGGCGTGGGAAAAGAGCATCCCCAGTGGAAAGTAACCTGAGCCTGCCAAAAACGCAGGCTCAGCAGGCAAAAAGCCTCCACCCCGCTCCGAGCGGGTGGAAAAGGCAGTCTCGGCGTGGGAAAAGAGCATCCCCCAGTGGAAAGTAACCTGAGCCTGCCAAAAACGCAGGCTCAGCAGGTAAAAACCATCCACCCCGCTCCGAGCGGGTGGAAAAGGCAGTCTCGGCGTGGGTAAAGAGCATCCCCCAGTGGAAAGTAACCTGAGCCCGCCAAAAACGCAGGCTCAGCAGGTAAAAACCATCCACCCCGCGCTGAGAGGGTGAAAAAGGCAGTCTCGGCGTGGGTAAAGAGCATCCCCAGTGGAAAGTAACCTGAGCCTGCCAAAAACGCAGGCTCAGCAGGCAATTATTTAGGTAATAACCCCCCCTAAGTCTGCATATTTGTCCAATCATTCTAGCGAGGAATGAATATATTATTGGTAGATTCATAGAAGGGAGGTGGACATAGATGGTATATACAACTGGTTTAATCAACAATACGAATGACGGCGGAACTTCTGCAGCGAATGTCATTGTCAATATTACGAATGATGATCCAACGAATACAGCGCTGGTTCTCGTGAAAATATTTTATGCGATGGGAACTGGCGTTGCGAAAACTCCCTTGCATTTCACAGGGTACTACGTGGCATCGGGTTTTGTGGATATTCACACATTTTCAATAGTGGGTATTATGGCTTATGAAGTTCAGATTGAAATTGACAGTTCGACACCGAACCTGACCATTCCAACTGTTTTTGCTACCGACACATTTGGAAATCCGATTCCTGACACAAGAGTCTTGCAACCTGAACTTGCGTTCATTTCAGCTTTAAGCTAATTAATTGAATCCAGTAAGTGAAAGTCCTTGTTGTACAAGGCTTTCACTTTTTTTGATGCTAGTTGAGAGTAGCTAATCCATCGGAGTCTGACCCATTCCAGCTGAATTCAATTGACATTGAACCCGAGAAGGAACTAGGATCCGCTAATTGACGGAGAACGGGGGAAAAGTAGCATGAGAGGGAACTGTGGTATGCTATTTCGGCGAAAACGTTGATTCTAAGCAGGAAATGCTGGAATAAGGGATCCTACTTCCCTTTCAGCTGCAAATATCCGATTCTGAGCTAAATAGAGGATCATAGTTCCTCCCACAGTGGATTTTCCCCGAATTTCCGTAGTTGATCCAATGTCTGTGAAGCTGCTGACCTCGCTGAAGGTACAAAAGCGTTGATACAAGAAGGTGGACGTGAGTCGCGGCCTTCTTTTTTTGCATTTTAGACAAGTAACTGGTTACGAACACAATCAAATGACTACGTAGAGAAATAAGCTATTAGTAATAAGGCAAGGAAGGGGTTCGAATCCATGATTGAAGTTGGAATCGTTATGCCCGTATACAAGCAAAAACGTGAATATCTAAGCGCTGCAATAAAGTCGATATTGAATCAGACATTTAAACAGTTTCGATTCATTATTGTGATCGACGGAGACATGGAGATGCTGAAGCTTTCCAAACAACTGGTCGGTGGAGACCCCCGAGTAGAGTTTGTCGTGAATGAAGTCAATCTAGGTGTGGCTAAAGCGTTAAACCGTGGTTTTGAGGTGTTATTTGCAGATCCGAGGATGAAATATGTGACTTGGGTATCCAGTGACAATATTTATTATCCGCAATTTATTTCGGTGCTGCGCCATGCGCTTGCTCGTTGTCCTGAAGAAATTGGCCTTGTCTATAGTTCATTTTGCACCATAGATGGGGAAGATCGTTCGTTGGATACGGAGCAAACATTGGCGCTGCTGAGACAGTATCAATCCCAACCCAGAGAAGCGCTTCTGGATGCTTGCATAACAGGCGTATCATTCATGTATAAATCGCAATATGCCAAGCAAATTGAAGGGTATTATCTTGAACCTGTCGAGGATTATGAATACTGGCTTCGCTTAACCGAGCTTTGCGACATCAAATATATTCCTGTGGAGCTTGTTGATTATCGCGTCAATTCCACGTTCAGCATTTCAGCTACCTTGCAAACGACCGATAACCATCGCAAATGGAGATACGCCTACCACTTGGCGCGATATGAGGCTAGAATGAGGCGGGGCATTGCACCGCTAGTGACCGTGCTATTCAGTGTGAAACAATTGGATGAACAGGGTATCGCTTGTTTGGAAAGCCTATATGAACAATCCTTTAGCAATTATGAATTGCACATTTTGGACTGTTCTTCAGATCGAGCAGCTACTTATGAGATTTCTAAAATTGCACATCCAGCAGTAACCTATAAGTTTTTTCCTCAAGTGGATGAAGAAAAGGCTATTTTCTATGCTTCACAGTTTACGAAAACACCTCTCACCTTTGTATTGGGGAAAGAGCCTTTGCCCCAACATCTCCAGATGGAAACCCTAGTCCGGGAGTTAAGCACCAAAGCGCCGGATTACATGTCCAATTATTTTACTAAAGATAATTTGATTGGATATCGCAAATATGAGAATGATGATAAATCTTATTTCAACGAGCTTTTCCGCACGGTGCATTTTTTTGCTTACCAAATTAAGAAACATCTAGTATGAAAGCGGGCCGGGCTATGAAAATTTTATTTACGTTCTATAACCCAAGCGGCGGCATGGACACCTTAAATCGAATACGCTGCGAAGCTTTGCAAAAGATCGGTATCGAATGCCATATGCTCTATAAATTTGACGGCAATGGACGGCGCAATATTAAACATATAAAAACACATATTGGCAATACGAACAAGGATATAGAAGATTTGCTCCAGCGGGAAAATTATGACGCGATCATCGTCTGCACCGATTTTGAATTGCTGCAGAAGATTCGCGCCAGCGGTTACAAGAATCCGCTCATTTATGAGATTCAGGGACTTGGCACGATGGAAACTGCTGTGGAGATTCTGAAGTATGCTGAAGCTAATGTGAATAAATATGCGTCCGCCTTGTTATATCCGCGCACTGCCCATATCATGCAGTTGCTTGAAACATTTTTCCCGGATAAAAAGCACTATTCCTTCGATGATCCCTTGAATATGGAGGATTTCGGCTATACATCGTACCCGCAGAAGAAATATAGTGTTATCGCTTGGGTAGGACGGATTGAGGCGAATAAAAACTGGCGTGATTTCATTGAGCTAGGCTATCAACTCAGCCAATCTATCCCGAATCTGTATCTGTGGATGTTTGGCGATATGGATTTGAATGAACCCGGTGAGCAGAAGAAATTTGAAGAGAAGATCGTAGAGCTGGGGATTGAAGATCGGGTGATCCGATATTCGAACGTCCCTCATGAGCAGATGGCTGACTATTTCTCGATGATTGGCGACTCGGGCGGATTTCTATGCTCAACCTCCATATTGGAAGGTTTCGGTTATGCCGTTGCGGAGGCTATGCTTTGCCGCTGTCCTGTGCTTACAACAGATTCGGACGGGGTCAGGAATTTCATTTTTCATAATGAAACGGGCTTATTCTTTCCCCATGGGGACATTGATCAAGCCGTTGTTCTGGCCAAACAACTCATGTACAATGCTGAACTTCGCAATCATATTCGAACGAATGGAGAGCGATATGTCAAAGTCCGATTCACGGTTCGCAAATATACCAAGAAGTTTATGGCGATGCTGGGAGAGCTAGGTGTGCAATAATAAGGCAATTTGAGAATTGTAAATAGATAACTTGTCCAGTCAATTCTCTGATTCTTGCATAGGATAGCGTATAAACTCAGAAAGGAGGTCTTGTAAATGGGGATTTTACTAGACGAACAAATTTCGCAAAATATTAGTACGACAGGCGGTATTTCCATTCCACTTTCTTCTACACCAGCCTTGTTTGGTACGCTTGGCTTGAACACAGCTGATGCAGGAGCTAATCTTCGCATCCAATTCTCAGCTACTGTTTCTTTAGCTTCTATTGTCTCTGTCTTGACACCTGTCACAATTACAATTTTCAGAGGAGTAGGACCTAGCGCTGTGCTTGTCTATTCCGCTACGCAGTCTGCTCCGGCAGTTGGCCTGTTGGAAGTTTTGGCTAATAGTGTCATGACGGTAACGGGAGTTGACTATATACCTCCGAATCCAGGATTCTTAGTCTATCAAGCCTTCGTCAGCATTCCTGGCGGTGTTGCCATTGCTCCTACGCGAATAGGCCCAGAAAGTTTTAACGCAGCTGCCTACTCCGACTAAGCGTTTTTAGCTGAGCAAGCTGAATAACGAGCCAAAGAACCTTACCTCGACTTGCGCCGAGTGTGAGGTTCTTTGGTTTTCTACGGTCTAGTTGTTGGTGCTCATTTGGTACGTTTCCAGCAAGCCTGAACGAATGTCATAGTGAGGCTGCCATGACAAGAGTGCGAGTGCTTTGCGATTATCCAAACAGCTGTGCTTGATATCACCATCCCTAGCTAAGGCATGCAGAATAGGCAGTTCAGAACCGTGATAGTGCAGCAGAAGTCTCGCCAACTCCTTGACGGAGGTTGGGCAGCTCGTACTCACATGCAGCGTTTCCCCGTTGCCGTGATGGATGGCCGCTAGATTCGCGCGCACCACATCTTTCACATAAACGAAGTCTCGTGTCTGCTCTCCATCGCCATGAAGCGTGAGTGCTGTCTCTTTCAGAATGCGATCCATGAAAACAGCGACCACGCCGCCCTCTCCTTTAGGGGTTTGTCTGGGGCCGTATACATTGCCAAAACGCAGGATGGTGTAGGGAAGTCCGTGGAATTGATGGAAGACGCGAATATAGGATTCGGCAGCAAACTTGGATAACCCATAGTAGGAAATTGGCGACGTTGGGTCTGTTTCGGTAAGTGTGTCTCGCTGTAAGTTGCCGTATACGGCGGAAGTGGAAGCGAAGATGAATTTGCTTACACCCGCATCGCGTGAGGCTTCAAGGAGATGAATGGTGCCGATTAGATTAATGTAGGCATCTTGGCCCGGATCCGCAATCGAACGCTGAACATCTGCTTGTGCCGCAAGATGGAAAACAACGTCAGGTTGTATCGAAACAAGAAGCGGCTTGATCTGTTCGTGACTTATATCTTCCACATGAAGAATGGCACCAGGATGAACGTTAGTTGGTTTGCCTGAAGCCAGATTATCAATAACATGGACTTCGTAATGCTGAGCAAGTAGTTCATCGACAAGGTGTGAGCCAATAAAGCCCGCACCACCGGTTACAACAGCTTTCATCTAGAATTCCTCTTTTCTTGGTAGTATGCACTATCTTACGTGAGGAAATAGAAGGATGTACAAGGCAAATGCCTGTTTGTCTCTTGTAAAAAAAGCGAGAGAATAGGCTGTACAAATGCCTGTTTTCCTATATTACGGCTTCTGCCCTGTCCCCTTTCTTTTCCGATCATAGAATATATAAAGCAGGTATTCCGCCATGGACAGGAGTTGAGAGCGAATTGAGTAACCAACGTATTCAGCGGAAGCACAAGCAGCTAGTAGCGCGCATCAGCTTGCATCAGCCTAAGGTATCCGTCATCATTCCTGTTTACAACGAAGCCCGCACATTGGCTAAAGTGATTAGGGAAGCCTTCCGTGTACATCCCCATACCGAAGTGATTGTGGTAGATAATGGATCGACAGATGGAAGTAAACGTGTAGCGGCGCGGTCAGGGGCTAGGGTTATCTCGTTTAATCAACCGCTAGGACATGATGTAGGAAGAAGTCTTGGAGCGAAAGAAGCGAGAGGAGATATTCTATTGTTCCTTGATGCCGATTTCGTTATTGCTGCGAAAGAAGTGATTCCACTAGTCAGAGCCGTACAGCGGGGAGTGGATGTCGCATTGAATAAATACAACGGAAGCACAGCCACTGCCGGCGTTCACCGCGTTGTGCTGGCCAAACATGCGCTGAACGCGATATTAGACCGCACCGATTTACTAGGAGCTTCCATGACGACAATTCCGCATGCGATCAGTCGTAAAGCACTCCAGACGATAGGAGCGGATAATTTAGCCGTTCCTCCACTAGCCCAAGCGATCGCTGCCCATCGCGGCCTTCATATAAAGGCAACCCAGCTGATTCAAGTTGGCCTTCGAAATCGGATCCGCCGAAGACCGAAAGCTGCCGATCCCGTCGGTGACTTAATCATAGGCGATCATTTGGAAGCGATTGGCTGGTTAGTTGGGGTGTCCGGTGAACGGGCGAGCTTGAATGACTCCGTGCGTGTTAGAGAAATGATGAGGTGAATACATGAAGCCGAACATCAAGAAAAGAAGTCCTCAGCCCCAGCCTGCAGCAATTAAAAAAAATCGCATACTGCCCAAACCATCCTTGTCCCGTCTGCGAGCGAAACCTTCTCCCAAAAAACGCTCAAAAACACAAGTATACTGGAGAAATTGGGGCAGCAGAGCGGGGCAAGAAGATGCCCTGAAACAGGACATTACTAAAGAAGCTTATCAGAAGAAGGCTCTCAATCAGCTTTGGGTGAAGCGAGCTTCGTCCGAGTTGCTGCATGCTAACGCGCTGAGCTATGAAGCAGCTTCCAAAGGTTACGTGCATGGCTATTGCAAAGCGGCCAAACTGCCTATCCCTGATTGGGTGTTAATGCCTACGGCAGGTTCAGTTGGAGCAATTGTCAGTGTTATGAACGAAGAACGAACGATTGTGAGGGTGCTGGAGCAGCTGAATCGGCTGCCGCTGGATGAGATCATCATCATCGTGAATGGCTCGAGTGACCGCACGCTGGAGAGGGTCAAAGCGCATTCCCATGCGCTCATTGTTCATTATCCAGAGCCATTGGGGCACGATGTGGGCAGGGCGATTGGAGCCAAACTATCACATTCGGATATTTTGATTTTTCTTGATGGCGATTTTGTTGTTGGCGCTGAGAAATTACTGCCCTTTATTTCTTCGATTGAAAGAGGACATGATGTAGCTCTTAATAATATAACGCCATATCTGCCTCCTTTCTCACAATGGGATTCTGTCACCATGATGAAACGGTTTCTGAATGTCTCGATGAAAAGACCGGATTTAAATGCCAATTCGCTAACCGCCGTACCGCATGCTTTATCCCGAAATGCGCTTCAGCATATGGGCTATGCAGAACTGATGGTTCCGCCAAAAGCTCAGGTCAATGCCATCATGGGAGGATTACGGATAACGGCACCCGCCAGTATTAATGTTGTATCCGTGAACAGAATCCGCAAGATTAACATGGGAAGAAATAATCCCGTTGCTCGGATGATTATCGGGGATCACGTCGAAGCACTGCAATTTGCCATGAAATCCAAAGGGGAACGTATTGTGTTTCCTGATATCATTCGGAAAAGGAAATTCCTCGAGGGGGAAGTCTCATGCAGGTAACGAGTATCGTCATTCCTACATTTAATGGTCTATCCTTGCTGAGAGACTGTGTAGCCTCCATTCGCAAGCATACGTCAGTGCCTTATGAAATTATTGTGGTCGATAATGGTTCCACAGATGGCACATTGGAGTACTGTTATCAAGAGCGGCTTAAGCTCGTTTGCCTTCCGGTGAACCGCGGCTTTCCAGTCGCTTGTAATTACGGTCTTCACATTGCCACTGGGAACGCATTGATGCTGCTGAATAACGACACGATCGTAACTCCAAACTGGTTAGACAATATGCTGCGAGCGCTCTACAGCAGTGAGGATATCGGGATGGTTGGACCGGTGACGAATTACGCGAGCGGCAAACAGCAGATTCAAGAGCCGTTTACCAATATTGCCGATATGGCGGCCCAATATAATGTCCCCAATCCTGCTTTATGGCAGGAAAGCACTCGGCTGGTCGGGATTTGCCTGCTTTTCAAAAGGGAAATGCTCGATAAAATCGGCTTCATGGATGAACGCTTTTCCCCCGGACATTACGAAGACGACGATATGTGCTATCGGGCGAGGCTTGGCGGCTTCCGGCTGTTGATTACCGGGGATTGCTTTATTTTCCACCATGGGAGTGCGAGCTTTCATAAAAAGGGGCAAGAGGCTGTCCAAGCGCTGCTCCAGCTTAATCGCCAGAAGTTTATTGATAAATGGGGAGTAGATCCCCATAATTTCATTGCGTAGCAAGGTGAAAGGGTGAATGGAAGAAAAGCTGCTTCTTGGCACCGTTTTTTGCCTGATTGCATAACTTAGAGTGAAAATGCGGAATTTGGAGGCGAAATGGCGTGGAACAAAGGGTAACAACGATTATTTCCCATATAGCGGCTTCCCATCGCGAGATGTCCAAAATCTTGGAGGCGAAGCGAAGTATCTCGACGCAGATGGCCTCCATTGCGAAGGATATCCCCGACTCACATCCCGATTTCGAAGGCCTAAGCATGCTGCAGGAGCAGGCGTTGCAGTTGACTAAGAATATAACGGCATATTTGAACAGTTTAGCTAATCTGGAAGAAGCCATTGCCCAGCAAACAGAGATTGTGATGAAAGAAATGAAAGATCCTGAGGATGAGGAATAGAGGGATATAATTTGAACAGAAATGATCTGTATTTGCATATGCTGGATGCCACAGCTAAGCTGCAGCATGAAATCGCCTTAATGCTCGAAGCCAGAGTTGTCGAGGCGGAGAAATCTCGCAATTGGATATGCCATCACATCAATTCTTCCAATCTGGAGGGGCATGAGCATCAAATGAAACAA
Organism: Paenibacillus alba; assembly: GCF_013204855.1. Taxonomy (GTDB): domain Bacteria; phylum Bacillota; class Bacilli; order Paenibacillales; family NBRC-103111; genus Paenibacillus_E; species Paenibacillus_E alba. Next base: position 31,851 of record NZ_JABMKZ010000023.1, on the reverse strand, counting down.
ACCGGAGAGATTCATGAGCATGTGATTGAGCTCATCGACGGTTTGACGAAAATGGAGAACTCGTTGAACCGACATATGCAGGCTCTTCTTGGATCCAATGATGCTGGTTCAGGAGATTCAGGCGGATCGAGCGGGTTGGGCAATTTATTTTCCTTTGGCGAGGATGAGAAGTAATGAAATCAACACATCGTGAGACCATTGAATTGCATATGCTGACCTCGCTGGCCAGAAGCCAGCGAGCAATATGCCGCATCTTGGAAACCATTGCGGATCAGGTAGAAATTTCAGAGCAGCTGGCCATCCACTTGGCAGAGAATCTGTCGACATTAAGCGATTATCAACGTACGTTGATTCACAAAATAACCAAGCAGAAGCCGCGCAAGCGTCAGATGGGAACACCCGCCAAGCCTTGGATGAACAAGCAAGTACTGCGTTAGTTCATCCCCACCGTACAATCAAGCCTGCGTGAGTAAGACCGCCGCCGAAGCCATACAATAATAAGGTATCCCCCGCTTTGACTTTGCCTTCCGTTATGCCTAAATCAAGTGCCAGCGGAATGGAAGCCGCAGATGTGTTGCCGTAATATTCAAGACTATATAAAGCTTTCTCCAAAGCAATGCCGCTCTTCTCGCAGATGGATTCGATGATGCGCAAGTTGGCGCTGTGAGGGATGAACCAATCGATCGCCGTCTGCGGCAAACCGCTTTTCTCGAGAAGCTTCTGGATGCCTTGCGGGACCGTTGTCACAGCGAATTTATACACTTCGCGTCCATTTTGGACAAGCTTGCCGTCTCCGGTTAATGGCGTCCCCAGCCATTGTGTGGATAGGCCGGTTCGGTAGACATGCTTGCCGCCGGAACCATCGGAACCAAGATGGTGAGCCAGGAATGCAGGCTGATCTGCTTCGCGTTCTACGACCACGGCACCGGCGCCGTCACCAAACAAAATACAGGTGGAACGGTCTGTGTAGTCGGTAATTTTGGACAGCGCGTCACCGCCGACGATGAGAATCTTGCGGTGCACACCGGCCGCAACAAGCGCGCTTGCGGTATGCAGAGCGTAAGCGAACCCGGCGCAGGTCGCGTTGAGGTCATAAGCACCCGTTTCGGGCAAACCGAAATGCGCTTGAATTTGGCAAGCGACCGGTGTCGAAGGCAGATCCGGCGTATGCGTAGCGACGATGATCAGCTCGACCTGATCCAGCGAAGCGGGGTACCGGGTGAGCATATTTTGCACAGCGGCTATACATAAATGGCTTGTGAATTCATCGTCAGCAGCAAGCCTGCGTTCGCGGATGCCTGTGCGCTGCACGATCCATTCATCATTCGTGTCCACCATGGTTTGTAGATCTGCGTTGCTTAGAATACGGGAAGGAACATAGCTGCCAATGGCAGAGATGCGAGCTTGCAAGGGAGTTGAGATAGTCATTCGGATTCACTCCTTTGGTATCTGATATTAGTACTTGGTACTAAATATAACTTTACTTTAACGAATATAAGGTGCTGTGTCAATGGGTGATTGACTTAAACAGGCGATCGGGTTGTTGGAAATGAGGCTGTCCCAAAGGGTTGCAACCCTGACGGATCGCCTTATTTTTTTGTTATTAGCAAGAAATTCCTCAGGCGGTTGGCGGTTGGTAATTACAGCGAAACGTGGGTGCATAATGTGTTAAGAAATCTCACAAAATGGTTAGCCGCAGCCGATAAAGATAGTGGATAGAAGCAGGTCATAGACAAATACAGGGTTTGAAAGAGGAGTCAACATGACAAAAACACAAGGTGCAAGGCAAAGAAGATCATTTTCACAAGTATCATTGAAAATCAAACTGCCTTTATGGATCAGCTTGTTAGTGATTCTTGTGCTAACGGCAACGAGCTTATTTACCTATAGGTTCGGGTCCCAAATTGTAATGAAAAAAAGCAAAGACGAAATCAATACCAATGTTGAACGTATCGGGCAATATTTGCAATCCACAGCGGAGCTGGAGGAACAAAGCCTCTATCTGGTATCCAATGAAGGTGAACTGAAGGATTTATTGAAACTAAGAAATCAAAAAACGTTGTCAGATCAAGACTTTTTCGCTCCCAAAAACGAGCTGCAAGCCAAGACGAATGCCTTCCTTGCGCAAAGCATCAAAGGGACGCAAGGTATCCAAACGATCACACTTGTGGATAACAAGGGGACGACGATTGCCAGCAACAATCCGGGTTCCTTGAAAGCGGATCTTTCGGAACGCGATTATTTCAAAGAGGCTATGCAAGGCAAATTCGCCATTAGCGACGCATTGATTTCCAAGACGACAGGTACCTTGGTTAATGTATTCGCGCAACCCGTTAAAGCGGAGGATGGCTCTGTGCTTGGTGTTGTCATTCTTACCATTGATACGTCCCTGTTTGTCAATAAGCTCAAGGGGATCACCATCAACGGCGAAGGAAGGGTATTCGTTGTAAGTCGTCAAGGAACAATTGTGTACCACTCCACCGTGCCTGACATGATTGGGAAGAAATTAGAATCTGAACAATATGCCGATGTCCTCAAGCAGAAAGCGTCCGATCAACTGCTGATGGGGAATCTCGATAACGCGGAAACCTATATCCGGTATGCCAAAATTCCAAGAGCGGACTGGATGATTGTGGTTGCCGATGATTTTAGCGATATTCAAAGACCTTTGGATGATTTGATGACGAAAATCGTTATGATAACTATTGCTGCCGTGGTCATAGCCCTATTGGCGGGTATCTTCATCTCCAGAAGCATTACGTCGCCTATTGCGAAGCTGGCAGCGTTGTTCAAAAAGTTGTCTGACGGGGATTTAACGGTTCGAACTGAAGGGAAGTTTGTTGGTGAATTTGGTGTGTTGGCGAACAGCTTTGATACCATGGTGGGAAAAAATAAAGAATTAATCGGTCATATGAACACGTCCATTGAGGTGTTGAATACAAGTACGAGCGAGCTGGAACAAACCTCCAAAAAAACGGCTCAATCGATTCAGGAAACGTCCGTAACGACAATGGAAATTGCAAGAGCGATGGAATCTCAGTCGAATGAGACTGAAACAATTGTTGGTAAATTTTATGAACTGGGCGAAAAGATGGAAACGATCGGCAGCAAAACGCAATCCGTGAAGGAACGCTCGGAAGCTATTCTGGATGTGTTTGATACGAACAAAGAGATCATCGAGAACTTGATACATATTAATCATCAAAATGAACAGGAAGTCCAGAAAATATCGGCGATTACAGGATTGTTGGCCGAAAGCTCGAATCAGATTCGAACGATTACAGGGACGATTGGCGATATTGCTAAACAGACTAACCTGCTGGCACTGAATGCGTCCATTGAAGCTGCAAGAGCCGGTGAACACGGAAGAGGTTTCGCTGTGGTAGCGGATGAAATCCGAAAATTGGCGGAACAATCCTCCAAACAGTCCAGTGAAATTAACGAAATTATTCGGTTGACCCTCTCGCATGTTGACGAGAACAACCAAAGTGTCGGTGAAATTCAGACGATAGCGTTGAAACAAGATGAGTTTGTAGGCAAAACGCAGCAAGCCTTCACGATGATCTTGGCGCATGTCAAAGATATTACGAATCAAATTCAATCGATGGCAAGCGATGTCACCCATATGGAAAAAGATAAGGATGATGTGCTGGAATCCGCTCAAAGCCTATCCGCTTCCGGCGAAGAAGTTTCCGCATCTGTGGAAGAAGTAACGGCCACGGTACAAGATCAGTCTTCCATGGTTCAAACACTTGCCGGCATGGTAGCGAGTATCGACAGCTTAACGAAGAACCTTGCTGAATTCACCCTGCAGTTCAAAGTGAAATAACAGTAGCATGGTTAGGGGACACCAAAAAAGCAATCGAGCCCTGTGAGCTCGCTTTGCTTTTTGGAAGTCCCTTTTATTGATTAATGAGCTGACGTCGATCCTCCATTTGTGGTGGTTCCTCTAGCCAGCCGTTTTTAATCATGAGCTTGACGCCTTCGTGGGAGTATACATAAATGTCCTTGGCTATCCAGGCGGTTTTCACAGTCAAATCATTTCTTAACGAAAAAACAGTCCCAAAACTATTGCTTACCAGGCCGAACCCATTCAGAAGATAGATGCAAAACATCATCAGCTTTTCAGAAAATGGCGACGTGGTAGAAGTTGTTACTGTACAACCGGACGTGGCCGAGAACTGAATATCACTTTGTAGAAGGATCTCTTCAAATGTTTTAATTTGCTTCTTGGCAAGCTCTTTCCCTTTCACGAAAAAATCTTTCACCTCTTTATTGTCTGCGCATTGCGCAAAACCGGTGATGAGCTGCATGCCGACATTGTTGGTTTCAATGCCATGATGAAGAACGCCGAGTTCAATGGTATTCAAAGCCCTTTTATCGCCAAATAGGTTAAATCCATTCAGATAACTTTTGCTTTCAATAAATTCAATCGTTTTCGGCATCGTTACATGCGGAGGCAGAGAAAGAATGCCTTTTTTCAGTAAAAAGTCGGTTGATCTTCGATAGGTTTTTTGAGTGACAACGGTAAGACCTTCAAAAATATCCATTACCTCTGGATGATAGGCCATATTCATATTCAGGGTATACATTCCCATGCTGATCTCTTTCAGAACGCGCAGAAACATAATATCGAAACCGTTGTCATACAGCTTGGGCGCCTCTAGATTAACATCTTCTTTCACAAATCCAATCGGAATGGCAATGCCTTGAATCTCAAAAAGGTCATTTATTTTATTCACATAATAACTGAGGTCCTGCCATAAGCCTCCCATAATATTTCGGGCTTCCTGATCCACCGTTTTCTCGATGAAATATTCCAGAATCCTTAAAATGAGTGTCTTTTCCTGATAGGTAAGCCAAAGCGTTCCAAGCTCCGATGAGCTGATTGGGTTTTTGACAGCCAAAATCGTATCCCTCCAGATTTTATTTAAGATGTATTATTTCCAAATGAGACAAGATTACGTATTGCAAAATTTGGAGTTGAATCTGGATAATATTTGGGAAACAGGTCACTCTAAGGCTTATCGTCCACGATGCGACGAATGATGCTGATAACGGGGAGTGAACGTAGACTCATGTTGCAAGGCAAAAAGAAGCATATCTGGATCCTATTCATTTGTATCGCCTTGTTCTGCTCATCCGCGAGTACCGCTTTTGCCTACGGCAAAGGGGCTAAAGGGCCGGATGTTTATGCGGTTCAAGGGATGCTGAAGTCACTTGGCTACTACGGCGGACCAATTACAGGCTATTACGGCAATCAAACTGCTGCGGGTGTGAAAGCATTTCAAAGCAAATATGGTCTCCCAGTTACGGGGAATGTGGATGATCAAACATTGCAGTCCATTCTATGGGCTTATGGGAATTTGAAAATCCCTAAGACTCCTAAGCCGACCCCATCACCAACACCGGCTCCATCGACTCCAACGCCGACACCGAGCCCACCGCCAGAGTCTCAGGTACCACCGACATCAGGCTTAACGGTGGAAGAGCAGCAAATGCTCGATCTGGTGAATAAGGAGCGTACGGCTGCAGGGCTGTCCCCGTTGATTGCGGATGCGGCACTCATCAAGACGGCAAGGCTTAAAAGCCAGGACATGGTCGATAACAACTATTTCTCCCATGATTCTCCTACGTACGGCTCGCCTTTCGATATGATGGAAAAGTTCGGCATTACCTATAATGCCGCGGGAGAAAATATAGCTTGCAATCAAGATGTTCAAGCTGCACATGAGGCTCTAATGAATTCGCCGGGCCACAAAGCTAACATTTTGAGCAAGGATTATACGCATATCGGGATCGGGATTGTGAACGGTGGTCCTTGCGGCAAAATGTTTACCCAGCAGTTTATAGGAAAATAGAATCGGATGACATCACACAGCAAAAGACTATTGAAGCCAAAGGGCCGATAGTCTTTTTTTGCGTTTGGCTGTTGGCGCTTGTTGGTTAATATTTGACAATGAGAATCATTATCAAATATGATGGGGGAGTAGTTATCACGATGACAAGGATGTGGTTGTAGATGTCAGTAACCTTATCATCGGAAGCGCACGCCCTCCATTATTTGGGGACAGATGAGTTAACGATTGAAAGTCAATCGACAATTGAACATGCCAGCCAATCGCATTATGCGTTTGGTTATGTGATAGATGAACTTCTAAGAGTCACCTTGGAGGATCATACACACCGACGTACGCACAAAGTGCTGACTGGTGAGCTATTCTTTGTTCCGCCCAATTGCCGATGCACGCTGAAAAATAGTGAAAATCATCGGGCCCGTTTGATCTGGATTCGCTTCCAAATTCTGAACGGCCCCACTTCTGCTGCTGTGGCTAGCGGAAGTGGGGGAATGAGTGATTTCTTGAATCAGCGTGAGCTGCAGCAGCACAGTTTCCGGATGCCTCACATTTCCAATTGGATCCCCGATTTCCTTAGCGATTGCGGCCAGCCGGATTCGGCATTATTTTATCAACTGCAGTCCTATCTTTACCGAATGACTTCGGCGTTCACGACCTTTCTGCAAAGTCCAAAGCAAGTAGATGATGAACTTGTGGAGTATGTGGAGCAGGCCAAGCAATATATTCTGGAGCATTATAATCAAACGATCGATATGGAAGAAATGGCCCGCTTGTCAGGCTCGAGCCGCAAGTTTTATCAAGCCTTTCGAGGGGTTACGGGCTTAAGTCCGCATAAATTTGTGACGACGATTCGGCTGAATCGCTCGCTCAGCCTTCTCGGAAGCTCGGCTTTCTCCATAACGGAAGTTGCTCACACCGTTGGCTATGCCGACGAGCTTTATTTCAGCCGACTTTTCAAAAAGCATATGGGTCTATCGCCCTCCGATTATTTGAAAAATGCCCAAATTCGCATTGCTAATCTTTGCGCTATTTTTCATGGGGATTTGGCTGTGCTGGGGCTAACGCCCAAGGTAAGCCTGCACAAGGATTGGTGGCTGGAGTCAGATCTTACGCCGTACATCGAACAAATCCGGAACAGCCATCCGAACATCATTTTAAGCGGACCGATTCCTGATGAACTGCAAGCGACACTCGCCGATATTGCGCAAGTCGTCATCATTCGCTGGCGTGACCTCAGCTGGAAGGAGACGCTGCTCAAAATCAGCGGGTTAGTGGGTCTATCAAGTGTTGCCCAGCGCTGGCTGACCTACTTTGACATGAAAGTGGACAATGCCCGCGAGCACATTCGAGAACGTCTGGGCGGGAAGCCCTTCCTGCTCGTCACTGCTCAGGAACAGCATTATCGGGTATACGGCTTAAAGCGCAAGAAAATCAAGGATTTATTTTATGATGAGCTTAAAATAACGCCGCCTAAGCCCGTAGAGCAGGTATCCTTTTTGGATACCTACACGCTTCCCGAGGTGGCTTCGATGGATTGTGACAACGTGGTGTTTTTCGTCTCGACAACGCTGTCCAATGAGTATTGTCTCCAGTTGGAAGCCTCTTGGCGGAGGCTCAAACAGGCGCACAGCCGAGAACAGCAGCATATTTTGCTGATTCGTCATCAAGGCTTGCTAATGTACAACGCGACCATGCATGACAGTTTAATTGATGAAACGGTGTACCATTTATTGTCCAAATCATGATCGTGACAAAAAATCCATCCGAAATACAGGAAAGTCCATTCACGTTCGGATACAATCATGCCAAAATAAGAAACGTTGATAACGATTCTCAACTATTGGGAGTCCAGATGACTAGACGGGGGGACATATGGAATTAACTAAACTGATCAAAGAACGGCGTTCCGTTCATCAATTTGAAGATAAACCAGTTTCTGTAGAGCTTATTTCGGAGCTGCTGGATACCGCAGTTTGGGTACCTAATCACCGGATGACACAGCCTTGGCGTTTCGTCATTATTCAGGGTGAAGGGCGCCGCAAATTAGCGGATATCGTGCGCGAGTTCAGGGCGGCCAAGGAGTCGGATCCTGCGAAGGCGCTGGAAATCGGTCAAAAACTATATGATAAATTCATGTCGGTGCCGATGTTCCTCGCAGTTATTTTGCAGGTCAATGACAATCCGGCCATTGCGGAGGAAGATTATGCATCGGCAAGCTGTTTGATTCACAATTTCGGATTGCTTGCTTGGGAGCAGGGCATCGGTATGGTATGGGAAACGTATCCACTGCTGCAATTGGCATCGTTCCGCGAAGCCTTCGGGGTGAAGTCGGACGAGAGAATAATCGGCAGTTTGCACGTTGGATATCCTGGCAAAGTCCCTGCTCCACAACAACGTATACCGGCCAGCGAACGCTTGACGGTCATGGAATAGTGCGTGAATACAATTTTCGTACGTTAGGATCTGCTATGAAAATAAGATATTTAGTGCTTGCCCTCATCGTGTTATCCATCACTTCGATTTTTATCGGGGTTAAGGGCATTACACCCTTTGATTTATTTCATTTAACAGAAGATCAGGCCCATATCTTGCTGGTGAGCCGCATCCCGCGCTTGATTAGTATCGTCATCGCCGGCGTTAGTATGAGCGTCATTGGTCTATTGATGCAGCAGCTTACCCGCAACAAGTTCGTATCGCCCACAACGGCGGGCACGATGGACTGCGCCAGATTGGGGATACTCGTTGCGATGCTGTTGTTTGCAGATGCGACGCCGCTTCAGAAAATCGCCGTTGCCTTTGTTTTTACGCTTGCCGGAACCTATCTATTCATGAAGATTTTGGACCGCATTCGTTTTCGGGATACCATTTATATTCCGCTGGTCGGCTTAATGTTCGGGAGCGTCGTGACGTCCATTTCCACCTTTTTTGCTTATAAATTTAACCTGATACAGAATATCTCCTCCTGGCTGCAGGGCAATTTTGCAACGGTCATGAAGGGACGTTACGAGCTGCTGTATATCAGCATTCCGATGCTGGTCATTGCTTACCTATACGCGAATCGTTTTACGATAGCCGGTATGGGGGAAGATTTTGCCGCTAATTTGGGATTGAACTATCGACTTGTTGTTAATATCGGCCTCATTATCGTTGCGGTTGTAGCATCGGTGAATATTTTAAGCGTTGGGATCATCCCTTTTCTGGGCTTGGTCATCCCGAACATCGTTTCGATTTATCAAGGCGATCATTTGAAAAAGATTGCCCCCCATACGGCGCTTCTGGGAGCGGTGTTCGTCTTGTTCTGCGACATTCTGGGTCGTATTCTGATCTATCCTTACGAAATTCCGATCGGATTAACTGTGGGGGTCATCGGAAGCGGAATTTTCATTTACTTGCTGATGAGGAGAAAGGCTTATGACGTTTAGATTGAAATTGAGCCTGCTCGCCATCCTAGCTTTAGGCGTCATTGCTGCCTTTTTGACCCTGCATGCGGGCGGTAATTGGGATTATGTCCTCCCCAGAAGAGGCATCAAAGTGATGAGTATTATCCTGACAGGGGCAGCGATTGCCTACTCGACGATTCTCTTTCAGACGATTACGAATAATCGTATTCTAACCCCAAGTATTATCGGTTTAGATGCTTTGTATATGCTCATACAGACCACGGTTATTTTCCTGTTGGGCTCGAAGAGCGCGCTTTCTGCGAATGGGAATCTCAATTTTACGATCACGGTTGGCCTGATGACGCTTTTCTCTCTAGTGCTGTTTAAATTGCTGTTCAAAAGGGAAGGCCGGAATTTATATTTTTTGCTGCTGTTTGGCATCATTCTGGGTACTTTTTTCGGCAGCTTTACGACCTTCATGGAAGTGCTGATTGATCCTAATGAATTCTCTGTGCTACAAGGACGTTCGTTTGCCAGCTTCAATACCGTGAATAGTAAATTATTGCTCATATCGGCCATCTCGAGTGTCATTGTTGTGCTGTACAGCCTGAAATTTATGAAGTATCTGGATGTCATTTCTTTAGGTAGAGAGCATGCGATTAATCTTGGGGTTCCTTACGAATATGTCGTGAAACGGCTGCTTATTATTATTTCTGTTCTGGTTTCCATAGCGACGGCATTGGTCGGCCCGGTCACCTTTCTAGGTTTGCTTGTGGCTAACCTCACTTACCAGTTTATGAAGACGTATCGGCACCGTTATCTGATACCTGGCTCGATTTTGATTTGTATGATTGCGTTAGTGAGTGGTCAGTTGATTATGGAACGGATATTCAGCTTCACTACACCGCTTGCCGTCATTATCAATTTCGCCGGGGGCGTATACTTCTTATACCTGCTGTTAAGGGAGAATAAGTCATGATTGAAGTCAGACATGTATCGAAGTCCTACGGAAACAACCCCGTTGTGGACGATGTATCCATTCGAATCAGCAAAGGAAAAGTTACCTCTTTTATTGGGCCCAATGGCGCTGGCAAAAGTACCCTCATTTCGATGATAAGCCGACTGCTTTCGATCGACAGCGGTGAAATTCTTATCGACGGTGAGGATGTCACCAAAGCCAAAAGCCAGGAATTAGCCAAGAAAATAGCGATTCTCAAGCAATCCAACCACATCCAAGTGCGTCTGACCGTGCGTGATTTGGTAAGCTTCGGGCGATTCCCTTATTCGCAGGGCAAGCTGACCAAGGAAGATTGGCAATTCGTGGACGAAGCGATTCGGTATATGGGGCTTGAAAACATGCAGCACAAATACTTGGACCAACTGAGCGGAGGCCAGAACCAACGGGCCTATATTGCGATGGTCATCGCGCAAAATACCGAGTATATCCTGCTGGACGAGCCGCTCAATAATTTGGATATGAAGCATTCTGTACAAATTATGAAGGTGCTGCGACGACTGGCAGACGAATTAGGCAAAACCATCGTGATCGTGATCCATGATATCAATTTTGCATCCTGCTATTCCGATTACATCGTCGCTTTTAAGCAGGGCAAAGTGGTGAAAGAAGGTAGGACGGACGAGATGATTGATTCAGCTGTCCTTCATGAGATTTATGACATGGACATTGCGATTCAAGAGATTAACGGCAATAAGATATGCGTGTATTTTACATAACAAAGATAATAGAAGAGGTGTCTAGTCATGAGCAAGAAATTATCCATTCTCCTACTAACGTTGATCATCGCGGTTTTCGTTGCGGCTTGCGGCAATGGAAGCCAAGCGAATAAAGAGACTGCGAAGCCTGCGGCAGCGAGTCCGCAAGCAACCAACGCAGCGACGGCTGCGACAACGCCTGCAGCGCCAACAGAGGTTACAGTCAAGCATAAGTTAGGTGAAACGAAAGTAAAAATGAATCCGAAGAAGGTTTTCGTATTCGATTATGGGGTATTGGATTCCTTGGATCGTTTGGGCGTTGAGGTTGCCGGCGTTCCGCAAGCGAACTTGCCTTCTTATCTGAGTAAATACAAAGATGCGAAATACATCAATGCCGGTACGCTGTTCGAGCCGGATTTTGAGAAAATCAATGCCAGCAAAGCGGATCTCATCATTATCTCTGGTCGTGCAGAGAAAGCCTATGCGGAGCTAAGCAAAATCGCACCAACCATTTTTATGGGTGTGGATAACGCAAAATACATGGATTCATTCAAAGAAAATGCGTTAACCTTGGGCAAAATTTTCGATAAAGAAGCTGTTGCAACAGCAGAAATTGCTAAAATTGAAACAGCCGCTAAACAACTTCAAACCAAAGCATCGGCAAGCGGTAAAAATGCGCTGATCGTCCTTGTTCAAGATACAGCACTTAGCGCATATGGGGCAGGCTCGCGCTTTGGCATCATCCATGACGTGTTTGGCTTCAAACAAGCAGATAGCAAAATTGAAGTATCCACACATGGCCAAAATATTTCCAATGAGTACATTTTGGAGAAAAATCCCGATTATCTCTTCGTGGTTGACCGCGGTAAAGTAGTTGACGGCAAATCGACAGGCAAGCAAGTTATTGAAAATGAACTTGTCAAAAAGACGAATGCCTTCAAAAATGGCAACATCATCTATCTGGATGCGAACTACTGGTACCTCTCCGGCGGCGGACTAATCTCCGTTGAGGGTATGGTGAAGCAGGTCGCGGATTCGGTGAAATAACTAGCAGCAGCTTTTGCAATAAATTAAACCAACCTCCAGCCCCACGCTTATCGTGATGTTGGAGGTTGGTTTTTTCGGTTAACGATGCTTGCCGGAGGATTCTATTCTAGCGCGCAGCCAGATTTCGAATTCCGAAGCGCTAATCGGATGTGAGATCAAATATCCTTGAATGCTGTCGCACTGATGCTCCATTAAGAAGTTGTATTGTTCTTGCGTCTCTACGCCTTCTGCGAGCACATTCATATTCAGGCTGCGTGACAAGGATATAATGCTTTTGGCGATCTGCGCGCCTTGCGGTGATTTATCGCCGATGAACGATTTATCAATTTTGATCTGATGGACGGGCAATTTATTGAGCAGGGATAAGGAGGAGTAGCCTGTCCCAAAATCATCAATGGCAATGGAGATTCCAAGTGTAGTTAGACGTTCCAGAAGGGCAATCGCCTGCTCTTGGTTCTGAACAGCAACGCTTTCTGTAATTTCCAGACAAAGATACTTGGGGTCAAGACCGGTTTCCTCAAGTATGGCTTGCACGCTGCCAGCGAAATGGTTTTGATGAAATTGGAGCGTAGATATGTTAACAGCCACTTGCAGTGCGGGCAATCCCTCCTCCTGCCAACGTTTGCTTTGCAAGCAGGCATTTCGCAGAACCCAGTTGCCAAGGGGGACAATGAGTCCGCACTCTTCTGCGAAGGGAATGAATTGCTGCGGCGGAATCATGCCTTGTTCGGGAGAATTCCAGCGCACGAGCGCTTCTATCCCGCAGACGCGGCCATTGATGAGATCAATTTGCGGCTGGTAATACAGAACCAACTCTTCACGTTCAATCGCTTTGCGTAGGTTGCGCTCCAGCTTCAGACGTTCGTGAGCCTTATGGCTCATGGAAGCTTGATAAGCTTCCATTTGATTACGGCCTTGTTCTTTTGCTCGATACATGGAGATGTCGGCGCTTTGAATCAAGGAATGGACATCCTCGCCATCATCAGGAAAGAAGCTGATGCCTAGACTGGCAGTCACGTTGAGCTCCAGTCCTTCTTCTGTATAGGAGGATTGTTGGAACCGCGCAATCAACTCGCTGCCGATCTGAATCCCGATCTGCTTGCTCGGCAGATTGGGAAGCAGGATGAGGAATTCATCCCCTCCGATTCTCGCAACCGTGCTGCCTTCGTAGAACGGCTTGGACAAAAGTGCTGCGACGAATTGCAATAATCGATCTCCGACTTGGTGCCCCAAGCTATCATTTACAATTTTGAATCGATCTAAATCCAGAAGCATAACGGCAAGCAATTGCTGTTCTTCCTGTGCTTGCAACAGAGATTCGCTGACGCGCTGCTGGAACAGGTTGCGATTGGGAAGACCTGTTAAAGCATCATGATAGGCGAGGAAGGAGATGCGTTGTTCGGCTTCCTTTTGCGCTGTGATATCCCGTAAAATCATATAAACAAATGTTTCATCGCCGATTTCCAAGAATTTGGTATCCACCATAAAGGAGATGGGTAGATGATTCCGAAAGGAGATTTTCGTGACTTCAAAGTTATGCAGGGATTGCCTGGCATCAAACTGCTTGCGATAAGAATCAAGAAGCTTAGCATGCATTTCTTTGGGATACGCGTCTAGAAAGGAATACGCTCTATGGGAACCATCATCGTCAGGAGGAGTTAGCATTTTTCGTCCGGCTGCATTGATTTCTACAATATTCGCGTCTTTATCAAGAAGGGCGACTCCGAAAGGAACGAGTTCAAACAGCATCTCATATTTGCGAGATTCATTGGGAAGCATATCGTACCTTTTGACAATCGTCCGGACTGCAATCACGTAGAAAATAACGGAATGTATAGACAGTTCCGGCATGGCGATGTATGGAGGGATCAGATTGCTGAGGATAAACATCACAAAGCCCCATAAGAGGGTAATGAAGCTGGAGATCATCAGCATGACATATTTGCGTTTGTGACCGCCGCAATTTGAGCGAATCATCCGTATGAGTAAAAGGATCTCAGCCATTGAATACACAAAAACAAAAATCATCAAGTAAGGAAAAAAAGGGCCAAGGATGGGTTTAATCCATAGGCTATCCGGGACATAACCACTGACAAGATATGGTGTACAGATAGATATTGGCGCGAATAGACAAAAGGGCAAGCCATAAATAATCATTCTGACCGTTATAGAAAGTCTTTCTCCAAACTTGCTAAGGTTGAAATAGAACTTCATCCCCAAGCCGGTAGAAATCAAGATAACGGGAAAAAAGATCGTTTGATAAAAAAATGGCGAAAAAGCGGGTGGGACCAAATTCATTAATAATTGTGTCAGGCATAATACGGCAAAACAGGCAACAAATAAGGAGGCAGACTGATTCACTTTGCTTTTCCGATTGCGAAGATACATCTCTATGGACGAGTAGAAGAAATAGATGGCGGGTAGAAGATAAATAATGATCGTTAACAACAGGTGAGTTGTTGACATATGAAATTCACTTCCCTACTAAGACAGTTACCAGACACAGTTCGACACATTCAGACAAACTTCCTTCTCAAAAGGTGATAGTCCAATAGAAGGCTGGCTGAGAGGAGGGGAGCGGCGAGATGTGATTGAGCCAGCGAAAAAAGCAGCTGAGCCTGCCGAAAAGGCCGACTCAGAGGAGAGAAGGCAGCGAGATGTGCCTGAGCTAGCGAGAAAGGCAGTCTTAGACGAGAAAAGCCCTTCACACAGGAATTCCAAAGGATTCCAAGTAAAGGGCTTAGGGATGAGTGCAGCAGTAAGGCTTGGTGGATCAGGTGGTCGAGACCAGTTTGATGGCTTCGGTCCACTCGTTGTATTTCTGCAAAGCCGTTCCTTGTTCAATAGCATGGCGGGCCAAATAAATGCCTTCTTCGATGGAACCGGCTTTGTGGGAAACCCATAGACGCACGGCACTATTCAGCAGCACCATATTTAAATAAGGAAGTTCGGCGTCACCGCGCAGGACGGCAAGGGCAGTTTCGCCTTGCAGCTGAGCTGTCCATTCAACTTCAGGCACTTCAACCATTAATTCGTAAATTTCTGGATCGACAATGAATAATTCACTGACGCCATCTTGGATGAGATAAGTTCGTGTACGTTTGTCGACAGAAAGATCTTCCGAACCTTCCATCCCCTGCACGACAATACCTTGAGAAACGCCCAATTCGATTAACAAATTGGTGATCTTTTCGAACACGGTGCCATGAAACACACCGACGGCCATATAAGGGGCTTCGGTGAAACGAAGCAGCTTTTCGGCTGTATTGAACACGGTACGCAGTCCGAGTTCCTTGCGCAGCTTGCGCAGCTCGCCAAGCGGCGGGCACCAGCTTTCCGTGGGCGTGAACAGGAAGCCTGTTCGAGCCGCGGCCGATATGAGTGCTTCGCGTGAAGCGGCAAGCACAGGAACACCTAGCGCTGCGAGCACATCCGACAGCGTGATGCCCCATTTGGGCGGCATGCTGGGGCTGCCGTGCAGCGTGGCAGGAAGACCGCATGCGGCGAGGACGAAGGCGGTGGGTAAGGTAGCGATGAACGTGCGCGTTCGTCCATCGTAAGGTCCGGCGCAGTCGATGCTGCCGGGAATCGGATAAGCACTCGTTCGTTTGCGCAGCGCATGAATGAATGCTTTGATCTCATCGGGTGATTCCATTTTGATGCGTTCAGCGACGAGAAAAGCGCCCATTTGCGCTTGGGTCGCAGCGCCTGTAATAATGAGCTCCGCAGCTTGGGCAGCTTCTTCATACGTCAGATCTCTTGCTCCGCGTTTGCCGCGGCCCACTTCTTTGAGTAAAGATATCATCGTTTCCGACCTCCTTGGTTCTGATCCTGCAGTATTTGATACACCTTGACGATGGAGGTAGCAACGTCTACCATTCTTTTCCGTTCATTCATCGCTTGTTTACGCAAAAAGTCATAAGCCTCCGCCTCGGAGATGCCTTTAATTTCACATAAGATCCGCTTCGCCTGATCGACCCATTTGCGCTCTTCCAGCTTGGAAAGAAGCTGCTCACGCTCTTGCTGCCACTCCGTTCGCTGGAAATAATGATTCACACCAAGCAGCAAGGCGCAGTGCACTTCAAGCGGCGTCATCGTTGAGCCAATCAATCCATCAATGCCAGCATCCATAACGCATTCATTTGAGGGAAAGGTGTGGGAATCGCACCACCAGAACAAGGGAAGACTCTTCATCGCTGACACACGGGTGCGCCAGGATTCGACTTGACTAGGGCTTACAGATAATAATACAGCATCGACCTTGGGAATGATAAATGAAATTTCTTTTACAGCAGCAGTAGCATAGACGCGAAAACCTAAGTCCTTCAGCATCTCGGCAGGCAGGAATTTCTCGGTAGAAGAGGAAGGGTTCGGCTGATGAGGCGACGAGGAGGTAGCTGAGCGAGTTGCTTGTAACTCGTCGATCAGGATAAATGATTGTAACATTTGAATACCTCCATCGCGGTTTGCTTCTTATATGGCAACTTTATGTGAGGTTTATTGCTTGTGTGAATGTTTACACGGCATTACTATAGCATATGACCTTGAATTTTGTCGATATGGCAGAATGGATATCATGAACGAAAATTTTGTGTTAAGTTTATTGACATCATTGCAATGCCGTACTATAATCAAATTAGAAATCGGCACAATGATGTGCCGCTAAGCACCACCAACGAAGGCAATGGCGCCTATCCCCTTACAAATACGTAACCGGATAGGCTTTTTATGTTTTGTTTGATCCATATCAACAAACAAGCTGCTCACAATGATGTGACAGCAGTGGCAAAGAGGCCGATAAGCATCCCACCATTCCTGGGGATTGTTTGTCGGCCTCTTCTTGTCAAAAAGCGCTCAAGTACGGTAGGGTAGAAAAAAGAAGGCGAAAAGCCTCGATAAAGGAGAGGGAATTCATGGTTGATCGGAAGAGTTTTTTGCAAGTTGGGCACAAAGGGTCGTTATTCAGTTCGTTTTTGTATTTTGACATGAGTTTCATGGTATGGGTCATACTTGGTCCTCTTGCGGTTATTCTCGCCAATGA
Source organism: Paenibacillus alba (assembly GCF_013204855.1). Taxonomy (GTDB): domain Bacteria; phylum Bacillota; class Bacilli; order Paenibacillales; family NBRC-103111; genus Paenibacillus_E; species Paenibacillus_E alba. The sequence goes on along the minus strand of NZ_JABMKZ010000023.1, from coordinate 14,812 downwards.
TTTTCATCTGGATGCGGCACAGAAGGCGAATTTAGTTGCATTGCCTACGCTCGGTGGCGCTGTTCTTCGATTAGTACTAGGGGTTCTGACCGATAAAATAGGGCCAAAGCTAACAGGACAGATTGGACTTACCTTAACCTTAGTTCCTTTGTTTTGGGGCTGGCAATTCGCGAACAGCATGGGAGATATGTATTTCGTAGCACTGATGCTCGGAATTGCAGGAGCCAGCTTTGCAGCGGCACTGCCCTTAGCCAGCAGCTGGTATCCGCCGCAGTACCAAGGTCTGGCGATGGGCATCGCAGGGGCTGGCAATAGCGGAACTATTTTCGCCACCTTGTTCGCCAATCGGCTCGCCCAGCATTACGGCGACTGGCATATTGTTTTGGGGATTGCCATGATTCCGATCGTAATAACTCTTGTTGTCTTCACTATTTTAGCGAAAGATAGCCCAAATAAACCAGCTCCGAAGACGATTGCCGAATACGGCAAAGTATTGAAGCAAAAAGATTCTTGGTTGTTTTGTATGTTATACAGCGTTACCTTCGGCGGTTTCGTAGGGATGTCTACCTATTTAACAATTTTCTTTAATACGCAATATGGTCTTTCACCGGTTCGAGCAGCCGATTTCACAACGTTATGCGTGATTGGCGGGAGCTTCTTCCGTCCGGTCGGGGGATGGCTTGCGGATAAAATCGGCGGCATTCGAATGTTAATGGTGTTATACGGGATTGTTGCCATCATGATGGCTGGCATTTCTACGCTTCCTGCGCTTTCCCTTACAACCGTGATGCTGTTCATTGCAATGATGGCTTTTGGAATGGGAAATGGCTCTGTGTTCCAGCTTGTACCCCAGCGTTTCCGATCCGAAATCGGCGTTGTTACAGGCATCGTTGGAGCGGCAGGAGGCCTCGGCGGATATTTTCTGCCGAAAATTCTCGGCAATATCAAATTATCTACGGGTTCTTTCACCCCCGGCTTCTTGATCTTGAGTGCCATCGCGGCCATCTGCATCGTGTTAATCGCGATTGTGCAAGGGCAATGGAAACGGACATGGATTGGTGAGGGCGGTAAAGTGAAAGCACCAGCTGCTTCTATAGAAAGTGTGCAAGCCTAATACATTTCCATCGTTGCCCTCAAGGATCCTAATAAACGGAAATTGAACGAGAAGCAAATGGATGATAGGAGAGACATATCCGAGAGGAAGATGATCATGACTCAAAAAGAAAAGCTGGTATTGGTCGGCAATGGGATGGCGGGCGTAAACGCGGTGGAACACTTGCTGAAGCTTGCACCGGATAAATATGAGATCACTATTTTTGGCAGTGAGCCGCATCCGAACTATAACCGAATTTTGTTGTCTTACGTACTTTCCGGGGATTCCCAAGTCGAAGATATTGTCATTCATCCTTACGAGTGGTACACGAATAACAACATTACCTTGCATACCAATCAAACGGTTACTCAAATCGACACAACCGCTCAAACGGTAACGAGTGATAAAGGGTTAACGGTTCCTTATGATAAATTGATTTTGGCGACAGGCTCCAATCCATTTATGATTCCGCTGCCTGGTGCGGATAAAGAAGGCGTCATGGCGTATCGGACCATTCGTGATTGTGAAATCATGATCGAGTCCGCCCAAAAATATAAAAAAGCGATCGTCATCGGCGGCGGCTTGCTTGGCTTGGAAGCAGCGAGGGGATTTCTTCATTTAGGGATGAAAGTAGATGTTGTTCATATTGTCGATACGATTATGGAACGTCAGCTGGATCGAACCGCATCCAAAATGCTTCAAGCGGCACTCGAAGAGCAAGGAATCAACTTCCTCCTCGCCAAGCAGTCCGCAGAAATCATCGGTGACAAACGCGTTGCTGGTCTAAAATTCAAAGATGGTACGGTTGCCGAGGCGGATTTGATCGTCATGGCTGTAGGGATTCGTCCCAACGTTGAACTTGCCAGAAATTCCGGTATAGACTGCAATCCAGGTATCATCGTAAACGACTATTTGCAAACGAATGTGCCCCATATTTATGCCGTAGGCGAATGTGCCATGCATAGAGGCATCGCCTACGGACTGGTTGCTCCTCTGTATGAGCAAGGCGCCGTGCTCGCCAAGCATTTGGCAGGCGTAGAAACAGCCCCGTACGAAGGTTCCATCCTGTATACGAAGCTGAAGGTTTCTGGGGTTGATGTTTTCTCAGGCGGTAAATTCGTCGATGCCGAAGGTACGAAAGCCATCCGCATCCATGACGAGTTCACAGGTGTCTATAAAAAAGTGGTTATTCAAGACAACAAAATCATCGGTGCGGTGCTTTTTGGAGATACGGCAGATGGCACACGACTCATGCAAATGATTCGAGAAGAAACTGATGTGAGTGCAATGTCCAAAACAGCGATTCTGACAGATTCATCCAGCGGCAGTGGCGCAGCAGCAGCCGGAGCAGCTGACATGAAGGACGATGCTATTATTTGCGGCTGCAATGGTGTTACGAAAGGTGCGATTTGTTCAGCGATCAAGGAACAAGGGCTTACGACAGTAGATGAAGTGAAGAATTGTACAACAGCTTCTCGTTCCTGCGGCGGCTGCAAGCCGCTCGTTAGTGAGCTATTAGCTTTCACATTAGGAGATTCTTATGATAGAAATGCGGCCAAGGAATCCATTTGCGGCTGCACCGAGTTTGCGCGTGATGAAGTGGTTGAAGCTATTCGGAACAAAGGTTTATCGCATGTGCGTGAAGTAATGAACGTGCTGGGGTGGAAAAATGAAGAGGGCTGCTCCAAATGCCGCCCAGCGCTTAATTACTATTTGGGCATGGTAAGCCCTGACACGTATCAAGATGACAGCACCTCGCGATTTGTTAATGAACGCATGCATGCCAACATTCAGAAGGATGGTACGTATTCTGTCGTTCCAAGAATTTATGGCGGTGTCACGAATCCAACCGAGTTGAAGCGGATTGCTGAAGTAGCCGAACAATTCCATGTTCCCACTGTGAAATTTACAGGCGGTCAACGTCTCGATCTGCTTGGTGTGAAGAAAGAAGATCTTACGGCGATGTGGGAAGCATTGGATATGCCGTCTGGATATGCGTATGGGAAAGCTTTGCGTACTGTTAAAACTTGTGTAGGCGATACCTTCTGCCGCTTCGGTACTGGGGATGCGATGGGAGTTGGCATTGAGCTGGAGAAACGATTTGAACGCTTGAATACACCAGCCAAGGTGAAGCTTGCGGTATCCGGCTGCCCGCGAAACTGTGCGGAGTCAGGCATCAAGGATTTGGGCGTTGTCTCTGTAGACGGGGGTTGGGAGCTTTATGCGGGAGGCAATGGGGGAGTGAAGGTTCGTGTCGGTGACCTTTTGACAACGGTGAGAACTGAGCAAGAAATTATTGAATACACAGAGGCCTATCTGCAATACTACCGGGAAACTGGCAAATACGGGGAACGTACCAGCGAATGGGTTCACAGACTCGGTATCGAGCATATACGAGATGTAGTCCAAAATGAAGAAGAACGCAAACAGCTATGCGCACGCATGGAGCTTGCTCTTTCCGTTACGAAAGATCCATGGAAGCAAGCGATTGACAGCAAAAAAATTCAACGTGATCTCTATGAAGTTGTCGAGTTGACCTAGCAGTAGAAGATGGCCAGGAGGGGCAGAGAGATGAAAATACAAGACGAGCAACTGGTATGGGTGCAAGCCGTATCTTATGAGGATTTAGCCGTAAACACAGGGAAAACGATTCGTTATCAAGGCGAAGAAGTAGCGTTATTCAAAATGAAAAACGGCAAGCTGCAAGCCATCCAGAATCGTTGTCCTCATAAAGAGGGCGTTCTGGCCGAAGGCATTGTCTGTGATGATCACGTCTACTGTCCCATGCATGATCGCAAGATTCATCTTCCTTCGGGGCTTGTTCAAGCTCCGGATACAGGCTGTGTCCGCACGTACACGACCAAAGTGCTGGATGGATCCATCTATATTGGCTTCCCGATAGAGAAAGAAATGGCCAGTTGAGCAAGCAGTGAAACTGATTTTCGTTCTTTTCATTGGGGAGATGAACTCTCCATCCATGTTCTGACCAATGATGCGCTCGATCCGACCAGTCGGATGCCGAAGCGATATAGACCGTACTCAGCTCAGTTGGCTAGGCCAAAGGACGAAGCTGGTGCGGTCTTTTTCTGCGCCCAGAAGCTTGAAATAGACTTGTTCCGGCGCTTCGGAGATGCGTACGCCATTCCAAGCATCAATGACGATTTTGCGCAGCTGATGTTGTTTCAAAAATTGACGGAACATGAGCTTGAGCTCCTGAACGATGATAGATGGATCGCTATTGGTATCTGCCAAAGAAGTGATTTGGTAAATTCGTTTGCCGTTATTTTCAATCCAGTAGAGCCACTCGCTGCCTTTGAGTGCTAGGTAATTCCCTTGCTTCCGTGAAAATGAAATACCTGCAACCTCTGGCCAGTCGAGCAGAAGTCCGAAAGGATTGGCCGGATCGACCGCACTCACGAGTGTGAACTTGGTTTGACTCGCCAGAGGAATAGCTGGCTGCTGGTGCAGCAGGCTGATAAAGGTTTTGGTTGCGAATTGCAGCGCAGGCAAGTCCGCAATAAACAATCCTCGAACAACAAGTCCCCATTCTTCCAATTGACGGAGCGCGGATTGAATGGCTTCCCATGGGAATGGACAGAACGCAGAGACCACATCCTTGGTGACAAGCCCGAAACGTTCAAGCAGGTGATGGGTCCACTGCATGGCAGATGCTTGCTTATCAAAAGCTGGTTCATACAGGCTGCTAAGGGCGTACCAACGGCCAAGTCCAGACTGGAACTTATCCGGTTTCTTCGAGGCGCCCATCGCATGAAGCCTCAGTGGCGCGAATTGATCATTGGCAGCTTGACCATCCCATACCAATTGCAGCAATTCCTCCAACAAGACAGAAGGCGGCTTGCCAGTTTCAATCCCGAGCTTACTCAGAAAGCTCGCCCCTTTTTCCTGTAGAAGCGTTAGCAGATAGGGTTGGGAAACAGGCTTATAGCTGACTGCGGCAAGACAAGGCTCGAAGAGAGAATGGCTTTCTGCCAGGAAGAAAGCAATCCGTCCTTCCTTCTCGCCGGGCTCTTTGCGGCCAAGCCAGACAATTTGCCCTGATGAGCACAAGGTGTCCAAATCTTGCTTGCGGTAAGCAGGCTGACGTGTTGGGAACAAGAGGGACTCCCAGTGTGACACAGGCAAGAAGAAGCCTTGCAAATCTCGAATAATTTCAACCAGCTCTTCCATTCCTGGCACATCAGCGCGATCTGAGAGCTTGCGTCTGAGGGGCATATGTGCCAGATAGGTGTATGGCGAAATAGCTCCGCCGCCACGGCGATAGGATTGCAAGGACAGGCGAATTAGCCGGGAGGCGACTTTACTGCTGGTCCACAGCTCTTCCGTGGCCGGATCGGCAAAGGGCGCTTCGCCAATCTGCTGTGAAGCAAGAGCCGTCTCGACCCAGCTCGCTGCGAGCTGAGGATCAATTTCGAAATGGGCCGCAAGTTCTTCGGTCGTGAACGACAGCTTCCCATCGGCAAAACGCTGAAAAACGAAGGAGCGGGATACGGCGTCACTGGAAAGTGAGGCATAAAACGCCATTTCATCCTTGCAAATATATCGCGTCATTGTGGAGAAGTAAGCCTGAGCTGCTTTGCCTTGCTGCACAAGCTCATCCATCCAAGCAGCTACAAGCGTTTCGGAGACGGCACTCACCTTGACGAGCTCGGGAATCGAGGCATCGCCGCGTTCCTTCAAAAAGCGCAGCACCTCCGCAGCTGAAGCCAGCGGCTCGTCAGTTTTGGCGAGCTTCTGCTCTTCGGCCTCTATAATTTGCGGGCTGACCGCACGGCGAATGGCTTCCACGCCGAAAATATCGGCCGCCATCTGCCGGCTGAAGCCAAGCAGTTCCACCTGCAAATCCTCCGTCAAAGCGTCGGATTCATAGATTTTTTGCGCGACATAATCGGATTTGAATTGTGAGGCAAGTGGTGAAGGAAAATGGTTGCGGTGAACCGCGATTTGAATCGTACCAAGCTGAATCACTTGCAGGATATGCTGCAAATGAGGCAAGTCGACATGCTCCTCCAAACATTCGCGCATGGCCTCCTGAAATAAAGGAAAGCGTTCCTTGAAAGGAAGAGCTTCCTTGATCAGTTCTTGCCCGCGCAGCCGTTTCAGCCAAGCGGGGACGCGCGTAAAGCTGCGGGAAAGCAGCAAGGATGTCTCCGCTAACCGCTGGAAGGCGGCACCGAACATGCCGGATTCAGCTACGGCTTCAATGACGAACTGTTCCGCTTCTAGGGAAGAGATGGAAAGAAGGGCGGGTACAACCGCATCCTGCAAGGATGGGAAAATAAGCTCGATGCCATTATCCTTCGCATTTGTATAGAGGGCAGCCAGTCCATGCCGCTTGAGCTGTTTCTCAATAGCCATCAGCCAAGTGCGGTTTAATTTACGGCCGAACAGGCTATGCAGAATATAGTGGGCTTGATTGTTTTCATCAAGAAAGGACTCGATGACTAGGGTTGTATCAGTTGGGATGGTATTCACGGCAATTTGATTGCGGACGAGACTGATCAGTGATTGACTGGCTTCTACGCCAAAAAAGTACTGCTCGCTTAGCCAGTTTTGGACAGCGAGGTCTGCCTCGGTGCTGCTCTGGGCTTGCAAACGATCGCGCAGCTCGCGCCAGAGTTGACCCGTTTGAACGCCAAGCTCAAAGGATTTGCCTCCGCTTTCCCCACGCCAGAAAGGGATTTCACTATAGCGATTGTCCGCTTCCTGGACATAGATTCGTTCTGGACGCTTGCGGACGATTCGCCAGGAAGCGGTGCCCAGCTGGAAGACGTCGCCGACTGACGACTCGTGTATGAACTCTTCATCGAGCTCTCCGAGATGAAGGCCTGTTTCGTTGTGATGCACGGGATAGGCCGTGCTCTGCGGAATGGTGCCGGCGCCGGTTAATGCAGCCATCTGCGTAGCTGCCAACCGTTCGAGACGGCCGGTTTGGCGATCCCATGCGATGAGCGGACGCACGAAAGGGTAAAGCCCTGACAGCACTTCAAGCATGGCTGTCCAACGCTCCTGCGGCAGCTCGCGGAAGGAATCGCTCTGCGCCAGCAGTCGCGCCAGCTGCGCGACATCCAGCTCGTCGCCCATCGCGACCATCGCGACGAGCTGCTGCGCCAACACATCGAGGCTGCCCCGCGGAATGCGGATGTCCTCGATGTCGCGCGCGGCGATCCGCTGGCTGAGCACGGCCAGCTCCGGCAGCAGGCTGCGGCTGCGCGCAAGCAGCACGCCACGGCTGACGCTGCCGACGGCGTGGCCGGCACGGCCGATCCGCTGGATGCCTGCGGCAGCGGAGAACGGGGAGTCGATCTGGATGACCAGATCGACATGCCCCACGTCGATACCGAGCTCCAGCGACGACGTGGCTACGAGGCAGCGAAGCTCGCCGGCCTTGAGCAAGCGCTCGACCTCGAGCCGCTTCTCGCGGGCGACGCTGCCGTGGTGGCTCTTCGCGATCTCATGACCGACATGGTCATTGAGTCGCAATGTCATTCGTTCGCACAGCCTGCGGCTATTGGCGAAGATCAGCACAGTGCTGCAGCCGTCCATCAGCTGCAGCAAACGCTCTACAAGAGGCGTCCATATCTCCTCTTTGTCCGCTCCGGGCCTTGCAGGCTCCGGCATCGTCACCTGCAGGGCGTACTGCTTCTCGGCTTTGCTCTCGATAATGCCGACCTGTCGCGGCTGATCCGCTTCCCAGCCGCCCAGGAAGCGGGCGACCCGCTCGATCGGCTTCTGCGTGGCAGACACGCCGATCCGCTGCACGGATCGCCCGCACCACGCGTCCAGCCGTTCCAGCGTGAGCGACAAATGCATGCCGCGCTTGTCTGCCGCCAGATCGTGGATCTCGTCGACGACGATCTGTTCCACGCTCTTCAGCATCTGTCTCGCGCGCGGCGAAGTGAGGAGCAGGTACAACGATTCCGGCGTTGTCACGAGCAAATCGGGCGGGTTTTTCAGCATCGAGGCTCGCGTGCTTTGCGTGGTATCACCCGTTCGCACGCCAACCCGCAAGCCGTGCCAATCGGCTTCCTTCGGGGAGGAGGCAGCAGCTTCGTCAATTTCTGCAATAAAATGAATCAAATGATCATGAATATCGTTATTTAACGCCTTGAGCGGTGTGACGACTAGGACACGGACACCGGCTGGGTAGCTGTCCCCAAGCGATTGCTTTGTTTTTGCGACCCTGTCCATGCAAGGAAGCAAAGCTGCCAGTGTTTTTCCTGATCCCGTAGGAGACGAGATGAGGGTATGTGTGCCGGAAATAATATGTTTCCAAGCTTGCTTCTGCACATCGGTGGGTTCACCAAAACGGGAAGAAAACCAAGTCCTCAGAATCGGATGAAAATGAGATAGCTCCAGCGCATTGTCCGTCATTTCGTTCGCTCCCTTGCTTACACTTTTATCCAACATAGCATAATGTGAGGGCCAGCGCCAAACCTAAGAGACCTTCACACCCTCGAAAAGTAAGCTTAAAGTGCTGCACGCTCTTGGATTTTCTCATGCTTGCATAGAAAGCCTGCAAAAGTGCATGTTTTTTCAGAAAAATCGCGAGAAAAATGGAAATACCTGCGATTGTGCAGGCTTTTTAAGCTTTTCCTTTCTGGATTCGGGAAAAGGTCTCCAAAGGATGCATAATCGCAGGCTTTTCACGATTTTGCTGATTTCCAAGAGAAAAGGATGCCTATTTGCAGGAATATGCGAAAAAGTGCGACATAGACGGACCTGAGGTAGTCTGCCAGCTCCTGAAAGTCCACGACTTCCACCACGACTTCCACCATGACTTACGCCATGACTTCCACCACCGCCTCCTTCCTCCGATTCATTTTTGGCAGTTGCAATTTACCGTAAATGATTTACACAATATGACAGTTTATTTATAACTTGTATGATAAATTTGTTAAGCCGTATCTAGGGTGATGAGATAGAGCGGTTATTTTTCATGGGAATTGTAAGGTTACCCTCCTAATAATAACCAGACGTACGAATTCTTCTGATACACGCAAAATTCTAAGTTTGAGGGAGAGTGAAGCTTGGTGTTCAAAAAAGTTGTAGCAACTTGTCTTGCTTTTGTTATGATCACGGGAGGCAGCACAGCCGTTTTGGCAAAAGATAACGGTGCTCAAAATCAGGACAAAAAAATTGAGATTCATCTGACCTTTGACGATTTGCAAAGTGCGGAATGGGCAATCCGCTATATCGCCAGCTTGGCATCGAAACGTGTATTTGAAGGCTATGAAGATGGGACGTTCAAACCGCATAATACCGTTTCGCGGATTGAAGCGATTACGGCTGCCGTTCGTTTGATGGGACTTCGCAGCCAGGCCGAATCTGCGTCGGCAATGAATACCAAATTGAACTTCAAAGATGCCAATCAAATTCCTGCATGGGCGGTTGGTTATGTAGCAGTCGCTCTAGAAAATGATTTGTTCTCGGAAAATGATGACAGTGTTCAGCCTCAAAAAAATGGAGACCGTTTGTGGGCAACGACGCTTCTGGTGAAGGCATTGAAGTTGGAGGCGCAGGCGAAAGCGAAAATGAACACGACGCTGTCTTTCAAAGACGCGAAGCAGATTCCGGCAGGTTCTGTTGGTTACATTGCTGTCGCCATGGAGAAAGGATTAGTCGATGGCTTCGAAGACAATACATTTAGGCCCAACCAATCGGTAACACGGGCTGAGCTTGCGGCGCTGCTTGACCGTACAGGCGGGCAATTGCCGGATCAAGTGAATAACACGATCACAGGCACGATTACTAACGTAGTTGCGAATAACACGCTAAGTATCAAGAGTTCTGGCACAACAGCAGCGTATTCCCTGCATCCGGATGTATTCATCTATCGGAATGGGGCCAAAGTAAACGCTTCTGCTTTACAAGCTGGGGACGAAGTGAAAATACGTACATTTAATAATCAGGTCGTTTTCATTGAAGTAACCAAAGCTGTGCAATCCATCCTTTACAGCGGCACCGTGAGTGCAGCAGTGAGCAATAATACGTTGACGTTAACGAAGGCTGGCGCTACCTCTACACTTGCGCTTCACCCAGACGTTGTCGTCTATCGCAACGGTAATAAAGTGAATGTATATGATTTGAAAATCGGTGATGAAATTAATATTCGCACATCGGACAATAAAGTCATTTACATTGAAGTCACGCGATCTGTTGTACCTGTTTCCAGCAGCGGGACTGTCAGCTTGGCAGTGAGCAGCAATGTGCTGAAGCTGACGAAATCAGGGGTCACCACCGAATATGTCCTGCACCCGGATGTAGTCATTTATCGGAATGGTGTGAAGGTCAATGCTTCCGCTCTGCTTGTCGGGGATGAGGTGAATGTCCGTACGTCCGACAATAAAGTTATCTTCATTGAAGTGACGCAAACGGCGCAAGCCATCACGAACAGCGGAACCGTCACTGCGGTCGTCAGCAATAATGTGCTGAAGCTCCAAAAGTCAGGTGTTCCTTACGAGCTGCCGCTCCATCCTGATGTTGTCGTTTATCGCAATGGCCTCAAAGTCAATGCTTCTGACCTGAAGGTGGGGGACGAAGTCAACATTCAAACGTCCGAAAACAAAGTTATTTACATTGAAGTTACGAAAATGGTTCAAGCGATTACAAACAAAGGCACAGTCAGCGCTGTAGTGAGCAACAACGAGCTCAAGCTTACGAATTCGGGAGTTATAACTACCTTTACGCTTCACCCCAATGTTGTCGTTTATCGAAACGGGAAGAAGATCAAAGCTGCTGATTTAAAAGCAGGCGACGAAGTCGATATCCGTACCTCCGATAATAAAGTCATTTATATTGAAGTTACCAAAATGATTGATGCGGATCAGCCATTTGAACTTTTAGGCAAATTAAAAGGAACTACGCTCAATGCCCAAGGCGGGCTTGCTACGATTTCTATCGTTCAAACGATAGATGGCAAAGAGCAAACAACGATTTATACGGTGTCTACAGGTGTCACTGTTTCGGGCAACTTGTCCTTGTTTACTGAAGGTCATCTGATTCAGCTGAATGGCAAGAATAAGATCGTAACAGCCATCATCGTCAAGTAAGATTGCATTCCTTCCGGAAATAAATAAAAACCAGTCCGAAGATCACGTATTTCCGTGGCTTGGACTGGTTTTTTGTCCGTAGGCAAACAAAAAGCCCATCAGTAATGGGCAAGGATAATGGCGATATCTCGATCTGTAAATTGCAGGGAGCCTTCCTCCGATTTATGAAAGAAGTAACCTCTCGATTCAATATAACGGCACAGTCTAAGCAGCATATTAGGTTCTATATTTAGGAGTGTAGAAAGTGAAAAAACAGTTTTATGATCCGTGACGAACTCATTCATATCACAAATAGCCTCCTCCAATTAGGTTGTATATGTAGCATATCTGTATCATAGTACATGCCTGACGTCATTTGTTGTCGAATCATCGGGTTAACAAAACGTTCACTTCCAACATAAAAGCCCTCGACTCCTTCCTAAGAAGGCTCGAGAGCTTGCATGGATCCCTTTGCTGACGGAATCAGATCTTTAATTCCCCAAGCTTAATCAGTTCTACAACCGCTTGTGAACGACCCTTGACATTTAACTTTTGCATGACGTTGGAAATGTGATTCCGTACAGTCTTTTCACTAATGAAAAGCTGCTGTGCGATATCTTTCGTTGTTTTGTCTTGCACTAAGAGCTCGAATACTTCGCGTTCGCGGTTAGTAAGTAGAAATTTGTTTTTGTGGTCGCTGCCCATGGATGTGTGTCACCCCTCCTTGCTCGGGTATTGGGAAATACAAGGTTAAGGGATACAGTCAAAATTAGTTTATGAAGGGCTGCTGTCAATGGTGCGGTATATGCATAAAAATAGGCGGGATGGATTTTTGAGTTTCCTGCCGATGCATGGTAAGCTAAAATAAAGCATTTCTTTTGAGCTTAGGAGGCGATTCCCGTGTTCAAACGTGATTATTTTATGCGGCAAATTGAACAAATGACCGTGATGCTGCATCGCATTCTTTTTAACAAAGAACACATCCCTCTGGAAGATGCGCAGCAGCTGCTGGATGAAGCAAGCCGTCATTTGCTTGGGCTGAATATTCGTTCGCTGCAAGCGTTGTCGAGTAAGGATATTCTGGAATTGCTTTCTTATCATGGCAGCTTGGATACGGCCAAAGCGATGGTGATTGGTGATATGTTCGCTGCCCAAGGAGATATGCTTCAGCGGCATGAGCAGATGGATGAGGCTTATCATGCTTATTTGAAATCGCTGGATCTTTTGCTTCATTTGTCGCTTTCTTCTGAGGTTGACCCCAAGGATGAGGCAAGCGGGGAAATTGGATCGCGTATCGATCAAAGCTTGGAGCGTCTGAATCGCTGGATGATGCCGGAAGATATGAAGCGGCTGCTTTTTGTCCATTATGAGAAGGTAGGCAATTATGCGAAGGTTGAGGACGTGTTGTTTCATTATATGGAAGATCATCCTGATCAAGCCGAATTGTTGGGACAAGGCGTTGCTTTTTATGAAAAGCTGCTGGATGCTGAAGATGACGCTCTCCAAGCAGGCAATTTTAGCAAAGATGAAGTGTTGGACGGGTTGCGTATTGTAAGAGATAAACAGCGTGCTTTTGAAATTATGAATCCTTTATAGAATATTTAGAAATTGAAGGTGCGAACAAATGGCTTGGTATCAGGAAAGTTTTGGAAACGATTATTTGATTGTGTATAAACATCGCGATATGCAGGGGGCTTACCACGAGGTCAAGAAAATGATTGATTGGCTGGACTTGCCTCAAGGAGCCCAGGTGCTGGATTTATGCTGCGGCATGGGGCGGCATTCGATGGCTTTAACGGAGTTCGGCTATGAGGTAACCGGGGTTGATTTATCCGAGGTGCTTTTGAATGAGGCGCTCAAGCTGGATGAGACGAAACAAGTCACTTGGCTGCGTGGAGATATGAGAGAGGTCCCGATCGAGCGGCAATTTGATGCTGTTGTGAATTTATTTACTTCATTTGGTTATTTTGATGAGAATGAGCAGAACGAGAAAGTGATTGGTGAAGTTCAGCGGCTTCTCAAAAAAGGCGGCCGGTTTATCATTGATTTCCTCAATCCGGTATATATCCAGGCGAATCTGGTTCCCCAATCGGAACGGATGGAAGGCGATCTGTTTATTCGCGAAGCGCGGGCGATTGAAGAGGGCTGTGTGCGGAAGCGCATTGTGATTTCGCAAAAGGATACTGCGGATCGGCACTATTTGGAGCAGATTAAATTGTATGATCGAACGGCCTTTGAGGCGATGCTGGAAAAAGCCGGCTTACATATTGATTCTGTGTATGGCGGTTATGATGGTCAGCCTTATGAGGCTGAGACATCCAGCCGCATGATTTTTGTAGGGCATAAGGAAGGATGACGACTCGGATATGAACATCGTGACGGAACATACAGAGGAAATTACCCAAGTCAAGGTTCCACTGCCCTTCCCGCTGCGTTGGGTCAATGCGTACCTGATTCGTGGCGACAACGGGTATACGGTGATAGATCCGGGGCTTCATACCCCGGATGCGGAGGCGCTCTGGCTGCAGGTGCTGCAGGAGCGAGGGATTGGCTTCGAGCACGTGGAGCAGATCGTGCTCACCCACCACCATCCCGATCATTACGGGATGGCGGGGTGGTTTCAGGAGCGCACGGGCGCGCCGGTTCTCCTATCGGAGACCGGTTACGCGCAGGTGCAGCTCTTATGGGGAGCGGAGCAGCCGATGTCGGCGCTGCTGCTGAAGCTTTTTGCCCGGCACGGCTTCCCGCAGGACGGGCTGGATGAGATGACGAAGCACATGGTGAGCTTCGTCGAAATGGTTTCCCCGCAGCCGCAGGTCACACTGCTGCGTGAGGGCCCTGTGCGCCTCGGGAACCGCGTGTACGAAGCCATCGAGACCCCTGGCCATGCCGCGGGTCATCTGGTCTTCTACGACGGCGAGGCGGAGGTGATGTTTTGCGGCGACCACGTCCTGCCGCAAATATCGCCGAACGTGTCCTTCCTCCCGCAGGTGGAGGAGAACCCGCTCGGCGCGTATCTCAGCAGCCTGCAGGAGATCGGCAGGCTGCCTGTGAAGATGGCTTACCCGGGGCACCGGGAGCCGTGGCCTCTGTTCAGCGCACGCGCCGCGGAGCTTGTGCGCCATCATCATGAGCGGCTTGCGCTCATGGAAGGGCAGCTAAGCGTTTCGCTTAGCGCTTACGATGTGTGCCGGGCGACTTTCGGCGACCGGCTGAGTATCCACCAGATGAGGTTCGCGCTATCGGAGACGATCGCTCACCTCATCCTGCTCGAAGCGGAGGGACGCATCCGGCAGGACGACCCTACGGCGGAATACATTCGCTATATCGCCTTATCGAAATGAACATACAAAAGCCTCCAAACCAATTCATTGTTGGTTTGGAGGCTCTTTTAATTTCACCAAAAGGAACTGTAATCCCCTATTTAGCAGAATTCAGACGATTTCCTCTCGCAAAGGGAAATACAGTCCGCTATTTCGAAGAAAAACGCCACTTTTTGCCGAATAGACGGCGATTAGCGTATCCTAGTTCCGTTTCAACGCAAAATGGCAATAGCTTTGCATCAAACCTAACATGGAAATCCGAAAAAAGTATCGTCTAAATAATTTATAATTACTACCTAAATATGGGATTAATTGATGTATTTATCTGGACGATGCACAAAAAAACT
>NZ_JABMKZ010000022.1 GCF_013204855.1 Paenibacillus alba | reverse complement strand
TTTCGCTAAAGACTTTCTTAGACATGGTGTAATCCCCTCCGGTGCTTACTCTAGTATACAAAAAAAAGTACCCACAGTCTGAACACTTTTTCAAAGTGTCCAGACTATGGGTACCAGTGTACTTTGTATGAGGGAGCTTTTTGCGTGTTTAACCGTTGATAAGAGTCTCGAAAGACTTCTATTCGTGAAAAAGCGTGCTTTTTTGCGTAGATAGAAGCTCGTAGAGACTCTTATTTGCGAAACGGGGAATGGCGGATCATCTTTGGGGCATACCCTTCATGCTGTAAGACGTTCCTTCTATTGAGAAGGCAAAAGACCTTTGCTTGTTCGAATGTCTATCAGCTATAGTAGAGGTTAAAGAGGATAGCTTCCTTGCGACGATGTGAAGGCAAAAAAGGAGTGTGTTTGGAGATGACCGGTGCGATTATTTTGGGAATTATTGCGCTAGTGATTATTATAGGTGCAACGTTCTGGGTAACGAAGAAAGCGTACTCGCGGAAATGGGACGAAGAGGATCACGAGTAAAAGGGATAAGATCTAGTCTAGGGGTGTCAAAGCTCCATATTCGAAATGAGTTATCCCCGAGGTTCTCATATCCGGTTGTCAGGTATGCGCTTTCTTGCTATGATTGAAGCAGCAAACATAAAGGTGGCTGACCAATGAATCGTATGGAGGCCGAATTTAGCAATCTCGTAAAGGCCTATCGCAAAAAGCATATGGGCAAAGGGCCGGAACGTGTAATCACGTCCTTTTGCAAGTGTTGGGCGATCTGTGAAATGGCAGGCAACTTGTCTCCTGTGGAGAAGTTTATGGCGAAGACGGGCGATGGCAGACAGATGCTCCGCACGGCGCGCACGGAAATGGTGAAAGAGATTTACAAGGAGCATCCCCCTGTCGAAATGGAAGAGCTGCTAGGCGCTAAATTCGTTCAGCTTTTCGTAGATATTGATATTGAGCAGGATGTTGGGATGTCGGTGTTTGTTTTTGACCAAGATTTAGAAAAGAAGTATAAACATTTATCATAAGGCTTGGCACTCGGTAGCGAACCTGCCGGAGACTAACCACTGTGAAACAGGACTTGAGGCTTCCTCTGTTATGAGGAGGTCTGGGGATTGTTTTGCGGTGGTTTTTGGCATCTTTGGGCGTTTGCAGGACGGGGATATATGGCTGAGAGCTTGCACATAGAATCTAAGAACGGATGCTAGCGGATGAAGGCTGATAATGAACTGCAAAAGGAGCTAATGATATGGGGAAAACGAAACATACCGGGCCGATCAAGCTGCCCATGAAGCCGGATCCGAAGCTGTGGGTCAGCAAGGTGCCTTTCGGGATTGGCAAAATTAAACCGCAGCATATCCGTGAAACCGCCAAGATTGCTTGGCAGAATCGCGATAATCTGCCATATGCCTATCGGATTCTGACGCAGGGCGTCTGCGACGGTTGTGCACTGGGGGTATCAGGGCTGTACGATCAAACGTTGGCCGGACCACACCTGTGCACGACACGACTGAACGTGCTGAGACTTAATACAATGCCGGCGATTCGCGAGGAGCTGCTGCACGCCGATATCGAGGAGCTGAGCCGGCTTAACAGCACCGAGCTTAGACAGCTCGGCCGGATTCCATATCCGCTCATTCGCCGCCAAGGGGAGCGAAGATTCAGCCGAGCCACGTGGGACGAGGCGCTGGATTTGGTTGCTGCGAAGATGAAGGCGACGAATCCGAAGCAAACGGCTTTTTATTTGACGGCTCGGGGAATTACGAACGAGTCGTATTATGTGGCAGCGAAGGTGGCGAGGCTGCTCGGAACGAACAACATCGACAATGCCTCGCGGATCTGCCACTCCCCGTCGAAGACGGCCCTGAAGCGCTCGGTAGGCGTAGGCGCTTCGACCTGTAATTACAAGGACTGGATCGGTACGGATGTCCTTGTGTTCTGGGGCAGTGTAGCCGCGAATAATCAGCCGGTTTCCACGAAGTACATGTATGCGGCCAAACGCAAAGGGACGAAGATCATTGTCATCAACCCCTACTACGAGCCGTCGATGGAGAAGTATTGGATTCCTTCCATTGCCGAATCGGCCGTTTTCGGCACGAAGCTGTGCGACGATGTCTACCAAGTGAACATCGGCGGGGACATCGCCTTCATGAACGGCGTGATGAAGGTATGGTTCGAGATGGAGGAGCGTGAGGTCGGCTCCGCGATTGATCATGCGTTCGTGCAGGCGCACACGAAGGGGCTTGAAGAGCTGCGCGCCCACGTGGCGCAGCAGGACTGGACGACGCTGGAGCAGTCGTCCGGCCTCACCCGCGAACGCATGCGCGAGTTCGCGGAGCTGCTGGCGCGTGCCGCCAGTGCGGTCTTCGTGTGGAGCATGGGGCTCACACAGCACCGCTTCGGCACGGACAATATTTCGCAGGTGGCGAATCTCGCCCTCCTGCGGGGCTTTCTGGGCCGCGAGCACTGCGGGCTGATGCCCATCCGCGGTCACAGTGGCGTACAGGGATCCGGCGAAATGGGCGCCGATCCCTTCAGCCTGCCCGGCGGCGACATCAGCAGCGCCGCCGACCGCGAGCGCATCCAGCAGCTCTGGGGCTTCGAGCTGCCGGGCTGGCAGGGTGACATCGTCGGTGTCACCCTCGAGAACGCGCTCCTGCCGCAGGAGCAGGAGCGCAAGCTCCGGTTGTTCTACACCTCCGGCGGCAACTTCCTCGAGACGATGCCGGACCCGGCCTTCGTCCGCGAAGCTCTGACGAGCGTCGATGTCCGTGTTCACCAGGACATCATCCTGAATACCTCCACGCTGCTGGATGCGCGGGAGGCCGTGGTCGTGCTGCCCGCGATGACGCGCTACGAGCAGCCCGGGGGCGGCACGTCCACCTCGACGGAGCGGATGGTGTACTTCTCGCCCGAGATCGCCGGACCGCGAATCGGCGAAGCCCGCGCGGAGTGGGCGATCTATGCCGATCTCGCCCGCCGCGTGAAGCCCGAGGCCGCCGAGCTGCTTGGCTGCGGCAGCGCAGAAGCGATCCGCGCGGAAATTGCGCTGGCCGCGCCAAGCTATAACGGCATCCAGCACCTGCGTGAGCGCGGTGATGTGTTTCAATACGGCGGCGCGTGGCTGTGCGAGGACGGCGTCTGTCCGACGCCGGACGGCCGCGGCGCGCTGCTGCCGATCGAGCTTCCGGAGCTGCGGAAGCCGGAGGGGCATTTCGCGGTGACGACGCGCCGCGGCAAGCAGTTCAATTCGATGATCTACAGCGACATCGACCCGTTTAATGACGCGGATCGCTACGATGTGCTGATCCATCACGAGGACGCGGCTGCTCTCTCGCTGCAGGAGGGCGAGGCGATTGTTGTCTACAACAGCTATGGAAGCATGCACGGCAGAGTGAAATGTGCCGAAGTGAAGCCAGGCAACATCGAAGTCCATTGGCCTGAAGGCAATTCCCTCATTCCCAAGGGGGTTTATGAGCAATACGCCGGCATCCCTGAATACAATACAGCTGTTATCGTGGAAAAGGCAGAAACCTACCATGCTCACAAAGATACACGTTATATCGAGAAGCGCATTCAAGAGCTGGAGACAGAAGTGGAGTGAAGACGATGCAAGACGAACCGGATAAAGCTCCAAGCGAGCCCGCGCTTTCTTCAACGACAACTTGGACGATTCATCGCTATACGGGGACCGAAATCATTCCACAAGAGGATACAATTGCGACTGAAGCGCCCCTGACCATTCGAATTGACGGCGAAGAGTTCGCTACACTGGTTTATACACCGACAGATACGGAAGACCTGGTTGCAGGCTTTCTGGCCTCGGAGGGGCTAATCCGCTTCATCGATCAAATAGAGTCGCTTACGCTGGAGGAGGAGCGGGGTTTCGCTCATGTGAAGCTGCGCAACCTTCATCAGTTAAGCCAGAAGATGGTATCCAAGCGCTTCATCGGCTCTTGCTGCGGGAAAAGCCGGCAGTTTTACTTCCATAATGACGCCCGAACCGCCAAAACCGTCCGCACACCGCTCCAGCTTACCATTGCGCAGTGCTTCTATCTGATGAATCAACTGCAGGAGCAATCAGCGGATTTCAAGGCCACAGGGGGGCTTCATAACGCCGCGCTATGCACAGGGAGTGAGCTTCTTTTGGGCAGGGCGGATATTGGCCGGCATAATGCCCTTGATAAAATTTACGGTTATTTGTTAAGACAGCGGGTGTCTGTTCGAGATAAAGTGATTGCTTTCAGCGGCAGAGTTTCTTCCGAAGTTGTCCTCAAAGTGGCAAAAATCGGTGTGGGCATCCTTTTATCCAAATCAGCTCCTACCGACTTGGCGCTTCGTTTGGCTCATGATCTGGGCATTACCGTGGTTGGTTTTATTCGCAGAGACCAATTAACGATTTACACCCACCCGGAGCGGATAATGGAATGCGGAAATCTATCTTAACAATTTTTATATTGTCTCTCTTTCTCAAATATGCTAGATTCTAGCTACTGCCATATTTTGTTAAGAGAGGGAGAGCAGCATGGGGAAATGGAATATATATACGAAAAAAGGGATGATAGCGCTGCTGACAGCGTTTTTGCTTATTTCCTTGCAAGGTCCTGCACCTTCTTATGCAGCGGAATTGAATTCAGAGGTTCCGAAAGTTGTTGAGAAAACGTCGCCTTCCGTTGTAGCGATTATTGGCAAGCCTTCCAACGATTCGAATAAGACGATGGAGAAGAACCGTTTTAATTTAGCCCACGGCACAGGCGTGATTGTCGAGTCCAACGGGGTTATCGTCACGAACGCGCATGTCGTCAAGGATATGAAAAATATCGTCGTCGTGACTTCGAATGGTAAAACTTATAACGGGCATGCCACGAATATGGATGAAGAAAGCGATTTGGCCTTGGTCAAAATTGATGCTACCGGGTTATCGCCGGCTACACTAGCATCGTCGTCCGAGATTAAAGTAGGTGAAACGGTTGCTGCGATTGGGACGCCGATCTCATTTGCGCTTAGAAACTCTGTTACTGTCGGTATCGTCAGTGGACTTGACCGCTCGGTTAGCTCGCAATATCAGCTGATCCAAACCGATGCCGCGATTAATCCAGGCAACAGCGGCGGCGCTCTGATCAACATGAATGGCGAAGTCATTGGCATTAATACGATGAAATATGCGGAAATTGGTGTGGAAAATCTCGGTTTCGCCATACCGATAGACACCGTTAAATATGTTTTGAAGCATTTTCAGCTGTATGGAAAAGTCAAACGGCCGTATTTGGGACTCGAGCTGGAGGAAAGCTGGGAAGCGGTAGTAGGCTTGCCAAGTTCAACCGGATTAAGGGTTGCTTATGTAGATCCGGATTCACCAGCCGCTGGGGCAGGCATTCAGCAGGATGATGTTTTCGTTGCTATCGGCACCAGCAATGTGAAGACTTTGGTGGATTACAACGAAGCGATTAAGCATTACTTGCCAGGCGATAAAGTGGATATTAAGATTCAATCTGGCAGTTCGGCAGTAACCAAATCGGTTACATTGGGCGAAGTGAAGCAGCAGGAAACGAAGTGGACAGAAGATGCCGAGGGCTCGTATTTGGATGCGGATCGCGGCAAAACGAAGATCGGAGACAGCCATTTCGGATGGTCGATGAAATACCCGGCAGGCCTTGTGAAGGGGCGTCAATCCGATGACGGGGGTTCGGTTAATTTCATTGATGCGAAGGGCGAATTCTCCTTGTCGATTACAGTGGATAGCAAGCAAAGCGATGAACTGTCGCCATCCGCGCTGCTTAGCCTGTTAGCTTCTGATGAGGAGGATGAGTATTCGGATCAGTCGTCCGCGACGATTCTGGAGCGTCAGTATGTGAAGCGGGAAGGTCAGCCTTTTGCCAAAATCGTTAGTCGCTCAGGGGACAAGGGCTATGTTCAGACCCGCGGCTATCTGTATAAGGGCAAGCTTTATAAAGTGCAATTATTCGTAACCAAAGAGCACTACAACAATGATTTTAAGCAAAACAGCTACAACGATCTGCTCGACAGCTTCAAGCTTTCTTTTGACACCAAGGATGAGTCGTTGCGGGATATTTCGGTGTATTCGAGCGGGAATACGACGTATACGAATGAGTATGGTTTGTCCTTTGCTCTGCCATCCGATTGGCAGCAAGGCGGTTATACCGGCAGCTCCTCTTTCTTTAACGATGACTATTCCCAAGCGATCCATGTGCGTGTAACTTCTGCTTCTTCCGGAGATACGCTGAGTGCGTGGGCAGATCGTCAAACGAAACAGTTTGAAGCGCAGTACGCGCCTAAGTATCGCACGCTGGATGAGCCCGTGGAGCTGACGCTCGCTGGTGTGCCTGCTATGAAGCTGAGCTACTCGAATACCTTGGGCAAAAAGTGGAACGCAGGCTACTCCCTCTTTTTCATCAAGGACAAGTATAAATATGAGATCGGAGTCAGTTATCCGAAGGACGATAAGGGTACCGAGCTGGATGAGCTGGAGAAAGCCTTGACCTCGTCAATCAAAGTGGACAAAGACCGCATGGATCAAGAGCTTGGCTTTATTCAAGATCTGGACGAGCTTGCGGATCCGGACCGCGTGGTTCCTTTCAAGAATGAGAAATACAAGTATGCCTTGCAAATTCCAGAGAGCTGGACGAGCATGAAGTCATATGACAATAAGGATCAAGCCAACAAAACATTCGCATTCACAGGCGGTGATCTCACGATTGGCGCAGACAGCAAAACCTCCTTCGACAATGCGGTTAAAGACGAGGATGCTGCCCAAAAGAAAAGCCATACCAATGATAAAGAATATGTGTATTCGGATTCAGAAGTGACGCTATTCCAAGATGTGAAAGCGAAGAAATACGACATTAGCTATGCGACTGCCAAAATTCCTTACAAGGAAACGATCTACATTTTTAATCAAAATCAGATTACTTATACCGTATCGCTTCGTATTGATGAAGCTGTTCGTACGGAGGCTAACGAAGCTCGTTTAACGAAAGCATTTGAGTCCTTTACATTTCTGAAATAGAAGTGTTGAGCTAAGAGACCTCTTATCAGGAAACTGAAGGAGGTTTCTTTGTTTGGCTACTAGGAAGGGAAGCGGTGATTGGGTGATGAGCGGGAAGCGCAGAAGGTTGGGTAGAGCGTTGGTTTGGCTATTTTTCCTTGGCTTTACGGGCTGTCTGCTGTATTGGATGTTTATGGGGTTTGGGCGCAGTATCCGTACAAGTGGACCCTATCACTACAACTTGGTGCCTTTTCGAACAATCGGAATGTATGTGCTGCATAGGCATTCTTTTTCGACGCGGACATGGATCATTAATATTTGGGGGAATATCGGTGTCTTCACCCCTTATGGCTTTGTGTTGCCGTATTTATTTCCTTGGACTCGTCGCTTTGTGGCGTTCCTGCTGCTTTTTGGTTGTTCGCTGATTATCTTGGAAGTTCTGCAAATGCTGCTTAGAGTCGGCAGTCTGGATGTGGACGATGTGATACTGAATGCGCTAGGCGCTAGTCTATCGTATGCTGTTTTTGCAGGCTTGCAGCGTTGGCTGAAAGCAAGGAAATCGGCAGCTTGGTATAAAATCTGACCAAATGCCTCAAGATAGCGATTGTGACCTAATCAGCCCCTAGGAGGTAATCAACATCATGACTCAGTCAGATTCCAGCCTTCAATCTCAAAACCCGATATCATCGGCGCAAAATTCCGTGGAAAATGTCCATCGCGCTGTTTCCCACGCGCTTTCTCACCCGACCTCTCAGACCTTGGACGAGGCTCAGAATGCTATCAACAAAGCGGAAAAGTCGGTCGACCAAGCAACGATGCATTCCGACTCGTCCGCGGTTCAGCAGCTCGCTCAAGAGCTGACAGAGGAAGAAGCAAGACTGCAAAATAATCAGTAGAAGCGAAGCGGCTGCAGTTTGAGTTCTGCAGAGGTTGCTCAAGCAACACAAGCTGCACAAGCAGTACAAGCAGTACAAGCAGTACAAGCAAGTACAACAGTACAAGC
This sequence comes from Paenibacillus alba, assembly GCF_013204855.1. Lineage (GTDB taxonomy): Bacteria > Bacillota > Bacilli > Paenibacillales > NBRC-103111 > Paenibacillus_E > Paenibacillus_E alba. The sequence continues at coordinate 117,686 of NZ_JABMKZ010000022.1, read as the reverse complement.
AGTACAAGCTGTACAAGCAGTACAATCAGCACATGCAGCACATGCAGCACATGCAGCACATGCAGCACAAGCTGATAGTCTTGCAGTTTCTTCAGGTTCGTAAGCCGCGCTGCGCATATTCCTGCAAATGTGCATCCTTTTCGGCTCGGGAATAAGCAAGCAGGTGAAAAGCCTGCGAATATGCATCCTTTTGAGAGCTTTTTTCGATTTCATGATGGAAAAGCTTAAAAAGCCTGCATAATCGCAGGCTTTCTGCCGTTTTCACACGATTTGCTCGAAAAAGCCTGCACATTCGCAGGCTTTTCGAAATCCGTGAGCTACGGGTATTGCTCGTATGAGGGCGCAGCCACTTCATATGACATCCGCTGCATTTAGCTTCAAGTCAGCCCCATTCAGCCCCATTATTTACGATACAAGGTGTACCCAGGATCTACAGGAACATCAATGGCAATGACACGAAGGCTTTGCTCCTCATCGGCTTGAAGCCGGAGGGCTTCGCCTTCCTCTGTCGCTTGAGCTACGACGAAATCCTTATGGGACAACGTCTGCAGCTCGCCTGATCCCGCGGCACCTTGCCCGCGGATGACAAGAAAGGCCAGCTGACGGCTTGGGTCAAGAGGATAGCTGAATGAAGCGCCGGGCTCAAGCGTCCAGTCATGCATAATAGCGTCAGTATCTAATTGAATTGGAGCCTCTCCGCCAATAACGGCTTTGGCCACTGAACCATCGGTGCGGTGACTCGGGAACGTTTCGTGATTATATTGGCGGTAAGTTGCTGGCTTCTTCACCGTTTCACTGAGATGAGGCTCGAACCAGATCTGCATCGCTTCGCTTCCGACAGTGCGGAACGCCTCGGCGTGATAGACGCCGGAACCGGCTTGGATCACTTGCGCGCCGCCGTCTGTTACCGTCTCCAGAGAACCAAGGGAGTCGCGATGCTCCACGAGACCTTCGATGACATAGGTGACAATTTCGAACGCTTTGTGGGGATGCATGCCGATTTCGGCAACATCGGCAGCTTTGCCCCAAGCCCAGTAGAATAATGGGCCGACGCGGTCTACCGCGGTTTTCTCGCCAGGGAAGCTGACTGCCCGCTGCTCCAGAAACTTACCTCCGTCAAAAGCTCCCACGCCTTGCTGTTCAGCGCCATATATGCGAATATTCATGTGTGAATCCTCCTTATTAACTATATAATAATTAATAACTAACTTTATGTAAGTATTATATCGCTTCTCGCCTCCGTTGTCAAAATCTTATTATGTCCCTTCGTCTTTCAAATCTTGACTTCGCTCTTGCTGCCTACTACAATTTGTAGTGTAAGGAGTGAAGCAATCATGAAAATGCAAAATTTTAAATATGAAGGAAGCGGGCTTAATCGTTTTTTCGGCCCTTTGGAAGCGAAGATCATGGAAATCCTTTGGGGAACTTCCGCGGAAATGACGATCAAAGATGTGCAAATCAAGCTGGATCAGGATAAAGCGATCAATTTTAATACGGTGATGACGGTCATGAACCGGCTAGTGGACAAAGGAATTCTTCAGAAAAAATCCGTTATCCGTTCTTTTATGTACAGACCCGTCGTAACGCGCGAGCAGTTCATGGAAACCCAATCAAAGGAGCTTACGTTTGACCTCATTGAAGAGTTTGGCTCATTGGCTGTTACTCACATGGTGGATGCGCTTGATAAAGTAGATCCAGATCTGCTCGACAAGCTGGAGCAACAAATCAAAGAACTCAAAAAGGATCGATAACGATGAAGGAATCGCGAATCAAAGGGTTGTATCTCGCTTCTCTGGCCGTATCGGGAGCTATTTTATTGCAAATGCTGCTCTATTTGCTCCAGCATCTTTTTACATGGAGACCCTTTTTTAATATTTTTGATTTGTGCATCATTTTATTTCAAAAGCTGCATGTGCCGGCACCGCTTGCTTGGTACGCGATAAATGTGCTGATTCTCCATACATTTGGCTTGCTGATATGGCTGATGGTGCAGCATGCACGAGATACGTGGAAAGCAAAGAAGATTGTGAAGCTATCTGAAGTATCCGCATTATCGCAGCAATATCAAGATCAATTTGGGCTTCGTCCAAATGCCTTGAGCATGATCTCGTATCAAGCTCCAATTGCGATGACAGTGGGGTTATGGAAGCCGCGTATTCTGTTATCGACGGGACTAATCGACATGCTGGAGCCAAATGAGCTTAAAGCCGTCATTGAGCATGAGAAATGCCATGTGCGATACCGGGATCCGCTGGCTGGATTGCTGCTTGCCACCCTGTCCAAGGCGATGTGGTATATCCCTATTTTTGCTTGGCTGGTTGAGAAATATCCAATCATGATAGAGCTTAGAGCGGATAAGTATGCGATTAGCCAGATGAAGCAATCTTTAGATTTAGGCAGCGCCCTTCTCAAGCTGCTCAGACAGGCACCGACACCGCAGATCATCTCCCTATCCCACGCCTCGTTTGCCGAAACGTCTATGAATGTCAGAATTCAGCATATTTTGGACCCTCAAATGAAATTGTCGCTGCATTGGCCGCTTATACGGATGGCCAGCTCCCTGCTTATCGTAATCTTGCTTAATGGACTTATTTAAACAATTGGACCGTAGAACCTAGGGGTCGAAGCCATGTCAGCTAACTTGACGGACTTCGGCCCTATTTAGAGGTAAATATTGACTTCGCAGGCCCTTTACACTACACTATGTAGTGTAAAGGGAATAGATAGATAGAGGAGAGAAACGAAGTGGATTACATTTTGAATAATTTGCATTTCATCGTGACACATGTCCCTATCGCACTTCTTATTTTTAGTTTTGTTTTTGATTTGATCGCTTTGATTTTCAGAAAACGCGACTGGCATTCGGCAGGGATGCTGTGTCTGATCGTTGGCGCCTTAGGTGCCGTCGCGGCCGTTCTTACAGGCCCGTCGCCTTGGCGCAATCCGCTGGTTGTTCCGCATGAGCTGTATGCACGCCTTACCATGTTCCTCGCCGTTGTACTTGCCATCATTCGCGTAGGCTTATTGATTTGGAAAAAGCTCGAATTGGGCCGCAATCCCATTTATTTGATTGGCGCGCTGGCCGCGGTTATTCTCGTTAGCTACACAGGCCACCTTGGAGGTCAAATGGTTCATCGACCTATGACGGGCGCTCCAGGCAGCGGTCCAGGTGCTGGAACCGGTCCAGGACAAGGCGCAGGACAAGGCCCAGGCCCAGGTGCCTCTGGAGTGGGAGCGCCACTGGCAGCCAATGGACAAGCCTCTGCCAAGTAAAGAAAAGGGTGATCTGGAAGCTGAGCAGCTGGCAGATCACCCTTTTCAATAGATCATTTAAATGTTATGAGGAGAGCGAAGCTTGCTATTTGAGGTTGCCGAGGAGGTGAGCCAGCATGGGTTAGTTGAGGGTCTTGCGGCTGACATGATGCCCCGAAGGAAACTACGTTCCCTTATTCAGCGTCCAAACGGTCATTTGGCTGATCAAACGGAACTACGGTACGCTAATTAGTCTAAATTGCTGGAAATTCACCTTATAAAGGTGGAATAAGGGATCATATTTCCCTTTCAGCTGCGAATATCGGATTTTGAAGCAAATAGCGGATCATATTTCCTTTTCGTATAGGTTTTTCTGCAATTTTACAAAATCCTATTGGGACGAACGCGAGTCCGGCCTTATCTTGTATTTGCGAGGGAGAGTATTGCAATCCCAGCATCACGAGGTAGTTTACACCGCTAAAGGAGTAAAATTGCAGCTCTCCCCCTCTGTAGCGTTGAAAAAACGTACTTACAGCAGATTATTGTCATCTCACAACGCCGCAAAGAAGCTCAAACAGGCTCTCGCGGCTGCAACTCCAACTCCTCCAAAGTAAAGCGATGCCCCCATAGAAACTCCATATCGTACTTCGTCGAATCGCGGCTGACGAAGCGGGCGATAGCAGCAATAACGCCTCCAATCACAATTCCAAAGGCCGTAATCCATCCAAGCAAAGCAAATACTTTATCGACCATGGACATTCACTCCCCTATGCGCGATGAATCTATATGTTATGAATATGCCGGGAGATTTTGAAACATGTGTGACATTTTGGCTTTCAGCTAAAGGTGAGTAATACGATCCGAAATTCCTCATTCAGAGAGTTCCGTTATAGTCTTTCTCTCCGATTGACACAGACTTGAGAAGGATGTTAAGATCACCACTGTAAGCTTAAATATACAACTTTTGGGAAAAGGAGGGTTACAAGATGATTGATATGGTTACGAAGCGATTATTCCATCATGGCAAGCCGAATCTAGACCATACAATTTCATATGAAGTAGCCCGCTTATTAGCCTGAACGCACGCCTAATGTCTGTTCAGTCTCTGTTCTCCAACATAAACGCTAATCGAAAGCGCGGGTTACGAAGAAGTTCGTGACGAGCGCTTTTCTGTTTGATAGAAGGCATATCGCGGCGTGCGATGTGCCCTTTTTGCGTGGATAAGTAGGTATTCGTTTGCGCCATTTGAGAGGAGTGAAAAGATAGATGTTTACAGTATTAAAGAAATTAGCTTGGTTCTTTCGAATGAACTGGAAGCGTTACACGATTGCCATTGGGCTGCTGATTATCGTCGGGATTATTGACGTAATCCCTCCGAAGCTGATCGGCTATGCGATTGATGGCATACACATGGGAACTTTGACAGGGAGCAAGCTGGTGCAATTGCTCGCCTTCTGGGGCGCGTTAATCGTCGCGGGGTACGGACTATCTTATGTTTGGCTGTACCAGCTGTTTGGCGGTGCTTTCGTATTAGAGCGTATTCTCCGCTCCCGCTTAATAAGACAGCTGCTCCGCATGACACCAACGTTCTACGAACGAAACCGTACCGGAGATCTGATGGCTAGAGCCACCAATGATTTGCAGGCGGTATCGACGACGGCGGGCTTCGGCATTTTGACATTCGTCGACTCAACCTTGTTCATGCTAACTATTCTGGCGATGATGGGCTTCTTCATTAGCTGGAAGCTGACCTTGGCGGCTATTATTCCGCTGCCCTTCATGGCGATTGCGATTACCGTTTACGGCAGTCGTATTCATGAGAGATTCATACGGGCCCAAGATGCTTTTGGGCAAATGAATGACCGCGTGCTGGAAACGATCGCAGGCGTTCGAGTGATACGCGCTTTTGTGCAAGAGAAAGCGAGTGAACAAAGCTTCAAAACGATGACGGACGATGTATTCCGCAAAAATATCGCGGTTGCCATTATCGACGCTCTTTTTGAACCAACGGTCAAAATCCTGGTCGGTATTTCATATTTGATCGGATTATGCTACGGCGGCTATATGGTTTTCCATAGTGAACTGACGCTCGGCGAGTTGGTTTCCTTCAATACCTTCTTGGGTATGCTGATTTGGCCGATGTTCGCCATCGGTGAGCTGATGAACATCATGCAGCGCGGGAATGCTTCCCTTGATCGGGTAAACGAGACGCTTGGCTATAAGCCGGATGTGAAAGAAGATCCGCAAGCCAAGACGCTTTTGCTGCCGAATACGATCAGCTTCCAAAATGTCACCTTCCGTTATCCGTCCTCTTCGATTGATAATTTAGTTAATATTTCATTTCATTTGCAGCGTGGTCAAACGCTTGGCATTGTGGGCCGTACAGGAAGCGGCAAAACCACGCTGCTCAAGCAGCTTTTAAGAGAATACCCGCCGGGGCAAGGAGCCATCAAGCTGGCGGATACGCCTATTGAGCAGCTGAGCATTGATACGGTCCTCGGATGGATTGGTTATGTGCCGCAGGAGCCGATCCTTTTCTCCAAAACAGTCAGAGAGAACATTATGTTCGGCCAAAGCGGAGGATCGGAAGATCAGCTCCAGCAAGCACTTGAGCTTGCCGCTTTCCGCAAGGACGTTGAGTTTCTGCCGGAAGGTTTGCAGACGTTAGTCGGAGAAAGAGGCGTAGCCTTATCCGGCGGCCAGAAGCAGCGTGTTTCCATTGCGCGGGCGCTTTATGTAGATCCGGAAATCCTTATGCTGGACGACGCACTTTCGGCAGTAGACGCCAAAACAGAAGCAGAGATCATTCGCGGCATTCGCTCGGAACGTGCAGGCAAAACAACGCTCATCACTACACACCGCTTATCTGCTGTTCAGCATGCGGACTGGATTGTCGTATTGGATGAAGGCTATATCGTGGAAGAAGGCACGCATGAGCAGCTTATTGAGCTCGGCGGCTGGTACAAAGAGCAGTATGACCGTCAGCAGCTTGAGGAGAAAACGCAGGCGTAGCAGATGATAGATAAAGCTGAAAAGAAGGTGAGAAACCGAATGAAACAAACAGGTAAACGATTATTTCAATACGCAGCCCTATTCAAAAAGCCGCTGCTTATTGCGCTCCTTTTCTTATCTGTTGCCGTAGCGACCGAACTGGCAGGCCCTTTTATCGCGCGGCAGATGATTGATACGCATATTCTCGGTATCGAGAAGCCGTGGTATGAGACGCAGTCCGCGACGCAAGCCGGCAAGTCCGTTCCTAGAGGCGGCACGTTCTATATGCGTGGCGATAATTTTCCTGAAGGCGAGCCGAAGGGGAAAGAAGTTCGTATTTTGCAGGTGGGAAGCCAATTCGTATGGGTGGATCAGCCCATTGTTTTTGATGGCGTACGCAAGCTTTCAGATACTGGGAAGCTAACTATAACGCAAGGATCAGAGAAGGCAGAGTATGATGTTCAAAAGCTAGGCGTACAAGAACTTTACGCATTCTATAAGCCTGAATTTATTAGCTTAATGAAATTGGCAGGCCTCTATTTCCTATTGATTTTAGTTGGAGCTGCCTTTACTTACGGGCAACGATATTTACTTCAGTCCGCAGCCAATCGGATCATCCAGCGCATGCGAAGCGATGTGTTCGCGCAAATTCAGCGCCTGCCGATCAACTATTTCGATAATCAGCCAGCGGGTAAAATTGTATCCCGAATTACCAATGATACGGAATCTGTCAAAGACCTGTATATCCAGGTGTTGGCTAACTTTTTTACAGGCACGATTTATATCGTTGGCATTATCGCGGCATTATTCATTCTAGATTATAGACTCGCTTTGTTTACACTTCCGGTCATTCCTTTGCTCTATGTCTGGATTGTTGTTTATCGTAAATTTGCTTCTTACTTCAATCATGAGATTCGTGAGCGGATTGGGTCCATCAATGGGATCATTAATGAGTCGATTCAAGGGATGACCATCATTCAGGCTTTTCGCCGACAAAAGGAAACGATTGAGGAATTCGAACAATTGAACGATGAATACACGTCGTATCAAAACAAATTGCTCAGCCTGAACTCGCTAACTTCACATAATCTGATGAACGTAGTTCGGAATTTATTCTTCTTCGGTCTTATCTGGTATGTTGGCGGCAGCAGCTTGAATACGCTGATAACGGTGGGGGTGTTGTACGCTTTCGTTGACTATCTGAACCGGATGTTTCATCCGATGGTGGGCATCGTGAACCAGCTGCCGAACCTGGAGAGGGCGCTTGTTTCCGCGGATCGCGTGTTCGAGCTGCTGGATGAGCAGGGCATTGATGTCGCTGCGGAGAAATCTGATCGTTATAAGGGCAATGTTAAGTTTGAGCATGTGCGTTTCGCTTATAAAGAAGGCGAAGATGTGCTGAAGGATATTTCGTTTGAGGCCAAACAAGGGCAGACGGTCGCGCTGGTGGGGCATACCGGATCAGGCAAAAGCTCGATCTTGAATCTGCTCTTCCGCTTCTACGATGTGAACGATGGCCGGATCACGATCGACGGCCGCGAGGTGCGCGAGATGCCTAAGCAGCTGCTGCGCCAGCATATGGGCATCGTGCTGCAGGACCCGTTCCTGTTCACTGGGACGATTGCATCCAACGTTTCGTTGGATGATCCGTCCATCACCCGGGAACGGGTAGAAGCCGCGCTGCGTGAGGTTGGCGCAGCGGAGATGTTCAAGGGCTTGCCGCACGGCATCGACGAGCCTGTGGTCGAGAAGGGCAGCACGCTGTCAGCCGGGCAGCGGCAGCTGATTTCCTTCGCCCGGGCGCTGGCGTTCGACCCGGCGATCCTGATCCTCGATGAGGCGACGGCCTCCATCGACACGGAGACCGAGGCCGTCATTCAGGCCGCGCTTGAAGTGCTGTCGAAGGGGCGAACCACCTTCATCATTGCCCACCGCCTGTCGACGATCAAAAGCGCCGACCAAATTCTGGTGCTCGACCACGGCGAAATTGTCGAGCGAGGCAATCACGAGGAGCTGATGGGGCTCCTCGGTCGGTACTACCAGATGTACCAGCTGCAGCAGGGACATCCAGAAACAGCAGCGGCCGCTGAAGACGAAGTGCGCAGCGGGTTGTAAGAGAAGCCAACAGACGCGGGGAGTTTTCGCGTCTGTTGGCTTTTTGCGCGTGCGGGCTAACCCGCGGATAGGAAGTTCACAGTAAAGACAAACTAGCCAAAAGTCTGAGGACGGACGAATGAGGCTATGCTACAATATTAATTGGAACTTACGTGAAATGGAGGAACGAACTATGCGTTCTGAAACAGCGCGATTACTGAATTTATTGCAGCTTTTATCCGAGGTGGCCATTGCTGTTGGGTATTTGCTTGGACTTATTCCTTTTGTTTACTTATGGTCGTGTGCATGGGTGATTCCGCTTGTGTTCGTTAATTTAATTTTTGCTATCCTTACAAGCAATGGGACAACAATCAAAACGATTATCAACATTGCCATGTCGTTTCTGAGTTTTATTCCTCTCTTGGGCTATGTGTTCCGTGCTGTTGGTATTGTGATTTCATTGGTCAATATCGCGGCCTTGGCGAAAGAACGAAGCAGAGGCTAGGAAAAAGCTGCATACCGCACAAAAAGGATGGATGCCGTTATATCGGCTTCCATCCTTTTTGTCATGGCGCTATACGCTATCACTTCGCGCAGTCGCTCAATAGGCAAGCCCTACCCGGCATTCGCCATACTCATCCGCGCACGCGACTTGATAGGTGAACGCCGCGGTATCCCCCACAGTGATCGACTTGCCGCCTTCCGGCAAGTAGTCCCGCTCGGCGCGGAAGCTGCCTTGCGGCTCACCGTCCGGCAGGTACGTCGGACAGACAACCGTCCAGCGTAAGCCCGATGCAGCGAGCATTTCCCATGCCCTGCGGTGTTCCTCCGCAGCTCGGGTGGATGAGCGCCGGGTGTCCGGGGCTTCGTAGCGCAGCAAGCCGGTATGTTCCCGGCTTTGCAGGATGCCCGCTGTGCCGACGGTGACAACGCGGTTCACACCGTGAGCTTGCATCGCCCTGATCAGCAGGGGCGTGAATTCAGTCAACACGGTACCTCCATCGGTACCGAGGCAGCTTATGATGATATCTATGCCGCTGACAGCAGCATGGATGTCATCGGCATGACAAGCGTCTCCGCGTAATAAAGTGAGTTGATCGGACGAGAGAGTGACCTTGTCCGGATTGCGAACGAGGGCAGTGACCTCGTGCTTGTCCATCAAGGCTCGTTCCATAATTCGTTGGCCGACTCGGCCAGTGGCTCCCAAGAGCAGAATGCGCATAATGGTCCTCCTGATGCTGCGTATTTTCTCTTAGTATATCAAACATGGTTCAGATAGACAGAAAAGAGGCTTGCAGAACAAAAAACCTTCAAACCATGAAAAGTTGGCTTTGAAGGCTTTGCTGAGGCACTCAGGTTTCATTTGTTAGGCTGCTTCTCCCTTACTGCTTAGCAACAAATGTAAAGGAAATGGCACGAGTGAAAGCGGTAGGATTGAATACGGTTATCACGTAAACAAAATCAGTTTGGTTGTAGAAGCTGGTTGCGTAGGCAGGCAAAGAATTTTGATTAGCGATAAAGAATCCGCCACTAATCGGTTTTAAGCTTCCTCCATTGAAGGTAAAGGTGAAATACGTGTTAGGCGTGATGGTACGGTTAAAAAAGAAACGTTGAAATCCATTGCCTAAATCGGTTTTGCGGTTAGCTTGTTTAGCTGTGGCGACAACTTTTTTGTAAGTCACACGCGGTTTTTTAATAGGTTTCATACTCATTTAGCATCCCTCCTGTTCTAGAATTAGTAGATGCTAGATTCGGAGATTTTGTATGGATGAATCTACTAATTTATCTGCACTATTTTCGTAGAATACACTTCTCAGGCAGGGCTACTTGAACCCAATGCGCGAATCCAGCATAATAAGAGGTACTTGAGTGGTCTGATTACGGCATAGAAGGGAATTTCCCAGGTATGAGAATTAATAAATTTATTAGTGAAACTGGCGTTTGCTCCAGACGCGAAGCGGACAAGTGGGTGGAGGCGAAGCGTGTTACCATTAACGGCGAGCTCGCCGGATTGGGAAGCGTTGTGGGGCCTGACGATGAGGTTCGCATTGACGGACAGGTGATCGGGGAGAAGAAGGAGCATGTCTACATAGCGCTTAATAAGCCAGTAGGGATTACCAGCACGACCGAAGCCCATATCAAAGGCAACATCGTCGACTTCGTTGGGCATTCGGAGCGTATTTTCCCCATAGGCCGATTGGACAAAGATTCGGAAGGACTTATCCTTTTGACCAACAACGGGGATATTGTGAACCAGATTCTGCGAGCGGAAAATAATCACGACAAAGAGTACATTGTAACGGTTAATCGGCCGATAACGCCCATGTTTTTGCAAGGAATGGGAAGCGGCGTTCGTATTCTTGGAACAATGACGAAGCCCTGTGAGATTTATCAAGTTGGCGACCGTGTTTTCCGCATCATTTTGACCCAAGGGCTTAACCGGCAAATTCGCAGGATGTGCGAAGCGTTTGGTTACCGTGTGGTGCGACTTCAGCGCGTACGGATTATGCATATCCATCTAGGGACTCTGAAGGTGGGGAAATGGCGGAATTTGACGCAAGGCGAAATGCAGGACTTAATGCAGACGCTTAGTCAGGAAAGCTCCAAATCGAGTAAATAAGTGCACCTGCCTGAACGCCTTAAGGGTGGCTCGGGCATGTGCTTTTTTGTGTGCGATTGGATAAAAAAATAAATATAAGTCTGTCAGGCAACTTCCAAGCAACATTTTACCAATACGTTACGTTAGGAAATCGTAGATATCTTTTAGGTAAAAGCGTATAAACGCTAAGGAGGAAGATGACATTGAATATTGTCAAACAAGCTGGAACGTTGGTCCTCGCTTCCACATTGCTGCTAACCGCTGCTCCGGGTGTATGGGCGAACGAGGTCGTGGAGGGCAAAGCGATTTCTATGCCGTTAGCACCGGGGGATGGCAAGATGCAGGATGCCAAGATTACGAAAGAGCAAGCATTGGAGCGAGCTAAGACATACATAACGCTGCCGGAAGGATTTGCGTTGCAATCAATCAGCTTAAATGGGTATTACACCATGAATGGTCAGAATTTGCCGACTTGGAACATTTCGTATACACGCAAAGTGAAGGATCAGAACTATGGGTATCTGAGTGTGTCCATTAACGGTATGGACGGCACGCTGATGTCATTCTCGTTGAATGACAATGATCCTGCACATAAACCGAGCTATCCGCCAAAGGTAGATTTCAAAGCAGCCAAAGAGGTGGCTTCCACGTTCATTGCCAAAATCAATCCCGAGAAGCAGAAGGAACTTATCTATAATGATACGGAGGAGAAGGCATTTCGTACGCCTTTGAATGGCAATTATGTTTATAACCTTCGATATGATCGCTCGGTAGGCGGAGTTCCTTTTGGCATGAATGGGATTAATGTCAGCGTTAACGGGGATGGGCAAGTTACGAGCTACAACTACAATTGGCAGGATGATGTCACTTTCCCGGCTCAGATAACTCCGATATCCAAAGAGAAGGCGGCCCAATTGTTCCACGATAAAGCTGAGCTTTCTTTGCAGTATCAGATTCCGTACAGTGCTAGAGGCAAGAAACTTCCGATCATCTCGTATATGTTGAATCCATTTTCGCTGAATGCAGAGACCGGTGAGGTATGGAACCCGATTAAGGCAATGAATGGCCAGCAAGGGGTTAAGTCTTTGACTGATAAGCCTCTCGCAGCTGCGCAGCCGGCTAATTTGGATTTGACGAAGGAAGAGGCTGTGAAGAAAGTAGTCTCCGTATTTAATCTGCCAGCGGATTTCAAGCTCAGAGATGCTTCCTATAATGAAAGTACCGATCCAGAAACAGCAGAAACAAGCTCGAGCTGGAATTTGAGCTGGACGATAGAGGCTGAGAAGGATGCGGTGAGCAAGGTTCCAGGTAGAAGTGCGTGGGCCAATGTGAATAGCAAAACTGGAGAAATTATGAGCTTCAGCAGTTACATCCCTGCTGGTCCGGATGCTCCCAAAGATATTGAAGGCAAAATTGCCTACGCGGATGCGGTCACCAAAGCCGTTGATCTAGTAAAACAACAGCTTCCTGCCTACACAGATCAGTTAGTGCTTCGCGTACAGTCCGAGAAGGATTATACGGCAGAGCAACTGAAACAGCTGCGGAATTGGGATATTCATTTCAATCGCGTCATCGACGGGGTCAGTGCAAACAATGAGGAAGTGTCCGTCAGCATTGATCGGGTCACCGGTCAAATAACGAACTATAATTTCTCCATCAGTTCTTTGCCGTATCCGAAACAGAAGCCGGAAGTGCTGGCTATTAATAAAGCCAAAGATCTCTGGCTCGCACAGTTTGATATACAGCTCAATTATACGCTTGAGGATACTGGATACATTGGCGGCATACCGATTGAGAAGTATCGTGTGATGATTGCAGCCGGAGTAACTCCGCCTTCTTCTGCTTCGACTACGAGTGAGAAAAAGGTAGCTAAGCTTGTCTACTCGCTCATTCCCAAATACAACCGTGATGCTTATCTGTTGGACGCACAAACGGGTGTCTGGCGCAATAGCCAAACGGGCGAGACGATCTCCTTGGATAAAATCGTCGTCAGCGATATCGACAATCATTGGGCTAAGAATGAGCTGCAGCTTATGCTGGATTACCAAGCCTTGGATGTGAAGGACGGCAAGGTGAATCCGGATCAACTGATTAAGCGTGGCGAACTGGTCAAAATGCTCGTCATTGCCATGAATGGCGGAGGTGGCGGCATTTATTACGGAGCGGAACGGAAGGCTTCCTTTGCGGATGTGAGCAACTCTTCGCCGTATTTCGCATACGTCGAAAATGCGGTTGATCGCGGCTTGCTGGACGGCGGCACGGATTTCAACCCAGATGCTACCCTGGACCGCGAAGATATGGCGCAGCTGATTGTGAAGGCGCTGGGCTACAAGGCTTTAACGAAGTTTGATGGTGTCTTTAATCAACAGTTTGCCGATGCTGCCAAGCTCAAACAGGTAGGTGTCGCTGCCATTGTAGTGGGGCTGGATATTATGACGCTGACTAACGGGCAATTCTCACCGCAGCAGGAAGTAACGAAAGCACAAGCAGCTAGCGCGTTCTACCGCTTCCTGCAGAAGCGTTCCGAGCTTCAGGATCAGGATCAGCCGCGAATTTATTACTAAAGCAAGTTGGACATAGGGCTGTCCCTGAGTAGGAAATCTACTTGGGGGCGGCTTTATTTGGCGATACACCCTACCTCTAGCGCGGTCGCTCCTCTATGGCCTCGATAGAGGTTTTCTCATTTTGCGCTTTTGTGATGCCTGGGTGAGTTGGGGGAGCAGAGTGAGCTGAATGAGCAGAGTGAGCAGAGTGAGCTGGGTGGGCTGGAGTGAGTAGAGTGAGTTGGGTGAACTAGGGTGAGTTGGAGTGAACTGTGTGGGCTGGAGTGAGTAGAGTGAGTTGGGTGAACTAGGTGAGTTGAAGTGAGCAGAGTGAACTGGAGTGAGTTGGAGTGTGCTGGGTGGGCTGGAGTGAGTAGAGTAAGTTGGGTGAACTAGGGTGAGTTGAAGCGAGCAGAGTGAACTGGAGTGAGTAGAAGTGAGGTGGATTAGTCCTGCAAGCTGCCGTATGCGCGCCGCATTTCGTCAGAACCGCCTCAGTCGTGCATATTTCGCAGAATTCCTGCGATTATGCATCCTTTTTGCTCTTGGGATAGCCTAAATCAAGGAATTCCTGCAATTATGCATGCTTTTGAAGCCAAATCTGGTTGCGAGGATGAAAAAGTCTAAAAAGCCTGCACAATCGCAGGCTTTTCCGCTTTTCGCACGATTTTCTTGAAAAAGCCTGCACAATTGCAGGCTTTAGAATCCTCCTATGGCAGACGTTCAGAATTCTCCTCCCATCGCAGGCGTTCAGAATCAATGAACCAACTGCCCTGCTCGATGGAACCCAAGTTCCCGATAAACGCGGATGCAGAGAAGGGTGCAGAAGTTTTCGCCCTGCCACCAGCGGCGCCAACGTCTCCCAGCCTAGATTCTGCGAGAAATTCTCTTGATAATTCTGTTAACGATTCTGTTAACGGTTCTGTCAGAAATTTCGTCGGAGATCCAGGTTGTATTCCCGTTTAAGATACATTTGCCCAGACAGTCCTTTTTAGAACATCGGGAAGACATAACGAACCAAGAAGTACAGAATACCGAAAATAATCACAATATAAGCGGCGTATTTGATAAAGGTGGAAGCAACTAAACTTGAATCCGATTTCTTCTCCACATGGCGTTCTTCGATATCAATATTACGTGGTTGTGTTGACATGAGAATCACTCCTTTTTGAAGGTATCTTGCTTACTAATACCCTGTTCATCATGGCGTGAAACACCGTTATCCAAGCATTTCCAGCAACATTTCCTTACAGATGATAGGAGATATGCTACAATAAACTTTAAAACTTTATTCAAGATGTGATGGAAAGGGAGTAGAAGATAATGGTTGTTTCCGGAAAAGTAGGTTTGGAAGATATTATTAGGGCCAATCATGTGCTCAGCAAGGTGATCGAACCATCGCCATTGCAACGCAATGAGCTGCTCTCGAACTTGTATGAATGCAACGTTTATCTCAAACGTGAAGATATGCAAATCGTTCGCTCTTTCAAAATTCGTGGAGCTTACAATGTCATTCAAAGCTTAACGGCGGAGGAGCGCGAAGCTGGTGTTGTATGTGCGAGCGCCGGCAACCACGCGCAGGGTGTAGCTTATTCTTGCAAGCAGCTGGGCATTGAGGGCAAAATTTTTATGCCGACGACGACGCCTAGACAGAAAATTTCCCAAGTGAAGCTCTTCGGCGGTTCTTTTGTTGAGGTTATTCTCACTGGGGATTCTTTCGATGATTCTTCCGCTCAGGCCAAAGCCTATTGCGAACAAGAAAACAAAGTGTTCATCCACCCCTTCGATGATGTGCGGACGATTGCGGGACAAGGCACAGTGGGTCTGGAGATTATGAATCAAATGTCGGAGACCCCTGATTACATATTCGCAACAATCGGCGGCGGAGGTCTTGTAGCGGGCGTAGCTACGTATGTAGACAGCGTGTCGCCTCGCACACGAATCATCGGGGTTGAGCCAGAGGGCGCAGCCAGTATGACAGAATCCTTGCAGCAAGGTAAAGTTGTGACGTTGCCCACGATTGAGAAGTTTGTAGATGGCGCAGCTGTGAAGCAGGTAGGTGAACTTACGTTCGAGATTTGCAAAGATAAGCTGGAGGATATCGTCATTATTCCTTCCGGCAAAGAGTGTACAACCATACTAGAGTTATATAACAATAACGCGATCGTTATTGAGCCTGCTGGAGCACTTCCAGTCGCTGCGCTGGATGCGTATCGGGAGCAGATTCGCGGCAAGAATGTCGTCTGCATCATCAGCGGCGGCAACAATGATATTGACCGCATGCAGCAGATCAAAGAAAGATCTCTGATCTATGAGGGCTTGAAGCACTACTTTATTCTCAATTTCCCGCAGCGGGCGGGCGCATTGCGAGAATTTCTCGAGGAGGTCCTAGGACCGACCGATGATATCACGCGATTTGAATATACCAAAAAGAATAACCGCGACGATGCACCTGCACTCGTTGGCATTGAGCTCAAAAACAAGGATGATTACGAAGGATTAATAGAGCGCCTGTCCCAGAAGGATTATGGCTATATCGAAATCAATAAGGATCCCAAATTATTTAATTTGCTGATCTAAGTTCCATTAGCCAAATTCAGAGCGGATATGGTATAGTTATTTAGTCCCAGTAAAATTACTTATATCGTGTAAAAGGCAAACTTATCGAAAGGTAAGGACGCAAAGTTACAGATCTAATGTTGCTTATGCAATGATGATGGCTGTGCTGCCGACAGGTTGAAGCTTACCTAACAGGTATACCTACGGCTATTCCAATTTGGAATAGCCTTTTTTGACCCACAAATAGAAAGTGTGAGTTATCGGTTCCCGAAAATGTCTTTCTATTTGGCGATACAACCTACCTCTAAACGCGGTCGTTCCTTTTTGAATGGCCTCGATAGAGGTTTTCTCTTATTAGAACGGAGGATTGTTGAGTGAGAAGCTACTTGGACAAGTGGAAACGGCATATGAAAGCGCGCGCATTTGTTTATTTGGGTGTGCTTGGTTTTCTGTTGTTGACGGCTAATTTGCTAGCGGCGGCTTCCTTTGCTTTGGAACCTAGCGTCGTCCTTGGTTTAGTCATCCAAGCGGTTATCGTTTTCTTAATTGCCCTGAGTATCCGGCAGCTGCGGCTGACGAAACGAACGCAGGAGGCCAAGAGTGAACAATTAGAATTTCTGGCCTATCACGATACCTTAACCGGATTGCCCAATCGCCGATTATTCGATGATCGCTTGGAGCGGGCGCTTCTGCATGCACAGCGGAGTGAGCAGCTGACGGCTGTTATGTTCTTGGATATGGACAGGTTCAAGGACATCAACGATTCGCTAGGTCACGCATATGGAGATCGATTGATCCGGCTTGCGGCCCAGCGCTTGCTAGGCTGCTTGCGGGGGGCGGACACGGTGTATAGGCAAGGCGGCGACGAGTTTGCCATTCTACTGGAATCCTTTGCGAAGCCGGAGGATGTGAGAGTTGTCGCGGAGCGCATTCAGATGGCACTCGAAGAGTCTTTTATTTTGGAGGGGAAGCCGGTAACGATAACGGCAAGTATTGGTATTGCCTTATATCCGTTGGATGGATCAACGGCAGAGCAGCTGCTTGACCATGCGGACGAGGCTATGTATGCAGCCAAAAAGAGAGGCAGCAACCAGTTCCGATTCTATGCGCCGGACATTGATGCAATGGTGAAGAGCAAGGCTCTTATGGAATCTGAGCTTCGCCATGCCTTAGAGAATAAGCAATTCGAGCTGCTGTACCAACCGCAATACGAAATTGCAAGTCAGAAGTTAATTGGCATGGAGGCTATTCTGCACTGGAGCAAGGGAGAAACGCTCCTTCAGACGGACGGGGACTGGCGGAAAGCTGCGGAAGAGATGGGCTTCATGGTCCCTATCGGCAAGTGGGCAGTCCAAACAGCGTGCTGGCAGGTGAACAGTTGGCAGGAAGCAGGGTTTTCGGCATTAAGAATGACTATAACCGTTACCGCCTCGCAGTTTAGAGATGAGAGGTTTATTGAAGAAATCGCCCTTGCGCTGAAAGAATCAGCGATTGATCCGGGGCAGATTGAGCTCGATCTGACGGAAAGCATCACCTCTTCGAATGTGCAGGAGGCAAGCGAGAAGCTCATTCTTCTTAAGAAAATGGGTGTGCGTATTGCCTTGGATGACTTGTGTACAGGTTTGTTTACACGAAGCGGGCTCGAGGGCATGCCGCTGGATAGCGTGAAGCTGGACAGCACGCTGGTGCGAGATTTGGTGGATGATGACGAGAACCAGCTACTGGCCGCTGCCATTATTCGCATGGCTCACCGACTGGGCTTAAATCTCATTGCGAAGGGTGTCGATACGAAGGAACAGCTGGAATATTTGAGGTTTCTGCAGTGTACGGAAGTTCAAGGAAAGTTGTTCAGCAGCCCGCTGAATTCCGAGCAATTTCTAAGCCTTTTGAACGATAAAAATATAAATAGGTAATATGGATTTTATTGACCGGCGGTAGTATAATAAATAATTGGGGCTTGGAGCCTAGATTGTCCGTGGGTACAAAAAGGCTATGTCAACTTGTTTGACATCACGAATTATGTTAATTTACTCGTGTATTGCTTTTCAGTTTGTGATCAACATGATACACTCGAGAATAGCCAGTCTTACATAATTCAACTAGTTCTGGTCAACCTATTGGAATGGGATTCCAAGGTGGAAATTAAAATTAATTTTTTGGGGGTAACATTGATGAAAAAAGTACTATCTACAGCACTTATGGCTGTAACAGTTTCCGCGCTTGCTCTATCTGGTTGTGGTGCAAAAAAAGAAGAAACCAAACCAGCCGCATCAGGCACTCCGGCAGCTAGTGCAGCAGCAACAGCGTCCGCAGCACCAAGCAACAACAGTGGTAAAGATGTCAAAATCGGAATGGTTACAGATATTGGCGGCGTCAACGATAAATCATTTAACCAAAGCGCATGGGAAGGCTTGAAAGCTCTTGAGAAGCAAACCGGCGCTAAAGTGAAAAACCTGGAAAGTAAAAGCGATGCAGATTACACGCCTAACTTAAACCAATTCGTGAAAGACGGCTACAACCTGACTTGGGGTATTGGCTTCTTGATGGGCGATGCACTTAAAACGGTAGCTACTCAAAATCCGAATGCTAAATTAGCGATTATTGATAACGTAGTTGAAGCTCCAAACGTAGAATCGGTTACTTTCTCTGAACAAGAGGGATCTTACCTTGTTGGTGTGGTTGCAGGTCTTACAACTAAATCGAACAAAATCGGTTTCGTTGGCGGCGTTGACATCCCGGTTATCAAACGTTTTGAAGCCGGTTTCGTAGCTGGCGTTAAAGCAGTAAACCCGAACGCGACAATCAAAATTAACTATACAGGTGCATTTGATAAGCCTGACCTTGGTAAAGCAGCAGCAGCTACGATCTACAACGACGGCGCTGACATCATTTTCCACGCAGCTGGTTCCACAGGTAACGGTGTGTTCAACGAAGCGAAAGACCGCACGAAAAATGGTAAAAAAGTATGGGTTATCGGCGTAGATAAAGACCAATCCCTTGAGTTCGGCGATGAAGTGACATTGACTTCCATGTTGAAACGTGTTGATAACGCGGTATCCCGTGTTTCCAAAGACGTAATCGACAACAAATTCCAAGGCGGCAAGGTTGTTGTACTTGGTCTGAAAGACGATGGTGTAGGCCTTCCAGAAACATCCAAGAAAAACGTGTCTGCCGAAATCTTGAAAAAAGTAGACGAGTATAAAGCAAAAATCATCAGCGGCGAAATCAAAGTTCCTGAAAAACCTTAATAGGTCAAGAAAAAGTCATGGCATAGCGGTTTCGAGCGATAGATTTACTTTCTGTTCAAACAAGGCTAGTTATCTTAACTAGCCTTGTTCTTTAGTTTTAAGGAAATACAAAATTGATCATTAGGGTGATCTTATGAGTGAAGTAGTGCCTGTTGTTGAGTTAAGCAACATTACGAAGCGATTTCCAGGTATCGTGGCGAATGACGCCATAAGTTTGAAGCTCCAAAAGGGTGAGATTCATGCTCTCCTTGGTGAGAATGGCGCGGGGAAGTCCACGCTGATGAATATTTTGTTCGGTTTATATCAACCGGACGAGGGCTTTATTAAAGTGCAAGGCAAAGAAGTGTTTATTGATAGCCCGAATCGGGCGATTGAGCTGGGCATTGGTATGGTGCATCAGCATTTCAAGCTGGTTCAGCCTTTTACCGTGACGGAAAACATTATTTTGGGCATGGAGCCGAAAAAAGGGTCTGCGATTGACTACAAAACTGCGCAAGATAAAGTTCGCAAGTTATCGGAGCAATATGGTTTGCGTGTTGATCCAAAAGCAAGAATCGAGGATATTTCCGTCGGTATGCAGCAGCGCGTCGAAATATTGAAAACGCTGTATCGCGGTGCCGATATTCTAATTTTTGATGAACCAACAGCTGTACTAACGCCGCAAGAAATTAGTGAATTGATGGTCATTATGCGCAATTTGGTCAATGAGGGCAAATCCATCATTCTCATTACACATAAGCTGAAAGAAATTATGGAGATTGCCGATACCGTGACGATTATTCGCCGTGGGAAGGTCATTGATACCTTGGTCTGCGCACAGGCGAATCCGCAAATTTTGGCGGAGAAGATGGTCGGGCGCGATGTGACCTTCAAAGTGAACAAGGCAGAAGTGAAACTTGGACAGCCTGTTCTGCAGGTACAGGAGTTGGTTGCCCGCAGTCACCAAGGACTTCCCGCTTTGAAGGGACTCAATTTCGAGGTGAAGGCCGGAGAAATTCTGGGCATCGCCGGTGTAGATGGCAATGGACAAAGCGAACTGATCGAGGCTTTAACAGGGCTGCGCGCCGTGGATAGCGGACGTGTGCTGCTGATGGGAAGCGATATCACGAACCATACGCCGCGCGAAATTTCGGAAGCAGGACTATCCCATATTCCGGAAGATCGGCACAAGCACGGACTCGTCCTGGATTTCACAATGAGTGAAAACATGGTCTTGGAAACGTATTTCCACCCTGCTTATAATAAAGCGGGCTTCCTGAATTATGAGGCGATTGATAAACATGCGGAAGCGCTGATCAAGCAGTTCGACGTCAGAACGCCAAGCATCTACAACAAGGCGCGTTCCTTGTCCGGAGGCAATCAGCAGAAAGCGATTATTGCTCGGGAAATATACAAGAATCCGAATCTGTTGATCGCCGCTCAACCTACGAGAGGCTTGGACGTAGGCGCCATTGAATTCGTGCACCGCCAATTGATCGAGCAGCGGAACAAAGGCAAGGCCGTTTTGCTGATTTCTTTTGAACTGGATGAAATTATGAACGTCTCAGATCGGATTGCCGTTATCTACGAAGGACAGATTGTGGGAGAAGTGCTGCCGCAAGAAACGAACGATCAAGAGATTGGTCTGCTCATGGCCGGCAGCAAGCGCACAGAGAAAGGAGCTGCTCATGAATAAGGTTGCTCGCATTTTGACAAGTGAATCAGCGGTGAATCCAATCGTGGCGATTATACTGGGGCTGTTATTCGGAGCACTCGTTATGCTGGTTGGCGGCTACAATCCGATTGCTGCGTATGCCGCGCTATTTTCCCGTATTTTTGGAAACTCGTATGATATCGGTGAATCCATTCGTGCGATTACGCCTTTGATTTTAACGGGATTATCCGTTGCCTTTGCTTTCCGGACAGGCCTGTTTAATATTGGTGCCGAAGGGCAATTTATTATGGGGATGACGGGCGCTACCTTTATCGGGGTTAAAATACATGGACTGCCGTGGATCGTACACGCTCCTTTGGCCGTTATTGTCGGCGCGCTTGTCGGCGGACTCTGGGGAGCGATTGCTGGCTATTTGAAAGCCAAACGCGGAGTGAACGAAGTTATTACAACGATCATGCTGAACTGGATTGCGTTGTTCTTCTCGAACTATATCGTCAATCAATTTCTGCTTGAGCCTAAGCAGCAGCGTTCCTATATGATTCAGGACTCAGCTTCACTGAGCATCACATGGTTATCTGATCTGATGAATCATGCGCGAATTCACTGGGGGACCGTGATCGCGCTGCTTGCCGCAGTTGTGTTCTACATCATCCTCTGGAAAACGAAGCAGGGCTATGAGCTGCGCGCTGTCGGCCATAATTTGGATGCCGCCAAATACGCAGGAATGAATGTGAACCGCAATATTATCAAAGCCATGTTCATTTCCGGGATTTTCGCAGGACTTGGCGGTGTGTTTGAAGTGCTGGGTGTCTTCCACTATCAGGTCGTTGCCGCAGGATCGCCGGGCTATGGGTTTGACGGTATAGCGGTGTCTCTATTAGGGGCGAATAATCCAATCGGGATTGTCCTGGGGGCTGCTTTGTTTGGAGGATTATCCTACGGTTCAGCAGGGATGAGCTTCGGTGCCGATGTGCCGCCGGAAATTATCCGTATCGTCATCGGTTCGGTGATCTTCTTCGTAGCCACGCAAGGCATCGTTAAGTGGGTACTGATTCCATTCTATAGCAAACGCAAGAAAGAGAGGGCTTCGTAATATGGACCTGCTCACGATGCTTAACGCGTTTTTCTCAAAATTTAGTGAACTTATTAATACGACACTGGTCTACTCGACGGCACTTATCTTCGGAGCTTTGGGCGGTATTTTCTCAGAGCGTTCGGGGGTTGTCAATATTGGGATTGAAGGTCTCATGGTTTCCGGTGCTTTCGCTTCGGCCGTGGGCGCCTATTATGCGGAAGAGGCCAATATGGGAATTTGGTCCCCGTGGATTGGCTTGCTCACTGCTATGGTGTTTGCGCTAATTTTCGCGCTTATTCATGCGGTAGCGACGATTACCTTCAAAGCAAACCAAGTCATCAGCGGTGTCGTCATTAACTTTTTGGCTGCAGGTGTAACTTTGTATCTGGTCAAAGTATTGTTCAATGGCGCTGGTCAAACAGAAACATTAAACGATGTTTTTTCCAAATGGGAGATCCCGCTGCTATCTAAAATACCTTACATCGGCCCTGCGTTTTTCAATGCTTACCCGACGACGTATATTGCTTTAATTCTCGTTGCTGTTACCTACTACGTCTTGTTCAAAACCCCATTCGGACTGCGCCTTCGCTCTGTTGGCGAGCACCCAAGCGCCGCGGATACCGTTGGGATCAAAGTGAAACGAATCCGTTATATCGCGGTACTGATTAGCGGGATGCTGGGTGGTCTCGGCGGGGCAACGATTACGTTGACTACGACTAGCGCCTTCTCGCATAACACGATCTCAGGCCAAGGCTTCATCGCGATGGCGGCTATGATCTTCGGCAAGTGGCATCCGGTTGGTGCGCTGGGCGCGGCCGTCTTCTTCGGAATGGCGCAAGCGCTCAACAACTTCATGCGGTTGTTCGACTTCTCCAAAGACATTCCTCAGGAATTTCTCTACATGCTGCCTTACGTCTTGACGATTCTGGTCTTGGCGGGCGCGGTAGGACGGGCCAAAGCGCCTTCGGCGCTCGGTGAGCCTTACGATCCGGGTAAAAGATAATTAAGCTAAGAACACCTTCAAGGGAAGTGACCTTGGAGGTGTTTTTGTGTTTCAACATCGTCCATAGCGAACCTAGCTGCGGTCTTATTTGTTTATATCGTATTTTGCAGGAATTTGTCGAAATTAATAAGAATTTATGAGAGAAATGATTTCAAATTGAAGGGGAGGGAAAGTTAATGCGTTTACAGAAAACGGCTGTTGCAAGTGGTTGGGCAAGATCCGTTTCGTTGAAGTCTTTCAAAGCTAGAATGACAGTCATCTTTCTTATGATCGCGTTGGTTCCGATGTTATTTAGTACGATCTTTTCTTCCTATTATTTGAAAAATGTCGTGACAGATGAAGTTCACTCCAAGGAAGAGAGTGTTCTCAAAGCAGATGCAACGGCAATTGACTATTCAATCCAACGCCAAATTTCGATTCTGAATGAAATACTTAAATTTGATGAGATCAAAAGCGGAAATGAGCAAGAAATCATAAAGACGCTTAAAAAATTTGAACTAGCCAATAAGGACGTGGAGCAGTATATCTATGTCAACAAAGACGATATTGCCTTAACAACTGCAGGGCAAAAAATTCCTGTAGCCGACCGCGACTATATCAAGCAAGCGAGGCAAACCAAAAAACCGGTCAGCTCGGATTTGCTCGTTAGCAAATCAACCGGAAATCATATTGTCGTATTATTTGTCCCGCTGCTGGATGATAAGCAAAATTATATCGGCGGGTTATTCAGTCCAATTACAACGGATAATCTCGCGGTCTACACAAAGACGATTCAGATCGGCAAGTCTGGTTACGGCTATTTGATGTCGCCATCTGGAGCGCTCTTAACGCACCCAGACACAGATAAGATAGGGAAGAACATGGACAGCGTGTTTACGCCAAAGGAAGCTGCCCAATTCAAAGAGACCGTCTTGAAAGAAGAGCGTGGCAGATTTAACTTTACAGGCGAGGATGGGGTTGTCAAAGAGATCACCTTTGAAACAATTCCTTCGACTGGTTGGAAGTTGGTTGCAAATCTGGTCAATGCAGAAGTCTACAGCTCTGTGAAAACGGCGAATCAAGTATCCATATGGCTGGCAGTCCTTACTACTATTCTCGTAGCGGCTATCGCCTTAGCAGTCTCCAACTCTATCACAAAACCGATTCTTGCCATAACGGAAGCTGTTAAGAAGATGGCACAAGGAGACTTAACGCCAAGACTTGCCATCCAGCGAAGTGATGAACTAGGCGAGCTTGCCGGCAACATGAATCAGATGCTGGATTCTTTCGGAGATATTGTTGGCAAAGCCAGTTATACTGCGGAGCAGTTAGGGGCTTCATCGGAAGAGCTGACGGCTGTTGCTGCTGAATCAGTAGGGATCTCTAATCGTATTGCGGAGTCCATCCACGAAGTGTTCAACGCAACTAAAGGGCAGCTGCAAGGAGCGGAGCAAACGTCCACGGCGATGGGGGAAATGGCAATTGGCGTACAGCGTATTGCTGAATCCTCCTCTGTGGTGACGGAAGCCTCGCAGGCTTCTCTGCAAGAAGTACAACAAGGACGTGAGGCCATTCATCAGGCAATCCAACAGATGAAATTCATTCATGAATCGGTAGGGAAATCAGCAGCAGATATGAGGGATCTGGAGCAGTATTCGCATAAAATCGGAGAAATTGTCTCGGTGATCAGCGAAATCACCAGCCAAACGCAGCTCCTTTCACTGAATGCTTCGATCGAAGCAGCACGAGCGGGCGAACAAGGACGAGGGTTCGCGGTGGTGGCGAATGAGGTGAAGAAACTGGCAGAACAGTCCTCTTCCTCAGCTGCCCATATCTCTACGCTGATTCGTGAGGTACAGACATCGACGATGAGAGCCGTACAAGCGATGAACAAAGGTGTTATAGACGTAGGGAAAGGGTCAGAGCTGATTGATACTGCGGGGCAAGTTTTTAATCGCGTTACCGTGGCGTTTCAGGAGATTTCCAATCAAATTCAGGAAGTGTCGGCGGCTTCAGAGGAAATGTCAGCTGGAACGGAAGAGGTCACGGCATCCATGAACGAGATTGTTCATATGACCAAAGCCTCTCATGATCATGGACAGGGCATTTCGGAAGGATCGAAGAAACAGCTTTCTTCCATGGAAGAAATATCTGCTTCGGCGGAGGATTTAAGCACTATGGCACAAGAACTGCAAGAATCGCTGGCGAGATTCAGAACTCGCTAGGCGGGGCTAGGAAATAAGGTCAACCAGTGATGACTGGTTGGCCTTATTTTTGTTCTGTGTGAATGCTGCACTCAAGATCAGCAAAATAATATAAAGTGCCCAGAAGTCTGCGATGGGGCGATGAGCGAGCTTTTCATAATGACTTCATCTGATTGCGGTACTCGCTTGGCGAAACACCATACCAACGCCGGAATTGCTTGGAGAAATAGAGGGGATCATAGAAGCCAACCGAGGATGCAATTTGTTCGATGGTAAGTTCGAGCCGCTCCCGAAGAAGCAGTCGTGCCTTATCGACACGAAGCTGGAGCAGAAAGGTGACAGGCGTTACTTTGGTATGGCGCTTGAACATGCGAGATAAATAGGCGCGATTGTACCCCAAGCTTTCGGCCATCAGCTCAATGGTGATCGGCTCGGCGTATTGGGTGGATAAGTAATGAATCGCTTGCTGCACGATGCGGTCGCTTTCCGCTTCAGAGATAAACCCGACAGCCGTAGAAGCGGATAGGGATTCACAATATTCACCGAGCAAAAGGTGCAGATAGCCAATCGATTTCAGCTGCGCATTTGATTTTTTGGACCTCAGCGCTTGCTGGATCTGGCGAAATAGGACAGGAATATGCCGATTCCGTGTAGTGTGTATAATAGGTACTAGGGGATTTAAGCCTGTGGAGGAAAGGAATGCCGCAGCTTGCGCGCCTGTAAAAGCAATCCAGCAATAATGCCACGGATCGGATTCGTCTGATACATAGCTGATCAACTGCTCGGGCTCAATGACGAAGCTGTCCCCAGCGCTGAGCGCATACTCTTCGCCTTGCGAGGAGAACACGCCTTTCCCTGAAATCACATAGTGGATCAGAAAATAGTCATACACCTTGGGGCCTAATCGGTGCTCGGGCTTCGTTTGACTTTCCCCTGCGAACAGCACGGTTAATGAATGGGCTTCAGCAGGCAGAGGGTTTGAAACGACGTAATAGCTTTCCGGCTTGGTCATGGCGTCTGCACATCTCCGTTCAATGGTTTTCGTCTGATTTGACTTTACCATAAAAGGGGTCAAATAAGAAATTCAAAGATCACATTTTTCCATGTGAAAATAACATGCCTCCATAGCCAATATGAGGTTCTTCTCGTATACTGAGGTTACAAAGTTACTTCTCTTCTTCATTCCAAAAAATCTAAAGGCGGTGCCAATAATGGCAGATCTGCAAGCTTTAAAAGACACGTTTATTGAAATTTACGGGAATTCGGCAGCGGCAATTTCAGCTTTTCATGCTCCAGGACGGGTGAATTTGATCGGTGAGCATACGGATTATAATGGCGGCTATGTTTTTCCGGCAGCTTTAACCTTCGGAACAACGCTCATCATTCGTCCAAGACAAGATCGTGTTATTGGGTTTGCATCGACCAACTTGGCACTTCGCAAACAAATTTCCATAGATGACTTGTCTTACCAGGAAGAGGATGATTGGATCAACTATCCAAAAGGCATCTTCGTTCATTTGGCCAAAGAAGGTTTCCCAGTTACTCAAGGGTATGACCTACTATTCCACGGTGAAATTCCGAATGGCGCAGGGCTTTCCTCATCGGCTTCAATTGAAGTTGTCACAGCTTTCAGCTTGCTTACGCTTGAGAAATATCCCGTCGACACGGTGAAAATTGCCCTGCTCGCACAGAAAACAGAGAACCAGTTCGTTGGCGTTAACTGCGGCATCATGGACCAGTTCGCCGTAGCCAATGGTAAGAAGGATCATGCGATTCTGTTGATGTGTGACACACTCGAATATTGCCATGTTCCTTTCCAAAGCGGCAGCTATAAGCTGGTTATCGGGAATACGAACAAACGCAGGGGTCTCGTAGACTCCGCTTATAACGAGAGACGCAGCCAATGCGAGCAGGCCGTAACTTATCTTCAAAAGCAGTTCCCTTCCATCACGCTGCTGGGACAATTAAATCTAGCTCAATTCAACGAGTTCAAGCACTTGATTCCGGACGAAACGGTTCTTCGCAGAGCGCAGCATGTTGTTGAAGAAATTGACCGTGTTCTTAAATCGATCGAGGTGCTGGAAGCGAACGACCTTGAATCTTTTGGCAAGCTGATGATCGGTTCTCATGATTCCTTGCGTGACCTCTATGAAGTAACAGGCGTGGAGCTGGATACCATGGTAGCGGCGGCGCTCAAAGTTCCCGGTGTGCTTGGCGCACGGATGACAGGCGCTGGCTTCGGCGGATGTACAGTTTCCTTAGTTCATGAAGACAGTGTTCAAACCTTTATCGATCAAGTGGGTAAAGAATATACAGAAATAACAGGCCTGACACCTAGCTTCTACGTGTGCGATATCGGCAATGGTGTTGAGCAAGTCGGGGAGGCGTTGTAAGATGGCTATTCTAGTAACAGGTGGAGCCGGTTATATTGGATCTCATGCCGTGGCTGAACTTTTGGTCAAAGGGGAAGAGGTCGTTATCGTCGATAATTTGCAGCAAGGGCATAGAAATGCCGTGTTGGGTGGCAAACTGTACGTGGGTGATCTGCGTGACAGTGAATTTCTGGATACCGTATTTACAGAAAATAAGATTGATGCCATTATCCATTTTGCAGCGAATTCTTTAGTTGGCGAGAGCATGACGAATCCTGCCAAATATTATCATAATAACGTATATGGAACATTGTGTTTGCTTGAAAAAATGACGCAATACGGAGTGAAGAGAATCGTCTTCTCCTCTACAGCAGCTACGTATGGCGAGCCTGAAAATATTCCGATCCTAGAAAGCGATCGCACATTGCCAACGAATACGTACGGCGAAACGAAGCTCGCTATGGAAAAAATGATGAAATGGTTCGACGTGGCCCATGGCATCAAATATGTATCGCTTCGCTACTTCAATGCAGCTGGTGCACATGCTGGCGGCAAAATTGGAGAAGATCACAGCCCGGAGACACATCTGATTCCGATCATTCTGCAAGTAGCTCTTGGACAGAGAGCGCATATCTCCATCTTCGGGGAAGATTATGCTACGGCTGACGGCACGTGCGTGCGTGATTACATTCATGTAAGCGACTTGGCTAGCGCGCATGTGCTTGCTGTTGAGAAGCTGCGTGGCGGTGCGGAAAGCAACATTTATAACCTAGGAAATGGCACAGGCTTCTCAGTCAAAGAAGTGATCGACATTGCCCGCAAAGTAACGGGTCATGCGATTCCTGCAGTCATCGAGCCTCGCAGATCCGGTGATCCGGCAACGCTTATCGCTTCTTCAGACCGAGCGAGAGCTGAGCTTGGCTGGAAACCAATGCGTGATTCCTTGGAAGCAATTATTGAGAGCGCATGGAACTGGCACCAAAATAACCCGAACGGTTACGAAGCGTAGAATAGAGCAGAACGTATGCAGGCTAGAGCGGCAAGAACAGATAAAGTGGCTTGCTAAGCCTTGTTTTGCGGAGAGGAGTGTGGCACATGGAACGGACAGTTGAAGCTGTACAGCATACTGCATTAACCATAGAAAGACTTCTGCAGTTCGCCCAGCAAAATGGACTTGTTGAGCAGCTTGATGTCTATACATCACGCAATGCTTTACTCGATTTATTCGGGCTTGCTGAGCCTTATCAAGGAGAAGTGCCGACAGAGACATTGAGCAGTCCCGTTGCGCTGCTGGAAGAGCTGCTGGATGATGCCTTTGCAATCGGGCTTTTGGAAGAGAATACGACGACGTACCGTGATTTGTTGGATGCGCGCATTATGGGGCTGGTGATGCCTCGTCCATCCGAGGTCGTTCATCACTTCCGGTATACAGCTAAATCTGCCAGCATTGAAGCGGCAACGAACTATTTCTACAAGCAGTCCATTGATTCCAACTACATTCGGATGGATCGTATTCAAAAGAATGAGTATTGGCTGGCTGCAACGCCCTACGGCAATCTGGAAATTACGATCAACCTCTCCAAGCCGGAGAAAGACCCAAAGGAAATCGCGCTTCTCAAAACGCTGCCGCAAAGCAGCTACCCATTATGTCTTCTGTGCGTAGACAATTTAGGGTATGCAGGTCGTGTGAACCACCCGGCGCGTCAGAACTTACGCGTGATCCCGTTGGAGCTGGATGGGGAGAAATGGTATCTTCAGTACTCTCCTTATGTGTACTATAACGAGCACAGCATTATTTTCCATGAAAAGCACATTCCGATGAAAACAACAGCGAATACGTTCTACCGTTTGCTGGACTTCATCGAACAGTTCCCTCACTACTTCATCGGGTCCAATGCCGATCTGCCGATTGTAGGTGGTTCTATTCTGAACCACGATCATTTTCAAGGCGGGCGTCACCAGTTCCCGATGGAAAAAGCGCCGAGTGAGAAAGCCTTCTCACATGCGGATTTTGAAAGCGTGAAAGCAGCCATCGTCAAGTGGCCGATGTCCGTGCTCCGCCTCAGCAGCCACAGCAAGCAGCAGCTGTACAAGCTGGCCAGCAAGCTGCTCGAAGACTGGCGCGCCTACAGTGATGCGGAAGCGGACGTCCTCGCCTTCAGCGATAAGGACGGACAGCGGACCCCGCATAACACGATCACCCCGATCGCCCGCAACAATGCACGGGGCGAGTACGAGCTTGATCTGGTGCTGCGGAACAACCGTACCAGCCAGGAGCATCCGGATGGGATCTTCCATCCGCACCAGCACTTGCACCACATCAAGAAGGAGAACATCGGCTTGATTGAGGTTATGGGGCTGGCTGTGCTGCCAGGCCGCCTGCAAGAGGAGCTCGCGGATATCGCGAAGATTCTCACCGGCGAAGCCGAGTTCGGCCGCGAGATCCAGAGCGAAGCCAGCCACCCGCTGCATAAGCATGCGGGATGGATCGAAGCGATGCTGCTCGCGAAGCAAGGAGCTTCGCTGACGCAGGCCGAAGCGAATGCGCTGCTGCAGGCCGAGGTCGGCAGCAAGTTCATGGACGTCCTGCTGGATGCAGGCGTCTTCAAGCGAGATGAAGCCGGGCAAGCGGCTTTTGGACGGTTTTTGGCTGCGGTGGGCTTTGCGCAGCAGTAATAGTACTCCCCAGTGTATTGGCGACTGGGGAGTTTTTGTTTGGGCTTGGATGAGCGGGGCGAGTCCAAGGTTGCGTTCGTTCGTCGCGTAGACGGCGGCGCAGGGCTTTAAAGCGGCGCTGACGTCTACGCCGAACGGCCGTTCGTAACTGAAAGGCTGAGGATCAGCCTTTCAGGCGGGGGGGTGCCAGCGGGAGCTGAGCCTTGAATGGCAGCTGAAAGGCCGAAAAACAGCCTTACAGCTGGGGAGATGCCAGCGAGAGCGTCCCGCGCAGGTAGCTAGGGCTGTTTAACAGCCCTAAAGCCGCGGCCGAGCCGCGATTCGGCGTTGAAAGGCCGAAAAACAGCCTTATAGGCAGGCAATTGCGAGCGAGAGCGTCCCGCGCAGGTAGCTAGGGCCCTTTAACAGTCCTAAAGCCGCCGCCGAGCCCCGAATCGGCGCTGAAAGG
Source organism: Paenibacillus alba (assembly GCF_013204855.1). Lineage (GTDB taxonomy): Bacteria > Bacillota > Bacilli > Paenibacillales > NBRC-103111 > Paenibacillus_E > Paenibacillus_E alba. The sequence goes on along the minus strand of NZ_JABMKZ010000022.1, from coordinate 86,989 downwards.
CCGAAAAACAGCCTTATAGGCAGGCAATTGCGAGCGAGAGCGCCCCGCGCAGGTAGATAGGGCTGTTTTACAGCCCTAAAGCCGCGGCCGAGCCGCGAATCGGCGTTGAAAGGCCGAAAAACAGCCTTACAGGCAGGCAATTGCGAGCGAGAGCGTCTCACGCAGGTAGATAGGGCTGTTTTACAGCCCTAAAGCCGCGGCCGAGCCGTGAATCGGCGCTGAAAGGCTGAAAAACAGCCTTACAGGCAGGCAAGTGCGAGCGGCTGTCACTTTGGTAACTCGGATGTAATCTTAATCTGTACCTTCGCATACTCACACACCGCTTAATTTCCTACTCCAGCTATTCATATGCGCGCATTCTCCACCCTGGCAGTCGGCCTTGAATAAATGGAAACGGACAACAAAATCGAGTAAGATAAAAGCAGCAATGTGAAGTGAATGTTATGGACTTGGAGGCGCGATATGGATAGTTTTCAGGCATGGGTGGTAGACCGTTCGAAAGAGCAATTCTCCAGCGGTATGAAGGAACTGCATATGGAGGACTTACCGGCGGGAGAAGTTACGATTCGCGTTTCCTACTCCGGAATTAATTATAAAGATGCGCTGGCCTGCTCTCCGACGGGGCGCGTTGTGCGAGCTTATCCGATGGTACCTGGTATTGATTTGGCGGGGACGGTGGTCGCCTCGGCTGATGGTCGGTATCGGGAAGGTGACGAGGTGCTTGTGACCAGCTATGAGCTGGGAACGGGGCATTTAGGCGGGTTCAGTTCGTATGCACGGGTGCCGGCTGATTGGGTTGTGCCGCTGCCGAAGGGGCTTACCCATCGCGAGGCAATGATTCTCGGGACAGCCGGTTTTACTGCCGCCCTTTCCATCCTGCGGATGGAGGAGAATGGGCTAAGCCGTGCTAAAGGACCGGTGCTGGTTCGCGGCGCAACCGGCGGTGTGGGCAGCAACAGCGTAGCTATGCTGGCTGGGCTTGGTTATGAAGTTGAGGCGAGCACGGGGAAATCCGCTGATCATGCGTATTTGCTTGAGCTAGGCGCAAGGCGCGTGCTGTCTCGCGAGGAGCTCTCTCCGGCTGAGCAGAAGCCGCTGAATAAGGAGTATTGGGCCGGCGCTGTCGATCCTGTCGGAGGTGATTCGCTCTCCTATGTGCTAAGTCGAATGCAATACGGCGGTTCGGTCGCTCTTAGCGGCTTAACGGGTGGGGGCGAGTTCGCGGCGTCTGTATATCCTTTTATACTGCGAGGCGTGAATATAGTCGGTATTGACTCGGTATACTGTCCGATGCCAACTCGCAGACTGCTCTGGGAGCGCATCGCGGGGGAACTGAAACCGCAGCTGCTAGAGCGGACGGTATATAAAGAGGTGGGCCTGGCGGGCATTGGTGATGCTGCAGGTGAGGTTTTGAACGGAAAAGTCAGAGGAAGAGTACTCGTCCGTTTGTAGATGAATTTCATGGGATAGGGAGAGATTGTTGTTGAAAATGCGAGTTTCAGCGGTGCAGTATCATTTGCACACGATACATAGTTTCGATGAGTTTGCTGCGCAGGTAGAGCATTATGTGAAGATAGCTCAGGAGTTTGAGGCGGATTTTGTCCTGTTTCCGGAGTTGTTTACAACACAACTAATGTCGATTGGTGATGAGAATGGAAAGGCTTTGTCGATTGAGGTACTGCCTTCCTATACAGAGGCTTACCGTTCGCTTTTTCAAGGATTGGCTAAGCAAACGGGTATGCACTTGATCGGTGGCACCCATATTACCTCCGAGGAGGGCAAGCTGTATAATACCGCGCATTTGTTCTATCCGGACGGAAGGGTTGGAGAGCAGAAGAAGCTGCACATCACGCCGCCGGAGATCAAAGAATGGAATATGGGCGCAGGGGATTCCTTGCAGGTTTTTGATACGGATAAAGGCCGAATTGCCATTCTGGTCTGCTATGATGTAGAATTTCCCGAAATCGTGCGGATGGCAAGAGCCCGCGGAGCAGATGTTTTATTTGCCCCTTCATGTACAGATGATCGGCATGGATTCCATCGTGTACGGTATACCTGTCATGCGAGGACGATTGAGAACCAAATCTATGTGGTTACGACGGGGACGGTGGGTTCCTTGCCTACGGTTGATTTCATGAGAGGCAATTTCGGGCAAGCTGCGGTGATTACACCCAATGATGTGCCTTTTCCGCCCAAAGGCATTCTCGTTGAAGGCGAAATTAACGGGGACATGGTGGTCACAGCTGATCTGGATTTGGACCTTCTAACCCTTGTTCGGGAAAAAGGTTCCGTTACCACATGGCGCGATCGCCGAACGGACCTGTATACAGATTGGTCTTAAGGCGGCAAGCCTAGGAGGTAGCTTAGCGTAATGAGGGTAGCATCAGAGCGATTTTATATGAAAAAGATGTACGTGTTCGACGGAGACAAGCCGATGGAGGCTGTCATACGCACATATGGCAGAGAAGACTTTCAAGCGCTCATTCGTGTGCAGCAGGAAAGCTTCCCGCCTCCGTTTCCCTCGGAGCTTTGGTGGAACGAAGAACAGTTGGCTGAACATATCACCCGATTCCCTGAAGGAGCGCTTTGTGTAGAAGTAGCCGGTGAGATTGTTGGGTCCATCACGGGGCTTCGCGTTGATGAGGAAGAAGCCCATGCGGCTGATCATAGCTGGTCTGCCATAACGGACAATGGGTATATCCGTACGCATCGTCCTAATGGCGACACCCTCTACATTGTGGACATCTGTATTCACCCTGCATTCCGCAAGTTTGGGCTTGGCAAGTGGATGATGCAATCGATGTATGAAGTGGTTGTTCATCTTGGCCTTGGAAGGCTGCTCGGTGGCGGGCGGATGCCAGGTTATCATCGGCATTCTGATACGATGCTTGCGGAAGAGTATGTGAGTGCTGTGATGCAGGGTGCGTTGAAGGACCCGGTTATTACTTTTTTGCTGCGCTGCGGGCGGACTCCCGTACAGGTAGTGCCGAACTATTTAGAAGATGAGGAATCGCTGAACTATGCGCTTTTGATGGAATGGCGGAACCCGTTTCGGAGAAATGTTGATCAAATGGAAGGAGTGAACAAGATAAATGGAATACATACGCATAACAAGTATTGATAATCCTTTATTTCGAGCGATGCATGATTTGATGAAGGAGGTGTTTCCTTCGGAAGAGGTATTGGAGTACGCTCTATGGAAAGAGCCGTTGGAGGACCCGGGAATTCGTGTATTCGTAGCCGTGCACGAAGGAAAAGTAGTAGGTGCCACGGAGTATCGTTACTATGACGACCTTCAGGTAGCGATGACAGACTTCACGATTATTGGCCAAGCGGGACTTGGGATTGGCCGCTTCCTGGCACGGAAGCGGTGGGCGGATTTGGAGGCTTTGGCCGTCAAGTCGGGTAAGCCGATGATTGGAATGTTCGCCGAAATTTACGATCCGTATCGGATTGAGGGACATGCTTTTGGCGGTGTGAAGCCGATGGACCCCTATGTGCGACGTGAGGTACTGTCGCATTTGGGATATAAGCGAATTGATTTCCCTTATGTTCATCCGTCTTGGGAGAACAATGGCGAAGCTGTGGAGGAGCTGGATCTCTGCTTCCTGCCAACAGACGAGGATATGACAGCGCTCGACGCGGCAATCGTTGAGAAATTCCTGAAAGGCTACTATGCCATTCTAGCCAATAAGCCGCAGGCTTGGCATGACATGGTGGGAGGGCTGGGGCAGCAAACAGCCTTGGCGCTTTTACCGCTGTAGAAGTTTATCTTTGTCTCAAAAGTAACTATTGTTGAAATGCAAGTCAGTTTCAATCCATAGAAAACGGCATATTAAAAGGAGCTAAGCGGCTTGTACCGCTTAGCTCCTTTTTGGCATTCCACAATATAGGCTCCGATATTGGCGATATTCGACTTCGTAGAAACTCTTGGTTTTCTCCGTGGCTCACCGATTTTGAAATACCTGCATAAGTGCAGGCATTTTCGATCAAATCGTGTGAAAACATCAGAAATCCTGCGATTATGCAGGCTTTGCAAGCTTTTTCATCTTGGAATCGAAAAAAGGTCTCGAAAGGATGCATATTTGCAGGAATTTCACGATTTAGCTTATTTTCATGATGAAAAAGATGCAGAATCGCAGGAATTAGGCGATTTTTACGGACGGGCCTGAGAAAATCTATCAGCGTGAGCAAACTCAAGCGACTCAAGCCAATCCACCTTGAAAGTGTGTATAAACAGAAAGACATGTATAACCTTGCTGCCAACTGTCTTCCTTTGAATTTTTCACTGAGCATGAACATTGGAATCTCACTTAGAGATACGCCAAATGGATTAAGCCTTGCGCAACCAACGACGATGAATCTTGCGCACAGCAAACAGATAGATAATCAGCGGCGTAGGTGCTTGGATGATGCCCCAAATCCCCCAGAACCAGGGATAGCGGGCGCTGCGCTTGCGCGCATCAACGAACAGCCAAGTGCTTTGCACAAGCAGCAGGATGGCTATGCCAATCCAAGCCCATAGGGGCAATGCATCCCAATCAGGATTCTTCATGTAAATCCACCTGCTTTCGTAAAAGTAGCCAAGCTATAGGAACAATAACTGCTGCAGCTTGCAGGGAAAGAAAAGCCAACGGCTGAGAAGTTGCAATAGCATATAAAAGGTATAGAATGGTCAAAGCTCCTAACCATAATGTAAGTAAATCACGAAGCAGCCTTAAACGCTGTTTCTTGTGCGTTTCTGCAATTCGCTGCTCGAACCAAGCGGAACTAGGCGTAGATGGAGAGAATAAACGGTCCATGGTACGAAGACCCTCTTGCAGGGAGTGAATCGTTTGTTCATCATCTTGCTCCATGTGCAGCTTTCCCAGTTGCTCCTCATTCCGTCCTCGCTCCGGCTCACTCCGCCGCGGCGTCTTGTGATTCTCATCCATCTACGCCAGCTCCTTTCGTAAGTGTTTCAATGCATGATGCACCCTGGATTTGGCGGTACCCTCCGCTATGGAGAGGATTTGGCCGATTTCCTCATAGGTGTAGCCGTAATAATGCTTGAGAATGAGCGGGATGCGGCTGTCCTCAGTTAGTTCAGTCAAAGCATTCAGGACATCCGGCCAATCCTCGTGTTGATTTCCGGCCTGCCACTGCATGTGGCGCAAGTTTTGCTGCTGCTCCTGCCAGAGTTTCTCCCGTTTGCGACGCCGACCTTGATCAATGTACAGCCGGGTGGCGATGGTCATGAGCCAGGAAGAAAACTTGGAGGATTTCTCCTGATAAAGCTTTATTTTCTCTATACATTTCATCATGGTTTCCTGGGTGATGTCCTCAGCCATAACGGGATTGAGTGTAATCTTCAGCAAATATTTGTATACAAAGTCATAATGCTGCTGCAGCAGCTGAGACAGAGCAGCATGATCTCCCAGCATGGCCTGACGAATGAGTACGTGCTCTTCCAAGGGTTTGATCATCCTCTCTGTCTGAATTCCTAGATAATACGAATAGGTCTGGCTAATCGTTCACCATGGACGAAAATTTAGATTTAATTATTTATTAGCTTACCACTTTGGAAGGAAGGCATGTATAATGACAGCAGGAAGAACATTGAACAAGTGGAGGGGCAATCTATTGAAACAAGGTATTGTACCAAGAGCCGGTCTTTCGCCGCAGGAGTTGGAGGAAGTTCGGGAGCTTTGGGAGATTTGTAATCGTCAAGAAGGCATCGAGATTAAGCTGAATTGGGGCACATTAACGGATCGTCCAGCTGGCGTGACGAATGATTTTTTATTTTACCAGGATGACCGGATTGTTGGTTTCCTGGCTATATATAGCTTTCTATCGACCGAAGTAGAGCTTAGCGGGATGGTGCATCCAGATGCGCGGCGGCAGGGCATTTTCAGTCAGTTGGTTCAAACAGCGATAGACACGTGTCGACATCGACAGGTACCGAAGTTGATTTTCATCAATGAAAGAAGCTCTGAGAGCGGGAAAAGTTTCCTTGCGAAACTGGGTTCCCAGTATAGCTTCTCTGAATACGTGATGGAGCTCCGGGGCCATGCTGCTGCTGCTCTTCCGGCTTTGGATGAGCAAATTACGATTCGCTTGGCAGATAAGCAGGATGTAGAGCTGCTGGTAAAGCTCAATATGTCGGGGTTCAATATGACAGAGCAGGACACTAGAGATTACGTCAGTCAGACGATCGAAGGCCAGAAAGAACGGACATGGATCGCGGAGCTTGGTGAGCAGAAAGAACCTATTGGGAAGATAGGCGCGATGGTTGAGGCAGAGGGGACTGGATTCATTTATGGCTTTTGTGTAGTGCCGGAGTTTCGGGCTAAAGGCTACGGACGCCATATCCTCCGTCAAACGATTACGGAGCTCCAAAAGATGGATAAGGCGACGTACATTAAGCTGGAGGTATCCGTAGAGAACGAGAAGGCGCTGGGCTTATATGAATCATGTGGATTTACAACCAAGAATGCCAATGACTATTACGAACTGATACTCAATTAGGCTAAAAGCTTTTTCAATAAAAAAGGATAGAACAGCAGCGAATACTGCGTTCTATCCTTTTTGCTGTTACTCATTCTCAGCAAAATCATGAGCTGCAGCCGTTTGATCAAAGCGATCTCTTGCTTGCTCTACGATGGCAAAGTTATCAATCGCCCACTTTTTAAGCTCAAGCATCGGCTTTAACATGCTTTCGCCAAGCGGAGTCAGTGAATAGTCAACGCGAGGCGGAATGGTTGGCGTCAGATGGCGCATGACAAGTCCATCCCGTTCCAATTGACGCAAGGTTTGGGTTAGCATTTTTTTGGAAATGCCTTCAATGCGCCTCCCCATTTCACCGTACCGTGCACTGCCATTCTCCAAGGCATAGAAGACAAGCACGGTCCATTTGCTCGAAATAATCTCAAGCATTTTGCTATAGCCGCAGACTTTTAAGGATATGTCAGGTTGATTTCCTTTGTCGGTTAAGAACATCATTTACCTCCCTATGCACCTTTGGGTGCCCAGTGAACAAATAAGTGCCTACTTACTCAATTTTATGGGATGGACTATTATATGTCTATATTGAGTTATGGAGGAGAGATACAGAATGAAAGTTATACAAATCCAAGGTGGTTATGGTCTTGCACATGTGAAACAAGTAGAACGAGAAATGCCGATCCCAGGGCCAAATGAGGTGTTGATCAAGATTCGTGCCGTGGCTCTGAATTCCCGTGATCTGGGTGTTATTGCTGGCATCTATCAACCCGATCTATCAAACCCGCTGGTTCTGACCTCTGATGCTGTTGGCGAGGTGGTTGCGCTTGGTGCGCAGGCATCCAAATTCGGCGTGGGCGAGCGGGTCAGCGGCATTTTTACGCAAAGCTGGATTGCGGGAGAAGCTTCCCAGGCGAACTGGGGGAGCACGCTTGGCAGTCCGCTGGACGGAATGCTGGCAGAATACGTGGTTCTGCCTGAACAAGGGCTCGTGCAGGTGCCGGACTACCTGACAGATGCGGAGGCGGCGACACTACCGTGTGCGGGAGTAACGGCCTGGCATGCGATTGTCGAAGAAGGCGGCGTCAAAAGCGGGGATACGGTTGTGGTGCAGGGAACAGGCGGTGTTTCTTTATTTGCACTGCAATTCGCCAAGCTCCAAGGAGCGTCGGTTATCGCAACCTCCAGCAGTGATGAGAAGCTGGAGAAAGCGCGTCAGCTGGGTGCGGATTTCGGAATTAATTACAGGGCTCAGCCCGAGTGGGAGAATGAGGTATTGAAGCTGACGGGAGGCCGAGGTGCAGACCATATTGTTGATGTGGGCGGGGCTTCTACGCTTAATCATTCCATCTCAGCGCTTCGTGTAGGGGGTCGAATTAGCATCGTTGGACTTCTCTCCGGCGGCTCAGTGGAAGGCTTCCAGGTGGTGCCTGCCATTGTGCGCAAGGTGCGGCTTCAAGCAATTAATGTGGGGAGCAGAGCGATGTTTGAAGCTATGAATCGTGCGATTACGCAGCATACGCTTCATCCTGCCATTGATCGTGTTTTCTCATTTGAACAGGCAATCGAAGCTTTTGACTATTTGCAAAATGGTTCTTACTTCGGAAAGATTTGCATTACACTTTAACCCAGCGTAACCAATGGTAGGATTTCAGTTTATAAAACAGTAGGGGAAGCCTCGCTTACCCCTACCATGATTTTAATGATAAATAAGTTCAGAAGATCCGCTAATTATTGTACCCGTATTTTGTCCCATACAAATTTCTTTCATAGAGCCAGGCTTGTCGAAGTTGAAAACATGGATAGGAACATGGTAATCACGGGCCAAGATGAAGGCTGACTGATCCATGACCTTCAGATTGTTGTGGATGACATCATTGTAGTGAAGTGATTTGTACTGAACAGCTTCCTTATGGTGTTTGGGATCTTTATCGAACACGCCGTCAACACCTTGCTTCGCGACAAGAATCGCTTCACAGTTGACCTCGATGGCTCGTTGGACCGATGGATAATCGGTGGTGACGAAGGGCTGCCCATTGCCGCCTGCAAAAATAACGATATACCCTTTTTCCAGATGATGAATAGCTCTAAGCCGGATGAAGGGCTCCGCTACGGAAGCAATCGGAATGGCCGTCATAACGCGGACTTCCGCTTGGGTCTTCGCTTTCAGAACGCCGCGCAGCATGAGACTGTTGATGACGGTGGCCAAGGTGCCGATATTATCGGCTTCAGCCTTCTCGATGCCCCAGCTTTCTCCCATATTGCCACGGAAAATATTGCCCCCGCCGATCACGAGACATACCTCTACGCCTAATTGCACAACCGTCATAATCTCATTGGCAATGTGGTCCAGCTGCATCGGATCAAAGCCGAATTCGCTGTCTCCCGCGACAGCTCCGCCACTAAGCTTGATAAGGACTCGTTTATACCGCATATCCATCTCTCCTTCCAATGTGAAAAATTGTGTATCCTATGGTTTCCTGCCTGAAATCAGCTCCGCCCAGAGGGGCTAAAATCTGCGAAAAAAAACACTAAAGCAACGAATGCTTTAGTGTTCCATGGAATGAGAAATAGGAAGAAATCTATGCTCGACAGCAGTCTTCATACTCCTCACTCCTTCCGCTTATGATTAAAAGCTATTGTACCTGAATCAAGAGGAAGAATGCAATTTCTGCGGAACGCGCATGTGAACGAACAAGCCAATAATGACGAGCACTAAGAGGGAGCCTAACGCTGCGCGGCTAGCCAAATTTCCTGAAGAAGCGAGTGCCCACGTAATAGATCCATACAGCGCGGGTCCGACGATAGAGGACACTTTGCCGGAGAAAGCGAATAATCCGAAGAATTGGCCGCGTTTCTCTTCCGGCGTTAATTGTACAATGAGTGTTCGCGATGTTACCCACATAGCGCCCATTGAAACGCCGTACAGGCTGCCGGCTATCCAGAACAAGCTCTGGCTAGTTGCCAGAGAAGCGACCGCAATTGCGACAATGAGGATGAAGGCGACGATGGTCACGGCATGCTTGGGGCCAATACTCCTTGTGACATACCCGAAGAGAAACGAGCCAATGATGCTCGATACCGTCGAGACCAAGTAGAGCAGAATGAATTGCCCTGTGGTGAAGCCCATCACCGTGTTCGCATAAATGGCCATGACGGCAATCGCTGTGGCAATCGCATCATTGAAGAAGAAATAGGCGATCATGAACAGGAAAGCAGCTCGGTACTTCCTAGCTTCTTTGAATGTAGCCCAAATCTCGCGGTACCCGCTGAGCAGTGATTTTTTCTCCTTAACCGCCTGTATAGGCTTCTCTTTGTAGAAAAACATAATCGGCAAAGAGAAGAGCAGGAACATCAATGCACTGGGAATGAACGTATTTTCAAAGTGGTTTCCGTTAATCAGCGGATAGACGATGAGACCAACCAAAGTGCCCACATAGCCTACGGCAACGCCAACGCCGGAAATAATCGGAATTTCGCGCTCGCTGCCCAAATCCGAAATCATGGAATCATAGAAGATCAGGCTGGAATTGTAAAAGAATTTGGCAATCATAAAAAAGAAGATGACGCCAAGCACCGACGTATTGAGTCCGAGCCATTGCTGCTCTGTATCCCAGATGGCGGAAATACCCATGAGCAGTGTAGCAACAATAGCGATTAAGGTAAAAGGAATAAGGTAAGCCTTCTTTTTGCCTGTCCGATCGATCCAGACTCCGAATAGAGGCGATAGCAGCACGAGAAAGAAGCTGGACAAGGCATTGGAATAGGTGATAAAGGTGCTGGCGATTTGATTCAGCTCTTCGCTTTTCCCTAATGTTTCTTTGAGATAAAACGGATAAAAGACAGTTACGATATTGGAGGAGAAAATCGTATTCGCGAAATCGTACATCGCCCAAGCGAAGATGGGCAAGGAGAAGAACAGTGTCCAGACTCCACGTGCTTGTCTTGTGTTGGAAGCGTACTCAAGCTTTGCCAATTGGCTCACACCTTTCCTTCTCATCCCTGACTATTACTTTAGTATATTGGCTGCATAGCAGGGAAATCCCTTTCCCTTTACAATAAATAAAACTCTCCCCCGATGAGCCGGAAGGAGAGTTTGCGGTGACTAGGCGTCTGATTGTGGTTTTTTGATTTCGACCTCGATCATATCCATATTCGATTTCATTTCGATAATATCAATCCCTTTGCGCTGCAGGGTAGTGGAGAGGGAATCTTTGTCCTGCGTATGGAACACATAAGCATTACTTTGCTTCGTTTCGAGCAAATGCTTGGCTACCTGAACGAGACGCTCCATCGAAAACGGTTTTTTGAGATACTTCTGGATATCCTTCTCATGGTAATCGTGCGGCTGATCCAGCGCCGTTGATACGATGACAGGGGTTTGGTAATACACCGGATGATGAGAGAGATCAGCGATGAAATCCCAACCTGTCTTGGCTCCTTCGAGATGAATGTCAACGATGAACAAGACGGGCTCTCCGATGCAGCGGCTTAGCGCGATAATGCCCTCTTCCGCAGAACGAATCTGGATGGAAGGGAGGTTGAACTTGTTCAGAGCGACTTGAATCAGCTTGGCTAAGTCGTCGTCATCTTCGAAAATAACAATTTTATTATCCAACGTAGACAGTTGATATTGATCCAAAACAACGCGGAATGTGGTGCCTTTCCCCATCTCTGAGGTGTAGGAGATCTGTCCATGATGTCCTTCTACAATTTCTTTGACGATGGCCAGACCTAAGCCTGTACCGCCAATTTGCCGGCGGTCTGAATTATCGACCCGGAAGAATTTTGAGAACATCTGAGCATGCGCTTCCTCGGGGATGCCCAGCCCATAATCTTGAATAGTTACGATAATTTTACCTTGATCAGCGCTCAAATGGATATCAATGCGGTCCGAACCAGGTGAATACTTAATCGCATTGCTGATGAGGTTATGGAACACTTGACGCATCCGATCTGCATCCGCGCGTACCCAGAGCTCTTCATCCTGCTGATGGATGATAATGTGATGATTTTGTTTATCCTGCCACTGTTCAGCAATCTCTTGCGCTGTACTTATTAAATTGATCGGTGAGAAATGATACAGTTGGCGTCCTGACTCCATACGCTGTAAATCCAAGAAATCGTTGATTAGATTCGATAGGCGATGCGCTTCTTTATAGATGGTTTCCATGTATTTCTTCTGCTTGTCCTTCGAAAGCTCGCGATGCAGCAAAATCTCGATGAATCCCAGCACGCTGGCAAGCGGTGTCCGCAATTCATGGGAGACGATGCTGATGAATTCATTTTTCATTTCATCAACGCGTTCTTCCTCCGTTCGGTCACGGAATACGAATAAATAGCCCTTCTGTTCCGTATCTGCACTGACGACAGTTGCATATAATTCGGCATATTGCGGCTGATCCTCGAATACGAAGCTAAAGCGCTGCGTGAGATGAGAATTCGAACCTTCGATTAACGCTTCAATGGAGGTAGCTACACCGATAAAGCTGGCGGTTTCCGTAGAAATGTCGTGACAGCATGCGATTAAGTTCTCCCCTATCCGTTCATGCAGATTGAAGTAGCGGTTCATCCGATGATTGGAGAAGAGAATCGTACCGTGCGAATCACACATCATCATTCCTTCGTGAGCCGATTCCAAAATATTTTGGATCAAATCACGCTGGCCTTCAATAAGCTGCTTTTCAGCGATGAGCTGATCATTAAGCTTAGCGAGATTAGCCGCTTGGCGAAGCCTCTCGTCATTCATAACCTGAGAGTAGAACGCTAAACCGAACTGACGAACTAACCCTTTGGTTAACCGCTGATTAGTTTCATGAAGGAGAGAACTTTGATAGCTGGTTAGTAGCAAGAAGCCAATGACTTTCTGTTTATCATCGAATAGAGGGATATACTGATCGCAAGCCTGAAGCATGCCGCCATGAATCCCTTGTTCATGTCCGTGCACATCCCGCATGTGGTAGATCGGCGTCCCCTCATCGAAAACGCGTTTGGCAGGGCCAAACAGCTCTTGCTGATGTTGACTGATATGATTTTTGGGATATCCAATGGAATGTATAACATCATAAGATAAGTTGTTGCCATCCGCGGAAGAGGGGCGCTCTATGACAACTAGAGCAGCATCCTGGGCTAATGAGTTCAATAGGGCAGGCAGTGTATGCTTTAAGAAATCCTTTAATTCCACATACCCTGTCAGTTTCTCCTGATAGGAAGAGATAAGCTCCAAGTCCCGTTCCCGTTCGGACAGCTTGGCCAGAGTCACCTGCTGCTCTTCCTGCTGGGCAATGATTTCCTCGTTCTGTGTCTCTAGGCTTTCAGCCATATAGCGATAGGTTTCTTCGCTTTTGCGAAGTTCTTCCTCAGCTTGGTTCGCGCGGAGAGAAATGAAGATGGATAGACCGCCGGCGATTAAAGCGATAATGCCTCCAACCATCGTAATCATACGGGAGGTTTGACCAGCTTTGAGCGAAGCGGTGTAAGCATCTGCTGTAATTTGTTCGATGGCTTTTTCAATACTGGTGTGAATGATCCGATAACGGTCCATCATCGTTTTACCTGAGGCCAAGCGGGCTTTGGCTTCGTCCGTTTTCCCTGCCCTCACCAACTCTAATTGCGAATCATAGAATTTCTGTAAATTGGTAATGGCCGGTATGGCTTGTGTATCCATAATGAGCTGTAATGTCGGATACTTCTTGTCATACTTGCGAATCTTGTCCAAATCTTCCTCGAGCTGCTTTCGGCCAGCTGTATAGGGATCCAGATATTGCTCGATGGTGGTTAGCTCGAAGCCCCGAATGGCTGTTTCTTGATTAATTAAATCCGTTAGCAGGCTGTTCGTCGTTGTCGCAATGGGGATTGAGTCCTTCACAATCGCATTGCTTTCACTTTCCATATTCCTTGAAGCGATGTAGTTGGATACACTTACAAAAGCCAGTAAGACGACGATTAAAATAACGTATAGCATTGAGATCCGAGACCTCGTAAATGCCTTCATAGCGAACTGTCACCTAACTTCTAATTAGAATGTGAATGATATGCTAAAAATTCGACACCGACCAACAAATTCCTTTAAAAAATGATAATGTCATGTTTTCTTCCATCAATCCATTGCAAGAAAGGTCGATGTCGTTTACAATACTATTCATTAGACAACTAATGTTATATTTAAGTACATTGATTACAGCTTGAGGAGGGCGCACACCGTGCAGGTTAATGACAGCAGGATTCCGCCGAAGCAGGAAGTACGTCCATTTTTCCAACCCATTCTGTCTCTGCAAAGCCAAGAGATCATCGGTTACGAAACCTTGGGCAGAAGGGTGCGGCAAGGCCATGTTGAGAGTCTGGGACCTTTTTTCAAGGATCCTGACATTTCTGAAGAGGATCATTTGTCGATTGATCGTTATTTAAGAGAACTGGCTATTGAACGGATTACAACTGTAGAAGACGAGAGTGCATTGTTCATTAATTTAAAGCCATCCTGGATCTATCAAACATATAAGCGGACGGGCATGCTGCCTACCATTGAGTTGTTGAGAAAATACCAGATCAATCCAGCGCGTATCGTTATTGAAGTGACCGAGGAGGAATTTACGGGAAAGCTTCAGGAGCTGACGCGCATTGTAGAAATCTATCGAGAGTTCGGTTGTACGATTGCGATTGATGATGTGGGCAGCGGCTTCAGCAATTTCGACCGGATCGCCAGTCTCCAACCGAAAATTTTGAAAATTGACCTGAATCTTCTGAAAAAAAGCGTCATCCACGCGGGCTACAAGGCCTTGATGCAGTCGTTCTCCATTTTAGCTGCTCAAATGGGTGCTTCCCTGCTGGTCGAAGGCGTGGAAACGAAGCAAGAACTCCACAGCGCGCTGCAAGTTGGGGCCAGGTATGTTCAGGGCTATCTCTTCTCCAAAGCGGAGCCTGAGCTCCAGAAGAAGGACGCTTTCAAAGCGATGCTGAAAGAAGAAATGAACATCTTCGGTCAAAGTGAATTTCAACGCTACAGCCGAATCCTCACCATACATCAAAGCCTCGATTCTCTGCTTCGCGGTTCGGTCCGAATATCCACATCCGATAATGCGGATTCCATGATCGAGAATATGCTGAACAGCGTTTCCGATAATTGCATGCGGATCTACATCTGTCTTGGAGATGGCTATCAAATCTCATCCAACTACTCGCGCAAAGACGAAGCCTGGAGCAAAGATGACAGCTATCGCGGAGCGAACTGGACATGGAGGCCCTATTTTATCTCGAACATTCTCATGATGAATCTGCAGGACCAAGGTATTCTTTCCCAGGCTTATACGGACTTGGATACGTCCCATCAGATCCAAACCTACTCCTGCGCGTTGGGAGAAGGGTATTATCTATTTTTGGATTTAGTGATTTGATCAATAGGTACATAGAGTCTTTCTATGGCTCATTTTGCGCGGCAGTGGAACTGCTTTATGTTAACTTGCTTCATTCGCATATCCCGTATGCGGACATGGGGGATGGATGGACTTCAAAATGCCTTGTTCCACACTTGAGGAGTGGCTTTGAGGCGTTGTTCCTGTTATTTGGGCCCCGTTCCGTTCATACACGCCCTTTGTGGGACGGCCCTCATCATCCTGAAATTGATGAAATTCATTTTCTTCGCCTATTCCTGCGAATATGCATCCTTTTCCTCAGGGAAAGGCGCAAAAAGGTAAAAAGCCTGCAATTATGCATCCTTTGGAGGCCTTTTTTCGATTCCAGGAGGGAAAAGCTAAGAAAGCCTGCATAATCGCAGGCTTTCTCATTTTTCACACGATTTTAGCGAAAAAGCCTGCACAATTTGCAGGCTTTTCAAAATCGGGGAGCCACGGACCTGGCTCAGCCCATTCAATTCGAAGCCTTGCTTTTTTCGCAAATAGAAGTCTCTTCCCCAAAAGGGAGATGAATCTTCAGGACAACCACTTTTTTGGTATATCTTTACTCAGCTTTCAAGATTTCATCAATGAGCTTCAATTCGCTCTCAGTAAACGCCAAGTTATTGAGCGCCGCAACGTTGTCCACAATCTGGCTAACTCGGCTAGCGCCAACAAGTGCTGACGTAACATGATTGCCACGGAGTACCCATGCGATGGCCATTTGAGCCGAAGATTGCTCTCTGGCCCGCTTATTCGCCAGGATTGGTTGGATAAATTGGGCTTGCCGCTTCCGGAAACGATTGGTGATTGGCATAATGTGCTCAAAGCGTTTGCATTAAGGAGATAAAGCTTTAACCGATCGACCTATGTGGATGAAATGCTTAGCTAGTTTGTGGCTGGTCAAGAGCCGCTTAGCAAATTTCAAAAGGACCAAATCAAGATGCGCCTTACTTCATTTCCCAGTTTGTCACTTGAACAATGGCGGCATCCGCGTTCTTCAGATCGGTTTCTCCATTTTTCAGAAGCGTGCTCCACTGCTTCACACGGTTCTTGCCGTTGGGCGGCTGGTTATAGTCGTTGGTATCAACGATTAAGGTGCGCTTCGCGTAGAAACTAGTCATGAATGTCTTCTCATCTTTGCTCGTGCCAGATCGTGAGAGAACCCCCTCAAGACTGCCTGAATCGCCAGTGGAGCCTTGATTCAGTGCCGTATCCACAAAAGAGCCGATGGTTAAGGCCGAACTGAAACCGCGCTGACGTGCTTGCTGTACACTATATTTGATATATACATCGTAGAAAGTGCTCCAGATGGCATCTCTCCATTTGCTATTGTTCTGCAAGGCGTTAATTTTGCCGCAGAAAACACTCCCGCTATCCGTAATTTCCAGAATGGAGCCTTTCATAGTCCCATGGACGCCAATACGTGCCAGTCCGCCTTGAATCGAAGGGTTGCTGGCTCCGCTAACCTCGTCATATTTCTTGAATAAAGTGGGACCATCAGGATTGGGGTCATTGGCACCGCCTGTCGTAGCGCCGAAAATGCCCATCGTGTATCCGCGTTTATCGGGAAGCTTTTCACAATAGCCATAAAACTTCGTCCAATCGAGCGAATCTTGCTCAGGTTTGTTGACGAGTTTCATAATATTATCCCATTGCTCACCATCGAGGCCTGTATTTGTCTTCAGGAACTGCAGCGTTGCTGGTGAGAAATTAGCGTCAGGGTTGCCTGCAGCGTGCGATTGTTGAGCGGGAGCGGCAACGAGCAGAGTCGCTGCAATTGCGGAGCTAAGCAGAATGGAAAAAAGTGATTTTCTTTTAATTTTGGAATTTGTAGTTGTTGTCATGTAACATCCTCCTAAAATTATAAAATAATTAAAGTTTAAGCGCTTTCTTTTTGGGTGAATAAAATGCCTCCTTGCTTGAGAAAAACCAAGTTATCCAATCAACTGCCTTACTCCTTTCTGCGTTATATGTTTAAACGCTTAAACTTTCAGGTTAAAAGAAATGTGATCTATGTAAAAAATGACCCGTGCCGCAAGCGACATTGCAATCACTTTTAACCCCTGACCATTGGAAGATTCTTATGTACACCCTTAATTTACCATAAGTGTTTCCGCGTGGGAAGTGTTATTTTAACTTGGCAAAGAAAGAAACCGAACGCCAGACAAATGGCTGCCCATCTGTCTGGTGTTTGCGTGATAAATAAGGCTTAATGCATGGTCCAGTTCGTCACTTGAATAAGGGCATCGTCCGCATTTTTCAAGCTGAATACTCCGTCGTTCATCACTAGCTCACTTCTTTCACTAAAGTTTAAACGGTTAAACTTTAAGGTGAAAAAGAGAAGCCATTTTCTAGAGAATGACGCATTCACCAAGTACACGGAAGTACTTGTGTACTCTCCAACTATGGATGACTAATGGAACAACCTTAATCTACCATATAAGTTCATCTGTGGGAAGAGGGATTTTATTTAGATAAAAAGGTTGAAATGCCCGGAGTAAATTGAACAATTTTGTCGATAAATGAATAACGATCCGGAGGATTTAATTGGTGGGGGAAGTAATAGTATGGTTTTGCAGGTCTGTGGCTTACTGATTTTGAAAAGCCTGCTAAAGTGCAGGCTTTATCGATCAAATCGTGTGAAAAATAGCAAAAACCTGCGATTATGCAGGCTTTCTGAGCTTTTGCACCCTAGAATTGAAAAAAAGCTTCAAAAGGATGCATAATAGCAGGCTTTTTACAATTTTGCTTATTCTCAGAAGGAAAAGGATGCATTTTCGCAGGAATATGGAAATATACGAAAAACGCCTAGTTTCAGAATGAAGAGAGGCTGTTCCACGAAGGTTCCCATGTATGAACGAGTCCCAAGTAACAGGAAAAAACCACCCAAACCATCCAAATCACTCAAAGTACTCAAAGTACTCAAAGTACTCAAAGCACTCAAAGTACTCAAAGTACTCAAAGCACTCAAAGTACTCAAAGTACTCAAAGTACCCAAAGCACCCAAAGCAGCCAAAGCACTCAAAGCACTCAAAGTACTCAAAGTACTCAAAGTATTCAAAGTACTCAAAGCACTCAAAGTACTCAAAGTACTCAAAGTACTCAAAGTACTCAAAGTACTCAAAAGTACCCAAAGCACCCAAAGCATCAAAACCACCCAAACAACCAAAATTACCCAAATAGCCAAAACCATCAAAACCATCAAAAAACCTCCACATCCACTGTTCAAGTGGGTGTGGAGGCTTTCTGTATAACTAATCTTCAACCCACTCGCGGCGCAGCGAGAACAGGTCGCGCAGCTCATCGGTCGACAGCTCGGTGATCCAGTTCTCGCCGGAGCCGACGATCTGCTGGCTCAGGCCGAGCTTACGCTCGATCATCTCGTCGATGCGCTCTTCGAGGGTGCCAAGCGTGACGAACTTGTGCACCTGCACATGCCGTGTTTGCCCGATCCGGAAGGCACGGTCCGTCGCTTGGTTCTCGACGGCGGGGTTCCACCAGCGATCGTAGTGGAACACATGATTCGCCGCCGTCAGGTTGAGCCCGATGCCGCCGGCCTTCAGCGAAAGAATGAACACATTGCGCTGCTCTTCAGCCGGCAGGCTGGCGTCCTGGAAGTGCGCGATCATGGCATCGCGCCCCGCTTTGGGTGTTCCGCCGTGGAGGAACAGCACATTCTCGCCAAGCTCCTGCTGCAGCACATGCTGAAGCAGGTTGCCAGTCTCCACAAACTGCGTGAAAATCAAGCATTTGTCGCCTTCCTGGCGCAGCTCATGTACCATCTCGAGCAGGCGCTCGAGCTTGTTAGAGCGTCCGCTCCAAGGGGCGCCCAGCCCTTCCTTGAGCAGCAAAGCAGGGTGGTTGCATACCTGCTTGAGCTTCGTGAGCGCGGCGAGAATAAGGCCGCGCCGCTCCATGGCTGAGAGCTTATCCAGCCTATCGAACATGTCTTGGATGTAGTTCTCGTACAGCGAGCCCTGCTCGGCTGTTAGCGAGATGAACGTTTTGGACTCGTTCTTTTCCGGCAAATCCAGCTGAATGGCAGGATCTTTCTTCTCGCGGCGGAGCAGAAACGGGCGGATCAGCTTCTGCACCTTGCCGATCGTCTCACTATCGCGCGTCTTCTCGATCGCGTTCACATAGCGGTGCGTGAATTCACGTACCGTGCCGAGATAGCCAGGGTTCGCGAAATCGAAGATCGACCACAGCTCGGTAAGCCGATTCTCGATCGGCGTTCCCGTTAGAGCAATGCGGTGAAAGCCGTCCAAACGGCGGATAGCCGAGGCTTGCTTTGTATAAGCATTCTTGATATTTTGAGCTTCGTCCAAACAGATGGAGTTCCAGGCAACAGAGCCCAGTTCACTTTCATCGAGATGGGAAAGCGTATAGGAAGTCAGAACCAAATCAACTTTGCCCACGATCTGCCCCTGAAAGTCAGGTCCCTTCAAACGCTGGGGACCATAATGCAAATGAACCTTCAGCGAGGGTGCAAAGCGTTTAAGCTCCATTTGCCAGTTGCCCAGAACCGAGGTCGGGCAAATTAACAAAGATGGCGTATCTGGCTGTTCCGTTTCTTTCACTGTGAGCAAATAGGTAATCCATTGGATCGTTTTCCCAAGACCCATGTCATCGGCCAAACAGCCGCCGAGGCCAAAACGGCGCAGGAACAACAGCCAAGAGATGCCATCCACCTGATAGTGACGCAGCGAGCCTTGAAAGCTCGGCGGCGGTTGAATTGTCGGAATAGCTGACGTCTGTGTCAGCTGATCGACCATATGGCGCAGCTGCTCGTTCAGCTCGACCTCCATGTCGATGTAGCGCATCTCATCGGGATCGTCCTCAGCAGGCAGCAGTCCTGCGGCATCTCCGGCGAAGTGCAGTTCAAGCACATCGCGGAAGGAAAGGCCCTGCTTCTTCTGCACCTGCTTCATAATCTGCTCGACCTGCGCCATGAACAGCGGATCGAGCTGTATCCAGTTGCCGCGAATCTGGATCAGCTTGCGCTTCTCTTCGAGAAGCTGACGGAATTCTTCCTCCGTCAGCTCCAGATCCCCGACAGCCAGCTTCCAGTCGAACTGCATCAGCTGGCTGAGCCCGAACATCGTCTCCCGGCCGGAGCCGACGGAAGACTTGATCTTCGCGCGCAGCTTCGGCTTCAGCTTGCGGATGCGTTCCCACCAGGCCGGGAGGAATACACTCGTCCCGGCTTCTACAAGCCGCACGCTTCCCTCTGCGAGGAAGCGCCAAGCCTCTTCCTCCGTCAACGTTTGACGGAGCTCGCCTTCGCCCGCATCCAGCCAGGGCAGGATGCGAACCCATTTGGCCGCGTCACGTGCAACGCGGCCAAGTTCGGGCAGCCACGCCTCGGGCAGCGGCTGTTCGCCAAGCGCCGGCTCGCCGCCGGGCGTCACGGCGCGCAGCACCTCCGGCGCAAGCCGGTCCTGCAGCAGCACGCGCAGCTGCCAGCCCGGGCCATGCGCCAGGTCCGGCTCCATGAGCTGCAAGCAAGTACGCATCGGTGTCCGATCCTGACGCCAGCCAATGGCGACGAGCCAATCTTCCTCGTCGAGCCACAGGTCTGCGCCAATCTCTCCGCGGCGCATCAACGGATACGCCGCTTCAAGCTTGCGCAGATTGTCTTTCATAATGCCGTCGGCGTCCACCCACTCGGGGATCAGGGCATGAATCCAGCGCGTGACCGCCTGCGATTCCAAGGCCTGAAGCTCCTCAGGCAGCTGGAGCTTCCAGCCGATTTCACCGGCTTTCCATTTCTCATAATCCGGCATGAAGCTGCCGGATGCCAGCGCCTCTCGAACAGCCGGCGCCAAGCGAATCAAATCCGCACAGTCTTGCTGCCAGCTTAAGCGCAGATGCTGCACAGGCTGCGGATCGCTGAAATAATCGAGCGCCTCCAGCGGACCCAGCTCAATGCCTTCACGATTCTGCCACTCGCTGGGCTCCATGAACGTGCCGAAAAAGGAGGCGCGATGCCAGGCAAACAGCATATTTTTCAAATCAAGAGCATCCCAAATGCCGCCGTTCTCACGGGTACCCCATAGAAATAAAGAACCGTTAGGTAGGGAGCTAACGTGAACAGTTAGCGCGCTGGTTTCGATCATCGAATCCATTTTCCTTTCTTGAGCTCTTCTTGGAAAGCACGCAAGCGCGAGAATTTATCCGCTAAGCGATACACATAGTGCTCCCAGCGATCATCCTGGCCTAATTGTTTATAAATACCGTGAAGCTTCTTCAGAAGGCGTACAGCCGTCTTATAGGAAGCTCTGTTTTTCTCCAAAACTGCCCGTTCAGCCGCTTGATGATAAAGCGGGAGCAGCAGCGCGGAATCATGCTCTTCAATCGCTTTAAGCTCCATGCCATATAGACTAAGCGGCGAAATTCGGTTCGCTAGCTGCAAGTCGACCCATTGCCGATACCGCTTCGTTTGCAATAAATAAGCCGTGTAATAATAGTAGGAGCGAGGCAGAAGGGACTCCATCACTTGAACCCATTCGCTGTCAGATTCCAAATGCTTGGTCGTATCGAGCCAGAATTGGCAGAAGGTGCGGAAGTCATCGTGATGAGCATTCGCAATGGATTTGAACAGCCAACGCAGCCAGATGACCATAAGGTTCCACTGCTTTTCGTTGTAATAATGGTTCAGATAGAGAAAATAGTCTTTGGCATTTGGCTGAGCCAGCTGTGCCAGACGTTCGAAGGCGCTGTCTGTATCCTCTTGGATAATATCGAAATGAGCTCTGGCCGCAATCAGGGTATCCTTCTTCCGAGCAAGAAGCTCCTTCTTCGCAAGAAGCACCTCGAGTCGCTGGATTTCCTCTTTCTGTGCCTGCGTTTGGTCAGCTAGCTTCCACCAGATGAAACGGTATACGAACAGCCAATCAATCGGGCTATCCTTGCCTTGCAGGGCGAATTCTCCGAGCATTTTGAGCGTGGCTAGCCAGAGTTTGGGTTCCGCTTTGAAAGAGGCATTGATTTGTATCCGCTCCACAAACTCCACCAGCTTATCCTCACAATTTTTGGCGGCAATTTTGCATCCATTTTCGTGATAATAGGATAAGTAGGAGCTTTTGGTTTCTTGATAAAACTGCTCGATCTTCCGCATCATGAAAAGCACGATATGACACAGGTAAATCTCGCGGGTGGTGCTTTTCCAATTCGCAGCGAATGGCGGCAAAGACTCCAGCGCAGAATCATAGAACGTCTCAATGGAATGTTGATGGGAAATGGAGAACCCATGAAACTTCCCTTCAAAGAAACGATGCCAGTCGATAGGCATAGCTTCTTCCATAGGCACGTTGGCCTGCGCGGCAGCTTTCCGTTCCTGAGCCAGCGCCGCTCCGCGAATTGGCTTCTTGCGCGTATGTATTTGTTGTTTTAACTGTTGAAGCACCAATTCCGGACGGCCATAAGGGGCATAAAGACTAAAAAACGTCGCTCCTATATGCTTGCAAAAGCCATCATAAGAACAACTGCATTCGCTAGTCGAGAAGTTTTCTAAATTCAACGTCGTGGTATTGACCTTTTTGCCAGCTACCGTTGCCTGAATGCTAGTGCCCTTCAGGTCTACTTCGGTCACACGACCTTTATGATAATACTCCCAGCCCTGCTCCAGAACGACAGCGTCGAAATGCAGCGGGATTTGCTTGATTAGGTAGTTCATTCGATTTTTGGGAATCTGCAGTTTCAGCATGTGTGCTTTCCTACCCTCCGAGCGGTACATTCCTTCTTCCATAGTAACAGATTTTTTCCGAAATTGCCCATTTCCATAGTTTATGCCAAAGGGTAATTTTTTAATCAGGGCAAAAGGGGTTAACCCTGCATTTGGACCTATAATATGATAAAGTAAAGGGATAAGGAAAGTTGCTGAAGGGAGACTGTGCGCATGGGTGTTAAGTTTGGCAGAGAGTATAAGGACATTGTCACAGATTTCGTACGTGGGATTGAGATGGTGAACGGATTTTATGAATTTCTGGAAATGGATGCGGACGATTGGCAAGCTCTTGATAAGGATGAACAAGAAGAATGCCTGCGCACGCTGGCTGACGATATCTTCTATGCCTTAGGCAGCACTCCGGTTATACAGGTGGGAGCGGGCTCTGTGCGCCATGATGCCAGCAATCACGTACTCAAGGTGCATGACGGTGAGAAGCTGGTTTCCGTTATTTATTTGGTCTAAAACACGCAGAAGTGTGATATAGAAAGGTGTAAAGAAGCTATGCTGGATGGAGCAAGAAAGGTATTACAGCAGGTCTATGGGTATCCGGAATTTCGGGAAGGTCAGAAAAATATCATTACCAACTTGCTGGGCGGCCAAGATACATTAGGCATCATGCCGACCGGTGGCGGTAAATCAATCTGTTACCAGGTTCCTGCCATGCTGATGGAAGGCGTGACGTTGGTCATTTCGCCGCTCATTTCCTTGATGAAGGATCAGGTTGATGCGCTGAATGTGCTTGGCGTTCCTGCGACTTTCATCAACAGCACACTGGAAGCCAGAGAAGTTGAACAACGGATGCAGGGTGCGATGCAGGGCAAATACAAGCTGCTGTATATTGCACCTGAGCGGCTCGAATCGGAGCGTTTCCGGGCGCGGATGGCGGCGCTTAATTTGCCGCTTGTTGCGATTGATGAGGCACACTGTGTCTCTCAGTGGGGGCATGATTTCCGCCCGAGCTATGTGAGCATTGCTCCGTTTATCAGAGAGCTGCCGAATCGTCCGATCGTGGCGGCATTTACGGCAACGGCTACGGCCGAGGTTACGGCTGATATTGCGAGGCTGCTCGATCTGAATGAAGCGGGCATTTTTATCAATGGTTTTTCTCGGGATAATCTGGAGCTGACGATTCTTCGCGGGGAAAATAAGCGGGATTACATTCAGAACTATGTGAAGGAACATACGCATCAACCCGGTATTATTTATGCCGCAACCCGCAAGGATGTAGAAGAACTTTATGAGCTGTTACGCAAAAAAGGCTACGCCGCAGGCAAGTATCACGCCGGTCTTACCGATGATGAGCGCTCCTATATGCAGGAGGCGTTCCTCTATGATGATATTCGTGTGATGATTGCGACGAACGCATTCGGAATGGGCATCGACAAGTCCAATGTCCGCTATGTCATTCATTACAATATGCCAAAAAATATGGAAGCTTATTACCAGGAAGCTGGTCGTGCCGGTCGTGACGGGGAACCGAGTGAATGCATTCTGCTGTTCAGCGCGCAGGATATTATGACGCAGAAGTTCCTGATCGAGCAGAACCAACTCTCGCCTGAGCGCAAAGCGAACGAATACAAGAAGCTGCAGACGATGATCGACTATTGCTATTCGCCGCGCTGCTTGCGTAATGTTATTCTGCACTATTTTGATGAGACGAATATCAAGGATACCTGCGGCAATTGCAGCTCTTGCAAAGATGATCGCGATACGGTGGACATTACAGTGGAAGCGCAGAAAATTTTCTCCTGCATTCGCCGCATGGGAGAGCGTTTCGGGATCTCGATGGTCGCTTCTGTGCTCAAAGGCTCCAAAGCGAAAAAGATTCTCGACTATCGCTTCGATCGTTTGCCGACCCACGGCATTATGCGGGATCTCGCTGAGAAGGAAATCTCGGATCTGATCAATGTATTGATCTCTGAGGGATTCATGCAGCTGTCCGATGGGCAGTATCCGGTTGTGAAGCTGATGCAGCCGGCAGCCGAAGTGCTGCAAGGGAAGCTGCAAGTCAACCAGAAGGTGCGCAGGCAGCCAGTTCGCGCTGCTGCGGCTATCGACAATACGCTATTCGAACAGCTTCGCCTTCTGCGCCGGGAAATGGCTGCACGCGAGAAAGTGCCGCCTTATATTATTTTCTCCGACAGCACCCTGCGTGAGATGAGTGAAATTTGCCCCACAACCGAGACGGCTATGCTGCGCATTAAAGGTGTCGGTGAAGTGAAATACCGAAACTACGGGAAGCCGTTCCTGGACCTCCTTCGAACGTATGCAGGAGAGAGTGATGTCGGCGCTGTTGCTTATGATTATGAATAAGCTTGATTTCCAGACCTATACACCATGCAGTGAAAGGCAGATACCCCTGTCGGTGTCCACTTGTCATACGTATCTGTCAGCATAAATCCGGCACGCTGATAGGTCTGGATAGCGCGTTCGTTCCAGACGAGCACCTCCAGATCGATTTCCTGCTTTGGCGCACGACGCTGCGCTTCTTGAATCAGCAGTTGTACAAACTGGGTGCCTAGGCCAGCTCCTTTGCCGCAAAGATCAGGGCGAAGGCCTAAACCTATTCTTGTGACACCAACAATAGGGAAGAACTGGGCAAAGCCTGTTAAGGTACCCTCTTCATCAATAACGCCTCGGTATTGCTCGGCTCGAATCAGCAGATCAGCAAACTCCGATTGTTCCTGCTGCATGGTGTCCCAGGATGGCCAATTGTAGAGTTCGTAGGGAGCGGGATATTGCCAAGTACATAGCTCTTTGCAGTGGTCATCTGTTAAGGGTACGATGCTCCAGGGTAAGCGGTTTATGCTTGCAGGTGTAGGACTCCCCATTTTTACTATCACCCTTTCTATCGTTGGTCGGAGGTCTAGATGGTGTGGCATTATTATGTTCTCATTGGTACCTATACGTTATTTTCCATGATGTTCTTAGGATTGTCTTTATTTCGAGTTTCCATGAAATTGAAATGGGCGCAAGTACTGCTAATTTCACTGTTTGTTTCTAGTTTATTTAGTATGATTACCATGCTATTCCAAACAGAACAATGGAATACGCTGCTTATTATTTTAACGGAAGCGGGCTTGATTCACTATCTATTTCGCTTAAGGAAGCTCCATTCGCTTCTAATCGTATTTTTAGGCTCGCTTGGTTACACGATTTACTTGGCTGTTGTTGTATTCTTCGCGTGGAGTATTACATTTGTGCCTGTTGATGTTTATTTTGAAGGCATGGATACGACTTATTGTTACTTTAAACTAGCAGCTGCCACATTAGCATGTCTAACAGCCGGGCTGTTGATTAAGAGAAGATTAGGATTTACCGTTCGTTTGGAAATGCATTTCTCGAAGTTCACGCGCCCTCAGAATCCTATGCTTTTCCACGTGTTTCTATTTGCATTTATTTTATTCTCGACGGCCTATTATACGATTCATTTAAAATTCACAACTGTTTTCTATTTTGTAACCTGTTTCTGTATTTTGCTGGGCTGGATCCTCTATCTTTTGTATCGAAAGGAAATGGAGGACATTTAGTTAGCCGGATCTGGGGTACAATGAATACATACACAATGAGGAAGCGGAGGCCAACGTTATGACCCAAGTAACAATTCGTGAAGCAGTGATGCAAGACATTCCGCAGTTAAAAGCGTTAATGCTTGCTTATATTGTAGATTTCTATCAGTATCGCCAACCCGAAGATGACAAGCTGAACGGTTTAATCCATACGCTGCTTGAGCAGAAGGAAGGCATTCAATTCGTAGCCGAGACGGAAGATGGCACTGTGGTCGGCTTTGCGACGCTATATTTCACATTCAGTACCTTGCGTGCTTCCAAAATTGCCGTGATGAATGATCTTTATGTTGTGGAGGCTGAGCGCGGACAAGGCGCGGCGGCGAAGCTGTTTGCAGCTTGCAAAGGATATGCGGCAAGGAATGGCTATGCGAATTTAACATGGACAACAGCCAAGGATAACTTCCGTGCGCAAGGCTTTTACGATAAAATAGGTGGAGATCGGAGCGACTGGCTCACGTATTCCGTTAATCCGACAAGTGGGATAGGCGATTAATCGAGGGACGAAGAAAGGTGGCATGTACCAGTGGAAAATATCGTAAGTCAGGCTTGGCTGCTTGGACAGCTAGGCGAAGCAAATATCGTAATCGCGGATTGCCGCTTTGCGCTAGGACAACCAGATTCAGGCAGACAGCTTTATGAGAAAGAGCATATAGCAGGCGCTGTGTATGTAGATTTGGAAAAAGATCTATCCGGTGCCAAAATGGCGCACGGCGGCCGTCATCCGCTCCCGGATCTGGGTGCGTTCTCGATCCTCGTGGGCAACCTCGGTATCGACGGTACGAAGACGGTCGTTGCTTACGATGATCAAGGCGGCGCCATGGCTTCACGACTCTGGTGGATGCTGAAATTTCTCGGCCATTCCGAGGTCTATGTGCTGGATCAAGGGTACACCGCTTGGAAAACGGCTGGTTATCCAGTGACGGACGAAGAGCCCGCAGTGTTCCCGCGAACCTTTTCACCTAAGGTGCAGCGTTCTATGCTCGCCAGCATGGATGAGGTCAAAGACAAGCTCGGCCGCCCTGGCACCGTGCTTGTTGACTCGCGTGAAGAGCGCCGCTACCTCGGCTTGGAAGAGCCGATCGATGCGGTGGCTGGACACATCCCCGGAGCTCGCAACTATTTCTGGAAAGGCGTACTCGGTGAGAACGGCGCTTGGTTATCCGCCGCGGAGCAGGAGCAGCACTTTGCGGCTTTGCGCGATGCTGAAGACATCATCGTTTACTGCGGCTCGGGCGTGACGGCTTGCCCGAATGTGCTGGGACTTAGCGAAGCGGGCTTTGATAATGTGAAGCTGTATAGTGGAAGCTGGAGCGACTGGATCTCGTATGAGGATAATCCGATTGCGACAGGAAAAGACGAATAATACCCCAAACCGCCTCCTCCGGGAGCTTGGCGTACAGAGTTCTTGCCTCTGTACGCCGTTTTTACGATGGTTCCATTTCGAGGTCGTCCTCACGCTTTGGCTCTACCTCACTCAAATTCAGATATTCAATTTAAGCGCCCTTCAGCCATTGGCTGAAGGTTTTTTTTGCGCGACAAGGGGAGATCTCCACGTAAACTCTATGACTCTGCGGTATGGTTCTATCAAACTATGGAAATACTAAATCTAATAGGTTTGTATAATTGCTATTCGTCCGTCGATTCTACGATAAATTGAGAGGCAAGGAATGACATTCGGATACAGAAAGGGGGAGACGAAGTGAACTTCTTCAAAAAGCTATTGTCGCAACGCCGTTGGGATAGCGCGGAAGCCGATGTAAGCGGCCAGCAGAAGGTCAGGGAGCCTTTGACAACTAATTTGCAGCTTAATTTGAATAAAATTAGGGGGATTATTGGAAATAGCGGTGATCTGGCGATTAAACAATTTCGAATTGGGGATGGTTCCATTCATATGGCGGTTGTCTACGCAGATGGCTTGGCGGACAAGAAACTGCTGGATAGCTTTGTTCTAGACCCGTTGATGACGGAAATCAAGCATTCTGCCGAACTCAGCACAAAGCTGTTGACCCATCCTGATCCGATGAGCTTGCTGAAGGAAACGGTACTTACGATCGAGGACCTTGTCGATGTCACGGATTTCGAGACCTTGCTATTGGCCGTGCTGTCCGGGGATAGTGTGATCTTAATGGAAAACAGTGATCGAGCCATGGTTGCTGGCACCAGAGGCTGGGAGCACCGGAATGTGGAGGAGCCATCTGCGCAATCGCTCATCCGAGGCCCGCGCGAGGGTTTCACGGAATCGCTGCGAATTAATACAGCCATGATCAGGCGTAAGATCAAAGATCCTAGGCTATGGCTGGAATCTAGAGAGATCGGTAGGGTAACAAGAACTGGGGTAGCGGTTATGTACCTCAAAGGAATAGCGGATGACAGCGTCGTTGAAGAAATAAGACAGCGATTAGATCGGATTGAGATCGACGGCATACTGGAAAGCGGTTATATCGAGGAATACATTCAAGATGAAACATGGTCCCCTTTCCCGACATTGGCAAACACAGAACGCCCTGATGTAATTGCGGCAGGCCTCTTGGAGGGACGCGTAGCGATTCTGGTCGACGGGACCCCATTCGTTCTGATAGCACCAGCGCTGTTTGTTCAATACTTTCAATCGGCTGAGGATTACTACCAACGCTGGGACATTAGCACAATGATTCGTATGATTCGATATTTATGTTTCTTTATCGCATTGAGCGCTCCTTCCCTGTATGTTGCGATTACAACGTTCCATCAAGAGATGCTGCCGACCAACTTGCTGATTAGTTTGGTAGCCCAGCGGGAAGGCGTACCGTTTCCGGCCTTTCTAGAGGCATTAATGATGGAAGTTACCTTCGAAATCTTGCGGGAGGCTGGTGTTCGAATGCCCAGAGCTGTAGGCTCTGCTATTTCTATCGTCGGTACGCTGGTAATCGGACAAGCGGCGGTTGAGGCGGGCATTGTTTCTGCAGCCATGGTTATTGTCGTATCCATAACAGCAATGGCGAGTTTTGTACTGCCTGCGTACAATATGTCCATCTCCATTCGCATGCTGCGTTTTCCTTTGATGGCGCTTGGGGCGTCGTTCGGATTATTCGGTATTATCATCGGACTGATTGCGATCGTACTTCATTTGTGCAGTATAAGGTCATTCGGTGTTCCCTATATGAGTTCCATTGCTCCCTTTCATCTTTCGGAGCAGAAAGATACGTTATTTAGGCTTCCGCGCTGGGTAATGACTTCTCGGCCGTATTCGGTGAACCGTAAACGCAGCATGGCCGAACAACAAGATTCACAGACAATGAAAAACCTTCATTAGAGAAGGGAGAATTCCAGCTTGAACAGAAAGTTGTTAGGCTTACTGCTGCCTATCCTGCTGCCTATCCTATTAACCGGTTGCTGGAATAGCCGGGAATTAAACAGTCTTGCCATTGCGGTCGGCTTAGGCATTGATAAAGTAGGAGATCAATACTTGGTGTCTGCACAAGTTGTTGTTCCGAACAATGTGGCGAGCAATAAAAAGGCAGATGGCGGCGTTGCCGTCACGCTGTACAAATCAGAGGGGAAGACGGTATTTGAGGCGCTCCGGCGAATGACGACAGCTTCCCCGCGTAAAATATATTTGGCCCATTTGCGCGTGCTGGTATTGGGAGAGGAATTGGCGAAAGAGGGAATCGCCAACCCCCTCGAATTCCTTTCCAGGGATCATGAGCCCCGGACCGATTTCTTTATCGTAGTTGCCAAGCATTTACCGGCGGAGAATGTGTTGAAGGTCATGACCCCGCTCGAAAAAATTCCGGCAAACAGAATGTTTACTTCCTTGTTTACTTCCGAGCGTGTGTGGGCGCCAACCAATGTAGTGACTTTGGATGAGGTGATTCAAGATCTGGTTACGGAAGGGAAAAGTCCTATATTATCCGCAATCGAAGTGACCGGACCGGAAGAGATCGTTGAGAATAAAGCGAACACCGAGTACATTGATCCGCCTTCAAAATTAAAGTACACGGGCTTGGCTTATTTCCGTAAAGATAAATTGCTCGGTTGGTTGAACGAGGAAGATAGCAAAGTGTACAACTACATGATTAATAACGTAAGAAACACAGTTGGCGTTATAGGCTGCTCTGGAGGGGGACAGCTATCGCTGGAAGTTATCCGGACCAAAACGGAGCTGCATGGGAAAGTCATTCATGGAAAACCGCAAGTCAATGCGGAGATCCATACCGAAGCGATGGTTGGAGCAGTAGAGTGTGATGTTGATCTATTGAACCCTGCAACGATAGACAAGTTTGAAAAGGCAGCGGACGAGCAATTGGAAGATTTGATTATGAATTCGATTCACAAGGCGCAGAAGCAAATCAAGTTTGACTTATACGGGTTTGGCGATCTGATTCACCGAGATGATCCGACGGGCTGGAAAGAGATAAAAGATGATTGGGAAACTTATTTTGTAGATCTCGATGTGAACGTAAAGGCCGATATTAAAATTAGGCGCTTTGGCACAACAGGTAATGCTTTCCTAGAAGATATTAAGGAGTAATGGGTATGTGGTGGGGAGCATTAGCTGTATTTGTCGTATCGATATGTATATTTATATTGGAATTCCGGCCGCTATGGCGGAAACGGATACGGAAGGAGATCTGGAGCTTCAGTATCTTGCTTTTCCTTGGAGCGGGACTGAATATCGCGCATATCCTACGCATTGAAATTCCTAATCCGCTGCAAGTCATGGTTGTCATCTACAAGCCTATTAGCGACGCCATGGTCAGTTTCTTGAAATAAAGAGGGAGGGGACGACAGTGCCACAGTTGGATAAAGGAATTATCGGCATTCGCCAATTCACAGTTATCGTTATTCTTCTTACGCTTGGCGATTCCATCCTGATTTTACCTTCCGGCATTGCTGGAAGCAGTCATCAAGATGCTTGGATAGCAGGAATTTTGGGACTCGTGTTTGGCCTGGTGGCTGTATGGATTTTTTCTGTGATGGGAGGATTCTATCCTGGATTATCTCTCATTCAGTATACGCCGCTTATTGCGGGAAAATGGCTTGGCATAGTTCTTAATCTATCCTTTCTGATCTATTTCGGGTTTATCGTTGTGTCTGTCTCTTGGGAAATAGGCGATTTCATAACAAGCGTTGTCATGCCGGAAACTCCGATTGAGGTGATCGAATTGCTTTTCTACGGGATGATGGTTTTTGCTGCAAGGCTTGGCATTGGGCCAATCATCCGGGCTTCGGAAATTTTTTTTCCTTGGGTTATGTTAACGTTGTTCGTGTTGATTGTTATGCTTATTCCTCAGATGCAACTGAATCAGATTCAGCCGATATTGGAAAAAGGAATAAAACCCATTCTGCTAGGAACGCTGCATGCAGGCAGCTTCCCGTACATGGAAATTTTCGCTGTGCTTATTATTCTGCCTCATATTAAGCAGAGTCAGGAAATAAGAAAAAACTTCCTGATAGGAGCTCTACTTGGAGGCATTGCCTTAAATATGGTCTTGGCGCAAAGTATTTTTGTACTTGGTGAATATTTGACAGCACACAGGTTTTATTCAAGCTTTGCCTTAGCTCAAAGAATAAATATTGCAAATTTTTTTCAACGATTAGAAACTATTATTGCTTTTTTGTGGATTATCACCACGTACGTCAAGACAACTCTTTACTTTTATGTATTGAATGTAGGACTGGCCCAGTTTTTGAAATTGAAGGAATATAAAATGCTGACGGTTCCCACTTCTATGATTTGTTATGCCCTTATTTTCATTTCAATTCCCAATGCGTCCTTTTTTAATGCTGTTCTTGCAAAAGTGTGGGCTTTTTATAATATAACGATCTGTATGATCATTCCTTTGTTATTAGTAGGAATCTATTTCATTCGCAATAACAAATTGAAACGTAGTGGCGGTAAGACTCAGGGATGATGGCAATGCTCTAATTCTGAAGATTGCGGAATGTATCAACCAATTGATGAACAAGCAACTTCCTTCGTACAAGTGTTATAATCAGGGGTAGACTGATGCAGTTAGAAGGGTGATAGATAGTTATGAGTGTAATTCGGTTGGAGAACGTTACTAAGAAATATGAAGACTCCATGATCTTTCGCGATATTTATTTTCGTGTAACGCAAGGCGAGCGGATTGGCCTCATCGGGCGGAACGGTGCCGGCAAGTCGACGGTTTTCAAGTTGATTATGGGAAAAGAAGAGCCAACGTCCGGCAAGGTGGAAATTGATCCCCAGGTGAATATAGGATATTTCTCGCAATTCTCAGAACTGCACGGAAGCTTGTCTGTTCAACAGGAGCTGGAAATGTGTTTCCAGCAGGTTGCTCTTATTGAGCGAGAGCTGCAAGAGGTTGGAGAGAAGCTGGGTTTGATCACGGATGATGATGAAATGGATCGCCTGCTGACGCGGCAAGCGGAGCTATTCGAACAAATGGAACATTTGGATGGCTGGAATGTACCTGTTGAGATCAACACGGTTCTTACGAAGCTGGGGTTCAACGAGGTGATGCGCAATCAACCCGTTGATGAGTTGTCCGGAGGCTGGAGGAACCGTGCTGCACTTGCCAAGATGCTTATTGAGCTGCCGGATGTCGTTCTGCTGGATGAGCCGACGAATTACTTGGATATGGAAGGAATCGCGTGGCTGGAGCAGTGGCTGCATCGGTTTAATGGCGCTATGATCCTCGTATCCCATGACCGGCAATTTATCGACAAAGTGGTTACGCGTACGATTGAGATCGAGAACTATCATTTTCAGGAATACGATGGGAATTACACGGACTACATCCGCAAAAAGAAGATGCGCAAGAAGGAGCTGGACCGTCAATTCGAGTGGGAGGAAGAGCTTCTTCTTATGGAATCGGAAGCCATTGACAGCCGTGCCAGCAGGAAATCCTCTAAGGACCGTTTATCCCGCCAATTGGCAGATAACAAAAAGCGGATAGAACCACACCCCGTCAATGTGCTAATCACGGATATTTACGAGAGACTGCGATTCCCAGACAAGCTGTGTGAGGTTAAGAAAATCGGTCAGACCTACGATGGTCGGCCAATTTTTCAGGACGTGAGCTTCGATATTCAGAAGGAAGATCGCTTAGTCATCGTAGGCCCTAATGGAAGCGGGAAGTCTACGCTCATTAAGGCACTGACGGGGCAGGAGAAGCCTGAGTCCGGCGAGGTGATCTGGGAGAAAGGCGTCAGCTATGCGTATTTTAACCGGATGTGGGAAGAGCTTAATCCGAAGGATACCGTTAGTCACGCCGTGAATACCTACGGATTGGGACTGGACGCTCCTAGGAAAAAGGTGAACAAATTTCTAGCCATGCTGCAATTCTCCGAGATGGATTTGAGCAAGTTCATTGGCAACTTATCAGGCGGACAGAAGGCTCGCGTAGCGCTAGCAAAATGCCTGCTATCCGGTGCAGCGGTTATCATTTTGGATGAGCCAACCAACCATTTGGATTTAACGAGCATTCAGGTCATGGAGCAGGCGTTGATCCATTTTCCTGGTGCCGTCATCACAGTGAGCCATGATCGGTTCTTTATTGATAAAATCGGGACCAAGATGCTGGTCTTTGATCCTGTTTTGGGCATAAGTGAGCAGGCCCTCTAGACATTGTTTGAGTGTTGGGTTGGGGCAGGTTAGGGTACGTTAACTGACCTGCCTCAACCCTATTTACGTTCCTTTGATAAAACAAGTTGAAGGGATGCTCCATTGGAAAATGTACAGTAGAATTCCCCCATTAGCCCAATAACGCTGCTTTACATTGGAAAACATCCAGTCAAATAGCCACCTGAACGGAACAATATCCGTTTTAAGAAGATTTCACTGTAGAAATTCCAGTGCAGCCGCTCCGCTTTACTCATACCTCATGTTTCACTGTACCAAATCCATTGGGCGCACGCAGGCTGCCACACTTACATGATGTGCTCCAGTGTTCCTTCCTTCAACTTGTAATAGCGGACGTCATCGCCTTTGGCGATAGGCTCCAGCCATCCCTTTTCGACTAAGGTACGCAGCCATTTGCGAGCCGTTCGGAAGTCGACCTCCAGATGGTCAGACACGTCCTTCGGTCGTATCCATCTTCCGAGGCTCCAAGCTAAACGAAGCACTTCTTTCTCCACCAATACAGCAGGGCGAATAGATTGGTTTCGAATCAGATAAGGACTCATAACCAGTTGTAGAAGCATTCGACAAACCTCTGGGCGATTCTGCACATCATCATATGAAAAATGGATCATTTTCCACCCGATTCCCGGTAGAAAGGTATCTCGATTCAAGGCGTAGCTGAATTTCTCGCGATCCATATCTTTCACATGGCTTTGGAAGCCATCGCACTCAATCCCGAAACGACCATATGGAGGAAGGAAAGCGAAGTCGAGAAATTGGGATTTGCGATTCCAGTCGTAGACTTCATATTCGGGATGCAAATGTTCCAGTGACCCAAACAAGGGCCACCATACATGTTGAAGCAGCAGTTTCTCGGCATGCCGATGCCCTCTGAGCAATCGTCCTTTTCTTTCTCCGATTCTGTGAGACAAATGATGCTCCATAAATTCCTTGTGCACTTTTTCAAATTCCACGGGCCGTGTTCCTCCTCCACAAATGAAAAAAAGAACGTCCTTATTGCCGGAAGCGGCTGAAGGACGTTCTTCGTCTAGAGATTATTATACCATTTAGATCGCTCCCGATCCAACGGCAATAAAAGTGAAATTTGCGGAAGGGAGCCGACAGTTGACTCGTGCGGACCATAGCTGGGGGTTCTCTCAAACCGACCACCCTTTCTATTTGGTTGATGGTGATATGTTCCCATCTTAACGGTTAAGGGAAGTACCGCCTACTTGTATAAACAATGAAATCTGATACAAATCAATGAAACGCATAATTGATTAAAATCAAATTATCATTAGATACTAATCATGGTTTAGAGGTAAAGTATAGATGGGTACGAATGGCATCATGCACATTGTGAAAGACGAGATTTAAACTAGGAGGCTTCTAGGAAATGAAACAGAACAAATATGATGAATCAGGGTTCTTCGCGAATTATAGCCAAATGCCTCGTTCAATCGGCGGATTGGATGCGGCCGGGGAGTGGACGGCTTTTCGAGCCTTGCTTCCGGAACTGAAAGATAAAAGGGTGCTTGATCTTGGCTGCGGTTTTGGCTGGCATTGCCGTTATGCGCGTGAGAAGCAGGCGCGCTCTGTGGTAGGGGTAGACCTGTCGGAGAATATGCTGGAGCGGGCCAGAGCTATGACCAACGATCTACAGATTGAATATCGACGTCTGGCGATTGAAGATATCGACTTTACGGAAGGGGAATTCGACGTAGTAATAAGCTCTCTTGCACTCCACTATGTGGAGCATTTCGATAGTATCTGCCGTCAAATCTACGGCTATCTTGCACCTGGCGGCACCTTCGTACTGTCCGTTGAACATCCGATCTTTACCGCGCTTGCGGCACAAGACTGGCATTACGATTCGCAAGGGGCCAAGCTGCATTGGCCTGTCGACAACTACCATCTTGAAGGCCCTCGTCAGGCAAGATTTCTGGACAATGATGTCATCAAATACCATCGGAATGTTTCGAGCTATGTGAATGCATTAATTGAATCCGGTTTTAGCCTAACGAAAATGTCCGAACTTCAACCGACAGATGATATGCTGGCAAGCAATCCAGCTTGGGAAGAAGAAACGCGCCGCCCGATGTTCTTGCTGCTTGCAGCGGTTAAACAGTAGCTGCATATTGCCTATATGACAACCGTCTAAGCCCAGACAAAGCGGGTTTAGACGGTTGTTTGCGTTTGATGAAAGGCTGCTCATCAAGTGATCTTTCTCATGAGCAGCTCGACGGGTCCCCGTTGCATCCATGTTCTCCAAACATAAGAGAAGAGGATTGCGGCTGCGAAATAAACACAGGCATAGGTGACTGCAAATGCGAGATTGCCATTTTCCAAAAAGCCCAGTGCCTCAAGAAATCCCAGGCCGATGATAACATGTCCGATATAATGTGATAAAGACAGCTGTCCGGTTCGGATAATCGCCTTGGTTAGGAGGGAATCCCTGAATGTATGGACCACCAATAGACTGATGGCAATGATGGATAACGATGAGCAGGTGCTGGAGAGGACGTATAATAAGGTCGGCGGCATGGGCTTCGTCGAAAATAGAAAACTTGCGGAGTCTTTGTCGAGCACAGCTGAGGTTAAATGGATCAATAAGTAGGACAGCACCTCCAAGATCACCGTTCCTGATAGGGCGTAGAGCAGCAGCTTTGACTGGTTTTCTCTGTTCATCCAACGCTTCCGACCTATCCACATCCCGATGAGGAAGAAGCATGCCCAAGGAAAGATAGGATGGAATCCATTTAAAGTAAGATTTCGAATGAAGCCATGGATCGTCCAAAAGTCCAGATACGTATGGAAACTCGAATCCCAGCCTTTGCTGTAATCAAAGACAAGCAGAAATATCTGTGATAGGAGCAGAGTGCCTGCGCATAGACCAAGTATTTTGTTATCAGATACGGTAATCAGCGCCGAAGCGATCAGCATGAACACCGCGTAATAGTGTAAAATATCAGCAGTCCATCCCAGCAGCAGCAAAAGCAGGCCGGTTGCCAGCAGGAAAGCAGAACGACGAAGCAGGCTGTTGCGATTGCGACGAATAAGTTCCTTGTCCATCGAAGTTCTTGCTTTGGCGCACATAAGGGACACGCCGATACCTGCCAGTATGACAAATAGAGCAGAAGCCCGTCCTTCAAACAGGCCTGCGATTGCTCTCAACCAAGCTGCCCCATCGTTCTCTGCCTGCATCGCAAGTTTATAGTTAACGATCATCATCCCGAAAATCGCCCAGGCTCTGGCGTAATCAAGAGCAGTTATTCGCTCAGTCGATTGACTCATTAGGCGGACTCTCCCTTGATAAGGGACTTAACAGCTGTAGTCCATATGTTTTCATAGCTATACGTTAAGCCGTAGCTCATGAAATTATCCATACTGTCAATAATCATGGTTAGCATTTGCGCCTTAGTAAGCACATCTAGAGCCGCGATAGCCCCGATGGAAACTCCATGAGCCAACAACTCAGCAAAGCCTGCTGTAAATCCTTCTAAGATTTGAACTAGCTTTAGGGAATACGCTGGATCTCGATAACCTAGTGCTTGATACTGATTTAAAATACGTGAATAATACATGTCGGTCTGCTGCTTATGAATGATTTGGAGTCCATCAGCAATGAATGTTTCTTCAAAATTATCTTTGGTATATGCCTCAATACGAAAAAAGCTGCTAAACCCGATGCTCTTGCATAGCTCCTCAAAGAGCGTCGTAATAATGGCTTCCTTGGACAAAAAGTGATAGTACAATGCGGGCTTGGACAGCCCAACCTCTTTGGCGATCATGGTCATGCTTGTTTTGTCAAAGCCGTGCTCAGCAAATAAGCGATAACTGGTTTCAAGTATTGTCGAATAGGTGGAAATTGCATTCATGACTTCACATCCTTTTCCATATATTTTACTTACCGTTCGGTAAGTAAAATATATAAGGCTTTTAGTACGATGTCAAGTATGAGAATATGAATGTATATCCGCAGAGCTGCAGATTTCCTTGGAAGCAGGGGCGGGAACCGTCATCTTTCCGTCCGTCCCCCGCCAGCTGATTCCGCTATAGCAAGATCTTGTCCCTTATGCCAAACGGCTGTCTATAACTGTCTGCGAACTGTTGATTTATAAAGGTTGCGCGATTTCTTTAGATTAATGAGTCGCTGAGCAAACAGAAGATTGGGGATCCATGCCAGCCAAGCAATCACGATGAAGGAATCGTTCGTACCCAGCCCGAAGAGTACGGCTGCCAACGGGGTATAGATACGGAGGGTAATCGCCGCGCAGGTGAGGGCGTAGTTGCGCAGCATCCATTGCCCATGCTCGGTGGGATTACGGTCGACGATGATGCTCCTGAGACTGCGATAGAGAGTGAACAGCCACATTAGCGAGAGTGTGCCAAAGCCGATTCGGCCGAACCATCCCCCAGAGGCATAGAAAGCGAGATATAAGCCTGTGACGCCTGCAACTGCAATCATAATGGCATATAAATAGCCGATGGTGCGGTGAACATTGGGCATACTTCGGCGAAGCAGCTGGATGAACTGGATCCATCCGATCGCGAGCGCGATTCCGGCGGATACGGCATGCGCCCATAATACGCTGTACCATAGTTCGGGAAGTGTGCCTTTACTCGTTACGAACATTTGCTTTCGAAGCCCCTCAGGAAGCCCGTATAACGCTAAGGCATAAATCCCGATGGCGACTGCCAAGAAAGCTAAAATACCAAAAGACCACTTTTGCGCCGCGCTTCTGTCCTTCATGATCGATCCTCCCTCAAGTGGCAAATCTTTGTAATATCAAGCTTAACATTACCAAGATTTCTCTTAAACCGACCTTTGATGGGGGATGACTCCGACTTAAGACTGAGATAGCGAAGTTTGGTATTGCAAGGAAAGCAATTGCAGCATTTCGCCTGGAGGGACAGGTTTGCTAAAATAATAGCCCTGATAAAAGTCGCATTTTAATTCCTTAATGATATCCAGCTGCTCCTTTTGCTCCACACCTTCAATGACGATAGCAATGCCCAATGTTTTCGCCATGGTGACGATAGAATGCAGAATAATGCGATTTTTCATGTCATAGGTAAGACTCTCCGTGAAGGTTTTATCGAGCTTCACTTCATCCACATTTAACCGCGAAAAGTAGTGAATAGATGAATAACCTACGCCGAAATCATCCAGTGAAAAAGAGAATCCTTGATCTTTCAGGAGTTGAATCGTTTCATTAACGCGTTCGATATGGCTGATGAATGTCGATTCGGTAATCTCAAACGTGATAGAAGAAGGATGGATATCATAGTGCCTAGTAATCTTCAGAACGTTATCTACAAAATCAGGCTCCATCAGCTGAGAAGGCGACAAATTAATCGAGATGACCAAGGATCTGCTCTCTGTTAACTGAACCTGCTTAAGGAAAGAAAAAGCCGTTCTAATGACGTGATAGCCTATCTCTTGGATAAGCCCCATCTGTTCCGCCATGGGTATGAAGACTTCCGGGGAAATATAAGTGCCGTGGCGGTTCCAACGCAACAGGGCTTCAGCTCCCACAATCCTATCGTTGCCTAAGGAGAGTTTAGGCTGATAAACAACCTCCCATGCGTGCACTTCGGAAGCCGTGCGCAAATCTTGTTCCATCGACAGCTGCTGCACAAGCACTTGGAACATTTCATCACAGTAATAACAAAAAAACTTCTTTTCAATAAAGGCTGTTTGGGAAGCTAATTCCATTTCCTTAATGAGCATATCTAACGTTTTCGGGGAGGTGGAGCCTTCTGTTGCTCCGAGATAGGCCTCGAAGTTTCGCCCGTAAAAAAGGCTGTCCCTAAACATATCCTGAATGTTAGAGATTAATTGCTGGCACGTCTCCCGATCGCCAAAGTGTACAAGGATGAACTGATCGTAGTTGAATCTGAAAATTTCATCTTGGTCTTTGCATAAGTTCTGAAGTCGAAAGGCAATTTCAAATAAGGTCGTATTCCCCTTTTTATACCCGACCCAGTTGCTGAAATTTTTAAAGTTGTGTACATTAATTAAAATAAATTGGATCTGCTGAGAGGGGCTTGCAAGCCGCCTGGAATGAAATAAAGGAAGATCCTCTTGGAGTTGATAAACATTTTTGAGCTTCGTGATGGGATCAGAGTAGGCCAATTGTTTGATTCGTTGTTCTGCTTCCAATAATCGTTCGTTTTTTTGTTGGATGTTTCGTATATGATCCAGAATATTTATGGAATAGAGTTCACAGTAATGAATAAAGAAACCGATCATTAACAGCATAGAAAAGGCAAGATCTAACGTAAGCATGAGATGAAAGCTCAGTCTGACATGTGCGTTATTTATAACAATAATGATGATGCTCCCACTGAATAAGTACAGGAGTCCTACGCGAGCGACATACTTATTCTTTTGAAAAGCGGCGATACCAAACAGAAGGGACATGATCGATAATAATCCCGAGGATAGATTAAGCAACGTATGAAACGATAGTTGAAACCAATAACAGAAGATAACGGCTAAAGTCAGAATCGTGCTCACGGTAAAAAGGGGGCGAAACTGAATCCTTTTCTTGTGGAATAAATCGAGGGCACCCCACACGACAATGAAGGCAACGGTTGCTGCTATCATCATGATTTCCAACAAAGCATTACTGCGCTCTGCTTGATTGTAGTATAGGAAGGAAAGCACGATCACGATGCATTCAATAATCCAAAGCATGGAAAAAGCAATAATGTTATCAATGAAATTCTTTTGTTCTTTGTGTTGCTCATACTTAATTTCATAAAAAGCGAAAAATACGTACATAGCGAGCGATGTAAGAATTAATATAACAATAAGTGTTTCAATGTGATCGAAGGTTTCTGACATAGACATGATAGCTAGCCTCACAAATTCATAATGTTACAAATAATTCTGCAAACTAATTTCGATGCTATTTCATTTAACGCCATCTTATTCGTGAAGCTCCTGCGAGAGAGGGTTCACACCTACCGTATGGAACAAGTTTAGAAATAAGTCAACATAATAAGAGTCAAATTGCGTGCCGCTATGGCGTAAAAGCTCCTGCTCCGCCTCTTCGAAGGATAAGCCTCTGCGATACGGACGATCTGAAACCATTGAATCGTAGGTATCGATAATCGCACAAATTCGCGCGAATACCGGAATTTCATATCCTTTTAAGCCGTGGGGGTAGCCCTCACCATTCCAACGCTCATGATGAAATTGAATGATTTCAATAATTTCTTTATCCACATCTCCGTGCTCCAGCATGATCGTGGTACCCACTTCGGGATGTTGTCGAATGAAAGCCCAATCCCGGGGAGTCAGAGGTGAGGTTTTATTTAGGATGCCGTCGGGGATACCTACTTTTCCAATATCATGAAGGCACCCTCCTTGCACCAATTGGCTGGTTTGCTGTTCATCCAAATGCAAATAAGCGGCCATTCGTTTGCAGAGTCCTCCAACCCTTAAGCTATGCTGGTATGTGGGCAAATCCTTTTCTGCTAACAGACGCATTTTCCCCAAAAACAATAGGTTATCTACGGTAAGCACCTCTTTTGATCCTATACAGCTTGAATAGGAATGCTTTTGAACTATACAATTAACTGTGGGATGATTACTTTTAGCTAATTTCTAAGGACATAACAGAAGGAGATCATCGATGAACAAGCCCGATAATTACCCCTTCTTTTGTTTCCCACACATAGGCTTCGCACAATAATAGTTGTTCGAATGAGAAAAGGAGGAAAAAAAGTACTTATGGCAACACCATCTGGTTTATTTCAAGTCGCTGTCCTGACAGAAAATAATCAAGTGTATTCTGACGATCAAATCGTAAAACTGTTTTTTGCCACTTGTCAGTGGTCTAAATACACGGTAAGAAATTATCGAAGTGCAATTAATAAATTTCGGGATTTTTTAGGGGATAAATCATTAAAAGAGGTTACGTGGAAAGAGATTGAAGTATACAGGATTTGCCTAGTAGAAGGCCTTTTCTCAGAGCAAGATAAACCCAAGGCACCTGCTACGATTGCTATTCACTTAGCACCGCTTCGTTTTCTTTACAAATGGGGAAGCGACCCGAACATTAATATTTTCAAAAATAATCCTACGACACGCATGAAAGCTCCAAAAATTCCAATTAATAGTAAAAATAACTATCTAACAAAAAGGGAGGTGGCTTGTCTTTTAGCACAACTTAAACGTCAAGGCCCTCGAGATTATTTGATTGGGGCAACGCTTGTTCTGCTTGGTTTGCGGGTGTCTGAGCTTGTTTCAATTGAGAAGGGGAATTTCCATACCGATCCTGAGGAAACCTCTATTTGGCTGACGATTAACGGAAAAGGGGGAAAAGAACGCGAGGTGAAGATTCCACAAACGCTGTGGAATTTATTTAATGAGTATTTTGCTTATCTTTCGGATACCAGTATGCTTTCAAGCCAAAAAGTATTTCCTATATCAGTTAGACTTGTGGAAAGAATCATAAAAACAGCCCGTGAACACAGCAATTTAGGGAAGAAAGTAACGCCACATTGGCTTCGACATACGAACGCTACTTTAGCCTTGCTTCGCGGAGCTACCCTGCAACAAGTGCAGGAATCACTGGGGCATACGCACATTAATACGACTCAACGTTATCTGCACACCGTGCAGCAAATATCTAAAGCAGCTCCAGACTTCGTAGCAGACTTCCTAAACGACAGTCTATAGGAAAATTCTCCTAGGACTCTTGTATTATTAAGCGCTATTT
The DNA here is from genome assembly GCF_013204855.1 of Paenibacillus alba. Classification (GTDB taxonomy): domain Bacteria; phylum Bacillota; class Bacilli; order Paenibacillales; family NBRC-103111; genus Paenibacillus_E; species Paenibacillus_E alba. The sequence goes on along the minus strand of NZ_JABMKZ010000022.1, from coordinate 44,498 downwards.
ACTATAATACTCGAGAATACATATATTGTAGAAATAATAGAATTAAAGTAAGAATTAGACGAATCTTGTCGAACAACTATTATTGTGCGAAACCTATGTTTTGCGGATTCTATCAGCAACGATGAGAATAGTATTTCCCAAACTATGTTATTTTAACATTTTTCTTAGATGAATAACTAACACCTTCTGTATAAATGTCATCCTTGAGATATAATGAAAAAAGCAGCCCTGGCACGCGTTGGAGGGGGCTGCTTTTCTATGTGTATGGGATCATTTAAGCTATAATCAAGGTTCATTGTTGTTGCGCTTTGCACTGGAATTCTCGATGCTTTTCACATATTCCTCGGGGGATTTGCCAATCATGGCTTTGAAGGTTTTGATGAAGTGGGCTTGGTCGTAATAACCCAAATCTTGAGATAATTTAGACCAGTTCGGTAGACCGCCTTTCTCAATCAGCTCGGCAGCCTCTTGAAGCCGGTATCGCCCTATGACCCATTTCGGACTAACGCCAACATAACGGTTGAAGAGCCGTTGCAGCGTTCGTTTATTCATAGAGAATTCTTGCACGATGTCCTCTACCTGCAGGATCTCCCGGTTGTTGATGGCGGATTGTACGATTCGATTGATTCGGGCAACCTGTTCATCGGGCTCTGGAAGGAGATTTCGCAAAAATTGTTCCACGAGCGGGACCATTATTTCGCCATGTTCCAACTGGAGCATGGTCTTCGCCATATCTGTCACCTCAATGCCAAAAGCATCATGGATGCTTAGCGTTTGACCAGTAAGAAGAGATACAGGCTTGTTCCAAAATGGGTAGAAGCCAGCGGGGAGAAATTTGACCCCAAAGACGATGCCTTCGTCTTGCAAAAGGCGAGTGTACGTTGTTTTGGGAACGCCGTAAACACCGGCAAAGAGGCCGCTGCTTTCTCGTTCAAAGGCTATATTCACATTGGGATAGGAAAGGATAACCTGGCGGAATGGAGCCTGTCCCCTTAAATCCCACCGGACCACCCAGTACTGCTCGATAAATAAGGCCAAATCTTCAGAAGGCTGGTAGCGCATAAGTGAAAATTTCTGTCTCCCGGCCTCCGCATGCAGAATGCCTTTATCGGTTTGCTGTACGTTGGATTTCATCTATTTCCTCCCCAGACGGATTGCGCTTGTCGCGTTTTTACAATACATGAAAGCGGGAATACTCTACTATTGAGACTAGCAGTTTAGCATGATGAAAGCAATGAAAGACACATGAATGGAGGCAGGAATATGTTAGATCTTAAATATGAATTCTATATCAATGCAAAGCCAGAGCAGGTTTGGGAGGTGTTCATTTCGCCGGAAGGGACGAAGGCTATATTTTTTGGTTGTGTACTGAACTCAACCTTTGAAATAGGTTCGCCTTATGCTTATGTGGGGCCCGGCAGTGAAGGCGATGAAACCGTTCACGTTTATGGCGAAGTGCTGGAATTTGAGCCGAATGTTAAGATGAGCTACACCGAGCATCCAGGGCCCTCCTTTCGGGAGAATCATGCAGAATTAGAGACGAGGGTTACCCTTACACTGGATGTCGTTGGCAATTGCACGAAACTGACATTGGTTAATGATCAATGGCCGGAGAATCACCCTTCCTATGAGTCCACCCAATCCAGTTGGCCGATGATCTTAAGCAATATCAAGAGTTATGTAGAGACAGGAAAAACACTGGATTTCGGCTGGTAAGAGATAGGCAATGGCCCGCGATCTACGAAGGATTAGAATCAGGTTGTAACAGCTTGCCTTTTGGGGCAGGCTGTTGCAGCCCTTTTTGACGTTCCTTTGCCTATCAGTTGCACTTGGTTTACTGCAAAAATTTTGTGGAATTTTGATCTTTCCTGTTGAGGAATATGCTAGAATAAGACACATTAGTGGAAATTATAGACAGAGGTGTGTCGTATCATGCGGAATAAGAACAGCATTTTTGTTATCGGTTGTTTAGGTTTTATTGGCGTAATTCTCGTTATAGCGATTATTAGCGCGGCTATGTTGTGGGGTCATCGCAATACAGCGATTGCTTTGGATGAGAAAATTAAAGCACAGCATGTCTCCAACAAATCCAATTACGATAATATGTGGAAACGATTTAAAGAAATGGCGCAAGTGACGGATATGCAAGCAGATGATATCAAAAAAGTGTATACCGATCTGATTGCCGGTCGCTACAACGATACAGGGGCTCTTTTCAAAATCGTCCAAGAGCAGAATCCTCAAATGAATAAGGATTTGTATGCGAAGCTCCAGAATGAAATCTCCGCCGGGCGCACGGAGTTTGACCGTAATCAGAAGAAAATTGCCGATCTGGTGCGGGAATATAATACGCATATTCGCAAGCATGTCTTGATGAATAGCATTTTCCATTTTGAAACGATGGACGCGAATAAGTTTATCATTACGTCGGATCGCACGAGCGATGCGTATCAAACGGGCAAAGATAATGAAGTGAAGCTGAGGTAGCAGATGGCATATTGGGCAGCGTTTTTTCTTGTTCTGATTGTCGGGTTTGCGATTGAGCTTTTTCTGGGCAGAAGATGGTGGCGCTTCATGTGGGTCACCGTGCTGTCTGCGATCCTCTTTGGCGGTGTCATTGCAGCAGACTACTACTGGCGAACGTTAGATAAAGAGGTCTGGTCAGGATCGATTTCGGCTTGGGAACATCAAGAGGAATGGGATGAATGGATTCCCGGCAAAGAAGAATGCGAGACGGACAGCCATGGCCGTAAAAGCTGTACCAAAGACCGGGGACATTGGGAGCATCACGAGGCCAAGAACAAAATTAAAACGACGGATAACGGCTGGATGACGGTGAAGGAATCCTTGGACGGGAAAACGGACTTCAATGATCGGTATCCGAATTCGACTGCGGAGCTTGCCAAATTTTTCCCGCTGGGGATGCCGTCAGCTTCTAAGCATACGTACACTAATAAGGTGAAAGGCTCTTATAGCCTTTTTAGGCATGGGGAGCTCGATCCTAAAGATTATCCTGGTCTACCCTCATATCCTGATTATGTCAGGGACTTGATCAAAGTGGATCGGATTGTGGGTGATGTCCCAGGCAAAGCCAAGGCATTAGATAGGCTGGGTGCCTGGAATACGAAGCTGAATCAAGAGATACCGGATCCGGACAAACCAGGAAAAACGAGGTCATGGAAGCAGGTTAATGTGATCTTCGTTAACGTCGGGGACGACAAGCCCAGAGAGTATGGGTATGCGCTGCAAGACCGATGGCAGAACGGCAACAAAAATGACTTCATTGTTAGCTTCAGCCCCGCGCCAGATGGAACGATGAAATGGGTGTATGCTTTCTCCTGGAGTGAGGTTGATATTCTGAAGCTTGAAGTTCAGGATTATATGAGCGAGCAGGGCTTTGGGAAGGACTTTTCTCCGATTGTCGATCATGTCGCACAGATGGTGGCCGATAAATTCGAGAGAAAGCAGTTCGCTGAATTCAACTATTTGCAAATCGAACCGAGCGATATTTCGACTATGATCATATGGGGACTCGAACTTACGCTGCTAGGCTTCTATGGCTATAAAGCGGTTAGAGGGTATTTGCGGCGCCGGACTTCGTACGGTAGAGGTTTTGAATATTAGGAACGGAGACATCTGAGTCTCCTGAACCCACAAGAACCCCCTCTCACAATTGTGACAGGGGGTTCTGCTATTTAGGGCTGATTAGGCGATAATCCTGCCATAATCATGTTATTGTGCGAAATCCAGCTCCAGCACAACAGGGCAATGGTCGCTGCCCAGAATGTCGCAATCAATGGAGGCATCTATGACGAAGGAGCGCAATCGCTCGGAAGCAAGGAAATAGTCGATGCGCCATCCTACATTTCGGGCCCGAACGCCAGGCATGTTGGACCACCACGAATACATGTCGGTTCGATCTGGGTACAGCTCACGAAACGTATCGATGAAGCCGGCTTCTAAGAGCTCCGTCATTTTTCCGCGTTCTTCTAAAGTAAAGCCCGAATTATTATGATTTCCCTTCGCATTCTTCAGATCAATCTCGTTATGCGCCACGTTAAGATCTCCACAGACCACAACAGGCTTAAGCGTATCCAATTGCAAAAGGTAGGTGCGAAAACGATCTTCCCACTCGATTCGATAGTCTAGCCTAGATAGATCACGTTTAGCATTGGGCGTATACACCGTCACCAAATAGAATTGTTCAAATTCCAGCGTGATAATCCGCCCTTCAGGCTCTTCGTCAAGCTCGATACCGTAACGAACGGAGAGCGGCTTTTCTTTGGTAAAAACAGCTGTGCCGGAATACCCTTTCTTAATCGCGTAATTCCAATATTGCTGATAGGACTCACCGAGCTCCAGGTTAATCTGTCCTTCTTGCAATTTAGTCTCCTGCAGACAGATGATATCGGCATCTTTCTGCTGGACATAATCCATGAACCCCTTATTCACACAGGCTCTCAAACCATTTACATTCCACGATACTAGCTTCATATTCATAGATTCCCCTTGCGGCTCTCGATAGTTTCTTATCCCAGTGTACCATAAGTAGGTACGATTAAAACAAACACCTATATATAAGAAAATAGCGTACACTTTCATCAACATTTCTGATTTATTTTATGAAGGGCATACATGTTATACTGGTCTTATCCGACTAAGTTCATGGGTTTAATATCCGAGGAGGTACATGTATGACCAACATTTATAATAACTTAACGGAGCTAATCGGCAATACGCCGCTGCTTGAGCTCTGGAACTATAACCATAAGCATCGTCTCGAGGCAAAGATCCTCGCCAAATTAGAATATTTCAACCCGGCAGGCAGTGTCAAAGACCGAATCGGTTTTGCCATGATCAAAGAAGCAGAAGCCTCGGGCAAATTGAATAAAGAGACCGTCATTATTGAGCCGACCAGCGGGAATACAGGAATCGGTCTGGCTTTTGCCGCCGCAGCGCTGGGATATCGGTTGATCATCATTTTGCCGGATTCTTTCAGCGTGGAACGAAGGAAATTGTTGAAGGCACTTGGTGCCGAGCTTGTGTTGACACCCGCATCCGAAGGCATGCTTGGCGCGATAAGGAAGGCGGAGGAGCTGTCGTCAGAGATGCCGAACTCCTTCATTCCGCAGCAATTCAGCAACCCGGCGAATCCCGAGATTCACAGGAAGACGACAGCTGAAGAAATTTGGCGGGATACGGAGGGGAACGTTGATATTTTCGTTGCCGGAGTGGGCTCAGGCGGAACGATTACAGGTGTAGGTGAGCTGCTGAAAGCGAGAAACCCGTCTGCTCAGATTATTGCTGTGGAGCCGGAAGACTCACCCGTTCTATCTGGAGGCAAGCGGGGCGTGCATCAGATTCAAGGAATTGGCGCCGGGTTCGTGCCGGATAACTTCCGTAGAGAAGTCGTAGACGAGATTGTTACGGTGAGCAATGAGGATGCCATACAAACGGCCCGCGAATTGGCCAAATCCGAAGGATTGCTTGTTGGGATCTCATCCGGTGCTGCGGCTTTCGCAGCGACGGAAGTCGCCAAGCGTCCCGAGAATAAAGGGAAGACCATCGTCGTTGTGCTGCCGGATACGGGTGAGCGGTATTTGTCTACAGCGCTTTTTGAAGAGTGAGAGGCGCGGTCGCCTGAGCTCTAGTATAGAAAAAAGACCAGAACCCTTGATGAGGGGTGCTGGTCTTATCTCATTTTAATGAGAAGCAGCGAACTTCTCTGTCTCCGCTTCCAGAACAAAGCGTTCTTTGCTCATCGCAAAAGCAGCGGCCAAAGCAAGTGCGGCAGGGATGATTCCCCAGGCAAAAGTAAGTACGATGGACGAGGACAGTCCTTCTGAAATTTGAGCTAAAATTTTCTCCGGAATTTGGGAGCGGGTTGCCGGGTCTAAGAGCGCATGTGGATCTTTGAAGTCTAGGCCTTGCGGCAGCCCTGTTGGTCCATTCCCCGAGAAAGCATCCGACAAATGCCGGGTAAGCGAATGGCTTTGGATAATGCCGAAGATCGTGATGCCGATCGTCATGCCAAGGGAGCGAAGGAAATTCAGCGTTGAGCTTGCAGCACCGCGTTGGCTGACGGCTACTGAATGAATAGCGGCATTACTCAGCACGGAGAAGGAAGCGCCGATGCCTAAACCAATCAGGATCATATAGAGTGTGATAACCAGACGTGAAGATTGTGGTGTTAACGTCATGAGAAGTGCCATGCCAGCGACCAGTAGAAGCAATGTCGAAATCAGAATGGCACGATAAGAAAACTTGCTGGTCAGCATGCCGCCGGCCGTTGCGGTCACAACCGTTCCCAGCATCATCGGCAGCAGCACTAAACCGGAATTCGTTGCGCTGCCGCCGAGAACACCTTGGATGAAGATGGGAATATATACGGAAGCCGTAATGAAGGCCGCGCCGCTTAACATAGCGATGGCATTGCTGGCGGAGTAGAGGCGGTCTTTGAACATTTTAAAAGAGATAATCGGTTCTTCGGCTTTCGTCTCAGCGTAGAGGAAACAGCCGGTAAGGACCGCGAATCCAGTAAATAATCCGAGGATTTGGGCAGAATTCCATGCGAATTGTTTACCGCCCAGCTCCAAAGCGAACATGAGGCACACAATTGCGCCAACAAGCGTTAAAGCACCGGTCCAATCAATACGTTGCTTAGCATGCTGAAGAGATTCTTTATAGAAGAAAGCCACCAATCCGAAAGCAAGAAGTCCAAGCGGAAGATTAATGTAGAATATCCATTCCCACTTGATATAGTCGGTCATATAGGCCCCAAGCAAGGGGCCGAAGATGCTGGACATGCCGAACACCGCTCCGAACAGACCCATTAGCTTCCCGCGATTCTCAGGTTTGACGGTGTCGAACATAATGGTGAAGGTAATCGGTACCAAAGCCCCGCCGCCGATGCCTTGAATGGCGCGATATAAGCTCAGCTGAACGATGGAAGTGGCTGTACCGCATAAAGCAGATCCAAGCATAAAGACGAGGATGCCGAAGATGAAGAAACGCTTGCGCCCATACATATCCGATAGCTTGCCGAAGATGGGCATGCCTGCCATTTCAGCAACCATGTAGGCGGATGTGACCCACACGAATTTATCGAGTCCTCCGAGATCGGCGATAATCGAGCCCATGGCTGTGGCAACGATGGTATTATCCATCGAAGCCATAAGAATGGCTAGTAGCAGTCCGGCTAATACAAAGCCTGTTTTATTTTTTACTTTCATGTTTGATCAAATCCCTTCATTCATCGTATTTATATACTTGATTATAAACACACAACCCTGACAACTTATTGTCAGGGTTGTAGGAGGGATTTTAAGAAATATAAGATTTTTTTTCTAACATGATATACTAATCTCACTACTGCATAAGGAGGAATTAGGATGAGCACACCAACAGTATCCACGGAAGAAGCATCTGTTCAAGCCCTATATCAACGCCTTTTAACGACGTGGAATGAACGTAAAGCTGCGGATATGGCGGCTGTTTTTGCAGAGGAAGGGGAATTGATCGGATTTGACGGCAGTGTGGTCCAAGGGCGGGCGCTAATTCTAGAACACTTGGCTCCTATATTTGCGAATCATCCGACGCCGCCTTATTACGGAAAAGTGAAATCTGTTTACTTTCTGGCTGAGGGAGTTGCTGTCCTGCGAGCCATTGCGGGAATGGTCCCTCAAGGGAAGTCCGATTTGGCTCCGGAGCTTCATACGCATCACACGATGATTGCGGTAAGGAAGGACCAGATCTGGCAAATTGTACTTCACCAGAATACACCAGCGCAATTCCACGGCAGGCCAGAGCTAGTAGAAGCCATGACGAAGGAACTGAAAGAGCTGCTTTAGAGAAATGAATGCCAATGACTAGATTGGCTTTTTGACTGTTTTTTTAATCGTAGGTGACTCAGGGAAAAGTACGGAATAGATGAGTAAGTGAACTGATTGCAAAAACAAATAGATAGGTATCGAGAAATAGAGCCGATAGCCATGCTTGTAATGAAAAACGCCAACAAGAACTCCTAACCACTCGATACCTATGCTTAAGACGGTCCAAGCTAATATATAGGGGATCGTGTAGAAGCCATGCACGCCTAATCTTTTATAAAAGTAGATATATAGATAGCCAAATGGCGCATACATGCCGTAAGAGAGGAAATCCCAAACTTCATACGAGGAATTGTCACCGATATCATAGAGATCAAATGGTGGAATGGCAATCGTGTGATCGAACATGAGACCAAAAACAATGCCAATTAACAAGGTATACAAGGTCTGTGTGAATGTGAATATGTTGGGCAATACCCAAATGAGGAGAAAAGCCGTCACGATGATGGCTATCACATACCATTCATTTCCGTTAAAACCTTGATCATAAACAACGACCTCTTCCATACCTACACCTCCTTCTGTTTGATAGCAAGCAGCCACCGTCCCATCCCATAAACCAAAACATGCAGGAGAAGAATCAGAAGACACTCATAGAAAATATTCCATTTCACATAAGTAATAGCGCCTGTCCACCGAAGCCATTGACCACTCCCCACAAGAAAGGCATAGCTGTAAAGCGAAATCCCTATTTTGGTTAGGCTTTTGGGTGTTGTGAGATAAACATTCGCGAAGGTCAGCAGGGTCAGAGAAAAAGTGAGATCCCGGTGCACGATAACGGATAGAAACTTTGGGATTTGTGTGCTTAGTTGAAAAAAGTGAAGGACATGACTCAACAGGGTTAATTTATTGATGTCTACAATGGCTAAGATCATATAAAGCAGAACATTGGTAGTAATCGACAGTTTGTTCGGCAGAGCGGCGAAGACAAAGATGCTAAACCAGGCAAAAATCAAACAAAGAACGAGACTCAAGTTGGCAATTCTCCTTTATGCAGAGAAATAAGGATCAGTTCCTATCCTTGCCTTTATGTAGGGGTTTAAATCATTGGCACATAAAAAATGCCCCCTTTCCGGTCTTCGGTTCCGGTGGATGGCAGTTTCATAACGACACAGGCACGGCAGGCCGCGGTCTCTTCTTCATCTGACTAGACATCCGGGCAAAATCCCGGATTCTGCTTATTTAACCGCTGTGCATAACGAGGATCCAGCTTGGAGAGCTCTTTAAAATAATTGTCCATAGCATGATTAGCCGAAACAGAGCCTGCTTGAAAGGTAAGCTCTATGCCCCTTTTTACATGAAGGTAGTGGTAGACCAGATTGGTTCGGGGGGACTTATAAAGGAAAGGCGGCAATTCAGGGACGATATCATTCTTATTATAAATGCGGTAGTGAGGTCCGGTTCGTTGGTTAAAAAGGCTGGCGAATTCCGGATTCCCAACGCGCGGTGAGGCATAGGTATACACAGAAGGCATCTTAAACCGAGTGTTGGTCGCTAAATCAGCGGCACATAAGACGGCGAGAGAACCGCCAAGACTGTGTCCTGTGATGTACAGCGTTTTGCGGGCTGAAAGCTTGCGAAGCGAGGCCAATATTTGCTTGCGGGCAGAGTTGTAGATATCAATGAAGCCTTTGTGCACGAGTCCCTCCTCTGAGGTATAAGGGAAAGCCGTCTGTCTGGCAATGATATCGGAGATCCAATCCGATGTCGTGGAGGTGCCTCGAAATACGATGACGATCTGTCCGTCCGATTCCGCGATAAAGCCGAACGGTTCTCTTACGCCGAAGATAGAAGTCGCTGTAAAGGGAGACACCATGCGATAAGATTGCGGCAAAATAACGCTATCGGGACCATTTGCAAGCTGCTGATAGCTTTGATTGCACATGGCTGCAAGAAAAATAGCCGTTCGCGTGTCTAACGAATTGCTTAGCATAGGTGAATTCCTCCACACACAGGATGCCGTTCACCTATATATATGAAAATAGTGGACATATGTCCTCCGACAAAGGCCTATTTACTTAGAGACTTTCGGCCTACCCATGTGTAAGATGGAAAGAAAAGCGTCGGAAGGCAGCGCATTCCGCAGCCATGAACAAGCGTCAGCTACGAATCAGATGGCGGCTGCCACCAGCCTGATGACAGAGCTGGCTGCAAGACTTTCAGATATTGCTGCTTCCATGAAGTCCTAAATAGGGCTTCTTTTCATTTTTTTATAAGGTATAATAAGCGATGGGAGGTGGGGACACGTGTTAAAACGCTTTTTTTCCTATTATAGACCCTACAAACACTTATTTATTTTGGATTTTACCTGCGCGGTTGTAGCTGGGCTGCTCGAGCTCGGGTTCCCGCTTGCTGTGAATCAAGTTGTGGATAAACTGCTTCCTGCGGGCAATTGGACTTGGATTCTATGGGCTTGCGTAGGCTTGCTTGCTGTCTATGGACTCAACACCGTGCTGAATTTCATCGTTACGTACTGGGGACATAAGCTGGGGATTAATATTGAGACGGATATGCGCAAAAAGATGTTCGATCATCTGCAGAAGCTCTCCTTCCGGTTTTATGACAATAATAAGACAGGCCAATTGATGTCGCGAATGTCCAATGACCTGCTGGAGATTGGGGAAGTCGCGCATCATGGTCCAGAGGATCTGTTCATCGCGGTGATGACCTTGATCGGTGCGCTGCTGCTTATGCTCAGCATTAATGTGAAGCTGGCGTTGTTAACGTTCGTTATTGTGCCGTTCCTGCTGTGGATTGCGGTCTACTTTAATCAGAAAATGACGAAAACCTTCCGCCGCATGATGGGAGACCTCGCGGATATTAACGCAAGAGTCGAGGACAATATCGGAGGGATTCGCGTAGTTCAAGCGTTTGCGAATGAGTCCTACGAGAAGAAGCTGTTCGAGGATAACAATGGACGTTTCCGATTGACCAAGCTGCTGTCCTATAAAATCATGGCGTGGAATGTATCGCTTAGTTACATATTAATGCGGATGGTGACGGTGTTCGTCTTGATTTGCGGTACGTGGTTCGTTATTGACAAGCAAATCAGCTATGGTGAGTTTATTGCTTTCGTGCTTTTGACGAACGTCTTTCTTGGGCCGATCCAGAAGATTAACAACGTGATTGAAAGCTATCCGAAAGGGATTGCCGGTTTCAAACGATACGTCGAAGTGATTGATACCGAGCCGGAGGTAGCCAATTCTCCGAATGCCGTCAAGGTTGAGCATCTGGACGGACAAATCACATTCGATTCGGTGTCGTTTGGCTACGGAGACGAAGCGCGGGTTTTGAATGATATCAGCTTAACCATTCGTGCGGGAGAAACCGTCGCTTTCGTTGGCCCGTCCGGCGCCGGAAAGACGACGATCTGCAGCTTGCTGCCTCGATTCTACGATGTCAGCGAGGGCAGCATTTCCATCGATGACCGCGATATTCGCAGCATCGAGCTGGAGTCGCTGCGCCGCCAAATCGGCATCGTGCAGCAGGACGTGTTCCTGTTCTCCGGCACATTGCGGGAGAACATTGCCTACGGCAAGCTGGGCGCGACGGATGCCGAGATCTGGGAAGCTGCGCGTCGCGCGCAGCTGGAAGGCTACATCCACTCCCAGCCGAAGGGGCTGGATACGATCGTAGGCGAGCGCGGCGTCAAGCTGTCGGGCGGACAGAAGCAGCGGCTCGCCATCGCTCGGATGTTCTTGAAGAATCCGCCGATTCTCATCCTCGATGAGGCGACATCGGCGCTCGACACGGAAACCGAGGCGGCGATTCAGCAGTCGCTCGCCGAGCTGTCGCAAGGGCGCACGACGTTAGTCATCGCCCACCGACTGGCGACAATCAAGAATGCGGATCGCATCGTCGTCGTGACGGAGCATGGCATTACCGAGCAAGGCGGGCACGAGGAGCTTATCGCAGTAGGCGGTGTCTACAGCCGCTTGCATCAGGCGCAGTTTAGCTCATAATACAGGCTGTAGTAAGTTGGCTTAGGCTGGCTTGCTGCAGCTTTTTTTGGCATGGTTGGGCACATCGTCTTATGCGCTATACAAATTCCAAAAAGTGGATAGAACTCCTAAATAATTCGTGGTACACTATGAAAATAGTTATCTACCACTGGTGAATTATAGGACGGGGTGACGATGGTTGAAGTCAACTTTGCGGTGGGTATTGCTTGGATTGTTGACGCTCGTGTGCATCTTCTTTCTGAGCAATATCCGCAATGCGTTCATATCTACACAACCGGATCAGATTAAGATCATGGTCGGTTCAGGTGCCACCTTGCAAACAATAAGTGAAAAGCTGCCCGGCAGCCAGGTCTTGGATGAGAAAGCTGGGCTGCTCACCGTTCCCTATGGAAAGGTATGGGATTATTTGGGGGAAATCATGTCGATAAAAGGTGTTTTCCGTGCCGCGGCCGTTCCTCTAGATCATCCGACCATATCATGGCGTTACTATGGCTATTCGATCAAAGAACAGCTTCAAGGCTTTCTGCATGGCGATTTCGGGAAATTCCGCAGCCCTTTTAATCGCACAGAGGTGAGTGTCGTTCAAGAGCTGCCGACAATGCTGCTGCGAACATGCACATACTTCATTCCTGGGTTGTTGATGGCTGTTGGTGTCAGCCTGCTCATGGCGATGCTCGCAGCAAAGTGGCGGCGAATCGGTGTTTTCATGGATGGCGTTCATGCTTTGCTCGTTGGATTGCCTGATTTCTTCTTGATTGTGCTTATTCAATTAGGAGCGATTTATGCAACGAAATTTCTTGGGCATTATGTGCTTCTGATTGTGCAAGTGGGGAATAAGACACCGTTCCTCATTCCGTTTCTGACGATTGCGCTCATTCCTTCGGTGACCATATATGGCACGATGCGCGTTGCTATCTCGCGTGAGCTGGGTCAGGACTACGTGGTTACCGCACAAGCCAAGGGGCTAACCCGCAGCGAAGTGCTCATTTCCCATGTGCTGCGCAACGTCATGCAGGATTTGCTAGCCATCTTGCCCAAAGCGACTACATTGGCGCTGGCCAGTATGGCTGTCGCTGAAGCAATCTGCGGGATATTCGGCCTTGGCGGCTTCATCACCTCGCCGACAGTTCAAAGCGTCTCATCGATGTCCGTCATTTGCATGACGCTCGCATTAGTCGCCATGGCCTTTCATGTGCTGTACGCTCTGCTGCGCAGAAGGTTCGTCATCCGCACAGGGGAGGCAGTCTCCCAATGAAGATGACACGCTCATCCACAGCTTACTACTGCTCGATTGCTCTTGTTGTTGTAATTTTGCTGGTCATGATTTTCGGCACGTGGCTTAAGCCGCATGGCATCACGCCAACGGATAAAATTAATATGATTCAGTATCAAGAAGATGGCAAAACCAGATACAGCATCCCACCATACGCGCCGAACAGCACGTTCCTGCTCGGTACGGATCATCGGGGCTTTGACATCCTCAGCTTATTGCTAAATGGCTTGAAATACACGCTGGGCACCGCGTTGATCCTGACTTTATCCCGCTTTCTGTTCGCACTGCCCTGGGGGTTGTGGAGCGGAACTACCGGCAAAGGATGGGGAATACTTAAAGCGATGCAGTGGGTAGTGGCATCTGTCCCCGCATTTATATTTTTATTTCCGCCTCTGGCCGGCATGTATTTTGGCTTAAGGCTGGATCAATGGACAAAGGCCGATCCACATTATCAGATTCTTTTTTCCGCTACGTTTGTTATTTTGGTCACGTTTATTGGTGTATTTCCGCTGGCACATCAGGTGGCTGAACGAACACGCTATTATAATGATAAATTATTTATTGAAGCCTCACGTCTGATGGGGGGCTCCGTCATTCATCGGACCCTTCGGCACTTGGTTCCTTGTATGCGCAATGAAATACTGTTCATTTTCCTCAGTGAATTTATGCAGGTACTTTTCCTGCTTGGGCAGCTCGCTGTCTTCAACATCGTGCTTGGCGGGACAGAGGCCATCGGCGACGCAGATGCCGGCTACTCGATCACCATCACGACATCTGGAGAGTGGCTGTCCATGATCGCGTACGGTTCAAGGTACATCAGGCTGCATCCTTGGATCATTTTGAGCGTCGGTACGAGTTTCGCTATCTTGTTCTTGTCCTTGCAGTTCTTCTTGAGCCAGCTCAAACGCCGCTATGGCACTGATCGTCAATTGATGTGAAACAGTCGGGAAACGCCATCTCATGGATGGCATCCCGACTTTTTTTAAATTTGGCCATGTGAGGCGGTATGAGAGGGAGGGAGTATAGACCGGCGATGGTCTCTTTTTTCGGCGTTTTGAGCTGCTGCAAAGGCTGGCAGTAGAGCTGAAAAACAGCCTTAACGAGCTAAAGTTGGCTCCGAGCGAGCTAGTTTGTTGGCGATAGGGCTGTTTTTCGGCGTCTCAAGTGTGAGTTTGCTGCAAAGGCCTGCTGTAAGGCTGAAAAACAGCCTTAACGAGCCGAAGTTGGTTCCGAGAGAGCTAGTTTGTTGGCGATAGGGCTGTTTTTCGGCGTCTCAAGTGTGAATTTGCTGCAAAGGCCTGCTGTAAGGCTGAAAAACAGCCTTAACGAGCCGAAGTTGGCTCCGAGAGAGCTAGTTTGTTAGCGATAAGGCTGTTTTTCGGCGTCTCAAGTGTGAATTCGCTGAAGAGCCCTGCTGTAAGGCTGAAAAACAGCCTTAACGAGCTAGAGTCGGCTCAGAGAGAGCTAGTTTGTTAGCGATAAGGCTGTTTTTCGGCGTCTCAGATGTGAATTTGCTGCAAAGGTCTGCTGTAAGGCTGAAAAACAGCCTTAACGAGCTAGAGTAGGCTCAGAGAGAGCTAGTTTGTTGGCGATAGGGCTGTTTTTCGGCGTCTCAAGTGTCGAGTTGCTGCTGTAAGGCTAGCATGTTAGCTGCACAATCGATTTAGAAGTCGATTAATGTCCAGAAGTAAATTTAAGTCCAAGGACGCCTACTAAGATTAGGACCATAAACAAGATCCGCGTCACACTGATAGGTTCGTCGAGAAAAAGTGTGCCGATAATTATGGCGCCAACAGCGCCAATTCCGGTCCAAGCCGCGTAGGCGGTGCCAATCGGAAGAGTTTTCGTTGCGACCGCTAGGAAATAGAAGCTAACCGCCATCCCTGCGAAGGTAATGGCAGAAGGAACCAGTCGTGTGAAACCATTGGAAAACTTCAAGGAGATGGCCCAAACCACCTCGAAAACACCTGCAATAACGAGATACAACCATGCCATGATGAATCACTCCTTTTATTAGTGCTGTAGACGCCTTTTTGGCCGCGGCAAAACAGAAAAAGCCCGGAAGTCATCGCTTAGCGATTAGACTCCCGGGCTTTTCCCCCTCCGTGACCACAGCGTATTCGCTGTGTGTTTTCTCTTGGACCAGACCGGCAGTCGAACGCCGCGGAACCCTAGAAAACGACATGCCGCTATTATAGAACGGCTTACATGCGATGTCAAGTTACAGCTTTTGGCTGCTGCTGAGGAAGGTATGTGTTCTATGATTCATTTCTTTGCAGCGAGCCATCAGGCCCATCGATCTGTTTGCTTCTTATGATATGCTTATAAACCTCAATAGCAGCAGCTCTGGATGCTTTGATATCCACAATCGCGTGCGCTTGCGGCAAGTGAATCAGCTTGTCGCTTTGATCCATCAGCTGTGGCAGCCATCTGCGCAGATATTGCCCGCTTGGATCATGCGTGATCGACTGGGTCACCGGGTTCATAATGCGGAAATAGGGAGAAGCGTCGAAACCAAGTGACGCGCTCCACAGCCAACCGCCGCGATTCAGGATGTTATCGTAATCATGGAGCTTATCGCGGAAATACTGTTCACCTAAGGGAAAAGGACAAAGCAAGTTTTTCGTGAGAAACATGGCCGTAATCATACGCAGCCGGTTGGGCATTCTCCCTGTTTCATTCAGCTCTGTCATAGCCGCATCAATAATCGGCACGCCTGTCTGGCCGCTGCACCACCGCTCGAAGTGCCGGTCGCTCAGAGCAGATAAATCAAAGGATTTCTCATAGCTGAAAAAGTTGTCGTCATAGATGGCTTGGTACATATAGAAATCCCGCCATATCAATTGTCGCACCCATGCGGCAGCCTGTTCCTGATCCATCACAGCTTCATAAACCTTGCGGATCGAAATCGCGCCTGCATTTATAGCTGCACTCAACGAGCTGGTGCCGTCATAAGCGTAATGATCGCGCCGCTCGGTATAAGAAGGGAGATGATCCTCCAAGAAATCATCCAACTGCTCCGCAGGATCTTCAGCTTGAGGGGAATCCTCCAAGGAAAAAGGCGGAGCAAAGCTCTGCAGGAGCTCTAATAAGCGATGCCCGCCTTCCCAATGAGCGAGATTTACGGTTGATAAATCGCTCAAATGAATCGGTGACGAAGGACGATAAAATGTTTGCAAATAGGTGTTTAACTTTCTATAGAAGGGGGTAAATACTTTGTAAGGGCCGCTTTTGCCTGACGTATTCTGAAAATCGGCCAAATCCGCAAGGGTATGATCGATGAATGCCGTGAACGATACACCTAGTTCGCGGGCGACATCCCGCAGCTTATGATCACGTGATTTCGCATAAGGCGTGAAATCGCTATGCAGGACAACCTCATCAATAGGGGTATTTTGCAGCAACAGTTCAAGGACCACTTCGGGCTCTCCATACACCACATATAAGTTTGTACCATATCGCTGATAAAGGTTCATTAATCTTTTCACATATCGCAGAAATTGTTTGCCGCTATGAGCCTCATGCCTGGAGTGACCCAGCAGAGAGGGATCTAGAATGAGCATATGCAAACTAGGCGCACCGCTTTCCAATAAATAATTGAAGGCAGCTAGATCTTCTACCCTCAAATCCTTCCGATGTATAAACACTTTCATCCTATTCAATAGGCCTCCCAAAAGAATAAAAGCCCAGAAAGCTGCTCTTGAGAGCTAGGCTTGTCCAGGCTTTATTCATGGTATTGCAGGAAAATTACTTGGATTCAGCAGTTAGCTGATTGTAGATATCATCCCACAGAACACGTCTGGCGGATACATACCTCTTGGCATAGTACGATTCGCTTAGCTTGTTTTTCACGATACCTTCATCGGACGCGGAATGAATAAATTCACCGTTACCCAAGTAGATACCAACGTGAGAAATGCCTTTGCCGCCTGTGTTGAAGAACACAAGATCGCCTTTGCGAAGATCACTTTTGTCAACCCAGAAGCCCTCTTTATCTTGAGCAGATGAACTATGAGGAAGGTCAATACCGAACTGGTCGAAAACGTATCTGGTAAATCCAGAGCAATCAAAGCCCTTTGTTGTCGTTCCCGCATCTTTGTACGGAATTCCGAGCAATCCATCAACCGTTTCATCCAACTTAGCTTGTGACGCAGACACACTTCCTAAAGCCACACTCAAAAACAAAACAAGACTAAAAACAAGAGCAACAATCTTTTTCAACTGCTTGTCTCCTTCCGGTGCCTACGAGGTTAGCTGGAGGGTTCGGTTGAAGGTTCCCTATGATCCCTGTCTTGCAAGATCAATTCACCCGGGTAGTGGTTCCCCCGTTTCCCCAAAGAAATGAGGAATTCGGCATGAAATATTTGGTTTTTTGATGCTAGTCTTTGTAATTCGTCATAAAGATTGAAATTCCTCCTTTTCCAAGCGCTTCCTTCTATAAAAAAGTGAAAAATATCGCAAATCGGACGAAAAAATGCCCCATTCACAAGTGAATGAGGCATTTTAAGTCAATTTAAGCTGTTTTCATTGATTTTAACCATTCAATTTGGCAGAGAGCAGTTTGAATTGTGACGTGATCGCCCAAATTTGCAGGAATATGTGGAATAGTGGGAAGAGCTGATAAATGATTAGCGCTACCAGACCTGCCCATAAGTAGGTCGCTGTGAAGGTAATCCCTGCCAATAGTCCCGAGCTGCATAGGAGAATAAGTGCTATACCCATGATGGGAAGCGAGAAGCGAATGAATGTGATGACTGTTGATAGGACACCAAGGTTCCCAGCAAGCGCAAACTGTATGTACATGAATATGAGGTGCAAGAGAAAGCCATATACCAGCATGCCTGCAAGCCAAGGCAGCAATTGGAGCGCGGCCTCCTCGAACGATGTGCTGTGCGTAAACAAAGATTGCGCTTTGGGCAGCAGCCAAATGAGCGGCACCGCGGTGAGTGCGATCCGGGTTATATAAGCAAGGAGAAAGGGCAGCATAAGCTCCTTGATTCCGCGGAAGAAGCGATAACCTGCATTTTGCTCAGAATGGGTAAGCGAGTAATAAACACCGCTGTTCAGCAAAGGCGTTAGCAGCATGCGGAGCATGAGCAGCGCAGCTAGCCACCAGAGATAGGGATAGATAAGATCGGTTTTCATAATTTGAAACTGGCTTTCAGCCAGAAACAGCTGTAGGGCCTCCTTCGGCTGGTCGGCGCCGGGAAAGCGGTGCATGAGAGGGACGAGCACCCCCTGGACCAGCTTATACAGCAGGATGCCCCAGCCCATTTGGTACACGAACAGAATTATCGTGGCAAAAGGCTGCGCTAAAGCTGCCAGGAAGCCGGATTTAATATAGGATGTCATGAAAGTCCCTCCTTCGAGTTTTGCTTAACCCTACCAGGAAACCCAGCCGAATATCGTTTGCAGGAATTGAATAATACCGAGATTCCAGCGAATTTTCCACTTCGTGCTCACTTCGGTTTGCATATAATTGTTAATGTGTTTGTTTTCCAAGATGAGCGAGTAATTGGGATCAATGCGAACCCAGTCTATCGGTGTCGTGTGGGTGAATTTAAATTCGATCCGGCTTTCTTTGCCGTCCCATGTTTTATCCAGTGCTGTGCCGTCTGCGAAATGGAAATGAATCGGCACCTCCGGCGAATTGCCGCCTTTTTTGGAGATGAGGACGGTGCTCTCATAGGAAACGGCTTCTTTCGTACCTACCGATTTCACGCGGATGCCCTCGACGGTGTAATCCATCATCATGGCGCCGTAGACATATTCGTTGAAGAAATCATCCCACTTCGCCTTGGTTATTTCTTCCACGACATTCTGAAAGTCCTTCGTCGCAGGGTGCTTGAATTCCCATTTCTGGAAGTAGGCTCGCATGATGCGATCCATCGTTTTGGCGCCGACTTGCTTCTCGATGGCTTTGAGCACAAGTTTGGCTCGTGTATAGACATTCTCCGCATATTGGTCATGTCCGGTATAATCCCACGCGTTCTGTTTCAGTGCATTAGGCGATGTAATATAGCTGGATTCCACTGGCAAGTTGGGAGACACGCCATAATCAGCTTCCATGACTTTATCTTCGATATAAGAAGTGAAGCCTTCGTCCAGCCATGCCTCTTCGAACTCGTTGCTGGCGACGAGACCATAGAAGAATTGGTGTCCAATTTCATGGACAACGACGCGTTCCAGCTCCAGATCCGGCGTTTTGTCAGCAGCTCCCCATGCGGTAACCAAAGTCGGGTATTCCATGCCGCCGGCGCCGTTGCCGCCCGGAGGCGGGACAACAATAGACAAAGTGGAGTAAGGATACGATCCATACCACTGGCTGTAGCGGGACAGGGCTTTTTTGGCAGCGGCCATATAACGATCTTTCAAATCTTGATGGTTAGGATCGAGATAGAGTTTAATCTTCACTCCCGGGATCTGCGGGGTAGAGAAAGGCTCTTCGACATACACGAAGTGAGGCGAAGCCGACCAAGCGAAATCATGGACATCATCCGCATAGAACTGATACGTCTTGATGCCGTTATCCGTCACGGCTGGTTTAACGGGGAAACCGGTTGCTGCCACCGTGTAGTTCGAAGGGACTTGGATTTTCACGTCATACATGCCAAAATCCGCATAAAATTCGGAGTTTCCATGATATTGGTGGAGATTCCACCCAGGCTCTGTGCGTCCCCTCGTGCCTGCCCGCTCATACGCCGCTACTTTAGGGAACCATTGCCCAGCCATGACGAAGTCATCTACGTACCCCATTCTCGCGAAAGCGGCAGGCAGCTTGACCAGAAATTCTGTCTTGATCGTGACTTGCTCACCGGCTCCCACAGGCTTAGGCAGCGGAATTTTCAGCAAGGTATGATCATCCTTGTTGCCGTCATCTGGCTGCACAAACGTCATTCGAGTGCTGAGGTCCTCACCGTCAATTGTTTTCACAGATAGCAAGTCCATACTGCCGGTACTGCCTATCCGGGCTTCATCTTGACGCAGCTTCCCGCCGGATTCGCGCATAAACGTCGTTTTTTTGGACGCGAAAGCATTCGGATAGAGATGAAGGTAAAGCTCTTGTACAGGAACGGATCCCGGATTTTCCCACGTCACGGTTTGCTGCCCTTGAAGCTGCTGCGTCTCAGGTGTATAGGCAACGTTCATGTGATACTCGGCAATGCGATAGCTTAGCGGTGCCTGTGTTTGCTTATCCGGCGCTTTGCCGTTGTCTGCAGGCTGCATGTCCGGCGCCGGAGCAGACGATTCATCCTTAGAGACGACCGGAATCGTCAGTCTATTTGCGGATGGGAGCAAAGCTTCAGACAGCAAGACCGTGCCTGCTGCAAGGAGCATGACAACGAACCATTGTACCTTGCGGTTTTTGAATACAACACTCATGAAATTCACCCCGCCTAACAAGCATCTACAGCATGTATATGTAGACAACCTAGGGAATATTTCTGCGAGTGGAAAAGAATTGCAGGACAGGGTATCGAAAGGAGCAATTCAAGTGATGCTTTCGATCCTGCCCTTGTTCTGGAGGTGGACTTTCGCTACAATAACAATAACGAAGAAGTGTCATTTTATTACGAAGAGTGGAAGGTGCCCTTATGGAAGCGGATAAAAAGAAGCTGGCCTTAAATATAGTAAGCTCCAAAGTGAATCATAAAGGCTTTGGTGCCGGAGCGATCGATCTGAGCAATGTGTCGGGTGTCATTATTGATGGGGACGAGGCTTACTTGGATGAAGGTACCCTTCATGCGAAGAGCAAAATCGAAAAAGGGATCAAGTTCTCGACGAACAAGGAAGATGTACCGAATGGCCGTAAGGCCTGGATCGTGTGGGTTGCGGTGGATCGCACAGAAGAAGGAGCCTACTATGCGGGAATGGCTGCTTGCGAGATGTTGGTGGATACAGAAGCACGCCGCGGCTGGAAAATCCTAGCCGATCATGTGAACAAAATGGACGGTGCCATGAAACGCAAATTCATTCTTGACGGTCTGGCTGACGGGGAGAAGGCAGCACTGAAAAAACAACTCATCGCCCACAATGAAGAATGGTGGAATCGCTCGGACCAGTCCCTGAAAGACAGCCTTTCTTGATCACACAAAAGCCTTATTTGAGAATATGAACATTATGTGTCATCCATTGTTACGCAATGGTGAACCGAGTATACTAGACCCTAGTGTATGTTACCTCATATACTAGGACAGCAAAAAGGCAGACTAAGACGCGCTTAGTTCTGCCTTTTTGTGTTTAATTCGAGTCGGCGGATCAGTCGTTCCACCATCGTTTGAGATCATTCCACCAGGAGCTGTTTTGGCCTTTTGGCGTATTTTTATTGTCATTTTTGGACGCTGGCTTTGCAGGCTTTCCAGTACAATAGGTAGTTGGCTCAGTACCGGCAAGGAAAGCTTCCAGATGAGAATTGGGGCAATCTTCATTCGACAGCTTGCCGCTCACTGGATCAATATAGACGCTATTCACGCCTTCTGGGACAGGGAACAGCTTCGGTGGAATTGCGTCCAATGTTTGTTCCGTGAATTCAGCGAAAATCGGAGAGGCGAGATGGGATTCCACAGTAGAGATATCCCGGTCCTTGTCATAACCGACCCACACCGCCGTCGTAAGCTCTGGCGTGAAGCCGACCAGCCAAGCATCCGTGTCGGTCGTGCCGGTTTTGCCGGCAATCGGCCGCTTAATCGTACTGGCAACCCGATTCCCTGTTCCGCCCTCCTCGAATACGCTCTCCATTAAATTCGTCATCACATACGCGACAGCAGGGTCCAGCACATGCTCGGCTTGCGGCTTCGCTTCATATAAGACCTTCCCGTTCGCATCCTCAATTCGTACGATGGCTGTTGCCTCTTGATGTACGCCCTGATTCGCAATGGTACTGAAGGCGGACGCCATTTCCAGCGGGCTTACGGGGAACGAGCCCAGCGCCAGCGAAGGCAATGGCTTCATCGGAGAAGCAATCCCTAATTTGCGGGCTAGGTCGATGACCTTCGCTGGTCCAACATCCAATATCGTATGCACCGCATAGATGTTGTCTGATTTGGAAATCGCCTGACGCATATCAATATTCGCGTTAACGTACTGATCATTGAAGTTCCTTGGCGTATACTTCTGGCGGCCTTCATCATAGGTGAACACAGTTGGCTCACTTTTGACCTGTGTGACAGGCGTATAGCCGTTTTGGAGTGCAACCATGTAGACGATAGGTTTAAAAGCGGAACCTGGCTGTCTTGTATTCGAGAGGGCCCGATTGAACTGATTCTCCGAATAGTCGCGACCCCCGACCATGGCCTTTATTTCCCCGGATCGCGGATCAATGGCGACGAGCGCAGCTTGCAGATCCGGCTTATCAGCGAGCTGCTTGGTGACGGTACTCTCGGCAATCGCTTGCGCTTTTTTATCCAATGTTGTGTAAATGCGAATGCCGCCCTCGTCAAATTGTTCTTCCGATATGCCCAATTTCTCTGTGGCCAGAGACCGCACATAATCACGGAAATAAGGTGCCGCAGCGGGCTTCTTTTTCGTAAGCGGTTGAATGTTCAGCTTTTCCTTGCCTGCGGCGTCGGCTGCTGCTTGCGTGATGAACCCGCTGCGCACCATCGTTTGCAGCACAATTTTTTGGCGATCCATCGCATTTTTCAAATCATAATAGGGGGAATAATAGCGAGGACCTTTCGGAACCCCGGCGATCATGGCGCTTTCGGCCAAGGTCAATTCACTGGCATGTTTGCCGAAAAAGAGCTCTGAAGCTGTTTCAATCCCGTAGGTAGAATGACCGTAATAGATCTGATTTAAATAATTGGCGAGAATTTCATCCTTGCTTAACTGCATTTCCATATGAACCGCGTAGACGGTTTCTTTGATTTTGCGGGACCACGTTCGATCATGATTTAAATATAAATTCCGTGCCAATTGCTGAGTAATCGTGCCTGCCCCCTGGACTTTCGCCATCGCTTGGACATTGACAACAGCTGCACGGGCGACCGCTTTCACATCCACGCCGAAGTGTTCGTAGAAATGCTGATCCTCCACAGCAAGTGTCGCGTTAATGAGATAGGGAGAAATTTCTTTGAGAGAAACGACCTGCCGATTTTGCCCGGAATAGAAGGTGTCAATCAGCTCGCCATGGGTATCATACATTTGGGAGGTTTGCAGCATTTTGGTAACAGGCAGCGTCTGGGTGCGTAAATAAACGAAGAAGCCGGCCGCTAGGATGAGCATAATAATGCAGGAAGTAAAGAAGAAGGAAAACAGCTTCTTGATACGCCGCATCCAGCGCATCGACGCAGGAATCTCTTTATTTTTAGGTTTTTGTGGCGTGCCTGAAGAAGGCGGATGATTGTTTTCGTTTTCGGACATCATGCTTACCCCCTTTCTGCGTGCCCAAAGGCTTTACTATCCAGTATGGAAAAGCATGGCAGTCCGTATTCAACAAATTGTAAATATTTTTTATGAAATGTGTAAAAAGCCTAGGAAAATATTGCATTTTGGGGGTAATGAACTATAATACAATTTGTGCGTTGAAGAACCTTGATAAACGTACTCGTCCAAATGGGCGGTGTAAGTCGTTATCCTTGGTACAAAGGGACAGGAAATGTTAGCTCCCATCGCATGACTTTTCCAACTGGTGGCACACTGTTAGAGATAACGAATATCAGTATTTATTCATCCCAATATAGCCTCGCGAAAGAAGGTATGAACATGGATTTGTGGTACACAGAGAAACAAACGGATAGCTTCGGCATCACGGCAAAAGTAAAAGAAACGTATGTAAGAGAACAAACAGATTTCCAAGATCTTTCAATGATCGAAACCGAAGAATGGGGAACAATGCTGACCCTGGACGGCATGGTCATGACAACGGTAAGAGACGAATTCGTTTATCATGAAATGGTTGCCCACCCTGCGCTTGTGACTCACCCGAACCCAGAGTCCGTACTTGTTGTTGGCGGCGGTGACGGTGGTGTTATCCGTGAAATCATGAAGCACCCGAAAGTGAAAAAGGCTGTTCTGGTTGATATTGACGGTAAAGTTATCGAGTATTCCAAAAAGTATTTGCCAACAATTGCCGGCGAATTGGACAACCCTCGCGTAGAAGTTATCGTTAACGACGGCTACATGCACATTCACGATCACAAAAACACATACGACGTTATCATGGTCGATTCCACTGAGCCGGTAGGTCCTGCTGTCGAACTATTCTCCAAAGGCTTCTACCAAGGCATCTATGAAGCGTTAAAAGAAGACGGGATCTTCGTTGCCCAAACGGACAACCCTTGGTTCAAAGCTGACTTGATCCAAACAGTAAACCGTGATGTGAAAGAAATCTTCCCGATCGTGCGCGTGTACAGTGCGAACATCCCTACATACCCAAGCGGTCTTTGGACGTTCACAATGGGCAGCAAAAAACACGATCCACTTCAAGTCGAAGAATCAGCGATTCCGGAATTCCCCACGAAGTACTATACACCACGTCTACACAAAGCGGCATTCGTATTGCCGAAATTTGTTGAAGATTTGATTAAGTAACAAAAGAGGATAGAGCCGCCAGCCCATCTGTGTTTGCCACGGAATGCGCTGGCGGCTTTTTGCTTATCTCTTCTTGCCATCATTGAATTCATCGACCTTATCATATAAACTAATACCTAACTTGCCTTATCTTGACATAAGGTGCAAAGAGGATCTGCAGAAGAGGAGAATGACGGACCATGACGGCTAAAGCGCGTGTGCGCATTCGAATTGAGAGTCGGAGCGGGAGTGAGACAACGGTGCAGAAAGCCCGAGGGGATCTCTACCGCAAAGGCAATCACACGTATATCCGCTATGAAGAAGAGCCGAACGAGCTTGGAAGAACGGTGACACTGATCAAGCTGGAAGAGAATCTGATACGCATCGTTCGCCAAGGAGATGTACAAGCCGAGCAAACGTTTGTGGCTGGTGAGAAGCGGATCGGCTATTATCAAACCCCACAAGGACGTTTGGAACTCGAAATTGAGACACATGAGCTGAAATCGGACGAAGCTGAGCAAGGCATCGGCATCACGAGATGGAGCTATGATTTATATGCATCAGGCGCTCATGCGGGGGCATACAGGATTAAGTTGTTAATTCAGGAGGAGTAAGACGAATGGATGTACTAAACGAAGTTAAGGCTATCGTAAAAGAAGCGATTGTAGAAGCTATTCTAGCAGCAGGTATCGTAGAAGCAGATCAACTGCCGGAAATCATTCTTGAAGTACCGAAAGAAAAAACGCACGGTGATTTTGCTACGAATGTTGCCATGCAGTTGACGCGTATTGCCAAACAAAACCCGAGACAGATTGCTGAGAAGATCATCGCGGGCCTGCAAAAGGACAAAGCGAATATTGCAGAAGCCGAAATTGCCGGACCTGGTTTTATTAATTTTAAAATGAACAAAGTGTACTTGTACCCGGTTATCGCGAATGTTCTTGAGATGGGAGAGCGCTACGGGGCATCGAACGTTGGTCAAGGACTGAAAGTGCAGGTCGAATTCGTGAGTGCGAATCCAACGGGTTCCTTGCATCTAGGACATGCGCGTGGCGCCGCTGTTGGCGATGTGCTCTGCAATGTGCTTGATCTGGCTGGATACGAGGTTTCCCGCGAGTATTATATCAACGATGCGGGCAACCAAGTCGTGAACTTGGCGAAATCGATTGAAGCGCGTTATTTGCAGGCGCTTGGACAAGAAGCGGAGATGCCGGAAGATGGTTACTTCGGAGAAGACATCAAAGGCTTTGCCGCTGATCTTGCTGCTGAAGAAGGGGATCGCCTTCTTAGCTTGCCGGACGATGAGCGTCGCGCGTACTTCCGTACCTATGGCTTGAACAAAGAACTCGACAAAATCAAACGCGACTTGGGCCGGTTCGGTGTACATTTCGACAACTGGTTCTCCGAGACGTCGATTTATGAAGATAATCTCATTCCTCCTGTGCTCCAAGAGCTGCGGGATAATGGACACATCTATGAAGAAGAAGGCGCAACTTGGCTGAACACCACACCGCTTGGTGATGACAAGAATCGCGTGTTAATTAAAAATGACGGCTCCTTCACCTATCTCACTCCGGATATCGCCTACCACCGCAACAAATTTGGTCGCGGCTTCGAGCGCTTAATTAATATTTGGGGCGCAGATCACCATGGCTACATCCCGCGGATGAAGGCAGCCATGACAGCGCTTGGCTTTGAATCTGATCGTCTGGTTGTGCTGATTGCGCAAATGGTGAGCTTGTTCCAGAATGGGGAAAAGGTGAAAATGTCCAAGCGTACCGGCAAAGCGGTTACGATGGAAGACCTCATGGACGAAGTTGGCGTGGATCCGATTCGTTATTTCTTCGCGATGCGCAGCATGGATTCGCATTTGGATTTTGACATGGACTTAGCAGTTGCTCAGTCCAATGAGAACCCTGTCTTCTATGTGCAGTATGCCCATGCACGGATTTGCAGCATCTTCCGCCAAGCGGAAGAACAGAACATTCAGGTGCTGCCTCTGGAGCAAGTAGATCTTACCCAGCTCACATCGGAAGCTGAGTTCGACTTGCTGCGCAAGATTGGCGAGCTTCCGGAAGAAATCGCCATCGCAGCGGAACAGTATGCGCCGCACCGGCTCATTCGTTATGTCTATGAACTGGCGAGCCAGTTCCATAGCTACTACAGAGGCCACTACGTCATCAGCGATGATGTGGCCTTGACGCAAGCGCGCTTCGCGCTGCTCGGCGCGCTGCGCACGACTTTGGCTAACACGCTTCGCGTGGTGGGCGTGTCGGCTCCGGAGCGGATGTAGCTCCCTGTTCTTAGAAAAACACCTCCAAACACTGGAAATAGTGTTTGGAGGTGTTTTTTGTTGTCCGCGGTATATGTCAGGACGTATATGCCACTTACTTCCAGCGCCTCCATTGTCGAACTTATGCGGGATAAGTGACTTTGTGGCAGAGGAAAACCTGCAATTGTGCATCCTTTTGCGCATGAAATGCCCTTTTGTTGGCAAATTCCTGTGATTATGCAGGTATTTGCGCTGCTTTTTTGATTGTTGGGTAAAAAAGCGGATAAAGCCTGCATAATCGCAGGCTTTACCTTTAAGGAAGCCGCTAGTACTGGCTGACCCGTACACAGCTCCCGAAGGGGTGTTTCAAAAGCTGCCCCCCGAAAGGGATGTCTGAGGAATAAAAGAACCTCCTCCCCCGCGATGAACGCGGAGCAGGAGGTGATGATAGCCTAATTCACGGCTGAAGGGGAAAGCAGTAGCGAAGTTAACTCTGTTTCCAATGTTTGGAGGTGTTTTTTGTCTGCGGCATATGTCAGGACATATATGCCACTTACTTCCAGCGCGTCCATTGTCGAACTATGCGGGTTAAGTGACTTTGGGGCAGAGGAAAACCTGCAATTGTGCATCCTTTTGCTCCTGAAATGCCCTTTTGTTGGCAAATTCTTGCGATTGTGCAGGCATTTGCGCTGCTTTTTTGATTGTTGGGTAAAAAAGCGGATAAAGCCTGCATAATCGCAGGTTTTACCTTTATTTACATGATTTTGTTTGAAAAAGCCTGCATTTTTGCAGGCTTTAGGGAAGCCGCAAGTACTGGCCGACCCGTACACAGCTCCCGAAGGGGGGTCTCAAAAGCTGGACCCCCGAAGGGGAAAGGCTTGTAGCGGTGGCTAACCGGCGTGGCGTGCAGAGACTTCGCTGACGCTCGGCTCTGCGCGCCAAGGGTTGCCGCGCGCTCTGGCCTTCTCCCACGCCCACGCCCGCGCCCCGCGCACACGCCCGCGCCCCACGCTCACGCCCGCGCCCGCGCCCCGCCTAGCTCTGCCGCGCCGCCCGAATCGCCCGGCGGGCGTTCAAATGCCCAGGCTGCCAGCGCGTGCTTTCGCGCTTGCTCAAGCCGACCGAGCAGCGGCGCAGCGCGTTCTTGATCTGCAGCGGCGACATCGGCTTGATGGAGAGCATCAACGCGACAACGCCGCTGACATGAGCGGTAGCCATCGAAGTGCCGCTGAGCTCATTGTATTTGCCGTGTAGCCACGACGAATAGACGCGTTCGCCCGGTGCGTAAATATCGATTTGCTTCCCGCGGTTGCTGAAGGGAGCAATTCGGCCTAATCGCGTGGTCGCGCCAACGGAGACAACCTGCGGGAAACGGGCAGGGTAATCGACCGTTTTCTTTTTGCCGTCATTGCCTGATGAGGCGATGATGATTTTCCCTCTGTAGTAGGCGTTCATCACGGCTTGCTCGAGAGAACGATTGTATGACTTCATGCCGAAACTCATGTTGATGATGTCGAGATCGTTATGAACACACCAATCAATACCTGCAATGATGTCCGAGACATAAGCGCTTCCACTGTGGTCAAAAGATTTTACAGGATGGATAATCGCTCGGGGAGCGACGCCGATAATGCCGGAAAGGCGGCCAGTTGCCGCGATCGTTCCGGCGATATGCGTGCCATGCCCATTATCGTCAAAGGGAAGCATGCTGCGGTTTAACAAATTAATACCGCGTGAAATGGAATGGCGCAAGTCAGGGTGATTGTAGTCAATGCCCGTATCAATGACGCCAATACGAATATTCTGGCCCGTCGATTTGCTCCACACTTCAGGTGCGCCAACTTGATCGACGCCCCATGGAATCGTTTGGGAGCCAGCTAAGGTACTTGCACGTTTTGTAACAATCTTGTTGCTCACCATTTGATGAACCGTAATTTTCGTGTCTTCCTCAATGATGGGAGCACCCGTTAAGCCTCTAAGCTTGGAGTCAGGACGGAGCATGCAGGAGAAAGCGTGAATGATGTCTAAATGGCGGACTTTGGTGAGGTTGTGGAGCTTAGACTTCATTCGTTTCAGCTCAGCTTTGCAGGCGTAGTAGTCCTTAGCTGACGAGAAATGGATAATATGTTTTTTGCCGGAACGTTTGGTGAGGCCGATTTCCTCGTGAAGCAAATGAAGAAAGGTGGCTATATCCATCGTGCCATCCCCCCATGACAGCTTAGAATCGAATCTCCCCTATCCTATGTACAGGTCACCCCTTCTGACCGTGTCATCGCCTTTGTTGAAATAAATGGGTGCGAAGCCGTGTCAGATGCGTAGATTTTACATAGGATAGATAGAGAGGCGCGAGCAGGAGTGTCTCTTTCTCAGGTACTGGAAACGGCTGTGACTCGTTCGCAGACGCTTTCCTTAGGATACAGTCGCAAGCGGAGGGGGACCTTCGCTTGTATTCATTTTAGGGGTTCGCTTTCTTTGCTCGGAAGGCTTGAATCGTCTAAGGTTTTTGTGGATTCTAAGGGGTAGTTGCATTTTTAGAAAAAATAGGTTTTACTTAATGAAGATATTGGATAAGGTAGATAGAAGAAGCGAAGAAGACGATCGAAAGGGATGTGCCTTAGATGAGTAGCGAATACACACTCAAAATCACCACAGAGCAAGCACGCGAAATGCCCATGGTGGATTTGGCGTTTGAATTACTGAAGTCGGCGAATACGCCGTTTTATTACCGTGACCTGATGGCGGAAATTGCAAAAATAAAAGGGTTGTCTGAGCAGAATGTCATGCAAGTGATTGCCCAACTATATACGGAGATCAACATCGATGGACGTTTTGCTTGCGTAGGTACGAACCTATGGGGCCTAAAACGTTGGTATCCTGTCGAGAAATCAGATGATGCGGTTGGTAACGCGAAGCGTCCTAGAATCATCAACGATGAAGACGACGATCTCGATGAAGACATCTACGCGGAAGAAGAAGATACATACGCAGAGGAAGACGAATACGATACATTTGGTACCGAAACCGAAGAGGAAGAAGCGGAAGAGGATACTGAATTCTTCGAAGACGAAGAAATCGAAGAGGATCTTGGCGAAGCGGGTATCGAAGAGACCGATGAGGATGACGATTTGGATGAGGATTCCGAAGGTGAAGATGAGGACGAAGAACTGGACGACGAGGATGACGACGACAAATAACTTGTCTTGACAGCCCCTAGCTGTTCAGAGTAAACTATTGCATGGGCTTTAAAAGAATCTTAACAATTTGCGCTAGCATTCAAAAAGTGCCCCGTCACTACGGGTGTCACTTTTTTTGTTTTTTTTGGTGTTTTTTCACCACATTTTCATGAAAACCATCATTTAGTAGACACTAAATAAGGGTTGAAACAACGAGAGCGAAAGCTTACGCCGTAAGCTATTTGCATACAAAAGGGAATTCATTTTTACAAATTGTGGTGTAAGGTAAGCTACATGCTTGCGAGGCAATTTTTTTTATACCAAAAAACCAAGTGATGCTCACGATGCCAGTTTTCTGGCTAAAACTTTAAGGAGGCGTACATAGTGACAAAATACATTTTCGTTACGGGAGGCGTAGTTTCTTCCCTTGGCAAAGGAATTACAGCAGCTTCCTTGGGAAGATTGCTTAAGAACAGAGGTCTAAAAGTTACGATTCAGAAGTTCGACCCTTACATCAACATTGACCCGGGAACCATGAGTCCTTACCAGCATGGCGAAGTATTCGTAACCGACGATGGGGCAGAAACGGATTTGGATTTAGGTCATTATGAGCGTTTTATTGATATTAATCTTTCCAAAAGCTCCAACGTAACTTCCGGTAAAGTGTACTCTTCCGTTATTACCAAAGAGCGTAGAGGCGAATACTTGGGCGGTACGGTACAAGTGATCCCTCATATTACGAACGAAATCAAAGATCGCGTTATTCGTGCTGGCCGTGAAGCTGGGTCCGATGTTGTTATTACGGAAATTGGCGGTACGGTAGGCGATATCGAGAGCTTGCCGTTCTTAGAAGCAATTCGTCAAATGAAAAATGATATCGGCCGCGAGAATGTCATGTATATTCACGTTACGCTGATTCCTTATATTAAAGCGGCTGGTGAAGTGAAAACCAAACCAACCCAGCATAGTGTCAAAGAACTGCGCGGATTAGGCATTCAACCACACGTGATTGTTTGTCGTACCGAGCATCCTTTAACGGAAGACATGAAGCGTAAATTAGCTTTGTTCTGTGATATTGATCCAACGGCAGTTATCGAGTGTAGAGATGCTGAAACGCTGTATGAAGTACCGATGATGCTTCGTGAGCAAGGCATGGACGACTATGTCGTTAATCACCTGAAGCTCAAAACGAACGAGCCGAACATGACAGAGTGGGAAAGTTTGGTTCGCAAAGTCAAATCATTAACTAAAAAGACAGAAATTGCTATCGTTGGGAAATACGTTGCGCTGCATGACGCTTACCTCAGTATTGTGGAAGCTCTAGGCCATGCAGGCATTGACAACGATTCCGAAATTGATATCCGTTGGGTAAACGCTGAGGATATTTTTGATCATAACGTACATTCCCTGCTTTCCGGCGTACAAGGCATTCTTGTACCGGGTGGATTCGGTGATCGCGGTATTGAAGGCAAAGTTTCCGCTATTCGTTATGCCCGTGAGAAAGAAATTCCATTCTTTGGTATTTGCTTGGGCATGCAGGTGGCTGTTATTGAATATGCACGTTCTGTTTCAGGTTTGGACGGTGCGAATAGCTCTGAGATTAACCCGACAACGGCTTATCCTGTTATTGATTTGCTGCCGGAGCAGAAGGATATTGAGAATTTAGGCGGTACGATGCGTCTGGGTCTATACCCGTGCAAGATTGTTCCGGGCTCCCTTGCTGAGCAATGCTACAACGATGAGCTTGTGTACGAGAGACATCGTCACCGGTATGAATTTAACAATGAATACCGCGAAATGATCGAATCCGCAGGCTTGCGTATTTCTGGTACATCCCCAGATGGCCGATTGGTGGAGATGGTGGAGCTTCCGGGTCACCCGTGGTTCCTGGCGGTGCAATTCCATCCGGAATTCACTTCGCGTCCGAACCGTCCGCAGCCGCTTTTCCGCGAATTCGTGAAAGCTGCTCAATTGATTTCCCGATAATTCGGCTGATTGCGCCGTACCTCCTGTAAAACAACTTTTTTGTAAAAGTTTTCAATTAACCCTCTTTCTCAGAAGGAAAACGAAAATGAATAGCGAATACCTTACGTTACAATCGGTAGATGTTGGGAATCGTTATTCGTTTTCGGGAGGGAATTAGGCTTATGAAGAAAAAAGTATTGATTGTCGATGATCAAAATGGAATTCGCGTATTGCTCATGGAAGTATTCAGCAACGAAGGATACGACACCTATCAAGCCTCGAACGGTAAACTGGCTCTGGAAATCGTCAAAAACTCTTCGCCTGATCTGTTGCTATTGGATATGAAAATTCCTGGCATGGACGGTTTGGATATTCTGAAACACGTGAAAGCCATCGATGCTTCGATCAAAGTCATCATGATGACAGCTTATGGTGAACTTGATATGATCAAGGAAGCAACTGATCTGGGCGCCATCATGCATTTCACGAAGCCATTTGATATTGATGAATTGCGAATGGCGGTTAATATGCAGCTTAATAATGAATCAAGCAGCGGTTTTGCCGTAGGATCCTAGTCATAGGGTCTTTTTTTGTGCGTGAAATCGGGGGCTTGGTTATCATTTGAAAATTTATGTGCTATAATAACTCAGGTATGACAAAGAGCGGTATACGCAACTACTACAGGTTCTAGGAGGAAGAGAAACATGGCATTGGTTTCAATGAATGAGTTTTTACCTAAAGCAAAAGCGAACAAATTCGCGGTGGGTCAATTTAACATGAACAACCTTGAATTTGCTCAAGCGATTGTGGAAGCAGCAATCGAACTTAAGTCCCCGTTCATTTATGGTGTTAGCGAAGGCGCACTGAAATATATGGGTATCGAATTTACAGTAGCTATTGCGGAAGCAGCAGCGAAAAAATCCGGTTTGCCGATTGCTTTGCACTTAGATCATGGTAGTTCCTTTGAAGTAGCAATGAAATGTATCCGTGCAGGATTCAGCTCCGTTATGTTTGACGGTTCCCACTATTCTTTCGAAGAAAACATTCGTTTGACGAAAGAAGTTGTTAAAGCTGCTCGTGCAATGGGCGTATCCGTTGAGGGTGAGCTTGGAACAATCGGTGGTGTTGAGGATGACATCTCGGTAGACGAAGAGCACGCTAACCTTGCAAAACCAGAAGAAGCAATCCGTTTCTACGAAGAAACAGGTGTTGACTGTCTGGCTATCGCTGTAGGTACTGCACATGGCATGTACGCAGGCGAGCCTAACATCCACTTTGACATTATCGAAGCTGTTTCCAAAGCGATTCCAGTTCCGGTTGTATTGCATGGCGGATCCGGCGTACCTGACGAAATGATTCGTAAATCCATCGCAGCTGGCGTTGGCAAAATCAATGTAAACACAGAGAACCAAGTGGCATGTACAGAAAACATCCGCGCAGCTCTGAACAAAGATGCTAAAATTTATGATCCTCGTAAATATCTCACCCCAGCTCGCAATGCTATGATCGAAGTCGTAAAATCCAAAATTCAATTGTTCGGAAGCAGCAACCAAGCTTAATTCCAATTGTATAGATAGGATAGGAAATGCAGTGAGACGCATACGGAAGACAGGTTAATAAATGTCGAACGTATGCGTTCTTACGAGCGTTTCCTTCTTCTATTTTTGTCTTATGTTCTCTCTTAGAATTTAGTAGTTTATTTGTCATGGCACTTTTTATTTTTTTGGTAAATTTGGCTTGGGAATTTCAGGCGTTTGGGACATTTGGTTGGCTTTGGTTAGGCACCTGGATTTAGGGGGAGAAACATGTTGGAGAAATTAATGGTGGTCGGGGGACGTCCACTACGGGGAACCGTTCAAATTAGCGGAGCGAAGAATAGTGCAGTTGCGCTCATTCCAGCGGCCATTCTTGCAGAAACATCAGTAACTTTGGATAATCTGCCTCATCTGAGCGATGTGGCTATATATACAGAAATTTTAACGGATTTAGGCGCTACCATTGACTGGAACGAAGATCGCATGACCATTGATCCGAGTCGGATGAAATCACTGCCGATGCCCAATGGCAAGGTGAAGAAGCTTAGAGCCTCCTATTATTTGATGGGAGCACTGCTTGGTAGATTCGGAGAGGCGACGATTGGTTTGCCAGGCGGCTGCAACTTTGAACCTCGTCCGATTGATCTGCATATTAAAGGTTTCGAAGCTTTGGGAGCCGAGGTTAGCAATGAGAACGGCGCACTAAAGATACGGGCCAAGGAACTCCGCGGCGCGAAGATTTACTTGGACATGGCAAGTGTTGGAGCAACCATCAACATTATGCTGGCAGCCTCACGAGCTAAGGGTGTTACCACTATTGAAAATGCGGCGAAAGAGCCTGAAATCATAGATGTTGCTACGCTTTTGAACTCCATGGGCGCGAAAATTAAGGGCGCTGGGACAGAGACCATTCGAATCGAAGGGGTAACCGAGATGCATGGCTGCCGCCACTCGATTATTCCAGATCGCATCCAAGCAGGTACCTACATGATTGCTGCTGCAGCAACGCGCGGGGATGTTACCGTGGATAATGTGATTCCGAAACATATGGAGGCCTTGACGGCTAAGCTGCAGGAAATGGGTGTACATATCTACGAAATGGATGAATCCATTCGTGTTGTGGGTCAGCCTGAATACGAAAGCGTTGATGTGAAAGCGTTGATTTACCCTGGCTTTGCGACAGATTTGCAATCTCCGATGGCAAGCCTTCTTTGTCAGGCCAGAGGCGTGAGCATACTGACGGATCATGTGTACAGCAACCGGTTTAAGCACATCCCTGAGCTGGTGCGCATGGGCGCCAAGATGAAAGTAGAAGGACGTTCCGCTATTATCGAAGGTTCACAGCTTAGTTCAGCTAAAGTAAGAGCTACGGATTTACGGGCTGGAGCCTCTCTTGTGCTTGCAGGCCTGAGTGTTAGAACAGGTGGTATTACCGAGGTGTCTGGCGTCGAATTTATTGACCGCGGGTATGAGAACTTAGTTTTCAATCTATCCTCTCTGGGCGCTGAGGTTTGGCGCGAGAGCGAGGAATAAAGTTCCAAACAACAGGCAATGCTAGAATCCAATTGAAAATTTAATAGTTTGGTGGTTGAAATATGAGCATGCAGCTTGCTGAGCTTGAAGTACTCAAGCTTACTGAATTATATAAACTAGCTAAGAAACATCAGATCCCATATTACGGTACGCTTAAGAAAAAAGAACTCATTTTTGCAATTTTACGTGCACAAGCTGCTGAAAGTGGTCTAATGTTCATGCAAGGTGTCCTCGAAATCCTTCAAGAGGGCTTCGGCTTCTTGCGTCCAATTAATTACCTTCCAAGCTCTGAGGATATTTATATCTCGGCTTCCCAAATCCGCAAATTTGATTTGCGTTCCGGAGATATCGTTTCAGGCAAATGCCGTCCTCCTAAGGAGAACGAGCGTTATTTCGGACTTCTTCAGGTCGAAGCGGTGAATGGCGAGAAACCGGAGACAGCTGCAGAGCGGCTTCATTTCCCGGCATTGACGCCTCTTTATCCAGACACGCGGGTCACACTCGAAACAGAGCCTAACAAGATTTCCATGCGGATTATGGACTTGCTTGCCCCTGTTGGATTAGGTCAACGCGGCTTGATTGTAGCTCCGCCCAAAGCTGGGAAAACGTTGCTGCTAAAAGAAATCGCGAATAGCATTTCTACGAATTATCCCGAAATCGAACTCTTCGTTCTGCTCATTGATGAGCGTCCGGAGGAAGTGACAGATATGCAGCGTTCCGTCAAAGGGGAAGTTGTTGCTTCTACCTTCGATGAGCTTCCTGAGAATCATATCAAGGTGGCTGAACTCGTACTCGAACGCGCTATGCGTTTAGTTGAACATAAGAAAGATGTTGTCATTCTGCTGGACAGTATTACTCGTCTGGCTAGGGCTTACAACCTCGTGGTTCCTCCGACTGGCCGGACTTTATCTGGTGGTATTGATCCAGCAGCATTTCATCGTCCGAAGCGTTTCTTCGGTGCAGCCCGTAACATTGAAGAGGGCGGCAGTTTAACCATCCTCGCTACGGCGCTTGTAGAAACAGGCTCCCGAATGGATGATGTGATCTACGAGGAGTTCAAGGGTACAGGAAATCTGGAGCTTCATCTGGATCGTAAAATGGCTGAGCGCCGCATCTTCCCTGCGATCGACATTCGCAGATCCGGCACGCGCCGCGAAGAGGCCTTGCTGGGCAAGGACGAGCTCGAGAAGGTATGGGCGCTTCGCAAAGGCATGAACGATTCGCATGAATATACAGAACAATTCATCAAAAAGCTCGCTGACACGAAAACCAATCAGGAATTCTTGGATTCCCTGGCATCCCCTTCAGCTGGCAACACGGCGAATAACAAAAGTAAAGTAAAGAACTCTGCATCCTAAGCTTTCAAAATATACCTAGCTGACAGAACCTAAACGTTCTGCCACACAACTTGCATCAACTTTGACAAACGCAGTCGTCCTTCCTGGACGACTTAAGTCGTTTATCCTTGATGCACAAAGAGGAGTACCTGTTATGAATTTAGTTTATTCCGACTCACAAGGAAACGTCTTCGACCATCCCGACTTCTTGGCGCTTGGCCGAAACGCGGAAATGATCACTGAAATCTTAGATGACGAGTTGATTCCTCTTCCAGAGGGTTCGACGCTCGTCAGCCTTCCTTTTACGCGGCCAGTCGGTATCGACGCGGCGACTGGCGACATGAAGCTGGTCGAAGGCGATTATCATGCCGTTGGGGCTTTGCTTCCGCAAGGCTTTACTCGGCTGCTGCTTCCCGGTTATGTCAAATCAGACAAAACCAAGGCACTGCCCTTGTTCGGTTATACGGCAGTCGTGTGGAAAGAAGATGGCTTCTATGTCGCTGCTCGTTTAACGGATAACCCGTATTATTGGAATCCGGTTCACTGTGACCCGACGGAGCTTGAAGTCGAGGTTAAACGGCTGGTCGCCAAGTACCCAGAGAACCGCTTATATGCA
Source organism: Paenibacillus alba (assembly GCF_013204855.1). Taxonomy (GTDB): domain Bacteria; phylum Bacillota; class Bacilli; order Paenibacillales; family NBRC-103111; genus Paenibacillus_E; species Paenibacillus_E alba. Next base: position 7,432 of record NZ_JABMKZ010000022.1, on the reverse strand, counting down.
CATTTGTCCAACTGTGCGCTTGGCTATGAGTGCCTAACCGCTTCAAATACGTTCCTCCAGCGCTGGGAGGGGGCTGTTCCGGTCTCCTATTCCTGCAATGCAGGCTGTTTCGGCTGTATTTCCGAACAACCGGATGAAAGTGGGTTCGTGGCCCCGCAGACGCGTATGAACTTCAAGCCTAAGGTGGAAGAGATCACGCAGATTATGCTGGAACATCTTCGTACGCCGGAGAGTATCATTTCTTTCGGTCAGGGCTGTGAAGGCGAGCCTAGCACACAAGCTGTGATTATCATTGAAGCTATCAAGCAAGTGCGTGAGCAAACGAAGATGGGCTATATCAATATTAATACCAATGCAGGACTCACGGACCATATCCGCGGTATTGTAGACGCCGGACTTGATCTTATGCGGGTCAGCACGATTAGCGCGTTAGATGACCATTACAACGCGTATTATAAGCCGCGAGCTTATACGCTCAAAAATGTTGAGAAGTCTCTTCGCTACGCCACGGATAAAGGGGTCATCACCTCGATTAACTATCTCGTATTCCCAGGGGTAACCGATCGGGAAGAAGAGATCGAGGCAATGATCGAATTCGTGCGAAGAACGGGATTGAAATTGATTCAATTGCGCAACCTGAATATTGACCCCGAAAGCTATCTTGGGATTATTCCCAAGGCACGAGGCGAGCTGCTGGGAATGAAGCAAATGATCGAAATTTTCCAAGAGGAATTGCCTGATGTTATCTTGGGCTCTTACTCCCATACACCGAAGTTTTATACGAGTGACCGGACGGCTTCAATGGTGCTATAAGGAAGAGATTTTCTTTCGTCTTCTCATTGCATTTATGCCTCTGATTATGCTAAAATGCAAAGGTACGTCCATTAACTCTGTTTCAGCAAATGATTCAGGGCGGAAAGAGGTGACCCAACATGAAAGCAGGTATTCATCCTACTTATCATGCAACCACAGTGACTTGCGCTTGTGGTAATGTGTTCGAAACGGGATCAATCAAGCCAAATCTGCGTGTTGAGATTTGCTCCAATTGCCATCCTTTCTACACTGGTAAACAAAAGTTTATCGATGTAGGCGGCCGTGTCGACAAGTTCAAAAAGAAATACGGAATCTAATTGGCATCAATTGCTTTGCTGCCAATCAGCATAAGACAACCTCCCTTGGTCATCCTAAGCTTAGGCTTAGAGTCCAATGGGAGGTGTTTTTATGTTTAGGGATATGCTTAGGTGTGCGGGAGCGATCCTGCTCATGATGAGCTTAGCTGGCTGCGGGATTAGCTCGGGCAACAAGAATCCCCCGCAGACTGACGATGCACAGTATAAAGCGCAGCATTACAAGCAGGACGGCATGCTGGGGATAACGAGCGTCAATCCCAATGATCCGCTCAATCCGACCTATCATCACTATGAGGATGATACCAATTTAATGAAAGCGGTGCTTGCTCAGCTGCAAGGCATTGAGAAGTCCAATATTTCGATTAATGGGCCGAAAGCCAAGGTGAAAATTACGCCAAAAGCTTCTTTGACGCCTGCCCAAGTGGATGAACTTCGTTCACAGGCCCAAATGGCCTTGAATACGAACATGCCGCGCTACAAAGTTACCGTGAAAATGACTCGTTAAAAGACAGATTTTACCCTCTGTTGCTATTTGCATTTGAATCGGCTATACTTATTTTTACCGTGCTAGATGGGGAGGTAGCGGTGCCCTGTAACTCGCAATCCGCTGTAGCGAGGTTGAATTCCTGTTAGCGGTACTGTGATGTGAGGTCTGGCTTTTACACGTGGTGTTGAGAGTCGGGTCCTTCGCAATGGATGCTCATGAACCCGGTCAGGTCTGGAAGGAAGCAGCCGTAAGTGAGATGTTTCATGTGCCGAAGGGTTGCCTAATTTGAGCTAACGATAAGAGTACGCTTGTATCCCTTTATCAATAACAGGTGCACGGTTTTATACCTAACTTCATGAATGAACGAAACAAACGCCCTTGAACGGGGCGTTTTTCTTTTGGTTCAAGAAGGAAAAAATTTGCTTTGCAGAGAATTTATATACCATCGGATTGTTCATGTAAACGGGATACCTTGTCGCCATTGAATAGAGAAAGTGAAGGAGCTGCTGATATGTCCATTCATGATCCTCAAGATTACTCGGTTTCCATCGAAGAAATGCGCAAGATTTTCAACCTGAATGTTCATGTAGGTATGCTCATTGTTGATGAGGATGAGAACATTACGTTAGCAACCGATCAAATTTTGAAAAACTCCGGCTATTCAGCAGAAGAAATAACCCAAACCACGTTCCCTCAACTTTTTAAAGTGAGGGCTAATTTGCGTGAATTATATGAATTTTATTTTGGCAGCGAGATGAGCTTAATGGAATGGCCTCACGGTATTCTCATCAGCAAATGCGGAGAGACCTACTTTTTTCAATTTTCAATAGCGAAGCTTAAGTATGGCCCGAAGGTGATGTATCTGCTGACGATGCGGGATCGTGAGGATGGGCCCCAGTTAAATTTGCTGCAGCGGTTTTCGGACGCATTTTTGAAGGATATCAATTTAGGCGTTTTGTTGATCAGTATGGATTTTACGCTGGCAGATGTCAGTGATCGGGCAACGCAGATTCTAGGCATGGATCGTGAGCATATCTTGAATAAATCGCTGGATGAGATTTTTGCAACCGTGCCGAGCCAGCACAAGCTTGTGCAAAGAACGGTTCTCCACGGCGCTGTTGTGCGCAACCATGCGGTCTCCTGGACCAATAATATGGAGCGATTTGAACTATTGCTGGATTCCAACGTGTTGAAAGATAGTCAAGGCAACATTGTCGGTGCCTATGTTATTTTCAAAGATGTCACCAATATGCGGTCATTGGAAGAAATGGTACAAAGAAGCGATAGATTGGCTATGATCGGACAAATTGCTGCCGGCACGGCACATGAGATTCGCAACCCGCTGACGTCCATCAAAGGCTTTCTGCAAGTGCTGCGCCGCACCTTCGAAGTGCAAGGGATGAATAAAGAGCAGAGCTATACTGAAGTTATGTTGGAAGAAATCAACCGAATTAATGAGCTCGTCAATGAATTCCTGCTGCTCAGCAAGCCGAAACATGTCTCTTATGAGCGCATAGATGTGACGGAAGTACTCCGAGGGATTTTGCCGATCATCAATAATGAGGCCATTCTCTACAACGTTCATCTCCAGTATGAGGCGTCCTATCATCTGCCCGAAGTGATTGCCGATCGAGAGCTTCTTAAGCAAGTATTTTTGAACATTTGTAAAAATGGGATAGAAGCCATGTCGGATGGAGGGATGCTAACTATTACGGAGAAGGTAGAAACCGTGGACCGGAACGTCTGTATTGATATCCATGACACAGGCTCAGGCATCCCGATGTTCGTCATTGATAAAATTTTCGATCCCTTCTTCACAACCAAGGATACCGGTACAGGGTTAGGCCTTTCCGTCTGCCAACGAATTATTCATGATATGGGCGGGACGATCCGGGTATCCTCCAAAGGCTTCGGAACGACGTTTACGATATCCATCCCCTATGCTTGATCCTCTATTTCATCCCTAGGTGGGTTATAGTATAATGGATTCAGTCATTCCATACAGGGATTATTGGAGAGGAACACTATGGCACATATTGCTCTGTATCGAACGTGGAGGTCTCAGACGTTTCGTGATGTTGTCGGTCAGAAGCATATCACGCAGACGCTGCAGAATTCTTTGCGAGAGAATCGTCTTACCCACGCTTATTTGTTTAATGGTCCTCGGGGAACGGGGAAAACCAGTACAGCCAAAATTTTGGCCAAAGCAGTGAACTGCTTGCATGGCCCTGCCGAAGAACCGTGCAATGCCTGCTCGGCCTGTGAAAGAATCACCGAAGGCGCCGTGATGGACGTTGTCGAAATCGATGCGGCCTCGAATCGCGGTGTGGAAGAAATCAGGGATATTCGGGATAAAGTGAAGTATGCCCCAACAGAAGTTAGACAAAAGGTCTATATCATAGATGAAGTACACATGCTCACGACCGAAGCGTTTAATGCCCTGCTCAAGACGTTGGAAGAGCCTCCGGCTCATGTTATGTTCATCTTGGCGACCACGGAACCGCATAAGATTCCTGCTACGATTATTTCGCGGTGTCAGCGTTTTGACTTTCGCCGTGTTTCGATGGATGATCAAGTAATGCGGCTCAAGTATATTTGTGAGCAAGAGCAGATAGCGATTAACGAAGAAGCTCTCCACTATATCGCGAGATTATCCGATGGTGGGATGCGGGATGCCCTCAGCCTTTTGGATCAAGCGACCTCATTTGCCACAGGCGAAGTGCAGCTCGCGGATATTCTGTCCATTACTGGCGGTGTGGCTTCGGATCAGTTCAAGAAACTCGTGCTTTTCATCAAAGAGAAGAACCTTGGCGCCGCGCTGGAGCTGATCGATACTTTCATGCAAGAAGGCAAGAGTGCTGACAAATGTATTGAAAATTTGATCAACTACTTCCGCGATTTGCTTATGGTTCGCATGGTGCCGAATTCGCCCGTGATTACGGAACGCGTTTTTGATATGGGCGAGCTGCGAGACATTGCCAGTCACTTCTCAGCCGGTGAAATGATGGCCATGATCGAGACGCTGAATCATTATCAAAGCGAAATGAAGTACTCGGTACAGCCGCAGACCTTGCTTGAAATTTCGATTATGAAAATGTGCGGCGGTCATAGCGGAGCCGAAAGCGGCACATCAGCAGGTCTTGCTGAAGTCGGAAGTCGCGCGCCGCAAGGTGATCTTTTGGCGCAAATGACCAAAAAGCTGCAACAACTTGAAGATCAGGTAGCTGGACTGGTAAAATCGGGAGTAGCGGGTGCCTCTGCGGATGCACAAGCGAAACCGGCGGCCAAGGTGCCAGTGGCCTCAGCGCCATCGAAGAAATCCGGCATCAAGCTGGATGGCTACTTGAAAGCTGCAGAGGGCGCGGAGACTAAGTCTGCTTTGATGAAGTGGAGCCAAGTGTTAGGTGATGTCAAAGAAAAGAAAATTACGGTTCACGCTTGGTTCGTAAATGGTGACCTCGTATCCATGCTGGATGATGTCGTTCTGGTCGCTTTCAAAAATGACATGCACCGCAACACTACCGAGAAACCCGAAAACAAAGTCATCATTGAGCAGGTTCTGGCTGCCGTACTCGGCAAGCCGATGCGCTTGCTCACCATCATGCGCAAAGAGTGGGACGATGCGCGAAATGACGCCGTCAGCTCAGCTCCGGAAGTGATGGAGTTAGAATCGCAAGACGTGAATGGCGCACCAGTGAAGGAAGAATGGATTTCAGAAGCAATCCAGTTGTTTGGCGAGAATCTAGTGACGATTAAAGAAGACTAGACTAAATATAAGGGAGCTACCTGCGATGAATAACATGAACCAAATGATGAAGCAAGTGAAGAAAATGCAAGAACAAATGATGAAAGCACAAGAAGAGCTAGGCACAAAAATGATCGAAGGTACAGCAGGCGGCGGTGTCGTCACGGTGATGATCAACGGTCACAAGAAAGTTCAAAGTATTATCATCAAGCCAGAGGCAGTAGACCCGGAAGATGTTGAAATGCTGCAAGATCTAGTCCTTACAGCTGTAAACGACGCAATGACCAAAGCCGAAGAGATCGCAAACAAAGATATGGGCAAATTTACAGGTGGCATGAACATCCCTGGTTTGTTCTAACATCAAGAGCAACGATTCTGATCAATGAAGGAGAACTCCTTTGTATTACCCCGAACCGATATCCAAGTTAATTGATGCTTTCTCCCGCCTGCCGGGAGTTGGCCCTAAGACTGCGGGGCGCCTTGCGTTTCATGTTCTTCGTATGAAAGAAGAAGACGTGATTGATTTCGCGAAGGCCCTCGTCAATGTCAAAAGGAACCTTCACTATTGTTCAGTCTGCTGCAACATCACAGACGTTGATCCATGCCGCATCTGTCAAGACAAAAGCAGGGATGGATCGGTCATTTGTGTGGTGCAGGAGCCTAAGGACTTGGTCGCATTGGAACGGACCAAAGAATTCGAAGGATACTATCACGTGCTTCATGGTGCAATCTCGCCAATGGAGGGAATCGGACCGGATCAGATTCATATTGCCGAATTGCTCAAGCGATTGGGTGATGAAACGGTGCAAGAATTGATTTTGGCTACGAATCCTAATATTGAGGGTGAAGCGACAGCCATGTATTTGTCCAGATTGATCAAGCCTTTCGGGCTCAAAGTGACGCGTATTGCGCATGGATTGCCTGTAGGCGGAGATTTGGAATATGCGGATGAAGTGACGCTGACCAAAGCCATGGAAGGCCGCCGAGAAATATAAGCAAGTCAACTGTACGAGAAGAGGGAGCTGCCGAGCTCTCTTTTTTTTATGCCATAAACGAAGATTGCATGGTTCTAAAGGCTCCATTCCCTCCATATGGATAAGGATAGATCACCCCGCTATGGGAGGAATGGAGGTTTTGCAGGTGAGACCAGCCTTATTAGGGAAGTATGGTTTGAAGAGTCCTCAGGCGAAGCAGTTAAAAGAAGAACAAATAAAGGACAAGCAGATGCTGATTCTAGAGATTCGGGATGCTCATCAGACATGGGTTGCCGCACAAGCTCACTTTGAATTTGCTCTGGACAAGGATCAGATCGACTATGCCATCTATGCAATGGAAGCTGCTGAGAAAAGATTTGAAATGCTCATCAAGCAAGCCAAAAAGCTAGGCGTCAGTCTGATCGACAGTGATCGCTTAATGGAGGTGTAGAACGTGTATCTCAAATATGTGGTGTGGGGGCTGCTTCTCTTCTCATCATTGATGCTGGTGTTGGTTGTATTTCGCAATCGCAGCGTAGGCAGAGTTCTGTCAGCTCTTGGTTTGAATATTGTAGTGGCTGCGTTCCTCTTATATGCGCTTAATTTACTTAGTGCTTATACACAGTTTGAAATTCCCATTAATACAGCAACCTTAGGGACGGTTACGGTTCTTGGCATACCAGGGGTATTGCTGCTTGCTGGACTGAAATTGACTTTGCTCTAGTGGAATTAAAAACGTGTGAATTCGTTGTTGACTCGCTTAACCTATCTGTGGTATCTTATAAAAGTTGCCGCTGAGACATGCGGGGATAAAGAAGCAGCTTAAGAAAAACAAGTTGCATTCGAATAATTAGTATGGTATATTGATCTTCCGGCTTTCGAAAGAGAGCGGGTTGAGCAAGAAACATTGATCTTTGAAAACTGAACAACGAGTGAGTAAGCACGAACGAGCAATCGTTCAAAAAAAGAGATTGCAAAATCTCGCTAGCAAGTCAATTGAGCATTTCAGCTTTCAAATATACGGACAAGTAATTGTTCGGTACAATGGAGAGTTTGATCCTGGCTCAGGACGAACGCTGGCGGCGTGCCTAATACA